>JBBAVI010000086.1:0-24577 GCA_040397785.1 Saprospiraceae bacterium | reverse complement strand
CACCGAAATGTTGCCCTCCGACGAAACCAGGTTAAAAACAACCACAGTTTTTGAAAATTATAATATCTACAGCCTGAAACAAGAGCGCGGTTTTTACCACCAATACATGCAAAACTGCCTTCAACTCAATAATAAAGACCAAACTTTTAGCGAAATCGCCCATTTCAGCGGGGTGGCGGCCTCCGATTGGAGCTGGGGCGCGCTGATGTTCGATGCCGACAACGATGGCCTGCGCGATATTTACGTGTGTAACGGCATTTATAAAGATGTGATTAACCAGGATTTTATCGACTTTTTCGCTGATGAAGTGGTGCAAAAAATGGCGCTCACCGGTAAAAAAGAACAAATCAATGAAATTCTGAATCGAATGCCCTCCACACCCATCCTCAACAAGGCTTTTCACAACAAAGGTGACCTGACGTTTGAAGATGCCGGCGAAAAATGGGGCTTTACCACCCCTTCTTGCTCGAATGGCGCGGCTTATGGCGACCTCGACAACGATGGCGACCTCGATCTGGTGATCAATAATGTCAACCAGGAGGCCTTTGTTTACCGCAATAAAGCAGAAAATACAGACCATAAACCCCATTTCCTGAGTGTAAGCCTCCAAGGAAAGGATCAAAATACGTTTGCCATCGGCGCCATGACTTCGGTGTACCGGGGGGCCGAACAACTCAATGTTCAGTTACACCCCTCCCGCGGTTTCCAATCTTCGGTAGACTATAAAATGGTGTTTGGCCTGGGCAAAACGGACCATGTCGATTCAGTTGTAGTCATTTGGCCGGATCGGCAAAAAACGACCGTGTATGCGCCTGCAATTGATACGCTCCTGAAGTTATCCTGGAAAGATGCGCATCCCACCACCCTTAAAAACCCATACCAATACGACAATACAGCAACGGCGCTTATGAAGCCGATCGTCAGTACGTTCGTTGCCCACCGCGAAGATCCTTTTGTTGATTTTTATCAGGAAGGCCTCAGTTTCAGAATGTTATCCCGCGAAGGGCCCTGTGCCGCCGTTGCCGACGTGAACGGCGATGGTCGTCAGGATGTGTTCATTGGAGGCGCAGCCGGACAATCCGGGCAATTATACCTGCAAACCGCCAATGGCACGTTCAATAGTTCCGACCGTGCAACTTTTGACCGCGATTCAATTTTTGAAGACACCTATATATGTTTCTTTGATGCCGATGGCGATAAAGATCCCGATTTGTTTGTAGGCTCAGGTGGCAACGAACAGCCCCTGAACTCCCGCTTTATGCAAAGCCGGATGTATTTCAACGACGGGAAAGGCCATTTTACCCTCAATGAACGCGCCTTGCCCCTCAATGGATACAACACCGCCGTGGCAATTCCCTTCGATTATAATCAGGATGGCCACCTCGACCTGTTTGTCGGAAGCCGCAGCATACCCGCACAATACGGGGTGCCGCCGCGCCATTTTTTATACCAAAATGACGGAAAAGGTAATTTTCATGACATGGCCAAGTCACTTGCGCCCGATTTTAGTAAATTAGGCATGGTCACCAGTGCCTGCCTCAGCAATGTGGTAGGCGATGCAACCCCCGAATTGGTGGTTGTGGGCGAGTGGGGGAGTCCGACCATATTTGAAATCAAAAATGGCTTGTTGGAAAAAGTAAAAACCAACCTCGACCAATATGCGGGCTGGTGGTATGCCGTTCAATCGGATGATGTGGATGGCGATGGCGACCAGGATTTGATCCTCGGCAACCGCGGCGAGAACTTTTATGTAAAAGGCGATGCTGAACATCCCGCTAAATTATGGATCAACGACTTTGACAACAACGGAACCATCGAGAAAATCATGACCCGCCAAATCAACGGAAAAGACATGCCCATTCCGCTGAAAAAAGAACTCACCTCCCAACTGCCTTTGCTGAAAAAACAAAACCTGAAACACGTTGATTATGCTCAAAAATCCATCCAGGAATTGCTACCGGAAGATAAAATAAAGGCATCCCTCGTGCGGGAAGGCAATTACTTCAAATCAGCCGTGGCCATCAACAACGGCAAGGGCAATTTTACCCTGCAAGCCCTGCCCGCTGAAGTGCAATTGTCTTGCGTAAAAGCCATTTTTGTACAAGATCTCAACGGTGATGGCAAAAACGACCTGGTTTTGGCCGGAAATGATGCTGGTTTTATGCCCCAGTTTTCAAAATTGGACGCCAGTTTTGGGCATGTACTCCTCAACCAGGGCAACGGACAATACCAGCGTATAGAAAATCGCGACAGTGGCTTTTTTGTGCGCGGAGACGTGAAAGCACTCTTGTTATTGCCTGTAAATGGCAAAAAAAACCTGCTGGTTACGATCAACAACAAGCAACCGCGCTTGTTTCAACTGAAATAAAAATAATTGATTAACAGTTTTTTATGTATTATAAGATGAAGATATTTCAATTTGCTTTGCTTCGCTTGATTGGGTTTATCATGGTGCTGCTTTTCGCCGCTTGTCAAAAAACAAAAGGAGGCGATCCCGTTTTTCAATTGTTGCGCAAAGACGTAACTGGCCTTGATTTTGAAAATGTATTGCGGCAAAGCGGTGCGTTTAACGTGTTTAACTACATGTATTTTTTTAATGGAGGCGGCGTTGCTGCGGGCGATTTTAACAATGATGGACTGGTAGATTTGTATTTTACCAGCAACATGGGGCCGAATAAGATGTTCCTCAATGAAGGAAACCTCAAATTCAAAGACATCACCGAGCAAGCGGGCGTGGCAGGCATGGATGGATGGACCACCGGCGTGAGTGTGGTGGATATAAACAACGACGGCATGCTCGATTTGTACGTGGGCCAACTCGGTGAATATCAAAATATTAAGGGCCAAAACCAGTTGTTTGTGTGTAAAAGCATCGACAACGGAATTCCTGTGTATGCCGATGAGGCCATTTATTACAAGCTGGATTTAGTAGGTTTTGCTACCCAGGCGGTGTTTTTTGATTATGACCTTGATGGCGACCTCGATTTGTTTCAACTCAATCATTCGGTACACCACAACGGCACGTTTGGTCCGCGCAAAACCTTCGCCGACGTAACGCACCCATTGGCGGGCGATAAATTGTTGCGCAATGATGGCCCTTTGGCGAGACAACCTGATGGCAGCGACAAGGGCGGTTTTGTGGATGTTACACCCAATTCCGGCATTCTGAGCAATGTGATCGGGTATGGTTTGGGGGTAGTGGCAGGCGATGTAAACAACGATGGCTATCCGGATTTATACATCGGCAACGATTTTCACGAAAACGACTACCTGTACATCAACCAGCGCAACGGAACCTTTAAGGAAATGAGTAAGGAGGCGCTCATGCATACCAGCCAATATACCATGGGCGTTGAAATTGCCGATGTAAACAACGACGGCTGGTCGGAAATTTTCTCGCTCGATATGTTGCCCGAAGATCCTTTTATCCTGAAAAGTTCGCTGGGCGAGGATACCTACGACCTGTTTAACCATAAAATCAACATCGGATACGCCTACCAATACACCCGCAACAACCTACAACTAAACAATACCAACGGTACTTTTAGCGAAATTGGCTTGTTTTCAGGCATCGCGGCGACCGATTGGTCCTGGTCGGCCCTGATGCTCGATTTTGATGAAGACGGTTACAAAGACCTGTTTGTAAGCAACGGGATTCCGCGCCGCATGAATGACATTGATTATGTGAAATTTCAGGAGGACCGGGAGTTGAAGTTAAAAGACAATACCAACCACGTACAGGAGCAGGAACTGGATATTGTAGAGAAAATGCCGCGCATCAAAATCCCCAACAAGTTTTACCACAATGGCGGCAAACTACAGTTCAACGACCTGAAATTGCAAATTGAAGGCGATTTACCCAGCTTTTCCAACGGAGCCATTTATGCCGACCTTGATAATGATGGCGATTTGGATATTATTGTAAACAACATTGAAGATGAGCCATTTATATATAAAAATTTAGTGACAGAAAATAAAAAAACGCAAGGTAATTTCCTGTCGCTGGCTTTAAAGGGCTCCGAAAATAATATAAACGCCATTGGTGCCCGCGTACTGGTGTATAAAAAAGACCAATCTATTTTGAGCGCCGAATCCTATCCCGTGCGGGGCTTTTTGTCGAGTGCCCAAATTCCCCTTCACATTGGCCTGGGAGATCCGGCAAGTATCGATTCAGTGCTGGTCATTTGGCCGGACAACACGTACCAACGGCTGGAATCTTGGAATTCCAATAAAACGGTCAATTTGAGTTGGCAAAAGGCCCTTCCCAAATTAGACCTTGACCGCTGGCAAAAATACAATATTCCATATGTCCCTCTAAAAGATGTAACAGCCGATTTGGGCCTGGGACACCAACATATTGAAAACAGTTTCGTCGAATTCAACCGCGAAAAACTCATTCCCTGGATGGTTTCCCGCGAAGGACCGGCCCTGGCAGTAGGCGACATTAACGGCGACGGACTGGAAGATGTGTTTTTCGGAAGTGCCAAACGCGAACGCGCAGCCCTGTACTTGCAAACGAAAGCCGGTAAATTTGTCTTGAAAACACCCGAAGCCATCCTTAATGACAGCCTGTTTGAGGATGTAGATGCTGTTTTAATTGATGTTGAAAAAGATGGCGACCTCGATTTGGTCATCGCTTCCGGTGGCAACGAATTCCGGGACAATGATGAGGCCATGCAACAACGGCTTTACCGCAATGACGGAAAAGGCAATTTTACCCGTGCCACCGATTTTCCAACCATTTACATGACCGCCTCCTGTGTTTTACCCGCCGATTTTAATGGCGATGGCTTGCCCGACCTGTTTTTTGGCGCCCGGGCCGAACCCTGGAAGTATGGCATCACGCCCAAATCCTGCCTGTTGCAAAATATGGGAAATGGAAAATTTGAAGAAGTCACCACCCAACGCGCACCGCAACTGCTGGAAGCCGGGCTGGTAAAAGGCGGCGCCTGGACGGATATTGACCAGGACGGCGATCAGGATTTGGTACTAGCCATCGAATGGGAACCGATCACCATTTTTGTAAATAATGGGGGCAATTTTGAGAAAAAGACACTCGAAACGGGCAGTGGATGGTGGAATTTTGTTTTACCCGCCGATTTTGATGGCGATGGCGACATAGATCTGCTGGCCGGAAACCTCGGCAAAAACAGCCGTTTGCACGCCTCGGAAAAAGAACCCGTCCGCATGTATGTGGCTGATTTTGACGAAAATGGCCAATCAGAATCCATTTTGAGTTATTACTTGGATGGACGCGAATTGCCGTTTGCCAACCACGACGAAATGATTAAAGCCTTGCCGGGCATGAAAAAGAAAATATTATATGCCAAAGCTTATGCTAAAATGAGTTTAACAGAACTTTTTGGCAAAGAAAAACTAAGCAAATCGGTCGAACGCAGCGTGGATTGTCTCGAAAGCAGGTACTTTGAAAACACGGGTAAAGGCCTCGAATTTAAATCCTACGATTTGCCCGATGCCCTGCAATGGAGCGCGCTCACTGCTGCACATTGGTCGGATATAGACGGTGACGGCAATAAAGAAGTACTCCTGGGGGGCAATTTCTACGAATCTAATATCGAAATGGGCCGTTACGATGCATTTTATGGGAAAATATTGCACATAGGGCCTCAAGGCCAGCTGGAAGTGCAACCCATGGGCAAGGTGCTCGTAAAAGGCCCAACCCGCCGAATTCGTCCCGTACAGGTGGGCAAAAAAACAGCTTACATTTTTGCAAAAAATAATGAAGCGGCGCAGGTAATCGAATAGTTTTTTAAAACACCGCGTACCTTTGCGCCATGAAATATCGTTTGCCCGCAGAATGGGAGCCGCAAAGCGCGGTTCAACTCACTTTTCCCCATGCCGATACCGATTGGGCGGCTGTCATGGATCAAGTGTTGCCTTGTTTTATCGAAATCGCCGAAACCATTGCGCGTTTTGAAAAAGTATTGGTCGTTTGTAAGGATGTAGCAGCTACCCGGAAATTGCTTTCCAATATTCCGGACGACCGGCTGATCCTGGTCGACTGCGATTCTAACGATACCTGGGCACGCGACCACGGCGGTATTACCGTCGAAAACGAATCGAATGGCACACAGGTTATCCTTGATTTTGTCTTCAATGGTTGGGGATTAAAGTTTCCAGCCAATAAAGACAACTTGATTACCAGTGTTTTACAAAAAAAAGGTATTTTTAACGCCATGCTTTTACCGGGAGGTTTGGCACTCGAAGGTGGGGCTATTGAAAGCAACGGCGCAGGTGTACTCATGTCCACTACCGAGTGCATGCTTTCACCCAACCGCAATCCGCATCTTTCGCAAGGTGCCCTCGAGTCGCTGTTGAAAGTGCTGTTTGGCGTCGAACGCATCATCTGGTTGCACCATGGCTACCTCGCCGGCGATGATACCGATTCCCACATTGATACCCTTGCGCGGTTTTGCAACACCAACACCATTGCCTACGTTCGTTGCACCGACCCAAGCGATGAACATTTTGAAGCCCTGCAAAAAATGGAGGCCGAATTAAAAAAGGAGGCGGATATGCAACTCGTGCCCCTGCCTTGGCCAGATGCCTGTTATGATGAAGACGGCCACCGCCTGCCCGCAACCTATGCCAACTTCTTGATTATCAATGGCGCGGTATTGGTACCAACCTACAATGTGCCCCAAGATGAAGCCGCGTTGACGATTTTTAAAGACATTTTCCCGGCGCATGAAATTATCGGCATCAATTGTAGCCCCTTGATCTTGCAACATGGTTCGCTGCATTGTGTTACTATGCAGTACCCAGTCGGTGTCGTTTAAATCCAATCCCGTTTTAAAAGTAAAATCCGTGCCCATGGCATCCAAAAAAATAAACGTTGGTCTTGTACAACATGCCTGCTCCACTGACAAACAGGCAAATATTGCAAAATCCATCGCAGGTATCGCCGGATGTGCAGCAAAAGGCGCAGAATTGGTCATTTTGCAAGAATTACACTGCGGTATCTATTTTTGCCAGGCCGAAGAAACCGCGATGTTTGACCTTGCCGAACCCATTCCTGGCTCCGACACCGCCGTATTTAGTGCCGCGGCCAAAGAGCACGGCGTCGTTTTGGTGAGTTCTCTGTTCGAAAAACGCGCACCCGGTCTTTACCACAATACGGCCGTTGTGTTCGAAAAAGATGGATCTATTGCGGGCAAGTACCGGAAAATGCACATTCCGGATGATCCCGCGTATTACGAAAAGTTCTATTTCACGCCCGGCGATATGGGCTTTCAACCGATTCAAACATCCGTGGGAAAATTAGGTGTGCTGGTTTGTTGGGACCAATGGTACCCTGAAGCGGCCCGTTTAATGGCGTTGGCTGGTGCAGAAATACTCATTTACCCAACCGCAATAGGCTGGGAAAGCACCGATACCCCGGCCGAAAAAGAACGCCAACATGGGGCCTGGTTTACCATTCAACGCGGACATGCAGTGGCAAATGGGCTTCCAGTAGTTGCTGTAAATCGGGTAGGAACAGAGCAAGATTGGACGGGCGTTACCAATGGCATCGAATTTTGGGGCCAAAGTTTTGTCGCTGGTCCGCAAGGTGAAGTGCTCCTCCAAACAAGTGCGCACCTGGAAGAAAATGTCGTGTTGGAAATCGACAAACAACGCACCGAGGATGTACGCCGTATATGGCCCTTTTTCCGCGACCGCCGCATTGATTTCTACGACGGACTTACTAAACGTTACATCGATTAAAATCGAATTTCCATCCAAGGAAAGGGCGATAAATAGCCTATTTTTTGTAAAAAACGACCTTCCAGCGTATCCAATCGATCCGTTCCCGGAATATCTTTTTTTAAAAAATGGTGGTAAAAAGCGGCCATTTCCGGCACGTTTAGTTGGGTATAATAGGAAAGCGTGCCTGCCTGGGCTTTTGCCTGTGCCGTTTCGTTTTTGTAAAAATTTGTGTCAATAATATGCACCAAACCGCCCGGTTTCAATACCCGGCGCGCAGCAGAAAGCACTTTTTCGGGGGCTCTAAAATATTGAAAAGCACCCGCAAACAAAACCAAATCAAATTGTTGTTCCGGTAAAACTTGCGCATCTAAATCGGCAAAAGCATATTGTAAATTAGGCCTTTGAAACACCCGCACCGCCTGTTCCAACTCGGTCAGGTTGACATCTACCCCTAAAATATGTGCCTGGGGCAGGTTTTTTGCCAAATAATGCGACATCCAGCCGTTGCCACAGCCTACGTCTAACACTTTAAATGGTGTTTCAGAAAAATGATGGCTCAAATACCGCACCAGCCTGACCAAACCCCGTCGACGCCAGGTCCACAAGTGCGCATGCGGGTGTTGCGCAGGCACCTGCGGGAGCAAAGGCAACAGCCCATCCGGGTATATCCACTGTTCTTGTGCGCGCACTTTTAAATACAATGCAGCAGCATCGGCAAAAACATTCGGGTCAGAAAGCAAGGAAACAGAATACTTTGGGTGCATTTTCGGATCATTTCAACAAAAATAGATGAATCACAGTTTACTATACTAATTTTGCCACATCGCCCCAATTTCGTATCTTTTAAATGCAAAGTCCAAACACATGTCAAAAATAGCGGATTTTTCTGCCGAAATAACTGCCGGGTACACATTTTCTGGCCCTTCTATCGTACTGGGCGCTGCCATGCTCGATGCTACTGCTGTCTCTGGACTTCAGGTGAAAGCCCCCTTACGCACCATGAACCGCCACGGCCTTATTGCCGGCGCAACAGGTACCGGCAAAACCAAGTCCTTGCAAGCCCTTTCGGAACAGTTGGCGTCTAATGGCGTCCCTTGTTTGCTCATGGACATCAAAGGTGACCTTTCGGGTATTGCCATGCCCGGTACCAACAACCCGAAAATCACCGAACGCGCCGGTCATATTGGCATTAGCTGGCGTCCTACCGGCAATACCGTTGAGTTTTTATCGCTTTCCGGCGAAAAAGGCGTGCGATTGCGCAGTACAGTGGTCGAATTCGGACCCGTTTTGTTCAGCCGTATCCTGGGCCTCAACGACACCCAGGGTGGGGTAGTGGCCGTCGTTTTCAAATATTGTGAAGACCGCAGTTTACCCCTGCTTGATTTGCGCGACTTTAAAAAAGTATTGCAGTTCCTAGGGAATGAAGGAAAAGAAGAAATGGAGGCAGAATATGGCCAGTTTAGCGCTGCAACAGCCGCAACTATTTTGCGCAAAGTAGTCGAATTGGAGCAACAAGGAGCAGAACAATTCTTTGGCGAATTATCGTTTGATGTGCAGGATTTGTGCCGCATGGATGAAAATGGCCGAGGCGTGATCAGTGTGGTGCGTTTGACCGATATTCAAGATCGACCTAAGTTGTTCAGCACCTTCATGTTACAAATGTTGGCCGAGATATATGCCTCCTTTCCGGAAGAAGGTGATGTCGAGCAACCCAAACTTTGTATTTTTATTGATGAGGCCCACCTGGTTTTTCAGGAAGCGACCGATGCGTTGATGCAACAAATGGAGTCGATCATCAAATTAATTCGTTCAAAAGGGGTAGGGGTGTTTTTTATCACCCAAAATCCGGCGGATATTCCGGACAGCGTGTTGGCGCAATTGGGTTTGAAAATTCAACATGCCTTGCGTGCGTTTACGGCCAAAGACCGGAAAGCCATAAAAATGGCCGCCGAAAATTATCCCATCACCAAATGGTATGAAACGGAGGATTTATTGACCAATTTGGGTATTGGAGAGGCATTTGTAAGTGTTTTGAACGAAAAAGGCATTCCTTCGCCCCTTGCACACACGCTCATGCGCGCACCTGAAAGCAGAATGGATGTGTTGACGCCTACCGAAATTGACCACTTGATTGATCGTTCCGACCTCGCCCGCAAATACAATCAGGTCATTGACCGGGAAAGCGCTTATGAAATTTTGACCGAGAAAATTCAGGAAGTCCAGGGTGAAATTTCGGAAAATGAAAAACCCAAAGCACGTGGAAAAGAGGAAAAGTCGGTGATCGAATCGGTTATGGATAATCCGCTCGCCCGGCAAGTGGGGCGTACCGTGGCCCGCGAATTGACCCGTGGACTGCTGGGTGTACTCGGCTTGGGCGGCAGCAGCACACGTCGCCGCAAAACGGGTTGGTTTTAATATTCATAATAATTTCATTTTCAAATAATTACGATTAATGAGCGGAATGAAATACAAATTGATTTTTTTGTGGGTCTTTTTGAGTGCCACCTTGGTGCAAGCCCAGTTGACGCCCCAACAATGGCAGGCCGATCTTGCTGTTTTGAAACGGATTTTACCCGAACAAGCACCTTTTTTCTTCGATCGGATGTCAAAAAAGGAGTTTGAACAAGCATACGATCAGTTGCTGGCCAAACTTCCTTCCCTCAACAATTTCCAAACGGCGCTGTCGGTTCAAGCCCTGCTTGCCAAAGCAAAAGACGCCAATACTTACGCTGATCTTACCAAATTTATGATGGCCGAAAACCCAATTCCGTTTGGATTGGGGTATTACGCCGACGCAGTGTATGTAAGTGGCACTGTAAAGCGTTTCGAAAATGCAATGGCAAAAAAAGTGCTAAAAATCAATGGATTGGATATAAAGGAAGTGGTAAATAGATTGAGCCCCTATGTTGCTGTTGAAAACGAATATAGTGTATATAAAGACGGGTTCAATTATTTGCGGTTCCCGCGTGCTTTTCAACTTGCCGGTATTTCCCAAAATGATACCTTGGTATTAACTGTAGAAAATGCCCAAAAAGGAACGGAAACGGTGAAAGTACACCCTATCAACCTTAAAAATGGCAAAGACATGATGCCTTTGCAAACCCAGCAGGAAAAACGGGATATTCGATGGCAGCCACCTCAAAGTTATTATACCAACCATTGGCTTGCCGATGATAGCACGCTGTATGTGCAATATAACCGTTGTGTGAGTGCCGAAATGGCCCTGGCTGTTGGCGATTCAGTTTTAGCCAGTCAATTACCGAGTTTCCGCATTTTTACCGATTCGCTCCTGGCTTTTTTGGGCCGTACACCCAATATTAAAATCTTGTTCGATTTGCGGTTTAACATGGGTGGTAATGCAGCCGACGGTTTTCAACTCATAGAAAAATTGAAAGCCATGCCGGAGGTGAATAAAAAGGGCAAATTATTTGTAGCCAGCAACCTGTATACGGGGGGCGCAGCCATTCAATTAGCCGCACAATTTGGTAAAGAAACAAAAGCCCAGCTGATTGGAGAAGTTCCCGCCGGTCGTGTGTATCAATATGGTACTTCAAAAAGTTTCACCCTGCCAAACAGTAAGTTACAAATATACTTTCCATCCAAGTCAATGCAAGATGGAAAAGGCGGTCCTGATATGTTGAAACTGGATGAAAAAATTCCATTGTCTTACGAAGATTACAAAACCGGAAAGGATCCCGTACTCGATTTTGTACGCAAACAACGTTAATTTTTTTCCGGCAAGTAAGGGGTAAATTCTACGCGTCTGTTTTGTGCTTTGCCCGGTGCGGTTTTATTATCAGCAATTGGTTTGCTGCTGCCAAATCCTTTCGATTGGACACGGTTGGCGGCAACCCCCTTTTGTCCGATGTAAGTGGCGCATATTTTTGCACGTTGCTCCGACAAGGCCTGGTTTTTTTCAACTTTGCCCACATTATCGGTGTGACCCTCTATTTTGAGCGAATAATCAGGGTATTTGTTCAAAATAAGTGCAATTTCATTTAATACCTTATTAGATTCAGGCTTTAACACCGCTTTGCCCGTTTCAAACTTAACGGCTTTTACCGCAACTTTGAGTTTTTCAGCATCTTTTTGTTCGATTACCGGACAACCCTTATTTTCTTTCGTTCCTGGCGTACCTGGGCATAAATCCAGGGCGTCTTCTACTTCGTCGTTGTCCTTGTCGGGGCAGCCACCCAATTCGAGTTTGCCGGCAACAATCAGGCAACGGTCGTAACGATCTTCTACACCATCATCATCGGTATCGCGCACCGGACAACCATAATAATAGGCTTCAATGCCTTTTTCCTTTGGACAAGCGTCTTTTTTATCTTCAATCCCATCCTCATCGGTGTCCGGGCAGCCTTGAAACTGCACCAAACCTGCTACCGTGATACAGGAGTCCTGGCGGTCTTCTATTCCGTCGCTATCCGTATCCGGACAGCCTTTAAATTGGGGTAATCCTGCCACTTTTTCACATTCATCGTCGACATCCGGCACGCCATCCTGATCAAAATCTTTAACAGGACAGCCAGCAAGCCACAATACGCCAGCCACCCGCGGGCATTCATCTTCTTTATCTGAAATACCGTCATTATCGGCATCGGGGCAGCCTTTGGTGCGTCCCATCCCCGGCGTTTCAGGACATTTATCCTTCGCATCAGGGGTGCCATCACCATCGCGGTCACGTACCCCAATGCGGTAACTCAGGTTAATTGAACCCGTAAGAAAAATATCATACATTTTGGGATTGCCGGTTTGACTTACCCCGTCAACGTAATCGTCAAAATTGGTACTTGCACCTACTTCAGCACCCAGCAACCACCGCCTGTTTAAATCCAGGTTCAAACCTCCACCCAGCAGAAGCACTTTTTTGATCCTTACCTGACTGCCAAGGCGTTTGTCTTCCAGCATTTCGGGCGTCTCAATGCCATCATCCGGATATTTAAAATTGGTGTGTGCCTTCGAACGCATGACGCCAAACCCGACGAAACCGTACGGCAACAGGTTGTGGCGAAAAACATTCACCAAAGCATGTTGGGTGTAATTATCCAGTACATAGGTGAGGGTATCAACTCGACGGTATCGGCGTTTGCCAAAAATATCCCACTCCGCCTGAAGTGAAAGGGAACTTACGCGGTTGGTAAAATTGTAATTGCGTTCCGGATATGGCTGGTCAATGCTGGATAAAACACCGCTGGTCAAATTGCCCCGCAATGCGATGTTAGGCCAGATATGACGGCGTACAAAAATACCCGCATTGGTGAAGTTAACTTCTTCTAAGCCAGAAAATTGATCGTCTGATAAATCGCCAAAATATAGCATTCCGCCCCATAACATCCCAAATTCGGTAACACGCTCGAAATACCGCGCAGTATCAGAGAAATTCAATACTTCTGTTTTTGGAGCCGGCGCTGTCAATTTTTGAGCGGTCAAATTGATTGCGCAACAAAGAAACAGCAAAGCAAAAGGCAGGTAGTTCGTCTTTATCATAAATGGAATTGTGATAAAAATGAGCGCTTATCAATCTGGATTAAATTCAATGCAAAAGTAAACGCGCAAAAATGAGAAAAAGCGTAAATGTGTCAATGTATAACCAGTTTTGTCACAGAAACGCCATATAGTAATTTGATCTAACGTGATTTGGCCGCAAATTTACGCCTACCTTTGCCGTTTATCCTTCTTTTTCGCAATAATGTATTTACCATGGTGTTAAAATCAATCCTTACTGGATACTTCAAATTAGATGGCGGCGCGATGTTTGGTGTGGTGCCTAAGCGCATGTGGGCCGGTTTGAATCCGCCCGATGCCCAAAATATGTGTACCTGGGCCATGCGGGCCTTATTGGTACAAACCGGCAATCGAACCATTCTAATTGATACCGGTATTGGAAATAAACAGGACGAGAAATTTCGCAGCCATTTTGAACCCCACGGTTCCGAAACCCTGCTGAGTTCGCTGGCTGCTGAAGGCGTGCAACCTTCCGACGTAACCGATGTGTTTTTTACCCACTTGCATTTCGATCATTGTGGGGGCGCTATTTGGCGCAATGCTGCTGGTGTGGATGAAATTACCTTTCCAAACGCGGTTTACTGGACCAATCAACGGCATTTCGACTGGGCGATGCAGCCCAACGCACGGGAAAAAGCTTCGTTTTTAAAAGAAAATTTTCTTCCACTTAAAGAGCAGGGCAGACTGGAATTTATTAAAGTAAAACAAAATCAACGTTTTATAAAAGATTTCAATATTCGCTTTCTGTACGGACATACAGAGGCAATGATGGCGCCTATGTTGCGCACGGAGAAAGGAACGGTTGTATATTGTGCAGACAGCCTGCCTTCCCAATGGCATGTCGGAATGCCTTTTGTCATGGCTTACGATATTCGCCCCCTTGTTACCTTACAAGAAAAGGCAGATATGCTGGAGGCCGCTGTTGCACAAAATCACATCCTAATGTTCGAACATGATCCGATTGCTGAATGCGGAAGGGTAAAAAAAGACAGCGCAGGCAGAATTGTATTGGACAAAGCCGGTAAATTAATCAATATGTAGTTTTACCCAGCCGACGGATTCGATGCAAACCAGCGCGCAGCACAATCCAGGTGTGGGCAAGCAGGGTAGGAATCAACCCAAAATGGTTGCGCATGATCTTAAACCGATCATTTAAGGATTGGCGGTGGCGGGCTTTTGAAATGCCACCCATGAGGTAATCACTTAAAATTAGATCTGTGAAGGTATTTTTACGGCTTTTTTTCAATATTTTAATGCACCAGTCGTAATCTGCACACAAGTTGTTTTCGATGTATTCGGGGGCAATTATCCGGCGCGGTACAAAAGATTGATGTACAACCAGCATACCCCCTAAATAATCGCGCCAATGCAACTCTTTGGGAAGTGGCCGGGTACTGAGCGCACTCATCAGGCCGACAGGATTGCGGTTTTCTTGGACCAATTGTGTTTCTCCGTACAATACATCTGTTTCAGGCTCGAGGCTTTTGGCCATCTTTTCGAGGGTATCGGGGGCATGTAAATGGTCGCCAGCGTTCAAAAACCACACAAAATCGCCGGTAGCCCTGCGCAAACCCTTATTCATAGCATCATACAAGCCTTTGTCCCGTTCCGAAACCCAAACCAGCTTGGGCATCTTTGCCGCATAGGATTGTATGATACCTAAAGTGCCATCTTTCGATCCGCCATCAATAATCAGGTATTCCACCTGTGGGTAAGTTTGGCGTTGAACACTTTCGATGGTGCCGGGAAGCAGTGCTTCACCATTGTATACCACCGTAATTATGCTAAAAACAGTCGACATAGAATACAAATTTCAAAAATGCTGGTAATTTCCCGTCAAAAATAACGATGATCTTGCTTTGTGCTGGCGTGCTTTTAAGTTTATTTGGTTCTTTACCACCTGGATTGATCAGTTTGTCGGTGGCACAAACGGCCATTGCCAGGACCTTATCTGCGGCGCTTTTTCTAGCAATTGGAGCGGCCTTTGCCGAGTTTTTTCAGGCTTGGCTGGCCATACTTTTATCCGATTGGTTTTTGCAAAATCCGGCCGCGACCAACTGGTTTACCTGGTTATCGGTACCTATATTTTGGGGATTGGCTGTTTATTTTCTGTTTGCACCCGAAACCTCAAAAAACAAGGGTGATGTTGTGATGACTTATTCGGCGATCGGTCAAATGGGAAGGGGTATTTTACTCAGTATCTTTAATTTACTCGCCGTTCCATATTGGTTTGTGTATTGCGGCTGGCTGAAAATGGAAGGCTGGTGGGGCGAAGAAACCCTGATCCATACCCTCCTTTTCGCCACGGGCGTTAGTTTGGGTACTTTCTTAGTACTTAGCTTATACGCCTACCTGGCAACTGCAATTGTGCAACGTTCTGATCGTTTGGCTGTTTACGCCAACCGCTTTGTAGCATTTATGTTTTTTTTATTAGGAGCACAAACCTTGCTACACCTTTTATAATAAAAATTAAAATGGAAAACTGAAACGAGGTGCCGTTCCAATTTTCCATTTTTAACTTAGTTACCGCGCACTTCGGCGAAAGCCTAAAAGCAGGAAAACTAATTTTTGAAATAAGCAGTCTCGTTTTTGCCACCCCCTTTCACCACATTCATGCGCTTTTTGAATTCCAATGAAAGTTCATCTTCTTTACGCGCATAAATTTCTGTCAACGCCACCAAGGTGTTGGTATCGTTTGGATTCAGGTTTTCTGCTTTCTGGAAGTAAGGCAATGCTTGGTCAAATAAGCCCATCACTTGGTTTTTCAGTCCGTCCAGTTTTTTCAAACCTGCAGCACTAAAATCCGTGATTGCATTCATTTCTTGAGTCAAAAACGCAGCTTTATTGTAGTATAATGCGCCAATTGAGTAGGTTGCATCTGCGTTTTTAGGATCGCGTGCGAGCGCTTGGCCGTAATACTTATTGGCTTCATTGAAATATTCAGTCGCTTTCGCATCATTTTTTTCCTTCAACATGCTTTGGAACAAGTTGTCGTACACATTACCCAGGGTAACATACAAACTAATGTTGGTATCTTCCTTTTTAATGGCTTGTTTCAAACGGTCGATCAACTCATCCAATTTACCGGCTTTCAACAAGGCATTAATTTCAGTAAACAACAAGGATGGATCATCCGGGAATTTTGCACGGCCTTCCACCAGGATTTTGTCGGCACCTGCTGCGTCGGCCATTTCTATTTTTGCATCGTACAGGCCTTGGTACACATCTGCATTGTCGGTCCCTTTTTTGTACAAACGTTCGTAGTAAGGCACGGCCTCTTTGGTCATTTTAGCCAAGGAAGCCGATTTTCCAGTGAAATATATGATTTCATCCAATTGTTTTGGATCATCCAGGCTGCTTTTTTGTTCGTTTGCCTTCAAAATTTCGTTGGCATCCAAAGCGCCCTGGAACGAATAAAATGCTTTATCATAAGCCGCGGCGGTATATTTTTCAACACCCACATTGATCAAATTAGATTCAATACCCACAATGCCCTTTACTGCGTCCGTTTTGTCGTATTTTTTAATGGCAATTTCGTACGCTTTTTTATAGGCAGCGAAGGCAACGAGGGCATCATTGTCACCACTTAAAGGGGCTTTTGGATCAACCAGACGACGTCCCATATCACCTTCAATCAGCGTTGTGTACACATCGCCTTTTGTAAGCCATGCAGATGGAAGTGCTTGTGCTTCAGGGGTTTGGAGTGCCTGATCAATTTTCATTTTTGCATCTTCCAATTTGGCTTTGTTGTTCGCACGGTCCATATTGTAGGTTGCAAGCGCTTTTCCGGCACTTTTAGCCAATTTAGCGCCGTCATCTTGTGCAGTTGCAACACTGCTGGCGATGCATAAAAAGCCAACGAGGGCTAAGAACGTCTTTTTCATGGTTGTTCTATTATTTTAATAGTTTTAGAATTTGGCAATGTGGACGTTGCACATCCGAAAAAGTATCGCGGAAGTTTATTCTGCCACGATCATTTCTTCTGGTTCGTCGGGCGCTGAAGCCACCACGGTCACATCCGCAATAGAATCTTGATCTTCCAAGCGAATAATTTTCACGCCCTGGGTAGCGCGACCCATTACCCGCAGTTCAGAAGCGGCGGTACGAATCGTGATCCCTGAATTGGTCGTAATCATCAAATCATCTTGGTCCGTAACCGATTTAATTGCCACCAAATAACCGGTTTTTTCAGTTACTTGCATGGTTTTTACCCCTTTGCCACCGCGTCCCTGGGTTGGGTAATCTTCCAATGCCGAACGTTTACCAAGGCCATTTTTAGAAAGCACCAGCACACTCGCATTCGGGTCACTTGGATCTACACACACCATACCAACCACGGTTTCTTCACCATTGTCTTCTACTTGAATACCACGCACCCCGGAAGCGGTACGACCCATTGGACGTACATCTTCTTCGTTAAATCTAATGGCCCGGCCACTACGCACTGCAAGGATAATTTCATTTTTGCCATTGGTCAGTTTTGCTTCAATCAAAGCGTCGCCTTCATTGATCCCGATGGCATTGATGCCGCCTTGTCGCGGTCTGGAGTATTCTTCCAACAGGGTTTTTTTGATTTGGCCCCGTTTGGTGCAAAATACAATATAATGATTGTTAATGAAATCGTCGTCCTGCAAATTCTTAACGATGATGAAGGCGCGAACGCGGTCTTCTTTCGGAATATTCAGCAAATTTTGAATAACACGACCCGCGGTAGCTTTAGCACCTTCCGGAATTTCATATACTTTTAGCCAAAAACATCGTCCACTTTCAGTAAATAAAAGCAAACTTTGATGGGTTGTGGCGGTAAACATGTGCTCCACAAAATCCTCGCCGCGGGTACGTACGCCTTGTGCGCCACGACCACCACGTCCTTGAGCGCGGTATTCGGTGATCGGCGTGCGTTTGATGTAACCAGCATGGCTAATGGTAATGACCACTTCCTCGTTTTCAATCAGATCCTCCATGCTGATATCCGCTTCATCAATTTCAATGGAGGTACGACGTTCATCGCCAAAACGATCATTGATATCGGTAAGTTCTTGTTTAATGATGCTGCGTTGCAGCATTTCATCGGCTAAAATGGCCTTCAATTCGGCTATTTTCTTTTGCAATTCGTCGTATTCTGCCCGAACTTTGTCACGTTCCAGACCAGTCAACTGCTGTAAGCGCATGGCAAGAATGGCCTTTGACTGTATTTCTGAAAGGCCAAAACGGGTCATCAAACCCTCGCGGGCTTCTTCTGCGTCTTTGGAAGCACGAATCAAGGCGATTACTTCATCCAGGTGATCGAGCGCAATCAGCAAGCCTTCGAGAATATGGGCGCGTTCTTCGGCTTTCCGCAAATCATATTTTGTACGGCGTACAATGACTTCCAAGCGGAATTTGATAAACTCCAGCACCAAATCCTGCAGGTTCAGTACCCGTGGTCGGCCATTTACCAAAGCAATATTATTGATGCCGTAACTGGTTTGCAGCGGGGTCATTTTGAATAATTGGCTCAAAATTACATTTGCAGCAGCATCACGCTTAATTTCAATGACAATGCGCACACCCTCGCGGTTCGATTCGTCGCGGATATCCGAAATGCCTAATATTTTTTTTTCGTGCACCAGGGCGGCGATTTTTTCAATCAGCACCGCTTTATTGATTTGGTAAGGAATTTCATGTACAATGATGGTTTCCCGCCCTTTATCGTCTGTTTCAATCTCTGTTTTGGCACGCACGACACAACGGCCTCTACCTGTACGCAAGCCTTCCCGTACCCCGGTCATGCCATAAATAATGCCTCCAGTTGGGAAATCGGGGGCTTTGACATGTTCCATCAGTTCATCAATGGTGATTTCCGGATTGTCAATTGCCGCGATAATAGCCGAACACACTTCGCGCAGGTTGTGTGGCATCATATTAGTTGCCATACCAACCGCGATACCGGAAGCGCCATTAATCAGCAAATTGGGCAGTTTACTCGGCAAAACGGAAGGCTCCTGCAAAGAATCATCGAAATTCAATTGAAAATCAACCGTATCTTTATCAATGTCATTCAACATTTCGTCGGTAATACGCCGCAAACGCGCTTCGGTGTAACGCATGGCCGCCGGACTATCGCCGTCCATAGATCCGAAGTTACCTTGGCCATCCACCAAAGGATAGCGCAAACTCCATTCCTGGGCCATCCGCACCATGGTGTCATACACCGAGGCATCCCCGTGTGGGTGGTATTTACCCAGCACTTCACCCACAATACGGGCCGATTTTTTATAGGTTTTGTTGTAACTCAGGCCCAAATCAAGCATGCCGTACAAAACACGGCGATGAACAGGTTTGAGACCGTCGCGCACATCTGGCAGTGCGCGGGATACGATGACTGACATCGAATAATCGATGTACGCCGTTTTTAATTCGTCCTCAATGTTAATAGGGACAATCCGCGATTCTTGCATACACAATAGCTATAAGACGGTAAACGATCGATGGCAGACAGGTATTAAAAAATTTTCGATGAAGGAAACGAAATGAAAATAAGCTTACATTCAATCGTTTACCGTCCGCTGTCTGCCACGTTTGGCGCGCGAAGATACGAAAAAAACAGATTTCTACGCCAATAAATTAGCGAAATGTGGAAAACTTTCAACAAGAAAAGCCGTCTCAAGGAGACGGCTTTTGCAGGAGCATGTAGCGCTTAAGTGACTTTACGGAGGGAGACTTTGACCTTAGGATAACTTTGCGACATCCCGTATCAGGATGCTGTTGCGATTAAAATGAATTAGATTAGATTTTCTTAAATCGTTAAAAACAGATGTTACGGTTTGGCGACTGGTTCCGGTGATATTGGCAATATCTTGTTGCGTTAAATGATGTTTTACAAGTGTTTCGAACCCAACTTGGCGACCTTCTTTATCCGCCGTTTCTACTAAAAACTCAATAATACGTTCACGGGCATCTTTCAAAACCAATTTGGCCAAGCGTTCCTCTACCCGTTGCAAGCGGTGCATAATATGTTGCAAACAAGCAAACAACAATCGTTGGTTGGTTGACATGAGTTGCTGAAAATCCGCTACCTTTATGGCTAGAAATTCTGCTTCATCATATAATACTTGCGCATAATCACTTCGCATTTGCTCTCCCGCCAACGCGAGGTCGCCAAAAACCGCTCCTGGGTGGAGGATCTCTTTGATCACCTCCCTGCCATCTTGGGAAAAAGTGCCAGTTTTTATTCGGCCCTTTACCAAAATAAACATGTAATCCGCAGGCTCATCGGGCATGAAAACAAACTGAAATTTTGGGGAACGGCGATTGTACGCAATGCTGGCAATTAGTTCAATTTCAGTAGCGCCCAGTGTCGAAAATACTGGAACAGTGGCCAAAAATGTTTTCTTTTGTTGAATGTCCATGGCGGTAAGGATTTTAAACAGGTACTGTTAAGGCGTTGATTGGTGTTGTGTGCTTTCTTTCACAGTTCAAAAGTACCAGCAAGTACCCGCCTAAAGAAATACATTGTGGCCGTTTTGTCGGCAAATAATTATTTTAAATTTGATGCTAAAATTTTGATTTTCACTTGTTTAAAACATCAACCCTGCGATGTAAAATCAAAATTGACACAAATTATGCAATTTGATAAAAAGAAATTTGGTACACATTTTTCTGTTTTATTTTCGTTCCTGTTTTCTGAACGATTGTTTTAATCCAATTTCAATCAGCTCCACACAATCCAATTTTAAATTTAATCTGACGAACCGACACTATATGCGCCAATTTTGCTTCAAATCCTGCTTGCTTTTTATTTTGAGTTACGCGCTTCTCCCATTGTCTGCAATGGCACAACAAAATTGTGATACCATTGTGAATAAATTTTTGAGCAGTGGCTATTTTATCGAAAATACTACCTGCGGTGCGGTAAATGGCCGAATTATCTTATTTACCCCCATCGACCCATCTAAGTTTACGTTTGTTTGGACGCCCAATGTGAGCGTCAACAATGTAGCGGAAAACCTTGGCGCCGGATTCTACCACATTAAAATAAGCCTGGACAGTATTCCATCCTGCGTTTTGGATACTTTTTTTTATGTAAACAACAGCGATGGGCCAGATTTTAACGTCAATATTTTGCCCACCGATACTGCTAGTTGTAGCGCTGAGGATGGTACCCTTAGTTTGGTTCCTGCCGACCCTAATGCAAATTTGACCTATGTTTGGATGAACGGGGTTACTGGAAATACCCTGAGTCAAATTCCGAGTGATACTTTTATTGTTACAATTACCAACCAGGTTACTGGTTGTTTTGGGATCGAACAGATCATTATGCCGAGTAAAAATCCCCTGGTGGTGAATACTTTTGTGGAAAAGTACCCGAAATGTGGCAAACCAATCGGTCGGGTTGGCATTAATGCAGGTGGTGGCTCGGGTAATTATTTATACAATGGAAATGTTACCCCCATTTATCAAGACCTCGCCGCCGGGAATTATACTTTCACGGTTTTGGATCAATCTACCCAATGTGTGCGCACGGTGGGTCTTAATTTGCCGGACCTCAATGTTTCGGGCACCCTCGCAATTAATCCGCATCCCGGAACTTGCCCAAGTAATGCAGTAGGTGGTAATAATAACCCGGGTTTTGTTGAGTTCCAGGTAACGCCCGGCGATAATTTCCGCATGCCTTTTACCTTTAATATTATCGATGGCAACGGGGTTCAATTTCAGCCTGATCTCCTTCCTGGTGGACTGTATGAAATGCAAGTTACAGATGCCGATGGTTGTAATTTGCCAGTAAAAACCTTTTTTGTGGATCAACCCGCCAATTTTGCCTTTTCGCCACTTCCGGATATTAAACCAGAAACAAACCTGCAATTGGGCAGTATTTTGCTCAATATTACCGGTGGAACGGGCGCTTATCGCATTGATTGGGATGACTTACCCGGTACGGATAACCCCAAAGATCGGGTAAATTTAAATGCTGGTTTGTATAAGGCATACCTATATGATGAATCAAATTGTATTTTTCAAATTGGGCCATTTACGATTGCAGCACAAAATCCCAAAATTGACACGATCCATCTTTTTGTCGCCAAAGGTACTACCCAGGCTTTTTGTCCGGTGCCACCCACTGGCGTCAGCTTGAACGGTGCCAGTTATGCTTTGACGAATGGCCAATTTTCAGGATATTCTACCCAAGGGACCTGGACTTTGCAAGCGAGTAATGGTTGCTTAAGTTACATGGCCAACGGGATACCCGGAGGCGCGCCGGATCTGGTCTTTATTCGACAAACCGTACCACTCAATAATGCACTGGATATAACCTACTGCGTGATCGTTACGATAACGAGTGTGCCTACTACTTTTGAAAATATATATTTTAACCTGCCTGCGGCTAGTACGGGTACTTTTTGTGGCAACAATATCCCCTCGGGGTTCACTAATTTTACCATAGTGCCAGTTGCTATTAATGGCTTAAATGGGCCACTTGGCCAGTTTGGCAATTACCAAGTGGATCCGGCAACTGCATGTCTGAATTTTCAAGCTTCGGGCATCACGGGTTATAATGTCGATAAAATATGCATTGGCGTATATGCGCCTGCGCAAAATCGCTGCCATATCATTTGTTATTGGCCTTCCATTCAACCTGTCAATGGGTGTCTCAATGATTTAATTCCTTACGATACCATCCAACTGTTTACCGATTCCTGTGCATTGCCTGCTACTTTTTGTCTCGATATTCCATACGATCAAGTCAATGATTTTACTATCCTCGACAATGGAACGAATTATACCGGCGACTTTATTCCGTGTGGCTTTGATTCACTCCGACTGTATAAAGCGGTAGAATGGCCGCTGATTGGGCCATATGTGCTACAAAACTGGGAAATAGGTGGGCAGCAACTTTCGGGTGCTTTTCAAAACCTGGAAGGATTGGTCCAACTAATGAACCAACTGGATATAGGCGGTAATTGGTCCCTAAACACGAATCGGCATATTACGGGTGGAAATGCAGGGAAAAATTACGGCAACATTTCAATTTCAAATACCTTAGGAACCCAATATGCATTGCAACCCGAAATTAAAGTATTGGCACAACAAACCGAACTGAAACTACTGAATGGCGTACATCGCCTGCGTTTTTACAATACGGAAACTGCCTGTTCTGATTCGTTAAAAGTGACGGTAGTCTGTACAGGCTGCCCCTCTTTTTTTAGTTATGTGCCAGATTCTACCGGACTTATCACGGTCTCGGCAGATGATTGTGATGGCGAATTTTCTTTTTGTACCACCATCCCACTCAATCAACTGGGAGCATATGAAATAAAAAAAGGCGCATCAACCTTTTCGGAATTCAGCGCCTGTAGCAACTTGATTGCATTATCCATTGATACTGGTTTGCAGCAATTGTCAATTCGGGAAATAGCAACCAATTGCACGCAACAAATCAAAGTGAAAGTAAACTGTACGCCACCCGGCATCGGTGAGTTGATTGCCAACCCGGATAATTATATCAGTTCATTGACTACCGAAATAGTAATGCCTATTCTTGAAAATGACATCATTTTTGGGGTTTTGGCCAATCAAGCCGGATTAAGTACGGTCGAAATCATCCGCGCACCGAAATTAGGCGGTGTTACCTTTTTTGCTAATGAAGGCATTTTCAAATATTTCCCGGAAGGTGGCTGTGGCGTTGATACCTTCACCTATACCCTGCGCGATACCCTTGGGCGAGAATCTATTGCCCAGGTAATCTTGCGGATTTATTGCGATAAGTTATTCGTATTCAATGGAATATCTCCAAATGGGGACAACTTGAACGACAATTGGAAAATCATTGGAATAGAGGATTATCCCAACAATGAAGTTAGTGTGTTCAACCGCTGGGGCGCCTTAGTATTCAAACAGCGTGGCTACCAAAATACAAGTGCTTGGGATGCTCAGTTAAGTGGCAAATCCTTACCAGATGGTACCTATTTTTACTTGATCGATTTAGGTAATGGCGATCTTATAATAAAAGGTGCTTTGCAAGTACAGCGTTAAAGCGGATTAGTACTCGTCTTCATTGAAGAAGAAGTCATCGTGGCGTGGGTAGTCCGGCCAGATATCTTCAATGCCTTCGTACATTTCTCCATCATCTTCCAATTCCTCCAGGTTGTCAATTACTTCTGGTGGCGCGCCTGAGCGGATACCGTAATCAATCAGTTCGTCTTTGGTAGCAGGCCAAGGTGCTTCTTCGAGGTGGGAGGCTAGTTCGAGCGTCCAGTACATATGATAAAGGTATGTTTGTAAAAGGTTTTTGCAAAACTGCGGTTCAGTAAAGCGCTAGGTTGTTTGAAAACGCAATTTTTGGATAAACTGTTTAATGTCTATCCAAAAATTACATTTTTTT
>JBBAVI010000085.1:0-24880 GCA_040397785.1 Saprospiraceae bacterium | reverse complement strand
CGATTCGGTTATTCTAGTACAAATTAATCTTACATCACAGCGGGGTCACACCCTCCAAGATCATGAAATAAGAATAATAAATACAAACGGACAAGTGCGTCCTCAATTGCCAGTAACTATCTCAGCAAATGGGATCATAAATGAAAAGGAATTGTCATGGAAAAGGGAAATTTTAAAACAAAAAACTACATCTAAAGATGCCAAAACAGTGAGCCAATTGGCGCAAAAATTAATGCAGAAAAGTAGGAAAGGTGAAAATGTGGTTTTCCCTGTATTTGCCTATCATGGTACAGGTAGATTATGGGCTGAACATGAAAAAGTTGGCTTTCAAAAGCAAGAGGAAGGCATCAAGATGGCCTATAATAATTGCCTTTCTGCCAAGTCTAGTAGCAGGGAATTTTTGGAATGGTACAAAACACAGGAAGATAGCATTTTAAAATTCGACCAGCCTTCAGAAAGAGCCCATCTAACCGCTTTTAAAAACACTATCCTTGCACTGATACCGGACAAAAGATGGCAAGACATGGCTTTTGATCGAAAACAGGAAGAACTGGTGGGTGTATTCACTGATGCCGCAGGGCAAAAACATAAATTAGCCTACCGCCAATTGAGCGATGGATTTCGAAATATCATTGGTTTAGTTGCAGATATTGCCTATCGCTGTATTCAACTCAATCCGCATTTGGGCGAATATGCAGTGGCCGAAACACCCGGCATCGTTTTGATTGACGAACTTGACTTGCACCTACACCCCAATTGGCAACGTCATGTGGTCGCCGATTTAAAACGAGTTTTCCCAAAAATTCAGTTTGTAGCCACTACGCATTCTCCTTTTATTGTTCAGAGTCTTGCTAAAGACGAGTTGATCAACTTAGATATGGACCACATAGGCGTTGAAACAAATCCTTTTAATTACGGCATCGAGGATGTAGCAGAAATAGAGATGGGTGTAGATGATGTTGGAAAATTATAGCCCATACGGAAATGCGAATTCAATTTTACAGTTAAATCTGGGCAACTATTGCAGTTATTGTGAAATTTTTAGCTCAGATTTAGAAGTAGAACATGTAATTCCCAAAAATCAAAATGATTCGAAAAAAACAGAGTGGGATAATTTTCTGCTTGCCTGTGGACGATGTAATGGAAAGGACAACAAATCCAATAAACTTGTGGATTTGAACAATATTTATTTGCCACATCTCCAAAACACGCTCTTTATTTTTGAATATAAAGAGGGCGGCCTAGTTGCCATTCATCCACAAGTTGAGCAAAATAATCAAAAAACAAAGGCAAATGCGTTATTAAATTTGGTTGGATTAGACAAATATCCTGGTAACCCAAAATATTCTCCAACTCAGAGACATAAAATGGGTTTTCCAGAAAATGATAAACGCTGGGAACACCGACGCACTGCGTGGGAAAAAGCCATGAGAAAACTCAAGGCTTTTGAAAACGGAGAAATTAGTGCAAATGCTGTTGCGCGATTTGCTGAGGAGCGCGGTTTTTTTTCTGTTTGGCTTAGTGTATTTTATGCACATCCAGATGTTAAACATGAGATGATTTCTCTTTTCAAAGGAACTGAAATAACTTGCTTTGACCCATCTACCTTCAATCCCATCCCTCGAAGCCCCAATAATCAAATTGACCCTATTTAAAATTTGGTTTCATTTTTATAGCCTAAGGACCTCGCTAGCCCATCAACAATTCCCGGTATTTCTCCACGTACTCGGCTTTGCGTTTGGCCCGGTATTGCATCACAAAACGCGGATGATCGAGCGGCACAATGTTGCCGAAAAAGCCCATTTTTTGATTTAATTTATCCAAAAACGCATAATTCTGGCCGGTGCCGAGGCAAAATACAGTGTCGGCAAGGAGGCCCATGGCGATGTGTTGCTGTATGTTTTGGACGATAAAATCGTACACTGCGGCGGTGAGTTCTTTGCTGTCGTAGTAATTATAATTGACCACTTTTCCGGCTGGAGTCGATTTGGTAAAGCCGAGCGGACACAAGGAATTGATGTAAAATTGCTGGTAAAAAGATTCGGGACCACCCATGGCTTGAATGACCTCATACACAAAAACGGAGGAGGGCTCGTGGGCTTTTTCACCGGTGTAGGGTATGCCGCACACATCGGCCAGGCGCTTTGGATCGGTGAAAGGAATGCCGGTAATGCCGCCGCCAAATCGACCCGGATTGATGCCCAAAATCAGGCGCCGGGGTTGTGCGTCGTCGTAATATTTTTTGTAAAATAGCAAACTGTACTCTAGGGCGGCGGGCGCTTTGAAAGGATTCATAATCTGAATACCATCGGGCAGGGTGCCGGTGTAATTGAGTTGGGCGTTGTAAGCGATAATTTTATCAGCGAAAGTTTGCATTTGGCAAAGATAGGAGAAATGCCCGCTGTGCTAAGCACAGGCGCTTATTATTCAGTCAGGTACTAAAGATGCCCGGTGGCATCGTTTCCAGCGGCTATTTGTGAATAATTTGTGGGAAATTATTTTTAATAAAAGATTGATTATCAATATTATTTAATCAAAAATAGTCTATT
Source organism: Saprospiraceae bacterium (assembly GCA_040397785.1). Classification (GTDB taxonomy): domain Bacteria; phylum Bacteroidota; class Bacteroidia; order Chitinophagales; family Saprospiraceae; genus M3007. The sequence goes on along the minus strand of JBBAVI010000085.1, from coordinate 22,331 downwards.
TTTTTCATTTTTTTTGTCTACCTTTATTGGACTAAATGGGAACACTCATTTGGGGTCCTTTTGATTGCCCTTCATGTATCCGTAATAATTGCTAAACTGTCGGATATGAAACTCTATATCAAATACATGGTGAGTCTGCGCTGTAAGATGGTGGTAAGAGACGAGCTAAAAAGACTGGATATTCGCCATGCCATCGTGGAGTTGGGTATGGCAGAATTGATGGAAGATATTACGCCGGAGTTGCGCGAAACGCTCAGAATCAATTTGTTACAATCAGGCTTAGAGTTGCTGGATGATAAAAAGGCAATTCTGATTGAAAAAATAAAAAATGTAATTGTGGAGATGATTCACTACTCGGATGAGTTTCCTACGATAAATTATTCGGATTACATCAGCGAAAAATTGCATTACGACTATACATATTTATCGAATGTCTTTTCGGAGGTAAAAGGCATTACGATTCAACAGTTTATCATTATCCATAAAATTGAGCGGGTAAAAGAGCTTTTGTTGTACAACGAAATGAACCTGACGGAGATTTCCCAAAAGATGAATTATAGCAGTGTGGCACATTTGTCTAACCAGTTTAAAAAAATCACTGGACTTACCCCTTCATATTACAAGCAGTTGAAGCAGAAGCGGATGGGGAATTTGGAGAATATTTAATACGCCAAAGCCCGCTGTTTTGTGCTTTTAGATCCGAGAAAAGTTAAGATTTTGTATGCACAAAACCGGATTGTGATTTTCGATTATGTTTATGCGCCAAAGCCCGCTGTTTTGTGCTTTTAGATCCGAGAAAAATTAAGATTTTGTATGCACAAAACCGGATTGGGATTTTCGATTATGTTTATGCGCCAAAGCCCGCTGTTTTGTGCTTATTGATCCGAGAAAAATTAAGATTTTTATGTTCAAATGCGGATAGTGATTTTCGGTAAATGCACAATACGCCGTCGCACGCTGTTTTGTGCTTATTGATCCGAGAAAAATTAAGATTTTTATGTTCAAATGCGGATAGTGATTTTCGGTAAATGCACAATACGCCGTCGCACGCTGTTTTGTGCTTATTGATCCGAGAAAAATTAAGATTTTTTATGCACAAAACAGCGTGCTTTGGCGTATAAAATTGGGCCACCCTCTAATATTTATTAGGTGACCCAGGTTTTGTACATGGGATGTACTTTGGCATTTGGGGCTAGTCTTCCATTTCACCCTTCCTACCGATTGATATAAAACATTCAGAATGGGCTTAATTGTGCAGGAAATGTTCCTGTTGCTCCAGCGTAAGCCGAGCCATTAAATAACTCAGGGTTGATTCTGCGCCCTGGTTCAAATTGATGTGTAAATCTTCCACCCCATCATAACAACCACCGGTGCAAGGGTTATAAATGATTTGGTTCAAATGGTTGGCGCCGAGGAACCAGTTAAATGCAATGGTCATTTTTTCCAGGTAACTTGGATCTTCAAACACTGTATAAAAGCGGTCCAATGCGAAAATGGTATAGGCCACGTCAATCGGTTGTTCGCCGCCCGGTGAAACGGGCAAGGCGCGGTATCCTTTATGCAACCAACTTTTATTTGAAATTACAGAAATGCCTTTTTCGTTGAAAATGCGCGATAGCAGAAAATCGAACGCGGTTTTGGCAGTGTTTTTATACACCAGATCGCCCGTTTCCTGGTAAGCGCAAAGCAATGCTTCTGGCAGCAGGCTGTTAGCATACGTGAGGTAACTTTCAAACCAGTGCCAGCCGGGCTCCGATTCATGGCGGAACATTTGCACCAACCGGTTGGCCAACAATTTAATCAGGTCGGCATGTTGGGATGGTTTATTTTCCTCTTTACAAAAATGCAAACCTTTGATGGTAAAAGCCATGGCGCGGGTGGCGTGCATGCCGGGTATCTGATTCAACGTAGCGTTGAGGATGGATTCGGCCTGTGCAACCAAATCGGCGGGTAAAATTGCACGTTTGGAAATTAAAAATCCCAGCGCCCAAATTGCACGTCCGTTGGAATCGGCGAGGTTTGTTTCGTCATTTTGTGGGGTAAATTGCTGATTTTCATCCACATAGTTCAGGAAATTTCCGGCTGGTTGTTGACAAAAGCCGATAAAATCCAGGTATGTTTTAATATCAGCCAAATCGCTTTCTTCCTGGGTAAGTGCATAGTGCATACACAAGGCGATCATGGCGCGCGCATTATCATCGAGGGTATAACCAGACTCGAGGTCGGGTTGGTTAATGATAGAAAACTGAATCATGCCCACTTGGGTGGTCATTTTTTTCACGTGTTCCAGGCTGATGTCGGGCAAACGATATTGAAGTGTGATGGGGTCGGGTTGTTTTTTCAGGTTGGAAAACATAAAATGATCTTGCAGTGCTTCTTGCGGTTGCGCATCTATTTCTCGGAGCAATTGTGCATGAGCGATGGCTGAGTTTTCCCAAGCCGAGGGTACAATATGTTGTAATGCACTGGCGCTGAAGGAGGTACGCAACGCATCATCGCCCAAAAGGCGGTTCACCGCACCGGCCATTTGGTCCGAATTTTGAAAATCGATGATGATACCAGCATCCTCCTGCAATACCTCACGGGCATGCGGGATAGGTGTAGAGATGATGGGGCAACCACAGCTCATGGCATAAGAAAACGTGCCACTTACGGCCTGGTTCGGATCTTTTGAGGTGAACAGGTAAATATCTGTTAATTGCAAATATTCGAGCAAATCTTCCAGCGGCAGGTATTGGTTGATAAAATGTACATGCTCCGTAAGTTGGAGTGCTTTTACCTGCGCTTCGAGGGCGTTGCGGTATGCTTCTCCTTGCGATTTTACGACCGTAGGATGGGTTTTTCCGATTACTAAAAACTTGACATCAGGGTGCTGTTTTATAATTTCGGGCAATGCATGGAGGGTTGTTTCGATGCTTTTTCCAGCACTAAGCAATCCGAAAGTAGCCAATACTTTGCGATCGTTTAAGCCGTATTTTTCTTTTAGGGTATTTTTATTCAAATGGGGCACCAAGTGTGTACCATGTGGGATCACGCTTGTTTTTTCGGCAGCAACACCATAATCGGTGTTCAGAATTTGGGCAGCGTTTTTCGTCATCACCACTACTGCGGCGCAAACGGCAGCAATACGGCGCACTTTTGCTTTTAATATTTCATCGGGATTGGGCAACACGGTATGAAAAACCAGCACAATTGGTTTGGTTACGACATACAGCAACTGCAAAAAAGCGGCTTCTCCACCGTTTTCAAAAAAGCCGAACTCGTGTTGTACGAGCACAAATTTGATGCGTTTATCGCTGTTAATGGTAGAAGCTAAGGCCACATATTGCGCGGCATTGGTAGTATCCAACACATATTTTACTTCTTTGGGGTAATGCAGTTGTGCGTTCCCCGATTCGAGGGCGCAAACTTTGAGGGAAAAGGAATTGCTGAATTTATTGTTGAGGGACTTTAAAAGATCCTGCGAATAAGTGGCAATACCACATTCACGCGGCGGATAGGAGGTAAGGAATAAAATTTCGGGAAGGGGCGTAGCAAGATGTACTGGTTCCTTAGCCGTAACTTTTCGGAACATCAGATTTTCTATTTCAGGTACGCGGTTATAAGCGAGGTCATTTCTCATGTTTTTGAATGTTTTTTACCAGCTCTGCCGTTAGCGCTTTTAAACTGACCGAAGCACAAGCGATGCGTTCGTCGGCAGCGCCGTAGTAGATGTATAAAGTATCTTCAAAAAGTGCGGTGCCGGTAGGGAAACACACATTATTCACTTCTCCATTGAGTTCCCATTGGTATTCTGGACTAAACAAGGCATAAGGCAGGCGTGACAGTTCTGTTTGAGGATTATCCAAATCCAGCAGTGCTGCACAGGCCGTGTACACAAAACCCTTGGGGGTATCGTGTACGCCGTGGTAAATAATCAACCAGCCGGCTTCTGTTTCGATGGGTGGACAGCCACCGCCCACATAACTGGCTTCATGGTCGTATTTGGAAGAGATCACAATATTCTCCCGAATATGAATCAGGTATTGTTCCCAAAATTCTTTCGTTAGTTCTTCCAGCGCCTTAACGCCTACGATTTGAATATCCGGTTTGATACGGTGCAGAAAAAACAAATGTCCCTGGATGCGGCGCGGGAAAAAGATCAGGTTTTTGTCCCATACCAGGATTTTTTTATCCGGGATGGTCAGCAGGTTATTCCGGTTGTTATAGCGTTCGTATTTGCCATTAATATCCGTAACAAATCCTACCAAATGTTTGAATTCATCGTAGGTAACCTGGGGAACAATAATCCCGTATTTTTCAAAATGCACCAAATCTTTCGACAAAGCCAAGGTACCCATCGCGTTCACGCCATCAAAGGCCGTGTAGGACATGTAGTATTGGTCGTCTATTTTGGTAATGCGCGGATCTTCGATACCGTGCGATTCATATTCAACTTGGGGAAAAAGCACTGGCACATCAAATCGTTCTTCCACGGCTAGCGGTCCTTTCAATTTGCTGTAACCAATGCTCGAATAATTCCCTTTACTTACTGCCCTGTAAAACAAGTGGATGCTATCACCTTCTTGTTGTACGGCTGGATTTAAAACGCCTTCATTTTCAAATCCGGCATCGGTTTTTTCAAGGATGACCCCGTGTTTTGTTACCTTAATCATTTGCCTTTTTTGCTAGATCCGGCTGATTTGGGGTCGGTTTTGGGGATAAATGCTTCTAGTGCTGGTTGTTTGTCGAGTCCGCTTTTGCCTTCTGATTTGTAGCTGGATATTGCTTTGCCTTTTTTGTCGGCTGGGGCCTTTTTGACGTTTTTGGTACCTTTATCTTTGCTCATCGTGTTTGTTTTTAGGAATTTGGTTATTCTTCGTATCCACTTTTAATGATGGTCAGGATCATTTTGAAGCGTCCGTTTGGCTTAACTAAGTTAGGCGCATGGGCTGGAACCACGATGGATTATACGGTTTTTAACTTATGCAACTTACCACGGATCACGATATTGGCTTCTCCGTCAATAATTTGCGCGAACGTATCAATTTGATTTATTCGATTAGGAAAGTAAAAGGCGGGCGGGAGACCCACCTTTTCTAAATCGGCAACAAGTCCACTTATTTTTTATTCTTGGTGGTAAAGTCACTCAAGGATTTTCCGAGTTCATTCATATCGCGGCTGAATTCGGCTCTGAATACGTCCCAGTTACTTTGGTCTTTGTCGTAAGCAATGATGCGGTTGTTGAGGTCGGTATTTTTTTGCTCCAGCGCCGCGATCTCTTTCACATACATCGCATCCATTGATTTACCGGCTGCTTTCTTTTGCGCTTTCAGTTCGGCGATGTTTTTATCGTTGGCGGCAATCATGGCATTTTGTTCGTTTTTGAACATTGCCCATGCAGCAGCGTTTTCGGCTTTTTTGGCAGCAATGCTTGAGTCATTTTGCTCTTGCTTGAGTTCCGTTTTAGCGTCTTGTACCTTGTTTTGTGCGCTGTCTACTTTTTCAGCAGGCGTTTGGCAGCTGGTAAAAAGGACACCGAATAAAAAAAGCGTAATCGTGGTAATCGTAAAAAGTGACTTATTCATTTTATTTTGTTTGATTTCAAGATTGTTTTTTGAAAAACTGCTGAAAAGGTCCGTTTAACGATTTTTTACCGATAAACGGAACCTTTTCGGGGCAGGAGATTAAAGCCCAGAGATTATACTGTGCAGTTCTTCTTTGGTTTTACCAAGTTTAATTTGGATCCGTCCGAGCATTTCTTCCTTTTTGCCCTCTTCGAACATAAGGTCATTGTCCGTTAGTTGAGCAAATTGTTGTTTGAGTTTTCCTTTTTGCTCATTCCAGTTGCCTTTTAATTCTGTGGTATTCATGGTGTTTGTTTTTTATTTCCGGCTTTCCCGGGTTATAGGAGGTGTTGTTTGGGTGGTGTAAAGGTGGGTGCTTCTACTGCCTATATTGTTACATCTATCCGGGAAGTAGTTACATCTTTCTCACATTTAGGCTAAATGCATGATGAGAATTGGCTTTTTCGAAGAAAGTGAAATGTCCTGAATGATGGATTTGTACATCATATTTTGCCAAAAACTGTGGTGTATATTTACAAAAGCCATTAAATCAATTTGATGTGCTTCGGCGTACGTTTGCAATTCATCCAAAATGCCATCTCCTTTTACTGTATGTACCTGAAAAGGCGATTCAGCGCCATCGGTGGACAAAATAGTATCCGATATGGTTTGAACCACTTTATGATCTATTTCGTGGGTATCTGATACATGCACAAAGTGGACAGAAGCCTTCAAGGCCCGACCGAAATCCGTAATTTCTTGTACCAAGGGGGGCGTTACTGTATCGTAATTACTGGCATACAAGATGGAGTTGATTTGACTCCAACGGACATCCCGGGGCACCAGCAATACGGGGCAATGGGCATTGCGCGCTACCTGAAGCGAAATGTTGCCCATAATTTTGGAGATAAAATCCTGCATACCAGTGGAGCCCATTACGATCAGGTCGGTTTGCGGATTGTTCGACAATTCCAACAAATTATTTACGGTATCGCCGCGCAGAATTTTCGTTTTTACCTGGCTTTTTACCATTACCGAATCATCATCGCCTTCTTCTTCCGAAATAAACGCGTCCATGGCTTCTACAGATACCTGACTGATTTCTATGTCGGCAATGGGCGAAACGGTCGACTCTTGAGTTGGTAAAAAGTATTCATTTACATGTACCAACGTGAGCGTAGCATTCAACTTTTCGGCCAAATGGCGGGCATAATGGAAGGCATTGCGCGCGGTGACCGAGAAATCGGTTGGGACGATGATGTTTTTTATCGTATTCATGCTTGAAAGACTTTTTGCTTGAGAAGGGAGAATTTAATGCACTGAAACCGATACGTAAAGGCTAAATACACCATTTACGGCATCGGGCAAGGTGTATTGGACGCCTAGTACACTGCGTTCTTTGCCTACTTTGGTTAAGCCGTAATTGTAGCGCGCACCGATACTCAATGCGCCCAAATCAATGCCCAAACCTGCTGCTACACCTGCATCTAAGCGGTTGTAATCGTCGACCTGAATATTATCTTCAAAATCAAAAAGGGTGACATTTGATTTGTTGGTGACTTTACCGGATACCAGCACGGCCGCATACGGACCAAGGTGTACATTGAAATTGCGGGTAACGTGGAAGACGAAAAGCAGCGGAACTTCTACGTAATTCAAATTGAATTTGGCCGTGCCTGTTGCAAATACATTGTTGTAAGTAACATCGGCACCCTTGGTTGTATAGTACACTTCGGGCTGAATAGAAACCCAATTCGTCAACGGTACTTTGGCAAAAAAGCCCACATTCAAGCCAGCGTGTGTTTTGGAGTTTTCGGCATCCTCGGTATACAGGTTGGAGTAGTTCAGGCCCGCTTTGAAGCCAAATCGGGGTTTGTTGGTCTCCTGCGCGCGCAAGGTGTGCGCCAGGATAAAGGATAAAAGCAGTGCAATAAAAATTCGGAATGAATGGTTCATGTTTTGTTTTGTGCATTTGAGCCTTACAAAGTTCGCCGCAAAAGGAACTGCGTGGGTTACATATTAAAATGTGGTTTTTATATAATTCACAGGTAATATCACATCTAATCCTTTTTTGGGCCCAGATTACGCGCTTTCTCTTGTGGTGCCTGGGGTTACTGCCTGGGTGCCGGGTTATTCATCCGATCTTTGGATGGTCTGGCGGGCTGTTGCTGCCCGGGGGCCGGGTTATTCATGCGCTCTTTGGATGGTCTGGCGGGCTGTTGTTGACTGGGGGCCGGGTGAGTTTTGTTTGTACGATCTGGCTTTGAGGGAGGCGCTTGCTGCGGTTGGCGTGGCTGTATGGGTTTATAGGCGCGGCTTTTGGGTTGATCGGCTTGTGGTTCCTCCGCACGTTGAGTCTGGTTGGGTATATCGGTTTGTTTTTGCCGCGACCCCTTCATTGGTTTGTTTGTTGGAACCTTTCGCTGAATAGGTTGATTCGCAGGCGCCTGGTTGGTTTTGGCGGGTCGCTTAGGTTGCACTGCGGCAGGGTTTGTTTTGCGTTCGTTCAGGCGTTGGTCGCGTGTTTTGGCATCCTGCAGCTTGCCCACTTTTGTTGGGGCAATACCGGCTGTTTTTTCCACCTTGGGGCGGTAAATTTCCAATTGCCTATTGGTTACCCGCTGGCCTGGTTGGTCGTTTTCTTTTATCTGCATCGGCACAATGGCGCGGCCCTGGCGTTTTTCTACGTCTTTGCGATCGGGGCCTGGATGGTAATTTTTGCGATTATTGCCATCAGCATAATTGTTGATCACGGTTGTATTGTTGTAAATGGTGGTGTTATTGGCGTTATTCATGTAATACCGATGAATATTCCGATCACCCAAACGCTGGCCGCGCACGAAGGTCCAGCGATCCCCATGTTCGTGATAACCTGCGCCGAATGTAGGTCCCATGGGTGTCCATCCGTAATAATCGGGCGAGCTCCGCCAATTTACCCAGGCAGGACCCCATTCATTGTCGGGAATCCACATAAACCCATAAATCGCATCGCTGTACCAACGGCCATAGTGAAAAGGTGCCCATCCCCAGCTATAATCGGATACCCAAGCCCAACCTACGTCGGTTAAAATCCAATACCCATTGCTGGAATAAGGTTTAAATCCGGCATCTACATTGGGCAACCAGACATAGCCGTAATCGGGGCTTTCGATCCAGGAACCATAAGGGCTTAATTCGTCGTAGAAAATTTGAAAATTGACGGTGCGGGGTTGCGCTTGGGTCTGTGGCACGTAAATACCCGAAAAAACGAGCACCGTCAAGGCAAAAACGATATGTTTAAAGAACATGTTTTGGAGTCTTAGAAGGTTTAAATGATGGGACTATTCTTGCGCTTTTGCTTTCTTCCTAAAATACCGCCGCAATAAGAAATTGTGTTGTACGGCTTCCAGGTCTTCGTCCAATTTGAGCGAGCTACTTTCAAGGTTTTTCAGGGTTTCTTTCATATTGGCACCCGTCGTCTCATCGTACAACAATACGCCCAGGGCAGACTTTGGGTTGCGGCTGGCCGTTTGGAGCGTAGCCACCATCACCCGGGCGGTATCGGCGATTTGTTGCAATTGGCGCGCGGTCGATTTTACAGAATTAAAAACAACCGTATCCGACACTAAATCCTGCGCAAGGGTGCCTTTTTTGTTCAAACCTGCGCTAAACGTATTGAGCGATGCGAGCAATTGCTGCGCCTGTGCCGAAGCTTTGTTTAAAGAAGTAGCCGTTGCGTCAACGGTTTTGTGCAGTGCATGGGTCGTTGCGCTCAAATTGTCATATAATTCATTGTCATTCAATAATTTACCAATTGTACCCTCCCCGGCAGCCAGTTTGGTACTCATGGATTTGAAATTGGTCGTAATCTCCAGCAGGTTTTCGTTGTTGGCTTGGAGCATATTGATCATGTCTTCGTTGGTAAAGGTTTTTTCAACCTCCAGGGTATCGCCTGCCACTACTTCTGGGTACGCCGCCGTGCCGCCATAAATAATCAGAATTTTATTGCCAATGAGGCCATCCGTGCTCAGTTTTACTTTGGCGTCTTGCCGAATGTATTGTTGCACCTTGTTTTCAATGTTTAAATCGACCGCTACTTGAGAACTTCCATAAAATTTCAAACCCGATACAACGCCCACTTTTACCCCTGAAAACCAAATATTGCTGCCTTTTTTCAGGCCGCTTACATCGGGAAACAATGAAACGATTTTAATTTTAGGCTGGAAAGTATCATGTAAGTTGCCCACCATTAAAATACCGGCCACCAGAAAGATCAAGCCTACCAGTACAAATAGTCCGACAATGACGGCGCGTTTATTAGATTTTTCAATCATGGTTTATTGAATAAAATTGTATTCATAAAAATCGTGTATTTGGGCATCTTCCGTTTGAAACACGGCATCGAAGGTTCCAATTTTCAAAAAAGCACCTTCAATCAGCATGGCAACCCGGTTGCAGGTATTTTTTGCACAGGTTAGGTCGTGGGTAATGATGACCGAACTGGTTTTGTATTGCTCCTGCACCTGGTTGATGAGTGCATTAATTTCGGCACAAGTCACGGGGTCCAAACCCGCAGTAGGTTCATCGTACAACATGATTTCGGGCTTGAGGATGAGCGTGCGTGCAATGCCAATGCGTTTGCGCTGGCCTCCGGATAGGTCAGCAGGCATTTGCAGCATTTTACTTTTAAGTCCTACCGCATCTAAGGTTTCCTCGATGGTGAAATCCACTTCCTTTCTTGTCAATTTGGGCTTGTTGATGCTGAGTGGGAAAGCCAGGTTTTGGTAAATGCTCATGCTGTCGTACAAGGCGCTGCTTTGAAACGAAAATCCCACGCGCAGGCGCAAGGCATCAAGGGCTTTGCCGCGCAGTGCATGTACGTTTTGATCCAAAATGCTTACCGTTCCCGCATCGGGCTGCAACAAAGCCACCATAATTTTAATGAGCACCGATTTTCCGGATCCCGATTTGCCCAATACCGCCACGTTTTCACCTTTTAAAACAGTAAGGTCGACGCCTTTTAATACATCCAATGTACCAAAAGATTTATGCAAGCCCTCAATCTGAATGACCGTTTCGCCCGAATCGATGGTGGCAGCCTGTTGTGATTTGTTCATCGCTTATAGGTTTCTGAACCAGTTGGATACTTGTACAATCAGGATTTCTTCCAAAAATATCAGAAACATGGCCAATACCACCGCTTCATTGGCGGCCTTGCCCACGCCCCGGGTGCCCTGGGTGGCGTGGTATCCTTTGAAAGCGCCCACCATGCCAATCGTAAATCCGTACACCACCGTTTTGGCAATCGATGTATAAATATCGAGAAAAGAAATGCCTGAAAATGCGTTTTGAATAAAAACGCGCAATCCGGTGTCTTCGGAGGCGTGCACATTGAAATAAGCGCCCGTCAAACCCACAAAACTGCAATACATCGATAAAATAGGCACCGAAAGGGTGGCTGCGATCACCCGGGTAACCACCAAATATTTAAACGGATTGACGGCCGAAACCTCCATCGCATCTATTTGCTCGGTCACCTGCATGGAGCCTAATTCGGCGCCAATGCTCGATCCTACTTTACCCGCACAAATAATCGCCGTCACCAAAGGCCCTAAAGCTTTGATGATGGCGATGCCCATCAACGATGGCAGCCACGAAACAGCGCCAAAATCCTCTAAGGAAGGGCGCGATTGCTTGGTAAAAACGATCCCGATCACAAATCCTGTGAGCGAAATCAGGGAAAGCGATTTCAATCCGATTTCATAACCTTGATGTATGATTTCGCGGGTGTGAAAAGGCCTTGTGAAAACGGATTTAAAAAAGCGTAAAAAGAAGTGAAAACCCCTAAAAATGCCGGTAAAATACGCATCCAGACCTTTCGAAAAAACCGTAGCCGGCTCCTGGTTGTCCTTCATGTTATACTAATCGCCGCCCGAAAGGCTGCATTCTTTGTCATGCTGAAGCGCTGATTGTCCATGATGTAGGCCAAAGGCTATACTCAAAACGATACTACGCGAAGTATAAAAAGTGTTGTTGCAGAAAGGGCTTTTCCTGCAACAACACCCATTGGTTTTAGTCTATCAACGCATAATCATATTCAACAACGATTTCGTTGTCTACCATCCATACACCTGGTGCATTCCAGGCAATACGGCCTGCTTCTTCTTTTTGGTAAAATGAACTTACCGTGCCGCCCAAGCGTACTTTGTTTTCATTTACCACCACAGTGATGTCGCTGTCATTGATCGACCAATTCCGGCGCAATGCGTTTTCGATGTCGGCCTGTTCAATTTTGTCGAGCGATTTTGATTTAATCTTGATGTTGTTGGTCACACCCAATACGCCCATCAAATTTTTAATGGCATTGCGTGCGGCTTCTTTTTGATAGTTCCACTGCAATTCGCCTTCCAGCGTAACCCAGCCGTCTTCTACTTTTACCTTTACACCGTCATTAGGAACTTCCCAATTCCAGCGAAATGCGTTCAGAATTTCTTTCGCGATTTCGTTGTCGTCTTTTTTAGCCGCTAAACTGGTAAATTTGACTTCAATTTTTTCAACGATTGCTTTTACACCTTTTACATTTTTGGTGGCGCGTTCAGCTTCCGTTTTTTTCGCGTAACTGTCTACCACACCGGTTAGTGTAACAATACCGTCCTTTACGGTAACACCAATTTCAGCGGCATTCAGCAGGGGTTCCCATTTGATGGCATCCTGCACCATTTTCTGTAATTCCGCGTTGTTTTTCATGGTTGTTTATGTTTATTTGTAAAGTTTTTCTTTACAACACTGCAAAGTTGCAGGACTGTAAAGTGGGACTTGTTGTATAACTTTTGTTAAAAGTTACATACTTCACAGGCCCCTAAAACGGGTCGCTCAAGGCACTGATGCGGATCAGTTTTTTGTTGACAAATTCTTCCACACCCAGTTCCGACAACTCTCGGCCATAGCCCGATTGTTTGGTTCCACCAAAAGGCAGATCAGCGGCGGTCCAGGTAGGATGATTGATAAAAACCATACCCGTATCTATCTGATCCGCCACCCGCTTTCCCCGCTCAATGTCTTGGGTAAATACCGAACCACCTAAGCCATACGGCGAATCATTGGCCAAATCAATGGCGGCTTGTTCGTCTTTTACCCGGTAAAAGGAGGCCACCGGACCAAATAGCTCTTCGTAATAAGCGGCCATTTCGGGCTTCAAATCGGTTAAAATCGTGGGTTCCATAAAGGCTCCGGGCCGATCAACGCGTTTACCACCCAATAAAACGGTTGCACCTGCATCCACGGAGCGTTTTACCTGGTCGGCTATCTGCACGGCTGCGGCTTCACTGCTCATCGGGCCAAGTTCGGTCTTGGGATCCATTGGGTCGCCAATGATGAGTTTGGACAATTTATCTTTGAATTTTTGGAGAAATTCATCGGCGATGGCTTCTACGGCGATAAAGCGCTTGGCCGCTATGCAGCATTCGCCGTTGTTGTTGATGCGTCCTACCACGGCCCATTCAACGGTTTTGTCTATGTCGGCATCCTCCAAAATGATGAAGGCATCACTTCCGCCTAGTTCGAGTACCGATTTTTTCAAATGTTTGCCTGCTTCAGTGGCAAGACTTGCGCCCGACGCCTCACTGCCGGTGAGCGATACACCTTTAACAAGATTGTTTGATACCAATTCGGAGGCGTGGCTGCCCGAAATCAACAAATTGGTGTACACGCCTTTAGGCGCTCCGGCATCAACAAATAAATCCTGAATGGCCAACGCACATTGGGGTACCATGGAGGCATGTTTAAGCAAAATGGTATTGCCCACCATTAAATTAGGAGCCGCAAAACGCGCCACCTGATAAAATGGGAAGTTCCAGGGTTCTACGCCCAAGAGCACGCCAATGGGACTGTACCGAATAAATGCCTGTCCGAACTGTGGAAACAAGGGCTTATCCGCCAAAAATTTGGCCCCATGCGTGGCATAGTAATCAAAAATATCGGCGCTCAAATCAATTTCGCCTTCTGCCTGCCCAATGAGCTTGCCCATTTCAAGGGTAATCAATTGAGCCAGATAGGTTTTGCGCGCACGCATGAGTTGGGTAACTTCCATCAACAAATTGGAACGATCCTGATAGCTGGTTTTGCGCCAGTCGGTGTAGGCGCGTGCCGCTTGTTCAACTGCAGCATCTACCGCCTTGGGGCTCATTGCTTCAAAAGATTTGACCACCTGATTGGTCGCCGGATTGATGGTTTGGATGGCCATTATTTGCTTTTTTTAAAAATATATTAAACACTGTGCTCCAAAATCCCCAGAACCTCTTTCGCTTTTTCTACATCGGCTACGGTACCGTGGGCCAGCAACATGAATTTCCCGGCTTTTACTTCCGTTTCGTATTCAACGATGCTGTCTTTTGGAATACCAATACTCGCCAAAGCGGCGCCAATCGCGCTCAATCCGCCAAATCCAATAGCTCCTTCCAGTGCTCCTACCAAGGCCGAAACAAAGGGACCCGCAATCATAATTGGCCCCACCCCCGGAATAATAAAAAAGGCTGATCCAAGCAACAAGCCCCATAATCCACCCCAAAATGCGCCGATACCGCCCCATTGCTTCATGCGATCGCCAATGTTGTAATACCCCACTACGTTTTCATCAGAATGATAGTCCTTGCCGACAATCGACAGTTTGGTCATATCAAAACCGCTTTTTTGCATTTTTTTTACCGCTTCTTCGGCTTTTTCGTGGTTGTCATAAATGGCAACCATGGCTTTGTCATTGTTCATGGTGTTGGTTGTTGAAAAGTGAATTGTATGAATCTGAACAGTCTATTAATGGGTACTCGCCTTCAAGGTAACACTCCGCATTTCATCAAAAAATGGGGTAGATTTTGTTTCGACACACTTCGCTGCGTACAAATACATCGACGCACTCCAGGTTTGCCAGTCTTGTCCTCGGGGCTTGCCATCCTGGGCTTTGATCCATTCATTAAATCCGAATTCCAGGCTGGAAGTATTCGATAGTTTTACACATTGGGTAAGCACCAGCAACTTTTCTTCGGCGAGCGCATAGCGTTTGGCCGCTACCAAAGCCGCTACATAAAACCCGCAGATAAATGGCCAAACTCCGCCATTATGATACTCCCCGGGCATGTTATATTCGGTGTACCTTATATGCCAATCGTGGTCTTCCGGATGGATATATGGGAAAAAGTTTGGGGGTAAATCAAGCGCCAAATCGCCCGAGGCCTGCATTAGGGCGCACTCCGCTTCGATCCAGCGCACCATTTCATCGGCCCGGGTGGGAGAGGCAATGCCGGAAAGCATGGCCAAACTGTTGCCCAATAAGTCGAAGCGCTCACTGCTGAATATTTTATACGACCAAAACGCAAAATACGGCTTGTGTTTTACCACCAGCCCTTCATGTGCATGGTGGTGAATTACGCCGCTGGTTATGGTAAATCGACTCATGTTTTGCCGCACCTGGTCGGCACGGGCGTGCTGATGCAACAAACGCAGGTAGGAATACACGACGGTGTTGACAAAAAGCCCGTATCCGAGCACCCATTGTTCGTCGCGCCAATCGCTGGTGGGTTGTTGGGCTACCAAGTACCGGTCGGACGGACTTTGGTATTCCATCCAGGTGAGCGCTTTTTGTACCGCTTCCTGTAAAAAGTCCGCTTCATGGTTCATTTTTCGGTAAACGCCTGCGGCAAACAAAAACAAAGGCGTGGTATCGCTCGATCCCCGGTCTTCCGAGTCATGCACTAAAGACGGTATATGCCCACGCTCCGTTTGATTCGAAGCCAGGGTTTCCAGCACTTTTCGCATGCTGGCCATTAGTTCCGGGTTATCACTCACCGCGATGCCTAAAATAGAAATCATCAAATCCCGGGTATAGGGCTCAGGATAACCCCAACCTGCCGTGCGGGGCAGCCCATGATATGGCCCATGCGCATTGTGCAACAATACTTCGAGGGCCGCTTTTTTGGCAGATTCAACGGTCGCCTTATCTTCGGTGTTCATGTTTAGAATTTAATATATACCTAAATGATCGTTCATGATTTGAACAAATTTTTTGGCCACCACCCGGTAGTCAAAATTTTGTACTACCCGTGTGCGGCCGGCTTTGCCTAATTTTTCGCGCAAGGGCGCATCTTCCATAAGTTGAAGCAGGTATTTGGCAATGTCTTGTACATTGGCGCGGTAATCAACCGTGCGCGGCTCGCTAAATTGAATATTTTGGTTTTCGGCATAGCCCGATTCCTGGCCGAGGGTGACTTCATTCACCACAATGCGTTGGGCAACATCAGCCAGCAGCGCGGTTTCGCCCTGCACCAGGGTATCGAGCATGCCCATCGCATTAATCCCGATCACCGGCTTTTCGCAAGCGCCTGCTTCTACTTGCGGCATCCCGAAACCTTCCAAACGCGAGGGCGCCGCATAAATATCGCAGGCACCAATGAGGTAAGGCATGAAATTGCGGGAAATGGTGTTGGTGGCGTACGTGACGTTTTTTTCGATCCCTAATTGCTCGGCCATTTCCAAATCGGCCAGATTTTGAAGTTTTGTGCGGGGCTGTGGCCATACTTTGCACACATATTTCCAATCGGGCGCTTTGGCGTCAATGATGGCTAGTGCCTGCATCACTTCTTGCGCACCTTTCGAGGCAGCATCGCCACCCACGGTAAGGATCATGAGCTGATCGGCGGAAATGCCCAGCGATGCACGCACCGCCATAATTTTAGGATCGTCTTTTTTAAAGGGAATAAACTGGTCGGTGTCGCAACCTACCGGCAAAACGACTATTTTATCACCATTAATGCCGTCGCGGACATACATTTCTTTCACCCAATTGGACGTAACCAAAATGAGTGGGAGCGCATTGAGCACTTCCTGGTAATTGGCAATATAACCATCGGCCACCAGCCAGGGAACGGGTTGTACGCCATAGCGTTGCGGGTGCAGCACCAACTGCGGGGTGTGGCCCCAATAGCCGATGCCCACCACTACATCCGGCTCAAACCACCGGTAATACCACTCTTTTTCTTGCGCCGATTCAAAATGTACGGCATGGGCATCTACGCCCATTTCAAGTAATCCCTTGTACAACAGGTCGCCTTGTGTCGCAAGTCCACCCGGTGAAGGCGGATAGTCATAGAGTACCAATACTTTCATGTATCAATGAAAATTGAATGTTAAAAAACAGATAATCTAACGATTAAATGAAGACTAATTTATTGATTTACAATGAACTATTCAACAACAAACCGCCTTGATCCAGCCATTTTTGGGCTTTATCGGGACTGTCAAATTGCCAAAAAGCCTCTTCCAGCGGGGTGGTTTGTGCTTCCCAGCTTTCTGTTTCAAATCCGTACACCTGGGTAATCAGGTGGTATTTTTGACGCCATACGGCTTCCGGCAGGGTTGAAATGAAATCCGCCTGGGGTACGGCGATCGGGAAATAGGCTTTATTGCCATCTTCGTAAGCAAAGGTCCAGAGCGCCTTCGTTAATAATTTTTGCGCACACCAAAGCTCAATAACGGCCTTGCTCACTTCTTCATGGCGTCGATGTTTGGTGTATTCGCCGCTTGGGTTGTGGGTAATCACCAAATCAAAATGTGTACGCGGCAGTAATTCCAGGATGGTTGCTTGTACCAACTTGTTATCTAAGGGAACTTGCTCCGGGCCATCATCCAGGTCACTCATGTTGCCATTGGCGTTTAAAACCTTCAGGGCATTTTTGAAACGACTTGCTCGATCCAAATCCGTGGCGCGGCAAAGGCTAATGATAAAGCAGTGCCATTCGGGGTGTTGAAGTAGCATCCCGCCCGCCCATAAAGTTTCATCGTCGGGATGAGCGACAATAAGGGCTACTTTTTTATGGAGCGGGCTGGATAGCATAATCGGTTGGATGGGTTTTATGGTTTTTGGAAAGTTTATTAAATTAGGCAAGGATTACCTATTGTTTTCCATCGAGCATTTCGTGTTCTGCTTTTTCAACTTTGTGCTTCCATTGATCTGCCATTTTAGTAGCATTTGCCCGGGTACGATTGAACTGTTCAGTGACGCCTTGCATGTATTCATTGAATTTGTCTTCCCATCCTTCAACATAATCGTTTCCTTTGTTGATCATATTGCGGCGGGTGGTTTTGCCTTTTTCTGGGGCGAACAAAATGCCCAAAGTAGCGCCAGTAGCTAAACCGGCCAACAAGCCTAATAATACTTTACCTGAATTCATGATTTTTTTGTTGAGTTGAATTTGATTGATTGTGATATGACCAATGCTGAGTGGTTATGAAAACGGATGGATTCTAATCCATTGAAAATCAATTTTTATCCATTCTTCAAATCCACGTTAATCTTGGTATAATTTAGGATTTTCTCAGTTCATTCATTTCTGAATGCAATTTCATTTGGATTTCATCCCTCGAGATTTCCAGTATCTCTGAAACTTCTTGGATCGAATTGGGCTTAAATGCCAGTAGATGCATCATAGGGATTACTTTTTTTGACGGCACGTTTGCTTCTACTCCTTTTTTATTGACATAAATGATCTTCATCGCAGTCGTATAGGTGTGGAATAATAAACTTAAGGGTAGGCTGGATTTAACGCGCAGTAAATTCGGATTTAATTTTAGTTGCCCAAATAGTGAAATAAGGAGTTCTTCGGCCATTTTTTCATCGTCTGTAGCCCAAAATATTGCTACAAACATGATCAAGCCGTATTTGTCATACAGATCAGCCCAACCTTGAAGGTTATTTTCTTCAATTTTGTACATTATCTCTGCATCAGAGGTCGTTGTCTGAAGCATTACCATAAATTTGATTTAGTTTAAAATGTCGGGTTTTCAAATCGACTGCAAAAAACGAGCGCCCGTTGCCGCCCGCTTTTTAACAGCCGTTTAAAGTGCATATTCAATCGCTAATTCATTCTCTACGTTCCAGATGCCCAATGCAGTCCATGCAATTCGTTCGGCTTCATATTTTTGAAACCAAGAGCTTACAGTTCCGTGCAAGGTCACCTGATTGTTGGCCACGCCTACCTTAATGGCTTTCTCATTGACCGACCAACTTTCTACCAAGGCATGCTCGATATCCTCTTTTTCAATGTGATCCAACTCTGGCGATTTGATGGTAATTAGGTTATGAATTCCTATTACCCCAGCCACTTTGCTTACCGGGTTTTTGACGGCATCTTTTTGAAAATCTGTTTTCAATGGTCCTTCCAAATTTCCCTTGCGCTCCCCCACGTTTACTGAAGTTAAGGTGTCGGGGATTTCCAAATTCCATTCAATGGCATCTTGCACGGCGCTGCGCAAATCTTCATTTGTTTTCATGGCAATGTGATTTAAATGGTGCGTCATGCGTTTGTTTGAATGGAGTGTATGATCAAATTTGGAAGTTTTTGAAGGGTTGAACAGACGGAATTTAGACTATCTCCAGCCCCCTTTTTGCCAATAATGCCCCCTTGGCGAATTATTCCAGTGCCCAGCCTGGTAACTGCGGTTGCGGCGTGGTGCAGTCCAATAACCATTTTTTTGCACATATACGCGCTGTCGGCGGTTGTACGACCAATCTCCATCGCGCCAAATATAGCTGGCCCTGGGACTTGCGGGCCTTACCATCACCAAGGTGGTAGGTTCGGAGGCTACATATCCTGGCGAACAAGCGTTAAAAAACAACGTGCTCACTGCCAGCACTATGAATAACAGAAAAGTTTTCATGGGTTTATTTTTAATCAGTTTACAGCAAGATGATGATCAGAATTACAATCAGCAATACAGCGCCTGCCGACAAATACACACCGCCAGAGAGGTCCTTGTGGTTTTTGATCGTGCGTAATTCGGTGCGCAAGGCTTTCTTTTCTGTGCTGGAAAGGGCTTTTTTATCCAAATGCATGATTTGCGTCAGACGCGCCATCACGATGGTGGCTGCAGTAGAATCGGCTGGAACTGTTGGAAGGTTTTTCACCACTACCGTGTTGGCATTCGTAGCAGTAGGAATAAAATTCAGCAACATGAATGCTGCAAGCAGGAATGCGGTTAAATGTTTCAATGTTATTGATTTTAAATGTGAATCAAATTTTGTTGAACAAAGGTGGGGCTTCATATGCTACAAATATTTACATCTTAAATGAAATAAGTTACATCATTCACTGATGCAATACTTGTACAGATGTAAGGGGAAAAAAAAGCCCGTTTCAAGTTTGAAATGAAACGGGCTATAGTTTGCTCAAAGATGGTTTCTCAGGGTATTTATATTAAAATAGAATGGATAATCCTGCATACACAGCATTGGTCCGGAGGTGGGTCCGGTCTACCAAATAATACTGCTCAGTAGAAAGAGTATTGCCGCGGTCGCTGATGTCAACCAATCCGGATACACCCCGATAGCCTAAGCCTAAACGAACCGTACGGGTTGGATTCAAACCAAAATCAATTCCTGCGCCATATGCAAAGCCCAAATCGCCTTTTTTAATAGAAAGCACCCCGTTTTGGCTGGCAGAAATTTCGCCACCCGATACTTCTAAATCGGTTCCGGCGCTGATGCCAATTTGCGGACCCGCTACAATGTTAAGATTCACCTTACGCGTTTTACCGGTGTTCAATGAAAGCAACAGGGGAATATTCACGTATTTCAGTTTGATATTCCGCTCTATATCTACTTCCGTATATTTTTGGGATACAGAACTATAAATTACCTCCCCCTGAATACCAATAAAGTCGGTCAAATTAACGCCCAAAAATGCGCTTGCTCCATATCCCACGGTTACTTGGCCATTAATGGTACTGCCCGTATTGGATTTCAAGTTAAACTTAGAAAACGTAGGCATAAAACGTATGCCAAATTCGACATTTTGTGCGCTTGCATACTGGATGCTGCCCAAAAACAAGGCGATCGTGGCAAGAAGTACGATGGTATGATTATTTGTGTGTTTCATGTTTAATATTTAGTGTGAATCAAGACACAAAGGTCAAGGCCTTTTAAAATGAATCTGTTACATAATTAAATTAATTAATTACATTATTCACATATCGGCAACGCCTGTGAATAATGTAACATATTTTGTGCATAATGTAACAGATTACGTCCTACCATCCAGCACCTTTGTTACTCAAACAAACATTATAACAAACAACAATCATGGGCAATCTACTTTACATCATTGCGGTCATCCTCATAATCGGATGGGCCATCGGATTCATCGGTTTTCACGCTGGAGGCCTTATTCATATACTGTTGGTGATTGCCATCATCGCCGTAATTCTGCGGGTAATACAGGGCGGAAACGCTTAATTTTCTGGAAATTAAAGCCTGTTTAATCTGCGGAACATCATTCGCATTTTCTGTTCATTGCCTAAGTGGCACTTTATACGCTTTGTTCAAGGCAATAATATACCGGGTTGACGACCGTTAACACGGTTTTTTTTACCTGTTTTTACAGTTTAACCCACAAACCATGCAAAACAAATGGATGTTTATCGCTTTAGTTCTGGCTAATTTATTGTGTTCTTTTTCCTTTAATGCTTTTAGCCAGCAAGCCCACCTAGTTAATCAAATAAATAATATCAAAACCCCAACCGAAGAAACCATGCTGCTGGTGGCCGCGCGCATTTCGGAAATTTACCATGCTGATGCCGGTACCGTCGAATCATTTGTACGCGCCGCAGTTCAATTGGAAAGTCGCACAGGGGTCGCAGCGCCCGTGGTGATTGCCATTGCAATCAATGAATCGGGCTTTAGTAGCGAGCTGTTTATAAACGCAGGCAATCCGTTTGGCATTAAAGCCAGCAGTCCCTGGACAGGCAAGACGTATTCAAAGTGGCACGACGATGCCGCAACCAAGTTTCGCGTATACTACTCGGCAGAAGAAGCCATTGTTGATTTTGGCGAATTTGTAAACAGCCGGACCTGGTATGCCGATGCGCTCGCTTGCCCTTCAACAGATTTTGCATGTATTGTAGATGGCCTGAAAAAAACCAATGATGAACTGGGTTACAGCCTGAACATGCAATGGGACGAAGTAGTACTCGGCATTATTGAAAAAATGGGATTGGAGGTATTGTCGAAATAAAATATGGAGTAAGTCCTGCGATCAGGGCTTACTCCATATTTTGTTTTAAAATTATAGAACACCAACGATTCAACGCCGGTATCCTTCCGAAACAAATGGCGGCAATTGTCCACCCGCCAACAATTGGGTTTCTAAAGTATTCCGATCCAGCGCTATTTGTCCTTTTATATCCATCATCGCCAATTGAAGGGCCGAGATGCACGCTTTCCGAACTGCATCGGGCCACCAATAGCCCCCAGTAAGGTGCCGACCAGGCCAGCGCCGATTGTGCGCTGCGATACGTAGAAAGTATATTGCCCTGCGCATCCACAATTTCTAATTGCAATTCCAGATCAGTGCGCAGCCTGTTAAACGGCATCCCGAAAAAATTGGGGATAAAACAGGTAAAGGATGATAAAAGCTCCCAGCCAAACCCGGGTTGCCGCACTTCATAATACAGCAATTTATACCGCGCATAACCGTGTGCGTTGCCTGTTCGCCGACTGATAGCTGCTGTTTCACGTTCCAGATACCCCATGGCATCCAGGATTTTGCGCGGTGCAATGGTACGCTGATACCCCAATGGCATGAATGTCGACCAACTGTTGTCGTAGGTCAAAAACTGATTACCCCAAAGCGCGTTGCCAAACATGGCTCCGAAACTTTGCTGGTGGGTCAGTATTTCCAGGCGGGGTAAATCAATTTTGGTGGGTAGGGGTGAATATAACGGCCCATACTGACCCACCTGTAACGGTGTAAAGTGACCCACCTA
>JBBAVI010000084.1:0-25012 GCA_040397785.1 Saprospiraceae bacterium | reverse complement strand
CAATCTGTCGGGCTCTGCCCGTTTTCCGCCCTCGGGCAGAGCCCGAATGATCGACACACGCGGTAGAACCGCGCGCGAGCGGGAAGTATATTATTTAACCTTCACAGAGCCCGATCCAGAAATATCCACATTGGTTCGCGGTGTTCCAGCATAGCGGATATCGCCGCTGCCGGTTACCTCGGCATCCAAAGTTTGTTGCACCAGCCCGCAATCAATCTCACCGGAACCCGAAACGGTGGCGGAGCAGGTACCTGAATTCAGTTGATCGGCTACAATATCGCCGCTGCCACTCACCCTTGCCTTGAATTCATTGGTTTTTCCGCCAACCTTGATCGTTCCACTGCCTGTAATTTCCGTGTTCAAATTGGTTACTTCCAGTTGCGCAGCATCAATATCGCCCGAACCGGAAATCTTCAATTTCAATTGCTCCAATTTTAAGAGGTTCATGGTACGTATCGAGCCACTTCCGCCTAAAGTCAAGGCATCTAAAGAGGTGGTCGAAACCCGCACTTTCAAATCCTTAATATCAGATACATTGGTGTCAAAATAAATGTGCAACACCCCATCCTTAACTTCCGTTTTTAAATGGGGAAGCAGGTTTTCCTGGGTCTCAATGGTCACTGCATTTTGGTCGGCCATACTGACTTCTACATCACCGCTAAAATTGGCTTCCACTGCATGAAAGGCTCCCAAGGTTCTGTTTTCGGTACGAACGGAGCCCTCGCCGCGCAGTCCGCCAAAACCAGAACATTGAAAACTGCGTTTTCCAAGAACAAAAATGCCCACACAGAGCATGAAAATAAGCAAATAGCGCATGGTTGATCGTTTTATCAAAAGGAATGATTTAATCTGGACGAAAGTACCGATTTTTGTCGGTACCAACGCTCAACATTTGACACATTCAGATCCCCATTGGTTACACTTAGCAATTTGATATGACGCATTTTATTGCACTTTGCACTTTCTGCCTGTTTTGGGGCGTACCGGCTCCTTTCGTTCAGCCCGTCCAAGCATGGGTTGACACGCCGCCAATAATTGAATGGCTCACTGAAACAGACCATAATTTTGGACAGATTCGGCAGGGATATCCGGTGAAATATGTTTTTAAATTCAAAAACATCACGCAAACGCCTATTTTACTCGAAACCGTGCGCACGACCTGCGGATGTACAGCGGCGAAATGGAAAGAGGAACCGATTTTACCCGGAGAAACGGGCGACATTCTGATCGAATACGACACCTATAAAAGTGGGGATTTCCGAAAAAAGATCCGTGTCTTTTTCGACCAGCAACACAAACCAGAAATCCTTTGGATCGAAGGATCGGTCGATTAGGCGTCTACTTTTGCTCGTTCAGGCTCCAGTTATAGTCCAAATGCGTTATTTCAGTTTTATCCATAATTTTTTCTTTTGAAAACTGATTTAAGAACGCCCTCAGATTTTGCCCGTTTTGTTCAAAATCGCCTTTAAACCATTTGAAAATTTCAGAAATCTCCGCTTTGGAGCTGGAGATTCGGTTGCGGGTTGGGTCGTTTACAAACCCAGCCATTGCATCGTTCAGTTGTACGTCCAATCGCGCTGCGGTAAAGGCTTCAGGGCGGAGTTTGGGGCAGGAATACGATGCACAGTTGACGGCCGCATGCACCCGTGGGTCTTTGTAAATTGGACGTAAAATATTGTGTTCTATGTTGTTCAGATCATAGGTAAAGCCTTGTATTTTAATAAATTTAATATCCCAAACAGAATTTACAAAGGCCAACCCTTTTTTAATATCTTTAATGCTCTTTACCGGATAATTGCGCACGATTAACTGAATCGTATAGGCATTATAGGCATTGATCCAATACGCCATTTGTTCGTTGCGCGACCAGTTTTTGTCATTTGGGTGGGCCGATTCCAGCACACGCAGGTAACGATTTAGTTCGACGCTATCGCGGATAAAGCCTTTATAATCAACCCAGCCATCGGCACTGACATCCTTTTTTAAAAGCGCATTCCATATTTCGTGGGTCACTGGCTTGGAGTCGGAACTGTTTCGAATGGCACGGCAATTGGAACAGGTAAACCAGGCGAGTAAAGTGCCTATGGTTAGCAGAAAAATGATAATACCTTTTTTCATCATGATTTAGATTGGAAGTTTTGTTTTATGGACATACGATAAAACCCGCTCCCCGGATGTATACCAAGCATATACAAAACTTATAATTTTAATAAACGCTGGTAAGTTGCCTTTAGTTGAGCGGGCGCAACCCCACGCTGATAAGCCCTAAAAACAATCAAATTGGCCAATTGTACCCGTAACCAGCCGTTTTTTTTATATTTTCGAGCCGAAACCCGCGCATTTTTTGGAAGAATATGCAGTTTATGCTGCGGCATGGCGCGTTGTAAAAAATCGTATTCCTCCATCACACAATAATATTCATTGTAACCGCCCAAGGCTTCAAAGGTGGAACGGAGAATAAAAAAGGTTTTGTCGCCCCCTTGACACCAAAGCCAGGAAAAGCGGGTAAAAAATGCATTTATCCTCAGCATAATACCAGGGGCATCAAATTCATAACGGTAACACCCCATTGTGACACCTGAGGAGATTGCATTTAAAATATCCTGTGCAAAGCTGGCAGGCGGCAAGGTATCGGCATGAATAAAGTATAATATCGGAAAACGGGCAGTCTGTGCACCAAGGTTCATCTGTGCAGCCCTGCTGCGCACGCCACATGCCAGCACCTGCGCACCTGCTTGCTGGGCTAATTGCCTGGTCGCATCGGTGCTGCCCCCATCCACCACGAGCAATTCGCCTATATTTTCGCCGCCATGCTGGTTTAAATAGCGCACCAAAGTGCCAATATGTTCCGCTTCATTCAAAGCGGGAATTATAACGCTTATTTGCATAGTCGTACAATAGCAGTCGAAAAAATCCTTAAAACACACTATTTACGAGAAGTCCCCCGCTTAGGTTTTTTTCCTCAGGCTGGAAAACACCAGATCCTCCAAAAAAGTTTGAACTTTGTTTACATCCGGTTTTTCAGAAAAATCAGTGAGCCGCGGCAGGTTGTTCATAAAATAGTTCTGTAAGTGCGACATTTCAATTAAAGTGCTGGCCAACGAGCGCGGGTAAGGGTAATCCGGATTGAACTCCAAAAACAAATCAGCAACCCTGCCACAAAGATCTTTGTAAGGCTTGAAAAGTTGCACTTGGTTGATCTGGTTCACTTCCCGGGTCAGGTAGGTTTTGCTGCTTTCAGAAATTACAATTTGATATAAAGCCGCTTTATCCAAGCCAGAACTATCCAAGCCGCTGGGTAATTCATTGACGAGCAGTTCGATTACTTTTTTGATTTTCAATTCCGAATCCGACATGTTTTGAAGGGAAAAGACGACCAAATATTCCAAAAAATTCCAATGCCAACTTAAAATGTAAAGCAGCAAGCGGTGCTTATTCTCAAAATAGCGGTAAATGCTAGCCTCGGTGGTGTGCATTTCATCGGCTAATTTTTTAAAAGTAAAATGCTCGTATCCAAGTTTATGCATCAAGATCAAACCCTGACGCACAATATTTCGTCCAAGTGTGGTATCCTCTGGATCGCGAATAGCAAGCCGTTCGCTTGCATGAATTTTTATCTGGAATTGCATTGTTTTGGCTTTTAACATGCAAATTTAATAAAAATCAAGTTAACTTGACCATGTCTGCCACATTTGGATAAAAGTTATCCAAATATGGCAGACTTTTTTGGCGCACCACGATAACTTTTATCTGGCCAAACTGTTACTTGTGCACGCAGAAGTAAAACCTCCATATGCTTGTTGCAAAAAATAAGCATCATCACAAATACTTTGCGCTTTTTATAAAAAAGTTAATTTTTATTTACCCAAAATATTCTTTCGTAAAATATTGTTTGTAAGTTTGTCGCAGACACGACATTTCATCCACTGCAATCTTTTCACGCAAGACGCGTTTTCAGGTTTCAAAACGTTTTTATCGCAACTTAATCTATGTACACATGGCTAATCACAGCACCATTACCTTGCCCGAGATCCTCCAAACGATGGCTTCTAAAGGTTATCAGTTTGCCGATGCCCAATTTGCCGCTATGCCGCCCGAATCAGTGCATTCCGACGACTGGCGGCTGGATTCTTTGCAACAAATTTATCAAGATATAAAAAACCAGGTGAAAGCCCTAGTCATCGCTGTGTCCAGCGAAAAACGGCATATGAAACTGGTGTTTGTAGAAATCACCTCTCCACAAAGCGATTTTAGTCCCATCAATTTATTACGCCGTCTTTTTCCACTACAGCACGGCCACAACAAGAACTTATCATTTTAAATCTTGTTATCTTTGGCCTTCACTTACTTCAAGAAGCATGGCATATTTCAAAAAAGGGTCTAAATCGTATAGTATTTTTAACCTAAAATGTCCGCGCTGTCACGAAGGCGAAATGTTTGAAACTGGCAGTTGGTCGATGGTTAAGCCTTTTGAGATGTTGGAACGCTGCCCCAAGTGCAACCTTAATTATTTTCCAGAACCTGGATATTATTACGGAGCAATGTTTATTTCGTATGTGTGGACGGGCTGGTTTTGTCTACTGTTTATCGCTGTATTTCACTGGCTACTCGATTGGAGTCAAAATGCCGCTTTTGGGTTGCTTGGCGTGTTTCTAGTGTTCAATTTTGTGTACATCTTCCGCATATCCCGCCTGATGTGGCTGAATATCAATTTCAAATACAATCCGCATGCGATTGAAAAATTTGGTGTAAAAAACGAAATTAAAAAGTAAAAGACTTGTTGCGATAGGAAACAAATCGCAACAAGTCTTTTAAACTATAATTCGCTAAGCGTCACAATAAAGCACTTTGGATAACCTTTCTTGGTCAGTGATTTTTGTTGCTGTTCGGCACTTTTTCGGTCGACATAAGGGCCAATGATGATCCGGTAGGTCGATTGCTCGGTTGCAGCATCGAGGGTTACACTCACGAGTACACGGCCGGGATAATATTTTTCCAGTTTTGTTACTTCCGGCAATACATTTTCGGCAGCATATAAGGTGCTTACTTGTACACCAGAACCCGCCTTAGGTGTCTTTTTCATTTGCACTTTGTACAAATCCGAAGTTCCGGTACTCGTCTGTTTGGCCACTTTGGGCGTAACCCCTGGTTGACTTTCGTTAATCGACCGAATGGTTGCCGGACGAGGATCTGGAGTGCTGCTGTACTTGTTCGGTTTTGTATCTACACTCGACTGCGGAATCAACAATTGGGCACCCGAATTCGCACTATTATCCGATACACGAGCACTGGTTGTATTATACACCACCGGCGCTACTGCTTTTGCATTTTTGGTGGCTGTAGGAATTATCTCAATTTTCACGTTCGCTACCCCATCCTGCACCAATTTGATTTCTTCTGCAGCCCGACGTGAAATATCCACAATAAAGCCCGCTTTGAATGGGCCGCGGTCATTTACCGTTACAATCACTGCCAATTGGTTATCAAGGCGTGTAACCCGCAATTTGGTGCCAAATGGAAGGGTTTTGTGCGCACAAGTGAAGGCTTTTTTATCATATTTTACACCGCTCGCCGTTTTTCGGCCGTGCAAGGCATTTGCATAATAGGCTGCTTTGCCGTATTCTTCAAACGAATTATTGGAAAAAGAGCTCGACAAAAAAGCAATACTCAGCAACACGCAAAAGGTATAAATTGCAAGAATGGGTTGGCGCATTGAATTAAAATTTAAGTGTTAGCAGGAATTTATTTTGGCATTTGCATGCTCAGTGTCAACAATTTATCACAAAGATAAGGTGCAAATAACTACAAATCGTTTTCAGCATCCGTAAAAATAATTCTCAACGCGCATCCGAGTCCTTGAAAATCAAGCAACAAGGTCCCATTGTTCGGCTATTTTGACCACTTCCATGGCTTCTTTTACGTCGTGCACACGCAATATACGGGCCCCCAATTGCAGGGCAATCATATGCAAAGCAGTTGTGCCATTTAAAGCCTCATTCGGCTTAACATTCAACACTTTACAGATCATTGATTTTCGCGATAATCCGACCAATACAGGGCAGCCGGTTACTGCTTCAAAGGTGGGTAAATGCTTTAGCAAGCGGTAATTGTGGGTTATTGTTTTGCCAAATCCAAATCCCGGATCCAAACACACATCCTGCACGCCTAAAGCGCGTAATTTTTTTAATTCGGTGATAAAAAAGTCTAGTACTTCGGCTACAATATCCTCATATTCAGGACTTTTTTGCATTGTTTGAGGTGTTCCTTGCATGTGCATTAATACATACGGAACATTTTTTCCCGAAAAACTACCCAGCACCGGATAATATGCTGGATCCATGCGGCCCGCCGAAATATCATTGACCAGCACGGCGCCTGCTTCAATGGCCTGACGGGCCACTTCTGCGCGCCAAGTATCGATCGACAGCAGCGCATCGGGGAAGTTTTTTAGAATCATTTCGATAGCGGGTATCGTACGGCGCAATTCTTCTTCCAGTCCAACGGTATCTGCTCCCGGTCGGGAAGAGGCGCCCCCTACATCGAGCAAACTGGCACCTTCCTCCAGCATTTGTTCGGCTTTGCGTAAAATTGCGGCGTCGGTAGCAAGTTGGCCGCCATCAAAAAAGGAATCGGGCGTGGTATTCAGAATGCCCATGATGTGGGGCCGCGACAAATCGAGCAGCCGCCCACGGCAATTGATGCTTGTATTCATACGTGACCTACTGCATTGTTTTGATCCATGCTTTCACTAAAGCAATACCTTCCTGGTGTTCCATTTGTCGGCCCAATTCGGGCATCCTGATTCCAGGGTCGTTGCTTTCCATGCGATAAACAAGAATACTCTCCTGGGGTTTACCAGGTACAATGCCATATCGGTTTTTGCCACTCCCCCGCCCTGCCGCTACGGGCGATTTGAGTACGCCCAGGCGCTCCGGATTTTGTTGATCGGCTTCTAAAAACAAGCCGCTGGTGCTTGCGGGCCCTTTTGGATTGTGGCAATGCGCACAATTGCCATCCAAATAAGCGCGGGCCATGCGTTCGATGCTTTCATGTTGCGGAAGCGGCGCATTACGGTAATCTGCCAGACGTGGCGCAGCCTCGATATCAAACCCGATGGGCAACTCTAACAACCCCTGCTTTTCCCAGGTAAGTAATTGGTTTTCAGATGAAATTGCTCGATTAAGTTGCCTTGCAGTTACCCCAATGGGCGTAAACTGACCATCCAAAGAATGGCAACCTTTACACTGATTGAGGTTGGGAATTTGGTATTCAATGGATTGTTTTTTTCCGTGTACGTCTGTCCATTGTACAGGCAGTTGTGCACCGGCCACTTCCAGGGTAGCCTCCGTTTGATCGGCATTCCATACATATTCGAGTGCTTTCCAGTTATTTGCTGTTTTAACCAATAAACGTGTTTCGATGATTTGGCGCCCAAGTTCGGGATGTTGATTGTCCCGGTGGTAAAAAAAGTTTTTAACGATGACCGCGCCAACCGGAAAGTCAAAAGCAGTTGTTGTCTGGTATTTTAATTTCGTACCGGATGGCAAATAAATAAACCGCGCCTTTTCGGCATAATCGGAAAAAAGCGGGGCATTTACCTCATAAGGAAATACGGACGCAGCGGGCTTTAAATTGGCCAATGGGCCTTCAAAAAAGCCATATTCTGACAGTTTTTGCAGGGGAGCGGCTTCCGTTGCGGGTGAGAAACGGCTTAAAATACCCACCAAGCCGAGGACACAAGCGCCTATGTTCAGGTTGAGTTGCATGGTAATCAGTTTTGATATGCACAATTATATAAACGCTCATCGCGGCTGATCCCTCGAAACTTTTTGTCGGCTTTCAAATTGGCAAACGTGCCATTTTCATTCCGGAGTACACAAATCTGGTACGCTGGTTTCAGTTTGCCGTCGGGCTGTAAAAATTCGGGTTTGGATATACCATCGAACAGAATATGCGGCACGCGGCGACCAAATTTTAGCCAAAATAAAAAACCGAGTTTGTTTTTCCAGGTCGGCATGCGTTTACCCATAGAATATATGTTGTCATGGATATAAATTTTAGACGGGTAAGGATTATACACGCTGTCACGGATCGGGCGCTCGGTGATAAAATAACTGACAATCGCCGTAGAAACCGTTTTATTATCCCATATTTTATTTTCATAAATTTCTACATCATTGGTTGCCAGCACCATAATACCTGTGCCTGCCGGAACTTCCCCTACAATATTGCCTTTGGGTGCGAAATTATCAAGGTTGTTGCGGGTAACCAGGTTTTTAAAAACTTTTACATGTCCACCGCGTTTTTTAGGCAAATCGGGCAAGTCAAAAACCAGGATTCCACCGGTATTATCGAACGCTTTATTATTCCATACCCAGGCGTTGGTGGTGTTTTCGATTTCAATACCAGCCACATTTTGTTTTGCAACACAATTCGTTATCCATACTGAATCCGACTGGCCCACATAGATACCTGCATCAGAAGCGCCAATGGCAGTACAGCCTTCAAAATGCACATTGCTGCATTGCACGGGATAAAGCGCATAAGCACCATTGCTGCTTTTGGGTCCGCCCGTCCAACGCGCCGTAATATCCTTAAACCAGAGGTGGGAAATGTTTTGTGATTTAATCAGATCACCTTTGCTATTTTCGATCGTAAAACCTTCTAATACAATATGATGCCCATTCGTAACCTTCAGTCCTTCAGCACCTTGTTCTTGGTTTATAAACGACAGTATGGTTTTGTCCTGCCCAGCGCCGCGCAAGGTAATGTGGTTTTTCCCGTCGAGCGATAAGGTGCCCCGCAAGTAAATGGTATCGGCAGGGAGCGTTAGCGTATCCCCATCTTCTGCCAGGATTAATTGGGTTTGCAGTTGTTTTTCGAGTTCCGCCTGCGCCAAGATGGCTTGTGGAATCAATAGCAGGATCAATATAAAAAGGCGCATGGTTCAAGTTCTTGCCGCTAAGTTAGCAACCTTGTTTTCATTATTTCGAACTTACTTTTGAATTTTGCAAAGGGAGTGTTGCAATCTTTTGTCCAATGATCTGTCCAATGCGCAGCCCTTCTTCGCAATCCATGCGGTAGTGCACGCCACCTACGATGCGCGACAAGGCATTTTCGCGGGCCATTTCCGAAAATGCATGGAAGCTGCGGGGCTTACTCACAAACTCATCACGATCCTGATGGGTACGATCTTCCAGCGTATATTGATCACCAAAGAAATGGGCCAAGATAGTGGCCACAGAAGCCCCAAAACAAGCGTGCCCGGAAGGATATGCCGGAAAGGAAGGCGAACCATGTAGCGGCAGCCAATTTGGATCGATATTGCGTTGTATGTAGGTTTGTGGCCGCTCCAGGTTGTGCTGGTATTTGCTTGCCCAGCAATGAATGGCCACATCACCCAAGGCCAAACTTGTTTTAAGGTAAACTTGAAGGGTAGTTTCAAAATCAGGCTTTGTTTTTTCAATCACTTGATTTACAATAGAAATCCAGCGTCCTGCGGGTGTAAGCGTAAAGCCTTCCAAGTCATCACTCCAAAATTCGGCAATCCACTTATTTTCTTTGGAAAGGGTTTGTGCAACACTGTACACCTCCATGGCTTCCGTGTAAAACGGGGAGCCGGGTTTTTCATTAAAAGGGATGGGAGGAAGGCTCGGTACGTCCTGGAGGGGAACGATAAAGGTGCGCACCTTGCCCCAATTGGGTAGCAAGGCATAAATACGATTTGGTTCGGCGGATTGCCAACAGCCTTTGCATTGGGGAGACTGGTATTGATAATCGTAGTTGTACAAGCGTCCATTGTGCCCAGTGGAATCAGTCATGGAATATTGCCAAACCTGCTCAGCCACAGATTTTCCATATTTTTCAGCATACGTAAAATATTCATTATTAGTTAAATAAAATTTACTTTTATATATTTTCTCCAAACTATCAATTTGGGCGAGGACGGTTTTTTCGGCATTAAAAAAGAATCGAGCAACAATATGGGCATAGCAGGCATTCAGGCTTGCGGGCAAGTTCAAGGGGTGTTCTGCTGTAGGAAGCGCTGTTTTTTGAAACCCCGGTAAGTCTGTTTCCAGGGAACGATAATCAGGTAACGCGGGCAAGGCAGTTTCATACGCACTCAAAGCCACATAGGCAAACATACGTGCGCTCACAGGGGGGCGATAGCCGGGGGTATGACGTTCCAGTTCGAGCAAAAGCTTGTTCCAACCCAGGCAGATTGCGCGCGCTTGTTCAACCTCGGTGGCTGGCTTTTCCCAGACTGTCGACTTGCACTGGCTGCACAGCAAACATAAAAGCAGCCAGGGCCCCACTTTTAAAAGCATCTTCCCGTTCATGTGTGAGCATTGGTACGAACAATATCGTCAAATTATAACTAAAAACGGGGCAGTTAGTTAGTGCCTGTAAAAGATTATATTTTTACAGGCGCTTAGGCGGCTGCCGGGAAGTTGAGCCGGAAAGTAGTTCCTTTCCCTTGCGCTGAATCGACATCCAGGATGATTCGGTGAATTTTCATGATACTTTCTACCAGCGAAAGACCGATGCCGGAACCACGCACATGGATACTATCCGCGCTTCGGTAGAATGGTTGAAAAATGAGTTGCAGGTCTTTCGCAGGAATACCTGGCCCTTGATCGGTAATTTCAACGCGGTGATTGCCTGCTGCATTGAAAAAGATTTTTACTGCCACGCGTTTGTCTGGAGAAAATTTGCAGCCATTATCGAGCAGGTTCAAAAATGCTGAACGCAGGAGGGATTCATTGCCTTTAATGCATAATTCCGCTTCCGTTTCGGGCACGCCTTCTACATCAAAAACAATATGGTATTCGGGGTGCATGCGCAACAGCGACTCCCGGGTTTGCAGCATCAGTTCATCCAGGCGCACTTCTTCAAAAGGAATATTGGTATCTTCTGAATACACCCGGGCCAATTGAAGCAATTTTTCGGTGATTCCACTCAAATCGCGCACGTCATCAAGCACCGAGTGCATGGTATTGCGGTATTCCTCTTTGGTCCGCTCTGCTTTATCGAGCGATACTTCAAGTTGAGAAATGATAATAGAAAGTGGGTTTTTTAGTTCATGGGAAACATTGGAAATGAAACTTTTTTGCATTTTAAAGGCAAACTGAATCCGGTCGAGCAGTCGGTTGAAGGTTTTTACCAATCGGGACAGCTCATCTTTTTGATTTTTCAGTTTTAGGCGGGCACTCAAATCGGTGGGCAGAATGCGATCTACCTGGTCGACAATCCGCGAAACGGGCGACAAGGCTTGTGCGGCATAAAACCAGCCGCCACAAGCAACAATGCCGATGGCCAGGAAAAAAGTGACCATGAGGATATTGCGCAGGTGGCCAAGGTCTTCCGAACTAAACACCGATTCGGCTAGAACCACATACTCTTTACCACTTTTGGTGGTGTGGCGGAAGCCGATTATATTTGATTTTCCTTGTTCAAAACGGTACTCTGCACCTGCTTTAATACTGCGCAAAGAAGCGGCGGAAAGCGGATTGGCCTCGTGGTTAAAGGCGAATACTTTTTCGAGGCGGTCGTTGTAGATAATGATGTTTTCGCGAAACGGCAGCGTTACGCCCGATGTTTTTTCATTTGGTTGGAGGGGTTTTAGCGTATTTTCGTCGTGCAGCACCATTTCGGCAGTCATCAGCGACTTCGAATGCAGGCTGTTGTAAAACTCGTTTTCGTTGATTTCACGGAATTTATAATAGATAAAATAGTGTGAAAAAAACAAGATTCCGGCCACCAGCAGGATGAATTGAAGGGTAAGTTTAGTCCGTATTTGCATGACCCGTTTATGCTTCCACTTTTAAGATGTAACCGTTTTTGAATTGGGTATGAATGAGTTTGACCTCAAATCCCTTTTCAATTTTTTTGCGCAGGAAGTTTACGTATACCTCCACAATGTTAGTGCCCGTATCAAAATCGAGGTTCCAAACTTGTTCAGATATCTCGGTTTTAGAAATTACCCGGCCCGGATTGCGCAATAAATATTCCATCAAAGCAAACTCTTTGGGGGTAAGGGGAATTTTTTGGCCACTTCTAAAACACGTTTTTGTAGCCATGTCCATTTCAATATCGGCAAATTTTAGATTTTGTTGGGGCTGATATTGGGTGTTGGGTCGGCGGGCAAGTGCTTTTATCCGCATGAGTAATTCCTTGAATTCGAAAGGTTTTGTTAGATAATCATCAGCACCAGCCTCAAAACCTGCAACTTTGTCGTCTGTAAGTCCTAAAGCAGTTAGTAAAAGTACCGGAGTATAGTTACCTTTGTCTCGGATTTGCCGAATTAGGTCGACCCCGGTAATACCTGGCAAGATAACGTCGGATACAATTACCGCATATTCATTGCGCGCGCACAGTAATCCACCTATGATACCATCATAGGCAAAATCGACTTCGATTTGGTGTTCCTCCAGCCCTTTTTTTAGGGTTTGCACCATTTTGGGTTCATCTTCAATCAGCAATACCTTCATTGTTATAAATAATTGATGCAAAACTACCTTGATTTTAGGTCGTATTTGTAATTTTAAGCGCTTTTTAATCGGAATTTAAACGCTTCCTAATCGTTTTTCAGCAAAATGGCCCGTCCTTTGCTGCTTCTCATGAATGTTTCACTAACTCAATTGTATCATGCGTATTGTAAAAAACTACTCCCTTTTAGCCTTCGCCCTGCTGTTGATGGGGATGGTTACATGGTCTTGTAACACCAAAGACGACAATAACGACACGGTTGTAGCAGCCGACAAAAATGTTGCGTCTTACGACCATTCTATTGTTTCGTCCTGGAACAGTCTTTTCCTGGAAATTGAGCGTTATGCTGCCGGTTACCGTCCTGGTCCTGCACCACGCGCCTTGGCTTACACAGGCCTGGCTGCTTATGAAGCTTGTATCACAGGCATGCCCAATTACAATTCAATTGCAGCAGGTTACCCTGGACTCGATATTCCAAAAGTACAAACTGGAGTGGAATACCACTGGCCAACCGTGGTAAACAGTACAACGTCGTATCTGTTTCGTCGCTTTTTTGCTTCTGTAAATGCCGATTTGTATGCAAAAATCGGTGCTTTGGAAAGCCAAAACAATGCATTGTATGCATCACAAGCAAGCGAAGAAATACTTAACCGTTCTAGAACCTACGGTCAAGATGTTGCCGCTGCGGTATGGAACTACTCCAAAACAGACGTAATTGGCCATGATGCCTATCTCGATCCATTCAAGGATTACGACTGGAATGCAAAATATGACAGCCCTGGCGATTGGGTTCCTACCAATCCAGGACCTGGAAAGCCGATGTTTGGCAACTGGGGCAAAACACGCGTTTTTGCGATCAATGAAGCCGACAAACTGTGCCCTCCACCAATTCCTTACAGCGAAAACACCAATTCTGCCTTCTTTAACCAAGGCATGGAAGTGTACGCCAATACAGTAAATGGCACTTATGAAGGCATTTGGATCGGTGAATTCTGGAGCGATGACTTGATTAACCTGACCTTCAGCCCTGGCCCACGTTGGTTGGCTATTGCGGATCAGGCTTATTTCCTGGACAAATCCAACCTTGAAAAAGCATTGTACGCCAACGCAAAAGTAGGTTTGTCTTTGAATGACGCAGCAGTTGCTTGCTGGCACTCTAAATACTATTACAATGTTGAACGTCCAGAGTCTTATATTCAACGTGTAATTGATCCAAACTGGGAGCCTTTGTTGTTCAACCCGTTGACCAACCAAGCAGGTAACACCCCTTCTTTCCCTGCGTACCCATCTGGCCACTCTACCATGGGTGCTGCTGCTGCTGAAGTGTTGACGGATATCTTCGGAATCCACTTCCCGATGACCGACAACTGTCATGCAAACCGCACTGATTTTGAAGGTAAGCCACGTGCTTTCAATACCTTCTACGAAATGGCGGTTGAAAATGCATGGTCACGCGTTCCACTGGGTGTTCACTTCCGTATGGACTGCGAGCAAGGTGTAAACCTGGGCTACCGCTGCGGCCGCAAGGTGAACCAGATCAAATGGAAAAAGTAATTTTAAGTGCATTTTAATAGGCTTTTAATCGTATTTTAAGCCGAAAGAGGCCATCCATTCGGATGGTCTCTTTTTCTTTACACCCAATTCTATTACAAAACATGAAATACCTTTTTTTTACCACAAGTGGAATTTTAATGGCTTTTTCGGTCTTTTTTGCTTGCCAAAAGCCCAGTGAACCGAAAGAACGCGTACTATATTATAAGGATAGTAAGGCGGTTATGCGGCGTTATTTCACCATTAACGATAAAATTGAAGGCGAGATGACAGAATATTACGAGGATGGTAAAATAAAGTTGGTGCGCCAATTCAAAAACGGGCAAGAAGAAGGTACCAACCGCCTATTTTATCCCGATGGCAAACTGAAAGAAACCCAATCATTCGTGGCTGGGCTGAAGCAAGGAGGCGACACCTTGTTTTATCCAACAGGCAAACCGCAATTTATCGTGACCTTTAAAGATGGTAAAAAAGACGGTTTGTTGCAAAAATGGACACCGGAAGGCAGTTTATTCTTTGAAGCCATATACAACCAGGATTCTTTGAAGGCTGTGACTACACAAAACAAACTCGAAGCGGTGAAATCTGCTCAATAATTGAATATTCCATGAAAAGTAAACTCGTTCTTATCGCAGTTTTAGGGACCATTTCCCTCTTTGGCCAAACCTCCCCGGACACCACCTTGTCAAAGACCCTAAAACAAGTGATGATAGGCGCCCAAAAAAGCAACTTAGAACGCCTCCCAGAAAGCAAGGATGGTTATTTATGGTCAGGTAAAAAAAGTGAGGTCATCAATGTACAAGGCCTGGATGCGAACCTCACCGAACGCATACCACGCCAGATTTTTGCCAAAGTACCGGGTGTTTTTGTGTACGATATGGACGGATCGGGCAACCAGATCAATATTTCTACCCGGGGCCTCGATCCGCACCGGGGCTGGGAATTTAATATTCGTGCCAATAACGTAATCACCAACTCCGATATGTATGGCTATCCGGCCAGCCATTTTAGTGTGCCCATGGAAGCCATCGATCGCATAGAACTGGTGCGCGGCACCGGCGCCTTACAATATGGCGCACAATTTGGCGGGATGCTCAATTACGTGCTGCGCAAACCCGATAGCACCCGCGCCTTCGGATTAGAAACGGTAAATGCCGTGGGTTCGTACGGCGTTTTGAGTACGTACAATGCCATCAGCGGTAAAGTTGGCAAGTTCTCCTATTACGCTTATTACAATCGGCGCAACTCTGGCGGTTACCGGGAGAACAACGACTCCAAATTTGATGCACAGGGCGTCGTGCTCAACTATGCAGTCAATCCTAAACTTAACTTGAACCTTACCCTCGGACGTTCTTATTACCAAATTCATCTTGCCGGCATGCTCAACGACAGCATGTTTAAGGAAAATCCAAGACAGGCTTCTCGATCACGCAATTATTACAGCCCCGAAATTTATGTGCCTTCTTTTACAGCAGACTGGAAACTTAGTCCGCATACACAGATTAAATGGACCATTTCGGGGGTATTTGGCTCCCGCAACAGTGTGATGTTTGACAAACCGGTTACGACTGTTGATAAAATTGACCCGGTTACCCTGCAATATGCTAATCGCCAGGTGGATATCGACAATTTTAACAGTAAAACCACCGAATTGAGAATCCTGCACCAGTATCCGTTGCTGAACCAGCAATCCAGTTTGTCGGCCGGGGTGCAGTACATCAACAACGATCTGAACCGCAGGCAACAGGGCAAAGGCACTACCGGATCGGACTATGACTTAAGTTTGGTTACGCCCGGTTGGGGCCGCGATATGCACCTCAAAACACAGAATATCGCCTTTTTTGCCGAAAATAAGTTTCAATTGAATCAAAACTGGGCTGTAACGCCCGGGATTCGGGTAGAAAGTGGCGCATCTAAACTTACGGGTAAAATCAATTATTACAATTCCGACAGTTTACAAACGACCATCAACCACCGTTATCCTTTGCTTGGCATCAACACTACGTACCAGTTGGGGGCTACACAGAACCTCTACGCTGGCTGGTCGCAGGCCTATCGTCCGGTCATTTTCAAAGACATTATTCCGGGTTCTGTGTACGAATACACTGATAAAAACCTTAAGGATGCTTTTGGTTACAACCTGGAACTGGGTTACCGGGGTACTTTTGGAAATTTGCGTTGGGATCTGGGCTTGTTTGAGTTGCGGTACAACAATCGTTTGGGCAGTATTGCCATGGAAGAAAATGGCGTGGTAACTATCTTCAGAACCAATATTGGCGATACCCGCACCCGCGGCATCGAGGCCTTTGCAGAATATACCTGGTACATCGGTGAAAATCTGCGCCTGAACCTGTTTACCTCGTCAGCCTATTTTAATGCCGTTTATGTAAAAGGTCAAATCCGATCAGGCAATGAAAACAAACCCTTAGCCGGTAAAAAATTAGAAGGCGTACCCGACTGGATCATCCGAAATGGACTGAATGTTCGGTATAAAAAACTGAGCGGGTCGTTGTTGTACAATTATACCAGCGAAAATTTTGCCGATCCGCTGAATACCGTAAAACCTTCTGCCTCCGGTTCCATTGGTTTGGTTCCTTCCTACAGCATTGTCGATTTGAATTTCACCTATGTGGCTGCTGCCCGTTTGACGCTGCGGTTTAATATGAGCAACCTGTTGGACAGACAATACTACACCAAACGACCTACCTTTTACCCTGGTCCGGGTATTTGGCCTTCGGATGGACGTAGTGTGAATGTGTCGGTTGGTATGCGGTTTTAATACCGCTTCACAGATTCGATAATATATGGCGGCCTGTTTTTCAATTCTGTATATATGTTTGAAAGATAAATAGACATAATATACAGGTTGAGACAAGTAATCGCAAAAAAGATCGAAATCAGCACGACTAAAAACGCCCAGCCTGATAAGGTTTCATGGTGATCGCCAAAGATATCAATATTGGTAAGGCGCACTTTGACGGCGTTGTAAATGGTCACACCTGCAACAATGACCGATCCGAGAAAAATCCAGAGCAACATCGTGCGTAAAAAGGTCGTAAAAGAAGTGACGGCTACCAGGGAATTTCGGAATTGGGCACCCAAACTGGCCCCTGGTTCTGGTTGAAGCGGCACGGCAACTTCTAAAAAACTGGTGTTGTACCCTACCAGGGCATAAATCGCCTTTAAATAGTGGCTGTTTTCGCGCAATCGCAGCAAAGAATTCAGCGCACGCCGACTGATGAGCCGCGAGTGGTGGGCCAAGGGATCGAGTTGCAAGCCCGAATACCGCCGCATAATGGTGTAAAAAAGGGCGTATAATTGTTTGCTGGCAAAAGACAATTGGCGTTCGCGGGCACGCAGGTACACGACGTCATATCCTTGTTGGCTTTTTTCCCACAATTGGGTAATCAATTGGGGTTGATCGCTGAAATCGAACTCAAAAATGATGGTATAATCGCCATTTGCGCGGTCAAGGCCTGCTAAAATGGCATTGTCGCGGTTGACGGGTGCGCTCAAATTTAGCAAAAAGATATTTTTACGCAATTCCTCCGGCAAAGGTTGCAAGGCAGCGTCGATGTCACTTTGCAGGCAATGGTTGTTGATGAGTACAAACTCAAAGTCGCTGAAATGGGCGGAGAGTTCGGCAAAAACTGCCGTCAACCAGTCCGGTAATGCCCGGATGTTGCGGGGTGACTGGATTACGCCGATGATAGAGATAAAACTGTGGTGTACCATGTTGATGATAAAATCAGAATCGGCACGAAGGTAGTAAAAGTTTGGAGGGGTGGCTTACAAGCAGCATGGCGTCTAAACAGGATCTAGTCCATACGCAGCGACATAAAAAAAGATATACGCATTTATTACCAAATAAAAAAAGGCGGGTATAAAAACCCAGAGTACATCTTTCACGGTTATCCTAACCACGATACCGACAAACATTAAAGCGGCCAATCCACCAGCAGAGAGCAGTAAAATTGGATGGTATTTCAGGCCAACCAGCAGGCCAACAGCCCCCAACAATTCCAAAACGGCCGTGAGTGTCCCTATTTTTTCAAGTCCGAAGCGTTTAAACTCACTTTTCATTCTTGTGGACGTAAAATAAGTAATGCCATAAGCCAAAAATGAAAGGCTCGAAATAAAAATCAGGGGACTCAGCAGGTTCATTCCTATATATATTTAAGCGATACGGCAGCGATGAACAAGCTCAGCAGCAGCAGCAGCAAAGAAGGAACATGATAAAGGAAGGGATGTTTCAATTTAAAGTGAAAATATTGTGCTGCCACCATCAGCGCTGCCATGATCAAGGCCGGAACAAGCACTAAATCGGGATACCAAATACCTGCGACCAACAAGGTGGACAAGGATATTTTTGATGCGCCCACCATATTGCGGGTTAAGTCGCTCAGTTCGTATAGTTTAAATTCTTTTTCAACCTTGTAGAAGCGGAACACCCAAATAATCACGATTGAAAGGGCAATAAGAACTTGAGCGATGTGGGAATAAAGGACCATGTGTTTTAAATTTAAGTTGATTTCTCAAAGTTACGAAATTTTGCCGGGCTGGGCTGTCTTATTTTCTGCAATCATTGATTGCAGAAATAGGTTGGACGCATCATACAATCATCCTGTCAAAGTGTAAAGACAATCAGGAACGGCAGTTTTACATTCTTGCCTCTAAAAAGTATGGTTGGACCGCCCGAGTACTCAATCATCAAATCGAGCACAAAAGTTACGAAAAATACCTCCTCAACCAAACCAATTTTGATGATGTATTGCCGGAGCAGTACCGAAACCAGGCTGTTCGTTCCTGCACTACTTTAACCGATGCCCAAGCGCGGCGCTTGGGCATCGGTTAAAGGGGGAGCGGTAACACTAAGCAAGGCGGAAATCAATACCTATCGCCACAGCAATTTTCCGACGGCCATAACCCGCCCTTGCTCCAGTACACTTGCGAAATAAAGCCCAGCCGACAGTTCGCCCCGCCGCAGTTCGATAGATCCGTTGTACCCAGTTTTTTGCAAAACGGTTCTGCCCAATGCATCGGTCAGTACGAGTGTGCGAGGGTTTGAAGCGCCTTTTTTGAAAACAATCGAAACCGCATCCGCCGCCGGATTGGGGAATATTTCGAGTTCGTCGCCCGTCCACAGCGCTTCGCTGGATGCCGATACGAGTTTGACCTGCAGAAATGCAGAGTCAATGGTGTGGAAAACCTCATTGGTCATAATCACCGGGTTTTGGTTAAAATCGATGCCCGCACGGTTGACCAAGACTTTTCCTAATGGCACATTGGCGCGCACCTTGGCCGAAAAACTGACAAAACCGAACGACGAATCAGGATTGACCTCAGAGCCTGGAATATTCGCGGAGATGAGTTTGAAAACAACCGAACCATCACCTGCCACAAACCCCGCAAAAGGATGCGATGCGGCCCCAAAATGCACCGTCGAAGGGTCGAGCCAAGTAGACAAAGTATCGCGGATGGCCACGTAATTGACCGCCGTATTTCCAACATTTTGGAATTGGATGATGTACTCCAATTCCGTTCCTCGCTCTATAAGATGTTGATTTCCAACGCCTATCGGGTAAACGATCATTTTGTTTTCGGCTAAGGAGCCGGCAACATCGCGGCAAAGCAGGTCGCTGAACGGGTTGCCCGTCAGGTTAGAAAATGCATTGACAAAACCCACTTGAAAACCATTACAACCCTCAATCGCCACGCTCGGGTTGCCTTCAATCGGGTGGTTTGGTTCTTGTTCGGCACTGATACGGAGCGTGCTGCCACTCGCCGGAAGCCATAGGTTTTTCACATCGCCGGGCGAAAAACCGGATGGGATTTGTCCCTCCATCATAACCACGTCGTCGTCAATGATGACGTAATCGAGTGCCTGTGTTGTGGGTGCATCACCCGTATTTCGGAGGCTGAAATGGATGGTGTCGCCCGCGCAAATGCCCGATGCTTCGATGCTGGCCGTGGACCAGATGCCTGGTTCAAGACAGATGGAATCCGGGAAAACATGCGCCTCGACACAGAGCGATTGCCCAATTTCCGCCGAATCGCAGGAGACAAGGCCCGTAAAATAAAATTGCCCGGTGGCCAGTGGCAGCAGATTTCCAAGTTCAAAACGCAACGTTTGCCCGTTTTGTAAATAGGGTTTGGTACTGCCTGTGATGGTGATTTCTGCGGGCAAATACACCTCAATGGCCGCATTTTCGGCTACTCCACCGCCAGAATTGAGGTATTCGACTTTGAACCTGCTCTCCGAACACTGCCGCATTTCGCCCGTGCTCAGGTAAACCGACATCCAAGGGCAAAGTACGGTGCCCTGCACTGGGATTTCGACTTCGAGCGTCAGGCCGGTTGTGTCTGCGGGCATGGTCAGTTGCGGAATCGGGCAAGGATCCAGCAAGAAAGCGGGCGGGTCAACGGAAACATCGATCGTATAGGCCGGGCCGCTGGGTAGGTCGGGGATGGTGAATTGCCCGGCGGTGTCGGTCGTAGCGTAATAATCGTTGCCGCCCGCGCTTGCTTTGACAATCCAGCCGGAAAACGGCATTTCAGTGCTGTCATTCAAACAGTTCAAATTCTCGTCGTGCCGAATGGTGCCGTGTATGATATTGGGATAAATCACGCCGTTTGCGTCCATTTTCAAAAGCATGAGGCTCGGCGGCTGAATGCCCGCGAAAACGAAGGAGCCATCAGCCAATTCCAATCCGTCGCCGAGGCGAAACATGGGCGTTCCGCGATAGAATTTTTTCCAAAGCAGGTTGCCCGCAGCGTCAAAACGGGCAATCGCCGGCACTTGAACACTCGTATTGCCGTCGAGGGCAACAGCGCCCGCCATCAAAATGCCGTTGTCGTTGGTTGGCTTTAAATGGTTTGGGTAAAAAGTGTGGCGAACCTTGTCGTACAAATCCACTTCCCAAAGCAGTTCGTGGTTGACGGAAAATTTCCGGAAAGGAAAATTGGTGGGGGTAGAAGACTGATTATCAGCCAGTTGTGCAAGATAATAGGTTCCGTTTTCGGCAGGTTTAAATCTGGTAATTCGCTCGGACAAGGGTACTGTTATATCTTCAATGATGCCGTTTGCGGAAATTTTGTGCAGCGACTCGACGACTCCCGATGGAAAATAGGAGGCCAATTCGAATAGAGCCCCCCCGTCGGGTGTGACAAAAAGCAGGGCCGGCCAGGCGTATTCGGCATCCGGAATGGGTACTCCCGGCTGCACAATCCACGCCGTTTGCCCGTCGGCATTTTGTTTTTGGATGAAAGACCCATCAGCGTTTCCTCCGACGAATATCAAACCGCCATCGCTTGTCGTCAGGAAGTAAGCGGAACTGAAAACCACACCGGGTACTGCGACCGTATCGCCCCAAATTTCATTTCCGGCAATATCAAATCGCTTCATAATAAGCAGGCTGTCGTTTGGTCCGAAGTTGGACTTTGCG
Source organism: Saprospiraceae bacterium (assembly GCA_040397785.1). Classification (GTDB taxonomy): domain Bacteria; phylum Bacteroidota; class Bacteroidia; order Chitinophagales; family Saprospiraceae; genus M3007. Next base: position 3,527 of record JBBAVI010000084.1, on the reverse strand, counting down.
AAATACGCGCCGCATCCTGTGGGGGTGATGTGCGGGGTCGCGGCTTGGTCGTATTCGCCAGTCGTCAATACCCAGGCATCGCCTTCGAGGTCGGTTTCAACCATGGCGAGTTCGGTATAAGGGTGCGGCCCGGTATGATAAGGCACGGTAGTGAGGCACCAACCACCGGGCTTCGACTCTAATTTTGGCAGGTAGGAGCCGCCGCTTGTGATCACGGGATAGGTTTTGATAAAACCCTGCGCGGACATTTGAGTGGCGACCAACAAAATGCTCAGGAGCAGTGTCGCGATGAAGTTGAATTTGTTGCTGAATGAGATTTTCATGCCGAGTTATTTTTTTTGATGGGACAAAAGTCCACTGATATTTTTTGATATTTTTGGACAAATTAGCACAACTCTCAAACCTAATTTTTGATCTATTTATACTGCTTGATCACCAAAATTGAGAATGTATTTACCCGAAAAAACGTTTTTTTATCAAAATATAATAATCTTGCACGAAATTGTTCATTTCGAGCAATACTTAGACTTGCTCGAAAGTGCAATTTTTTTGACAAAAAAATCAGACTCTCAAAACAATGGAGAATACCACATTGCTCCAACTTTGGAAAAATTTACAAAAACGCGAACGACTACAACTCCGAAAATGGCTTCTAAGCCCGTACCACAACGTTCGGACCGATACCCTCGAACTGTTTGATTTGCTCAATGCTTCGCCCGAAGCGGAACTTGGTTTACTGACAAAGCATACGATTTTTGAAAAACTTTTCCCTGGAGCGCCCTATGACAACGATGCCCTCAATCACCTTTTTTCCTTTTTGACCAAACAAATCGAGTTGTTTTTGACCTACGAGGAAATCACCAAAAACGAACCTGATTGGCACCAACTCTTTCTGGCCCGGGCCTTGCGCCGCCGCCAAATCCCTGAGGCTTTTGAACGAAAAATTGCGGTACTGGAGCAGACCCACGCCGAAAAACCGCAGCGAAACGCCGCTTGGCACTTGATTCGTTACCAAATCCAGCGCGAAAAACTGGCGCAACAATCCCTTCAAAGTCACGCGAAATCTCCCGATCTCGGTACGGTCACGGAGGCGCTCACCCATTTTTTTTTGTTGGAAAATATTCACCTGAACGCTACCGGGCTTTCGTTCAAATCGCTCTACGGTTCTGAATCGCAAGTGCCGCTTTCCGAAGAGGTACTGGCAACGGCAGCGGGTTTTGCGGAGCGGGATTTTCAAAATTTGAAAAATAGCGGAAACCAGCACGCTGTGCCAACGCCCGCCACCTTAGCCCTTGAAATCGTCCGCCTCAGTTTTCAAGCGCAAAACGACCCAGCGGATGAGGGCAGTTTTCAAAAACTAAAAACACTACTTCCCGAAAACGAGCATCTTTTTAATGCCGCTGAATGGCATGACCTCTATCGATCGGCCATTAATTTTGCCCTGCGGCGACACAATCGGGGTGAGCGTCCGGGCTATACACAGGAGGCACTGGATTTATACCGAACATCGCTGGAAAAAGGTTTTTTGTTCGAGTCGGGCAAGTTGCCCAAGGCCGCTTACAACAATATCAACCGCCTCGCCTGCTTGCTCGGTGAGCGCGATTTTGCTGCGGTATTCCTCGAAAAATACCGCGACGCACTGCCCATCGCCGACCGTGAAAATGTTTACCGCTTCAATCGCGCCATCTTCCATTACCTTTCCGGGGAGGACTTCCAACAGGTGCCCAAATTGCTCCAATCCTTTGATTTTACGGATGTGTATATGAATCTCCACGCCCGCGAAATGCTGCTGCGCAGTTATTTTGAGCTGGAGGAGTGGCAGCCCTTGGCCTCACTTTGCGATAGTTTTTCTACCTATTTGCGCCGCAAAAAAGACCTCGGTTACCACCGCAAGACTTTTTTGAACTTGATAAAATTTATCCGCCAGGCGATGAAACCAGGTGCCATGCAAGGCAAAAAAGCGAAAAAATTGGCCGCAAAAATCAAGAGTGCGGAGTACGTGGCCGGTCGGGAGTGGCTGCTGGGGAAGTTGGGAATGGAATAGGAGGGGGGCCTCAAAACGCTGGTAATCGAATTCTGCGGCGGTTATGTACTAAGCGTTATATCCGCTTTATTCCTTCAGAAGTTTGGTATGAAACTTTCCGTCCGTGATGATAACTGTGTCGGGTGCTGTAGGGTCTTCCGATAAAAACGTTTTATCTTTTGTAAAAGCTACCTGAAAAGTTCCCCATATTTCATCTCCTTTCTTTTTGTCTATGGTAAGTTTATTTTCTACTATTGATTGAATTAGATAATAGCTGTCGCCCGCTGTCCCATCATCTATAAGTGTAAAATATTTTGCCCCATGCGTACTATCTACAGCATGCGTGTCAGCATTTATAATCTTAAAGATACCAACCTCATTGGGTATCTTATAGAAAAACAATTCTTCCCGCTCGAAACCTTGACTGTTGAACACAGTCAATATTATGTCAATCCCTTGGTCGTATGGTTTATTGATCACACACCTAGGTCTTGCCTCCCAAGCGGCCGACTGATTTTTGGTCGCTGTAGCCTCGCCCCAATAGAAACGGTCATTTGGGTCGTCCTTTTTACAGCATTGGTTTGACAGAATTAATAATGTTATTAATGAGAAATAAATGATTTTCATATCAAAAAAAATTCGCGCTGCAACAACGATATACTCTTGCATAAGAACGGTTTAGGTGTCATATTATTAACTGGTGTACTCCCTCTACAACGTAAACATATCCACCGAGAAGCGTGGGTAGAAAGAGACCCGGTGCCGGTGCCAGCGGGGCTAAGATTCATCCTCCTCAAAAAGGGAATCATCCTTTTTCGGATAATCGGGCCAAATATCCTCGATGCTATTGTAGAGTTCGCCGCTTTCATCCTCCATGGCTTGGAGGTTATCAATGACCTCCAAAGGGGCACCGCTGCGGATGGCCCAATCAATCAATTCATCCTTGAAACAGGGAAAAGGAGCGTCTTCCAGATAACTCGCTAATTCTAATGTCCAATACATATTATAAAGGTTTAGTGTTTTTTTAGTTCTGACTGACGGTTTCCACTCCCCTCCAAACAAGCCAACCGCAACAGCTGCATATAAGCGAAGCCCTTTCCTGGTCAAAAGCAATGTTCCGCTCTGGTATGCTTTCCGGGTCTACGTTATCATTACAGACGTGCCGACAATGTTTAGAAGCCATGCAAGGCAGTGGATTGTGTTCGGTTTTAAGGCTTGATTTGCTTTTTTAACGCTTCGATTTGCCTTTGTAATTCAAGGTTTTTTTGAATTTCTTCTTCTGCACGTTTCTTTTCCTCAATTAGCAATTTATCCTTTTCTGCAATGATCTCTTCCTTTTCGGCGATGATCTCTTCCTTTCCAGCAATGATCTCTTCCTTTCCAGCAATGATCTCTTCCTTTTCGGCAATGATTTCTTCCTTTTCGGCGATGATCTCTTCCTTTTCGGCGATGATTTCATCTTTTTTTCTCATCTCCCGCTCAAATATTCGATCCAGTTCATCCT
>JBBAVI010000083.1:0-25286 GCA_040397785.1 Saprospiraceae bacterium | reverse complement strand
GATACCTTACCTTCTTTTTTCTTTCACTTCCAACCTGTCAATGAACTCTTTATAATCGAAACCTTCGTTAAGGCTCTCTTAATCTTGCTTGTTACTCCGTTTAAAATCGGGACGCAAAGATACGGTTTGTTTTTTCATTCCGCCAAACATTTTCGAAAAAATATTTTTTATGTCGTCGCTAATTCCAAAAGCGGGTGCAAAGGTAACACCACATTTCATGTTTCCAATAGATGGGGCAAAGTTTTTTAAATCTTTTTTTGCACTTATCCCAAAACCCCCTATTTTTGAGGCTTTAACCCTTAATCTTTCATTTAATCATCCTTTCATGCTTCCTTTTTTTTCTGCCACGCGCAAATTTGGCCAAGAAGTTTTTTCCGGAATCCTCCACCTGGCCTATCCCGAACTCTGCGCAGCCTGTCAATACGACCTTCCCATTGCCGGAAATTGCTTTTGTATCCGTTGCCAACTCAAGTTGCACCCCTCGGATATGTACAAAAGTGTCGAAAATGAATTTACCCAACGCTTCTGGGGACGACTCCCCCTGCAAACCGGGGCTGCCATGTATTACTTCACCCGAAAAAGCCCCATTCAACGCGCCCTACACCAATTGAAATACCGAAACCAACCAGAGGTCGGCGTTAAAATCGGTCGGGCATTCGGACGACAACTCCTTACCAACCCAGTCTTCCAAACAATCGATCTGATTATACCCGTCCCACTCCATCCAAAACGGGAACGTTTGCGCGGATACAATCAAAGTACCATGCTGGCCCGTGGATTGGCCGAAATGCTCGATGTCCCCGTCGTTACCGATGTTTTGCAACGCCAAAAATTCACCCAAACCCAAACCCAAAAAAAACGCCTCGAACGATTTCGAAATATGGGAGACGTCTTTGTCGTGAAACAACCCAAACTAATTGCCGATAAACATGTGCTACTGGTCGATGATATCCTGACAACCGGCGCAACCCTCGAAATGTGCGGAATCGCCCTGATCCAAGTGCCGGGTACGCGCATCAGCATCGCCACCATTGCAATTGCCATGCTTTAAATAACGGTAGGGAGGATGAAACGGGTACTGCTTTCCAATATTACCGACCATGCCTTGCTGGCTCAATTGCTACGCCACCTCCTGGAACGCCTGCACAGCGCCCCCTTGCAAAAGCCACTCCGGCAAATCAGCTATGAAACCATGGTCAATGAAAAAACCATGGTCTACCTCTGTCAATTGCCCGTGGAGGATCATTACGCCTATAATATAGGTGCAGCAGATTACCATTGTGTGCTGGAGCGCTTGCTAAACTTGCATCCTACTGTTAAATTATGGCAGACCGATACCGGCGAACTTTTTATCGAAATATGAAAGCGACGCTTTTGATAAACCAAAAGGATTTATTTGCGTTATCTTTGCGTAGAATATTTCCAAACAACAATAAAAGAGGCTCATCGCATGGAAACGATTGCAAAAAGTCCGGTAATGCTTTATACAGAGCAAACACCCAACCCAGAAGCGTTGAAATATGTAACCAATCGGCTGCTTTACCGCGGTATCGCAGATTTCAAGGAAGCGGCACTCGCCGAAACATGGAGCCCTATGGCCCATAGTCTTATGGAGTTGCCTTATGTGAAAAGTGTCCATTTCAATAATAACTATGTCACCGTTACCAAGGAATTCAATTATGAATGGGCCGATATCATGCTCAAACTGAAAGAATTTATCAAGGATTTTGTGGAAAATGGCGGCACGGTGGTAAATGAAGGATTTACCGAATTTATTGAAAAGGCAGAAGCCGAAAGCAACGCTGGCCAGTTTAGCGGTGAAAATGGTGATATTGCACGCAAAGTCAAGGAATTAATTGATACCTACGTTAAACCTGCGGTTGAAATGGATGGCGGTAATATCGAATTCAAGGCCTATGAAAATGGTCGGGTATTCGTAACCATGCAAGGATCCTGCAGCGGCTGCCCATCTTCTTCGGTTACATTAAAAGCCGGTATTGAAGGTATGCTGAAACGCATGATTCCAGAAGTAACGGAAGTGGTGCAGGAAATGGCCTAAACGGCCTCTTTTCTTCGTCAAATTATAGCAGATGGCGCAAGCCGTTCCAGTTTAGTTACTGGAGCGGCTTGCGTTTTTATTATTCTAAATTGATGCTACCTTTGGCGCACATACGATCTGTCAAATATGTCTTTAATAAAAAAGTTAGCGGGGGAAACCGCAATTTATGGCCTAAGCAGCATCCTCGGCCGCTTGTTAAACATGCTGTTGGTACCCTTTTATACCCGTGTGCTGACTACAACCAATGAATATGGTGCGGTGATCGATCTGTATGCCACCTCGGCTTTTGTCATGGTGCTTTTCTCCTACCGGATGGAGTCGGCATTTTTTCGATTTGGCACGCCGAAAGAAGACCGCGATCGGGCTTATTCAACGGGCTTGATTTCTATTATCGGTACTTCAGCATTGATCGTTGCATTGCTGCTAGGCTTTGCACAACCCATTGCCAATGCATTGTATTATCCTGAACATCCGGAATACATCCGGTGGTTTGCCCTGATTTTGGCGCTCGATTGCCTGGCCGAACTGCCTTTTGCCCGCCTGCGCCTGGAACAAAGACCGCGCTTTTTTGTGGTAGTAAAAATGGCAAACATCCTTATTAATATAGGTATGAACCTGTTTTGGCTGGTTTTCTGCCCTTGGGCTGCCCAACAGGGTTATTCCTGGGTACACGCGGTTTGGGCACCCGGGCTGGGGGTGGGCTATATCTTTTTGTCCAACCTGATTGCCAGTTTGGTTACCCTCCTCCTATTGTTTCCCCAATTCCGAGCAATAAAGTGGGTGTTTGACAAAATTTTATGGTTAAAAATGGTGGTTTACGCAGCGCCTTTAATCATTGTAACCTTTTCGGGTATTGTAGGAGAAATGTTCAGTCGTTCGATGCTCAAATTCCTGTTGCCCGGTACGCCTGCGGAAAACCTAGGCGCGGTAGGGGTTTTCGGCGCCAACTATAAATTGGCAGCACTTATTTCGCTTTTTACCCAGGCCTATCGGTATGCTGCGGAGCCGTTTTTCTTTCGGCATGCGGGCGAAAAGGATGCCATGCGCACCCAAGCGGAGGCAACAAAGTGGTTTACGATTACTTCGGCAGCGGGTATGTTGTTTATATTGTTGTTTATAGATATTGTGAAATATTTCATTTCACCTAAATATTGGAGTGGCCTTTCGGTAGTGCCAGTATTACTCATGGCCAATTTGTTGTTAGGCGTCTATTATAACTTTTCCATTTGGTACCGCCTCAAAGACCGCACTGGCTTGGGGGCCTGGATTTCGGTTGTGAGTGCACTGCTTACCATTGGACTCAATTTTGTTCTGATTCCTTTATTTGGATATCAGGGCGCTTCCTGGGTAACGCTCATTTGCTATGCTTACCTATGTTTTGCAACCTGGTATACGGGCAAAAAGCACTATCCTGTTCCTTACGCCATGGGACGGATGTCGGCCTATGTTGCGTTTGTATTTGTTTTATGGGGATTAGATCAGTTGGTGCAGCTATTACTGGCAGGCATACCACTCCTGTTGTGGGGGGCAAAAGTGATTTTATTTGGCACTTTTGCGGGTGTCGTATTTCAACTTGAACTCAGAAACAAGATATTTAAAACCGTTTAACGGTTTATCAATCAAATAGTTACTTCTTCGCCAAGGGTAGGGATATCTACCGATTTGAAGCCCTGTTCCTGCAAATAATCGCGCCATTGCTCCTGGCGATCGAGGGTACCGTGTACAAGGAATATTTTTTGCGCAGTTGCTTTTTGATTGGACAAGAAATCATACATTTCTACTTGATCTCCGTGTGCGGAAAAGGAATCCATCATGACTACATCGGCCGAAACTTGCAGGTTTTTACCGAAAATATGGACAGACTTGGCACCTGAACGCAATATACCACCCAGCGTATTGGGCGCGCAATAACCCACCATCAGGAACGTATTGCGTTTGTTTTCAATATTGTTAAATGCGTGGTGCACAATTCGACCGGCATTCATCATGCCAGACGCTGAAATAATAATGCAGGGCTTGTCGATGTTGTTTAGCGCCTTACTTCCTTCCGCAGAACGAACATACGTGAGCCCGTTGAATCCCCAGGGATCCTCTGCGTCTATCAGATAGCGGTGTATTTCCTCATCCATGCACTCCGGATGGCTGATGAATACCTGGGTAGCATTCACGGCAAGCGGGCTATCCACAAAAATTGGAATTTTGGGCAGTCTGCCAGCAAAATGCAATTGACTTAATATGTATACAACTTCCTGGGTGCGTCCAATAGAAAAGGCCGGAATGATGAGTTTGCCTTTTTTCTCAACACAAGTATGGTGTACTACTTCTAAAAACTGTTCTAGTTCATTGGGCGCAGACGCGTGCGTACGATCGCCATAGGTGCTTTCACAAATAATATAATCTGCTTCAGGCATGGGCATGGGATCCTGAAGTATAGGGCGGTCCGGCCGACCAATATCTCCAGTAAACGACAAACGAATACTCCGATCGCCTTCCTGAATTACCAAATTTACACTGGCTGAGCCCAGGATGTGGCCGGTATCGCGAAACAATACTTTTACGTCGGGGTGTATATGAAACCAATCTTCGTAATTAAAGCTGGAAAATCGGTCTATAACATTATAAACATCCGAAGTAGTGTAAAGCGGTGTTTTTTCGGGTTCGTTGAGGTTTCTGTGCTTCCTATTGTAGTACTCGGCATCGGCTTCCTGTATTTTGGCGCTATCCATCAGCATTATCGTGCATAGATCTCGAGTAGCATTGGTAGCAAAAATTTTCCCTTTAAATCCATGGGCTACTAGTTGGGGGACCCGCCCAGTATGGTCGATGTGGGCATGGCTTAATACCAGATAATCGATTTCTTTGGGGTCAAAATGCCATTTTTCATTAAAATCTAGCATCGGATTGGCTGTATTGGTGCTGCCCTCCGTTGAGCGGCCGTCATCATCGCCGCCTTGGTACAATCCACAATCCAGCAAAATTTTTGTGCCATTCTCCAAGGTAATCAAATGGCAGGATCCGGTCACTTCGCGCGCAGCGCCACAAAATTTGATTTTCATAAAAATAAGGTAATTAAACCTTTTGCAGTGGGACGTTGAAAAATGAACCGTTTTTGTCATTTTACTCCCCACCGCAACAAGTCTATTGCATGAATGGCCGAAATGTAAGGGAATATTCATGCAAGACCGGTGATTTTATGCTTTAAAACGCAAAACGATTTAAAAAAATGCAAACACCGTATGTCCCGATATAAAATTGGTATCTTTGCAATCCTTTTTTTGATACACACTTTAGGGTAATCATTAGGCTTGTTTCTGCCCACCGCAACAAGTTTATTACATCGATATCCCTGATTATCCGACAATTTGACCAAATCCTCGCTGGTCTGTGAAAAGAGTACAACTAGCTGCCGTTGAGGCAGACGAATCAGATGATAACTTAGTGTTGCTTGTCGAAAAAGGCAAGACTGACCTGCTCCTTGGTGTTTTGCAGCCCGCTGAATTTGATTTTTTACAGCAAATTGTAGGACGGGAGGTAAATACCTGTTTTTTTCCGCGGCCGACTGGGGCTGTTTTTATCCGCATATTAAAAGCCGATAAAGATCCGATGGCCGCCCTGGAAGCGGCCCGACTAGCGGGTACCGAACTGTTGCGGGAACTGCGAGCCTATAAAATCGAATCCGTACAGATCCGTAGTTTTACCGATACGCCGCGCGCACTGGCCTTTGCAGAAGGGCTGGCGCTTGCGAGTTATCAGTTTTTAAAATACTACACGCAACCTGAAAAGAAAGAAAAAGCCTTGCGCTGGATCCGGATAGCAAAGCCTGGTGCTACTCCCGAAGCAGTACAGGAGTTGGATCAATTGGTGGAAGCAGTATTTTTAGCCCGGAACCTCGTCAACGAACCGCATTCTCATTTTACCGCACTCGATTTGGCGGCCGCAGCCCAACAAGCAGGCGCGGAATACGGTTTTGAGGTGGAAGTGTTGGGCAAGGAAAAACTCGAAAGTTTGAAGATGGGGGGCTTGTTGGCCATCAATAAGGCGAGTACGGTGCCGCCCCAGTTTTGTATTTTGGAATGGAAGCCAGCGGAAGCGCAAAATAAAAAACCGGTGGTTTTGGTCGGTAAAGGTGTTGTATATGATACCGGTGGCTTGAGTTTGAAGCCAACCGATGGCATGGATTATATGAAATGCGATATGGCGGGCGCTGCCACGGTAATTGGGGTATTTGCTGCTGCGGCGCGTAATCAGTTACCCGTGCATTTGATCGGGTTAATTCCAGCCACCGATAATAAAATTGGAGAAAATGCGCTTTCGCCGGGCGATGTGATTCGCATGTATTCTGGCAAATCGGTTGAAGTGATTAATACAGATGCGGAAGGGCGTATTATTTTGGCAGATGCGCTTCATTATGCTAAAAAATACAAGCCTGAGTTGGTGATTGATTTTGCCACCCTTACTGGTGCTGCGGTACGTGCAGTGGGGAACCAGGCTATTTGTTATATGGGAACGGCTGCTGAAAAAACAAAAAAAAATCTTGAAAAAAGCGGTTGGGAGACCTATGAACGGCTCATTGAATTCCCGCTTTGGAAAGAATATGGCGATGAACTGAAAAGTAATATTGCAGATTTGAAAAATGTAGGGTCGGGGAATGCAGGCATGATCACAGCCGGGAAATTTCTGGAACATTTTACGGATTATCCCTGGCTACACCTTGACATAGCCGGACCTGCCTATCTTCGCACTGCCAATGCTTACCGTACCAAAGACGGTACTGGTGTGGGTGTGCGGCTTGTGTACCGATTTTTAAAACAATATTGAATAGATTTGCGTTGAAAACCAATTATGGAATTACAGCGTGTGATTCGTTTTAAAATGCCTGAAAATGAGTAATTTAACTATCGGAATAACTTGTGGTGACATCAATGGGATTGGCCTTGAAGTCGCTTTGAAAGCCTTGGCCATCAAAAAAGCCGGACCCGCTTACCGGATTGTGATTTATGGCAGCACCAAGGTGGTAGCTTATCACAAAAATATTATTACCCAGGAAAATATTCAGTTCCATTCGGTGAATTCGCCGGAAGAGGCCCAGTCAGATCGCATTAACATCATCAATTGTTGGAACGATAACGTCAATATAACCTTGGGAAAACCAACGGATATGGGTGGAAAGTGTGCCTATCAGGCCTTGGAGCGGGCTGTTAAGGACTTAAAAGCGGGTCTTATTGATGCTATGGTGACAGCGCCGATCAATAAAAAAGCCATGCAAATGGCCGATTTTCCATTTGTGGGGCATACGGAATATATTTCCAATGCATTTGGAGCTAAAAATTCGCTGATGCTGATGGTTTCCGATACCCTGCGTATCGGCGTGGTGACCAACCATTTGCCCCTTAAAGCCGTCGCAGAGGCCGTTACCAAAGAAAAAGTGCTCAAAAAAATCCTGATTCTTTCGGAAACACTGAAAATTGACTTCAACTTAGACCGCCCGACCATCGCGGTTCTCGGCCTTAACCCGCACGCAGGTGATGAAGGCGCCATTGGGGATGAGGAAGAAAAAATTATCCGCCCTGCGATTGAAGAAGCAAAGGCGAAAGGTGTGATGGCATTTGGCCCTTTCCCAGCCGATGGCTTTTTCGGATCGGGGCAATACAATAAATTTGATGGCATTTTAGCCATGTACCACGATCAGGGTTTGGTACCGTTCAAGGCGTTGTCTTTTGGCGCAGGGGTGAATTATACCGCTGGTTTGTCCATTGTGCGCACTTCGCCCGATCATGGCACGGCTTATGATATTGCCGGGAAAGGAGAAGCCGATGAAACTTCTTTCATAAAAGCCTTGTACCTGGCGGCCGAAATTGTTCGGAACCGCAACGAATACCTTGATATGCATGCCAACTCACTCGAAAGGCGCAAACAAAAAGCCCTGGAAAGTGAAACGGGTGAAGATGAAATCCTGGAGGAAGTGATCCCAGAGGATTAATCGAAATACCCATCAAACCCAACACCAACATTTACCTACACACACTGCAACCTATTATATGAATACGATCCTAGGAATTGATGTTGGCGCATCTGGCATCAAAGGGGCATTAGTTGACCTCGAAAATGGCAAATTATCTGGAGAACGCTTCCGCGTACCAACGCCACAGCCCTCCACGCCTGCTGCGATGGCCACGGCATTTGCCGAAATCATTGACTATTTCGATTACAAAGGCGTAGTAGGTTGTGGATTTCCGGCATTGGTCAAAAATGGGGTCGCACAATCGGCTGCCAATATTGATAAATCCTGGATTGGAGTTAATGTAGAACAGGCTTTTGGCGCTGCATCGGGCGATCGGGTATGTGTCACCAACGACGCAGATGCTGCGGGCATGGCCGAAATGCGGTATGGCAAGGGTAAAGGCGAAATGGGCCTGGTAATTTTGATCACCATCGGAACCGGATTAGGCACCGCCATTTTTTACAAGGGCCAAATGATTCCAAACACTGAACTCGGCCATTTGAAGTGGAATAACGGCAAATCGGTAGAACAATATTGCTCCTCGGGCGCGCGCGAGCGCCTGAAAATTAGCCGGAAAGAATGGGCGGATCGCTTTAACGAATACCTGCAACACCTGGAACTACTCTTTTCACCCGATTTATTTATCCTAGGTGGGGGTGAAAGCAAGTTTTTTGAAGTTTATAAAGCCCAACTCATTGTAAATGCCCGGGTTGAACCAGCAAAACTGCTGAACAACGCGGGCATTATTGGTGCTGCGGCCTATGCCGCCGAAGTAAAATAGTATTTTTTAGGCTTTTATTCAGCATCAGTGTCGTGCGGTACGATCGCCCGGCGACTGTCTTTTTCAGCTTGTTCCATTGCTGCAGCGCGCTTGCGTTGTACCCGCGCAACCACCAGGATACTAATTTCATACAACCCCCAGAGCGGGATGGAAACCAGGGTTTGGGAAACTATATCCGGGGGAGTAATAATGGCCGCAACGATTAGGATGACTACAATCGCATGCCGGCGGTAGGCCCGTAAAAAGGAGGCACCCACAATACCTATTTTGGCTAAAAAATAGGCAACAACCGGCATCTCAAAAATCAAACCTGTTGGTAGGGTAAACATTGTCATATACGTAACATACGAGTCGAGGGTGGGTGCCACCACCAGCCCGCTCACCGTGTAACTTGCCAAAAAACTGATGGAGAAGGGGGCAATTACAAAATACCCAAAACAAACACCCAACAAAAACAAGAAAGAACAAATAAACACAACGCCACGAATCGCTTTTTGCTCTTGCTCTAACAAGCCCGGGCTGATGAATTTCCAAAACTGCCAAAAAATATAAGGAAAGGCCCCAATAACGCCTAGCCAGAAAGAAACATATAGGTGTTGCATTAAAACTTCACCCAATTGGCGGGTAATCAAATCAAATTTAGGCGGTGTAAAACACATATTTTCACCCAACCCCAACGCATGAGAGGCACTGCATAAAATTCGATAGGTCGGAAATTCGGGATATCTGGGGCCAAATAACAAAGTACTAAATACAAATTCCTTATTGAGAAAAAAGATGATGCCAATGACAAAAATGCCTAACACCGATCGTAAAATCGTCGTTCTCAATTCAGATACATGGTCAAAGAAGCTCATTTCTCCGCCTGCTGCTTTCACACGATCGTGTTCATGTTGTTGATCCAATGCCATACTACAAGTTCCGTTAGGTTGATACTTAGACGCAGCAAAGGTAAAAGGTTAAGCCGCAGTCTGCGTTAAAAACGATTAAACTTCCTTTTTTTACCATATTTTAAGTTAAAGATGCATCTACTTACCCAAAAAATGTATTTTAAAAGTGTAAATTTCTACTTTTGCACAATTAATGTAACTAATTTTCGGTTTTAGGCTTCACTGCTTCAGAATGTAATCCGTGCATTTCTTTTTTAATCATGAACTTTTACCGCTGCAAACACATGATGAAGCATACCTCCACAGTGCTTTTACTATTAATCTCCCTTAACCTTCAAGCCCAAAAAAAGTCTAAAGATCAATACCTAGAATGCGGTTTCCTGTTTGGACTCACCAATTATTCTGGTGATGTTGCTGAAAATCGCATTGAATTTTCGGAAACACAGCCAGGTTATGGTGTTTTTGTACGTTACAACTTCGCTCCAAAGTTTGCGATTAAAGCCCATGTCTACACGGGCGCTATCAAAGGCGACGATAAAAACTCTCCGGTTTTGTTTGATCGAAAATTCAAGTTTTCAACCAATATCGTCGAAACGGCCGCTATTCTGGAGTACAATTTTTTGGGCAAACCACGCTTCTCTAAAACGGGTATGCGCAACTTGAATTTCTCTCCCTATATATTTATTGGCGGAGGCGTTACCTTTCTGGTTGCCGACGCCCAATACTATGGCCCACCAGAAAAGCGCAACGATTACTTAACCGTGCCATTTCCGGAGGATGATTTGCCCAAGCGCCTTTTTACACTGCCAACCGGCGTAGGTTTAAAAGTCAATATGCTGGAGCGTTTTGTGCTTGGCCTGGATGTTGGCTGGCGTCCAGTTTTTTCTGATGGACTTGATGGCGTGAAAATTAATGGCAATCCCAATCAAAGTGACTGGTATTATTTCGTAGGCATCACCACGTCTTTTATCATCACAGGAAAGTAACCTTGGTATAATTTCGAGGAGTGGACGCAAAAAATGCGTGAATGGCGCAGGACGATCAAAACAAGTCCTTGTGCACTGCGTTATTTGAGGTAATTTTACCCTTTCGTACTATCTACATTTTGACGCTCATGATTCGTATGCGATTTATTTTCTGGGCCCTTGCCCAATTTGTGCTGATTTCGGTTGTACAAGCCCAGGATCCCAACCTGGCTGCCCAGTATTTTTCCAGTGGCGAGTATGAAAAGGCGGCAGCGCTGTACGAGCAACTTGCCGATAAGGACAGTAGAAATGAATATTATTTCAACCGCTATGTAGAGTCGTTGTTTAGCCTGAATCGCTACGAGGAGTGCGAAAAGGCGGTAAAGAAGCAATTGAAGAAGACGCCCGAAAATACCCTGCTTTATGTCACGTACGGACTACTCTTCGAACGTCAGGGTAAAGAAACACAAGCAAAAGAGCAATTTCAAAAAGCCATTGATCGCATGTCGGTCGATTACGCTTCGGTCCTTCGGGTGGCTACTACCCTCGAGAAGGCATCCAAGTTTGATTTTGCCATCCTCGCATATGAACGGGGCGAGCAAGCAACGAAAGAACAGCACCGTTTTGCCTATAACCTGGGGGAATTGTATCGCAGAAAAGGTGATACGCCCAAAATGATCGAATTTTACCTGAATGCAATTGAAGCCGATCCTGGCAAACTTCAATTGATTCAAACCGTGATCGCGCGCTTTTTGCCGGCAAAGGAATATGTCGTGTTGCAAACGCAATTGTACGAACGGGTTCAAAAAAACGACAATCCTGATTTGGTCGAGTTGTTGGCTTGGACTTTTGTGCAGCGGAAAGATTTTAAAAGTGCCCTGCGCCAATATAAAGCCCTTGATAAGCGGCTGGGCGAAAACGGACAACGGGTTTTCCGCATTTCCGAGGATGCCGCAGAAGCCCGCGATTATGATGCCGCTATTGCTGGCTACGAATATATAGTAAGCGATAAAGGGCAAATGAATCCGTACTTTTTTGATGCGAAACAGGCCATTATGCAATGCCGCCGGAAAAAAATAACGGAAGGGCTTGCATATTCCCAAGCCGAATTGCAAACCCTGGAAAAGGATTACGAAAATTTCTTATCGCAATTTGGCCGTGGCCGTCAATCGGCTTTGTTAATTATGCAACAGGCCGAACTGGAGGCCATTTACATCAATAATTTGCCGAAAGCCATCGCGTTGTTGGAGGAAGTGAAAGGTTTTCCTGGAATGGATCGAAATACCTTAGCAACGGCTAAAATTCATTTGGCCGATTATTACTTGATGAATGGCGATGTTTGGGAAAGTACCCTTTTATACAGCCAAGTTGACAAGGCCTTCAAAGAAGAGCAAATTGGTCAGGAAGCGCGTTTTAAAAATGCCCGTTTGGCCTATTTTAACGGCGATTTTCAATGGGCACAGGCACAATTTAATGTTTTGAAAGCTTCTACCTCCAAACTAATATCCAATGATGCCCTTGATTTATCGGTGTTTATCATGGATAATTTGAACCTGGATACAACTTCAGAGGCGATTTCCTTGTACGCCGGGGCCGAATTGCTGGTATTTCAAAACCTGTTTGATGCTGCCTTTCAAAAACTGGATACCCTGCGGGTGAAATTTCCCGAGCATTCTTTGCAAGACGATATTTTATACCTGGAAGCACAAATTTACGAGAAAAAGCGCGATTTTGAGCATGCTGCCAAGAACTATGCGGAGGTAGCCGATAAATACAAAGAGGATATTCGAGCCGATAATGCCTTGTATGCCCTTGCCCAATTGTATGAAATACGATTAAATGACCTCGAAAAAGCAAAAACACTCTATGAGCAAATCTTTGTAGAATACTCAGGGAGCGTTTTTGCCGTGGAAGCCCGGAAGCGGTTCCGAATTTTGCGTGGTGATAAAATGCAATAGCGTAGGTTTAATGCCCGCCAATTGCCCGCAGCGTTGCCCGCACATTGCCGTATCGAATCAATAGTTTTCGGGCGGTTTCATATTCGATGCCGCTTGCCTGGGAAACCATGCGTGCGCCACGGTCGATTAATTTTTCGTTGGAAAGCAGCATATCCACCATTTTATTGTCTTCCACCCGGCCCAGTTGAATCATTACCGAGGTTGAAATCATATTGAGGATCAACTTTTGGGCGGTACCTGCCTTCATGCGGGTGCTGCCCGTTACAAATTCCGGGCCCACCACGGCCAATACGGGAAAATCTGCCGCTGCCAAAATCGGCGCCCCAGGGTTGCAAGTGATACAGCCGGTTGTTATACCGTGGGCGCGGCAGTCGTGGAGGCCTTGCACGACATAAGGCGTTGTTCCCGAGGCTGCAATACCAATTACGATGTCCTGGGCATCAATTTGCCAAACTTGTAAGTCCGACCAAGCCTGCGTGGTGCTATCCTCGGCATTTTCAACCGGGTTGCGCAATGCACGATCGCCGCCCGCAATCAGGCCAATCACCCAATCGGGTGGGGCACCAAATGTAGGTGGAATTTCAGAAGCATCCAGTACGCCCAACCGCCCGCTGGTACCTGCGCCGATATAAAATAAACGTCCCCCTTCCTTCATTTTTTCTACAATGGCTGCCACCAGGGGTTCAATCTGGGGAATGGCTTGTTGTACCGCCTGGGGCACCAAATGGTCTTCCGCATTGATGTGGGTGAGCAAAGTTTGGATGCTCATTTGTTCTAAATGCCGATATTTGGAGCTCGATTCTGTGATTTTTTCCATGTCATTAAAATCTTGTTTGCGTTTGTTCAGTTTTTGTTGTGAATTTTAACAAATTTTGTTGTTTTCATAACATAATTTAAAAGAAATCAAGCAGGGTGCAGACGCATATTGCAGCATTATTCTAAACATATACCCACCTGCAAATCACCGGGTGGGACAAAAACGAAAGCCATGTTACGCTATTCCTTCCGACTGTACCTTCTGCTCATCGCTGTTGCGGTGTTTATGACGGCTTGCCAAACCGTTCAAAACTTTACAGAACGCGGCGATTATGACGGCGCTATTGATTTTTCAATGCGCAAATTACAAGGCAAAAAGAAAAAAAAGACAGAATACGTAAAAGGATTAGAACTTGCTTTCCAAAAAGCACAAGCGCGCGATCTTACCGCAGTTGACCAACTGATTGCAGAAGGCCGACCAGAATACTGGGAGCGCATCAACCTGATCCATAAAGACATCCGGAATCGCCAAAATAAAGTAGCGCCTTTGCTGCCTTTGCGCTCGGCAGATGGTTATAAGGCAAATATTGAAATGGTTGATATTGCCAAACTCGAAAATGAAAGCCGTTCTAAAGCCGCTGCTTTTCTATACAACGAGGCAAAAAACTTAATTTTGCGGGGTGAACGCGGTGAAAGAAGCGCCGCGCGCCAGGGTTATGCTAAATTGGTCGATTTAGAAAACCGCTATTACCGTGATTATCAGGATAAAGAACTGCTCAAAATAAAAGCGAAAGAATTGGGTACCGCGCAGATTTTATTTCAAGTTGCAAATAAATCAAACCAGCTTTTGCCCGCAGGCTTTGCCGATCGCTTGTTGAGTATCGGGAAAAAAGAGTTGGATAGCCCTTGGAAATCTTTCAACTTTAGTGAAAAAGAAGGTACTCACTACGATTTTAAAGTAATTTTTAACGTACAAAATGTTGACATCAGTCCGGAGCGCGTACATGAACGCAGTTACACGGATGAAAAAGAAATCACGGATGGCTGGGATTATGTATTAGATAAAAAAGGCAACGTACTCAAAGACTCGCTGGGTAATGATGTAAAAACGCCCCGTTATGTGCGCATTCGCGCTGATGTTTTGGAAGTGTACCAGTCAAAATCAACCCTACTATCTGGTTTGATCGCAATCTATGATGCACAACGAAATACCTTACTGGATAACCGAACCATTGCTACGGAGGTTTTATTTGAAAACTATGCTTCTACCTTTAGAGGTGATCAACGGGCCTTATCGGAAGATTCCCGTTGCCGAATAGGAAATACGCCACAGCCTTTTCCGCGCAACGAGGAAATGCTGAATCAGGCCGCTGAACGCTTGAAACCCAACTTAAAAGATGCCTTACGCAACAATGCTACTTTAGACTGAGGATTCCTTTTTCATTTTGCCAAAAGCGCGCTGCACGATTCAATATTTCGTACAGCGCGCTTCCATTAAACAAAAGGTAATTTAAAATTCATATTTCCTTAACATCGCACAAGCGCATCTGCGGTACCTTTGTATCTACAAGTAACCAATGAAAACCACAAGTGTTTGCTCCCGCGTCTGATCGATTTCTGCTCTGCTCGTTCTCTTTCGGTCGCTCTTTTCTGCTCTCGCAGGCTTATTCTCCCTTGTAAAAGGTTTACGAGAACGATTGCCATGTTTTGGGCGCGGGAATTAGATTTTTCCGTTTTTTAACATAGTACCATTATTCAGTAGTGGTCGCATTCAATGTTGCAGGAACAAAGGTGTATTGAACACCGAACACACTTTAATCATTTTTTATAATCTTTTGAAAACACCTTCCGGTAGGAAATGAAACGCGAATTAGATATTGTTGTGCTTTCGGATATTCATCTTGGTACGTACGGGTGCCATGCACGTGAACTGCACAATTACTTAAAAAGTATTCAGCCACGTACTTTGGTGCTGAATGGAGACATATTTGACCTCTGGTATTTCAAGAAAAGTTATTTTCCCAGAGAGCACATGGAAGTGGTACGCCGCATTCTCAAAATGGCGGTAAATGGTACCAAAGTGTATTACCTTACGGGTAACCACGACGATGTTTTACGTAAGTTTGGTGAAATATCGCTCGGTTTGATCCATTTACGCAACAAACTGGTGTTCCAGATTGACGGGCGCACCCACTGGGTTTTTCACGGAGATGTATTTGATGCCAGTATTCAGCGTGCGCGCTGGTTGGCTCGGATGGGTGGCGAAGGGTACGACATGCTCATTCGTATTAACCGTGTGATTAATTCGGGGCGACGTGTTTTTGGCTTCGGTCCGGTTTCTTTTGCCGCAAAAGTGAAAAAAAGCGTAAAAGGCGCAGTCAAATACATCAGCGATTTTGAAGAAACGGCCATCCAGCTGGCTGCTGAAAAAGAATACGACTGTGTGATTTGTGGCCATATTCACCGTCCGCAAATACGCGATGTAAAAGCCGCAAATGGCAATACCGTTACTTACATGAACAGCGGGGACTGGGTAGAAAACATGACCTCCCTGGAATTGGTCAATGGAAAATGGAGCATTTACCGCTACGATGAAACCGAATTTGATATGGTAAATCCGCGCTTGCAAGTGATCGAGCGCGACCCAAGGGTATTTACGCTTACCCGCGAAGAAGTATTGCCCGATGCCAATGGTTTGGCTGCTTACGATGCGCTTTAAATAAAATTTTCTTTACGACCGGAGTGGACAGGTTTGATTTTGCGCTTTGGTTTGTTTGACTTCATACTTTTCCTTTTATACTACAGATTAAGTGTTTAGAGTCGGTGGCGCAAATGCTGCCGACTTTTTTTATTGGCTAAAAATGCCTTGGTTTGCAGCATGGATTATGCCTTGGTTTTACTTTGCGTCTTTTCGTTTTTGGCAGGATTTATCGACAGTATTGTGGGTGGTGGCGGGCTGGTCTCGATCCCTGCGTTTTTTGTGTTGTATCCACAACTGAGTGTACCGAATATCATCAGTACCAACCGGCTGGCTTCGGCGGTGGGTACGCTGGTGGCGGCCATTAATTATAGTCGGAGTGTCCGTATATCATGGAAGCCGGTATTGTTTGCCGGGGTTGGGGCGGCTATACTCTCCTATCTTGGGGCTACTGTGCAGAGTTTGTTGCCCAGTTCCTTGTTAAAACCCATCATTTTAGTGCTGATTGTTGCCATTGCGATTTACACTTACCGCAAAAAGTCGTTCGGGCTGAGCGATCATTTTAAAGTACCTGAAAATTTGATTCCCTGGTATGCTGCCGGGATTGGCATCGTGCTGGGGTTTTACAACGGTTTTGTGGGGCCAGGCACAGGGAGTTTGCTGGTATTTGGCTTTGTCAGTGTGATTGGCTATAGTTTTTTAAGCGCCTCGGCCATGGCCAAAATCATCAATGTGATCGCAGATGTGGCGTCCCTGGTTTTTTTCCTCATGCATGGCCAGGTGTTGTTTCATTTGGCATTGCCCATGATGGTGTGCAATGTAGCGGGTTCGTACACGGGCAGTCGTATGGCTGTTTTACGCGGCAACGGATTTATCCGGCGGGTATTCATCGTAGTTGTTTCGGGTATTATTTTGCGCTTTGCCTGGGATGTTTTTTAATCCTCCCACTGAAAAATGCCATGAATGATGCGGTTTTCATCATGTGGGGCATTTACTTTATCCAATAATTCGGGGCTGAGTAGTTCGGCAGCGTACGTTGGATCGAGCAGGGGCAATTGATGTTGTTCCAAAATGGCAACCACCGCGTTTTTTATTGGTTCTAAAATGGGACTCTTAACTTTGCCGATCGTGTTATAATCGAGGGTATCCCAACCTAAAGTTTCTTCACTGATGTAGGCTTCAATTTCGGCAAAAGCTGCAATAGGTGCACAAAAACTGATACAAACGATCAGCGCAGGGCTGTTTCCGCCTGTTTGCTGGGGGATAAAACACACAATTTCCAGAAAATTGGACATACTTCCATCCTGGGTGATAGCAACATCAAAATCCGTGTGGTCGGTAAAGTTATTTATGAGTGCGCCAAAATGCGCTTCAATGCCGTCTTCTTTTTCGTTCAGGCGAATGGGCCAATCCGGGCGGTACGGTTTCCATTCGACAATATTGGTCAGTTCCGTGGTTGTGAATTTCATAGCAGATGTGAATGTTTCAAAAGGAATTTGGGTTAGAAAATGCGCAATTTTAAAAAATGGCAAATTTATCACTTGCCCAATGGTTTTATCTTCAAAGTAAATGGCAATTTTTGCCGGAAAATTAAATTTTTTTCAAGCCATGCGTAAAATTACTGCTGACTGGATTTTCCCTGTTGCTGCTGCACCCGTACAAGCGGGCGTTTTGATTGTAGACGATGCCGGTAAAATATTGGCCATCGAGTCCCGTACACAACATGAAACAGGCGATTTGGAGGTGTTTCATGGAGCGATTGTTCCCGGATTTGTCAATACCCATTGCCACCTCGAACTTTCCCACATGCTGGGCAAAGTAGATACCGGTACCGGATTGATTCCTTTCATCACCGGGGTTGTCACCAAACGCAATGTAGCGCAGGAATTGATTACCGAAGCCATTAACAACGCAAACCAGGAAATGTTGGACGGCGGGATCGTGGCTTTAGGCGATATTTCCAATGCGCCCGACACTTTTGCGGTGAAGGCTTTGGGTAAAATGCGGTATTATACGTTTATCGAACTCTTTGATTTTTTGCAAGATGCAGGCGCTGAAAAGGCGTTTACGGACTGGTCGGCAGTATATGAACAATTGGCCTTAGCGCCGGGCAGTGCTAAATCGATGGTGCCCCATGCGCCGTACACCGTGAGTAAAACTTTGTTTGAAAAAATCAATACCTTAAATGCAGCTTCGGGTATTACAGTGAGCATTCATAACCAGGAAACGCCTCCGGAAAATGCGTTATTTTTGGATAAAACAGGGGATTTTATTGAGTTTTACGGCCGTTTCGGCGTGTCTTTGGAGCAATTTGAGGCAACAGGGCAGCCCTCCATTTACTACGCGCTGCGCAACATGAATCCGCAAAACCGGACCTTGTTTGTACATAATACCTTGAGTACCCGGGACGATATTCAGGCTGCGCATGCCTGGAGCGACCAGGTGTATTGGGCCACTTGTCCGAACGCTAACTTATACATAGAGAACCGTTTACCTAATTATCAGGCATTTTTGGATGCCCAGGCGCGCGTGACCGTTGGCACAGATAGTTTGACCTCCAACTGGCAATTGTCGATTTTGGAAGAGTTGAAAACCATTGCGCGGTACCAAAGTTATGTGCCTTTTGAAACGATGTTGCGTTGGGCAACTTTAAATGGCGCCGAAGCATTGGGCTTTGATGATACTTTAGGAAGTTTGGAGCCCGGAAAAACGCCGGGCGTGTTGTTGTTGGAGCACTTGAGTGCAACTGGCGGCGTTCAGGCGCACACCCGTGTGAAGCGCTTGGTTTAATTAAAAGAACGGCTGTTGCGTAAAGAATCGCAACAGCCGTTTTAATATTTTACAACAAAAAACTACCAGAAAATGGTATACAATGCCGCGATAATGCCCAAAACGAGCACCATACCCAACGTAAATGCAGGTGTTGTGCGGAACATAGAGGTTTCCACTTCGATGCCGTGTACCTTTTCCTGACCTTTTTTATCGATCAGACTAACGATCACCATCAAACCAACGAGTGCAAGGAACACCCAGCCCATGCGGTGCAGGAACGGCATGGTTACAAACAATTCCTGCAACAACAATCCGGTTGGGATGGTCGCGATGGCTGCTGCTAATGCCGCACTTGCCGTAGCGCGTTTCCAGAAGAAACCCAACAGGAAGATGGCAACAACCCCTGGAGAAATCAGTCCGGTAAAGTCCTGGATAAACTGAAATGCCTGTCCAAAGTTCGACAAAACCGGTGCAACAATCGCACCAATGACCATTGCGACCACAATCGTGATGCGGCCAATGCGCACCTGGGTAGCCTGGCTGGCGTTTTTATTGAAGAATTTATTGTATATGTCAAGGGTAAAAATCGTAGAGATACTATTGGCTTTACCCGCAAGCGAGGCAACGATGGCTGCGGTTAATGCGGCAAAGGACAATCCTTTCAGACCCGTTGGCAGCAAATTGAGCAACACCGGATAAGCGCGGTCGGGTCGAACAGAGGTGCCATCCAGCATTTCAGTATTGAAGACACCTTCTCGATACAACAAATACGCTGCGATGCCAGGAATTACGACGATAATGGGCATTAAAAGTTTCAGGAAAGCCGCAAATAGCAATCCCGCGCGCGCAGTGGGCAAATCGGCGCCTAAAGCACGTTGCGTAATATATTGGTTGAAACCCCAGTAGTTGAGGTTGGCAATCCACATAGCACCCACAATTACGGCGAGGCCCGGAAGTTTATCATAAGCATCTTCGGTGCCCCCTTTGCCATCGGGCATCATCATTTGGCCCTTGTTAAGGATCATGTGGAAGTGGTCACCTGCTTTTTCATACAAATTGCTCATACCGGCTAAAGCGCCATGCCCGCCAAAATGTTGCGCTACCAGGTCTAACGCCAAATAAGTAGTAGCCAAACCACCCATAATAAGGACCAATACCTGGATTACATCGGTATATCCAATCACTTTCATGCCGCCCAGGGTGATAACCACCGCAAAAATGGACAGGCCGATCGAGCAAGTGGTGAAGTCGAGGCCCGAAATGGTGCTCACCGCCAACGCGCCGAGGTATAAAATGGAAGTCAGGTTGACAAACACATACACCAATAACCAAAACACTGCCATGATGGTGGCGACCAAGGGGCTATAGCGTTGTGCCAGAAACTGCGGCATGGTGTAAATTTTGTTTTTCAGGTAGATGGGGAGGAAAAAGACGGCCACCACCAAAAGCGTGACCGCTGCCATCCATTCGTAAGAGGCGATTGCTAAGCCCATGGCAAAGCCGGAGCCCGACATGCCAATAAATTGTTCGGCGCTGATGTTAGAAGCAATCAGGGAAGCGCCAATGGCCCACCAAGTCAGCGACCCTTCGGCCAAAAAGAAGTCTGTTGTGCTGACTTCTTGGTTTTTTTTCTGCCGATAAATCCAATAGCCATAACCAGCCACGATGCAGAAATAGACCAGAAAAACAATGTAATCGAGAAACTGTAGTCCTTTACCCATATTTTTTGGTAAAAAGTTGAGTGAATAGAGATAGATGCCAAATAAAAAGTGGCATTGGTTTAGGCGCCCAAATATATGTAAGGGATTTAAGATTGTAAGTTTTATCTTTTTTTAAAAAAAACTTACCCTCAAACCTTGCGCGGTATTGATAAAAACCCCTTTCTTTGCAGCCGCTTAAAAATATAATGGTCTCGTAGCCGAGTGGTTAGGCACAGGTCTGCAAAACCTGCTACAGCGGTTCGAGTCCGCTCGAGACCTCAGCAAATAATTAAAAGCCGTTGCAACGATGAAGTTGTAACGGCTTTGTTTTAATATTTAGGAATTTACCAGACAGAAGCAAACCTTCATATATTAAATTTATTAAAAATTGGTTTCTATTAAATTTTACAAAGTTGCTTGTATAGGATAATAGTAATTTTGGTAATTTTTTGTAAAATTAGCGCAATCTAAAGTGCTCATTATTATAGTTTTAGGTTTTTAAATGCCGACCATTACTCGTTTTTTTCCGTTTTAAAATCTTGAAATTTGGCCAATTTGATCAGCCATTTTCACGCTACTTTTGTCTAAATTTTGAAAATTAGGCTTTGTTGCATAGTTCAAACCATGCAACAAAGCCTAATGGTACTTTTTACTCTTTTTTATAATCAAACGCCCTCATGAAAGATTTCAGGCAGCAACCGCCAGGTTGTAAGTCATTCGGTATTTTTTCAAAACCGGTATTTGTCGGGGATGCTCTATGCATCATCCGTTTTTTCCACATAGGATTAAATTCATTTTCCAAAGTTTTGCTTTGATTGGCATGATCCACTGCTTTTTTATATTTTTTATAAAAAACAGTTTGGAGCAATTATTCCTATGTTATTTCAAAAATCCAACAGGTTCATTCAAAATAAATTTAATCAATCCTTCACCATTTATAATTCAAAACATGAAAAAAGAATACTTTAATCAAAAAAGGCAAATCTTAACCCGATGGGCCTTTGCAAAAGGCATGGTCGTTTTGCTGCTGTTAGGCAGTTGGGACGGCAAGGTTTTCGGCCAAACCTACAATGAAACCATTGATGTTGCTGCGGGCACTTCGGACTATTCTACTGCTTATCCGCAATTGGGTAATCCGGTAAACATGCTAAAAACCGGCGCAGGTACGGTTAACATGGTTTATGTACCAGGTGGCTTTTTGAATCCGGTAACACCAGGCGTTACGACCGTAATGCAAGGAAAGGTCGTATTAAACAGGGTTGCCGGCGGCGGTAATGGGAATCGGTCCTTGCCTAATCAGGACGTTCAGATGAAGCCTGGTACCACCCTTGAAGTTTTAGTTGCAAATCAAATTGGTGATGCAACCTCTGTGACCTTAGACAATGCCACCTTCACCTTTAATAATGGTGAATATTTGTCTACGATTACGATGAAAAATGGCTCGACGATCAACGGTGCCTCAAGATTTGTTTTAAATGGGACCACGAATGCACATTTAAGGGCTACTGGAGGTGCAACAGAAACCTTGTCAGCCAGTTTTGCACTTGCTTCTGCTTTTTCTGATGGCACAACTACAAATAGTTCAAGAACAGGGAATGGCATTACGCAGGTTTTTGTTGATTCAAGTACCCTTTTGAATGTAACAAATGAAATAGTTGATTTTCACGAAGGAGCGAGCATTGGAAGTTTGCGGAAAACGGGAACAGGAATCCTTTCCATCGCTTCAGGCGCGTTTACAAACTATCGCGGAACTACTGCGGTAGAAGCGGGCACATTGCAGGTAAATGGAACGATGCGTTCTTTCTTCTGGAATGGAGCGGCTATGGAAGAAGGGCTTGCTGGTCAGGTTACAGTTAATGCAGGTGCAACATTGAAAGGAACGGGCACGATTAAATCGTCGGAAACTTCGATTAGCGGCACCCATGCTCCTGGAAACTCGCCTGGTATTCAAACGTTTACATCAAATTTGACCTACAACGCAGGTGCAAGCATCCTATGGGAATCCATTGGTAATACGAATGCTGGTCGCGGTACTAATTTTGATGGGATCAATGTTGGTGGCAACTTGTCATTTAATGGTGCTACTTCGATTAATCTTTTGTTTAATGGAAATGGGAGTACTGTAAACTGGAGTGATCCATTTTGGGGTGTGTCGCATGCCGGAACAAATGGGTGGCTTATTTTTGATGTCGAAGGAACCTTATCTGGTGCAAATAACTTGTCTGTGCTTTCGGGACCTTACTTGGATGCAAATGGCAACGCGCTTTCAATTGTGCGTGGTCAAACATATGGATTTGAACTTTATATTGATCCGGAAACCGATGATGTGTACTTAAGTTATAGTACCGACTTTTGTCCACTTCCTGTAGCAACAGCGTCTCCAAATCCAATTTGTGCGGGTGCTTCTACGACCTTATCGGTAGTGAATCCAATCAATGGTGCTACTTTTTCCTGGTTTGATCAAGCCGTGGGCGGAGATCCAGTAGGTACGGGAGCGGTTTTGCCAGTAGGACCTTTGTCGGGTAATAAGACCTATTATGTAGCGCAAACGCTTGCGACCCAGGCAAATAGTGTTTTTTCGTATACAGGGTCGGTACAAACGTTCACAGTTCCTGCAAATGTAACTTCGATTTCGATTGAAGTATTAGGCGCACAGGGCGCTTCCGGCACAGGCTCGAATGCTGGTGCTGGGGCAAAAGGTGGAAAAGCAACCGGTGTTTTGGCAGTTACGCCTGGGCAAGTGCTGAACTTATATGTAGGTGGAATTGCCAACGGCAAAATTGGCGGATTTAACGGTGGTGCCGATGGCGGTGGTGAGAATGGTGGAAATAACAAGCCTGGTGCCGATGGTGGTGGCGATACGGGTGTAAATACAAACATAGATGCCGCAGCGGGTAAAGGAGCGGCATCTTTTGCTGCTACGGGTAATGGCGGCGGCGGCGGCGGCGCTTCTGATATTCGCGTGGGCGGAATAAGCTTGGCGAATCGCGTAATTGTTGCTGGCGGCGGCGGCGGCGGCGGCGCTACAGGTTGTGAAACCAATGCCATGGGTGGTAATGGTGGTGCTGGTGGCGGTTTGAGTGGCGCAAACGGCAATGATTCACCTACTTCAGGCGGTGTTGCTGGTGGTGGTTTTGGCGGTAGTTTGGGAACGGGTGGTGCCGCAGGTATTGGTTGTGGCGGCTTTTTAGGTGCACCAGGTTTGTCGAATGGAACCGGCGGAAATGGCCAAGGTTGCTGTTGCTTTTCGTTTCCTGCAATTCCTGCGGGCGGCGGCGGCGGCGGCGGTTATATCAATGGCGGTGGCGGCGGTGGCGGTTCTGCTGGTACAACCGGATGCTCTGGCAATGATAAAGGTGCCGGCGGCGGCGGCGCAGGTGGCTCATCCTACATCGGTGGCGTGAACACAGGCGCAACGACGAACGATGTTAACACGGGCAATGGACAAATTACGTTGACTTATGCCTCATCTTGTGTTTCTGATCGCGTACCGGTCACAGTGACCGTTAATCCACTTCCTACACCAAGTATTAGTGTAGTAGAAACTTCTGGTGCTACTTCAAATGACGGTATTATTTGTGCAGGCGCATCGGCTACTTTAACCGCAACAGGCGGTGTAAGTTACGCATGGAGCACAGGTGCAACAACTGCAGGCATTACCGTTTCTCCTGCATCAACCACTACGTATACAGTAACAGCAACCAGTGCTGCTGGTTGCACGGCTACTGCTACCCGTACAATTACGGTAAATCCACTTCCAACACCCTCAATCACGGTAGCGGAAACTTCAGGTACAACCAACAATGACGGTATCATTTGTGTGGGAGGATCCGTTACCCTCGCTACTTCAGGTGGGGTTGCTTATACTTGGAGCACAAGTGCTACCACAGCAAGCATTACGGTTACACCAGCGGCAACAACCATTTACACGGTAACTGTAACCAATGCGAGTGGATGTACGGTAACTTCTACTAGAACAATCACCGTTAATCCGCTTCCATCTGCGGCCTTTACGGTAACTGGCGGCGGCGGCTATTGCCTGGGGACAGATTTGGGTACTTTAGTTGGCTTGAGTGGATCCGTTACAGGAGTTTCTTATCAATTGCAACGCGGTGGAAATAACGTTGGTGCTCCTGTTGCTGGTACTGGAAACGCACTCAGTTTTGGCTATCAAATAGCTGGAACTTACACGGTGGTTGGTACCAATGTGGCTACCAATTGTTCTGTTAGCATGACAGGTAATGTGATTGTTACCACATTTATTTGCGCTCCATCTATTACAGATCCATGTGTTTGTAAAAACAACGCAACGAACTTAACGAACGGCCAATTCGACGAAACGATCCAGGTAAATGCACCAAGCAATCAAATCTGGGTGGTATCTGCTATAAATGGCTTATATGCTTCGGCTAGTCCTGTACCACCTGCAGCGCCTTCGCCGATTGCAATAGGTACGGTTTTGACACCGCTAGGCAACAATGCCTTCCAATTGACGGGTGTACACATCGACGCCTTGGGTTATACCCTTAGCGTAACCAACGGCCTTGGTACAACGTTGAGCATCGGCAACTCCTGCCAATACCCAAACCCAGCCATCACTTCCGATTTAAGCGGCGATTTCTGCTTGTACTCGGATGTGGTTAACTTGACGGGCACCCCGGGTGATGCAAACATCGTAAGCGCTGTATTTACAGTAAATGGTGTTG
>JBBAVI010000082.1:6354-25528 GCA_040397785.1 Saprospiraceae bacterium | reverse complement strand
GGTTTAACAGCCACGCTCACTTTTTAACCCCCACCACCGCATCCCCCACTCAGCCGCCCAAACCTTTACGAACAACTTCACATTTTTCAACTGCAAGGGCTGTTTTTCTGTAATTCCTTGTGCAACAGCACGCTATGCACCGTACAGCGCAAGGCATAATGGGAGTACCGGCACGGGTAAGTTCTGGGAAAATCCAGGTCACGGTCAGTGTATTAATAACTTCGCGGCTGCATGGATACTTAAAGATAATTCTGTATTTTTGCATGAACGAGTTATTGTGCAACCCATTTCTAATAATCGTCCATTTGTCCGGATTTTTAAAAAAGGACAGGAGCCTGATGAAGTGCTTTATTGGCTCAGTCGCCCTGCCATAGAACGCATTCGCGCTTTGGAGGAAATCAGGAAACAATATAACGATTGTAAATATGATATTGGACGAAAATTTCAAAGCGTTTATAAAATTATTAAACGCAAACGAGGTTAAATATTTGGTTGTGGGCGGCTTTGCCGTAGCTTATCACGGCTACCCGCGTTTAAAAATCCTATTATTCTACTTGCTCCTAACATTAGGATCTTGTGCCACAAACAAAAGGATCGTTGAATCCTTAAAATATTCAGACAAGATAATATCAACACCTGAAAAGTTTGCGGAAGGAATAATCTCAACGAACGAAGCAAGCGAATTTGATATTTGCTTTTCCCCTGATGGAAAAACTGCATACTTTACCCGACGGATGGGTAATGAGAAACAAAAACTTTGGCAAGCGACTTTTGAAAACAGCATGTGGACAAACCCAATACGATTGCCATTTTCAACCGATAGAGATGAAACACCGTTTATTTCCCCTGACGGTCAAACAATGTATTTTGGCTCCGCAAGACCAATTGAAGGCAGACCAAGTAAGGGTAACTTTGACATGAATATTTGGCAAGTTGAACGGACAGAAAAGAAATGGGGAAATCCAAAACCATTAAATGATCATATTAATGCTGTTCAAGAAGAAAAAGAAGAATGGCCATCATCCAACGAAAACTTTATTTTTTCACTTGACAACGTGAATTTTATTTATACGACAATGCTTCGTGGCGATAAGGTAATTGAAATTTATTCAACTGTTAAAAAGAGAAATAAATTTAGCAAACCTTACAAAATTACAGGACTTTTTCAAAACGAAAAATCTTGGAAATATTCAGCCGTTCTCTCACCTGACAGGCAATACTTGCTTTTCAATTCATACGAAGCAGAAGGCGGTGTTGGCGGAGAAGATATTTTCATCGCTAAAAAAACAGCCACCGGTTGGACAAAGGCAAAAAGCATTGGGAATTTAGTCAATACCAAATCAGAATAAAGTAGCCCAAGATTTTCACCAGACGGAAAGTATTTTTTCTTCAGTAGAGAATTTAGGCAAAATCCGGATAAAGACGGCATTTGGAATATCTTCTACATTGAAACACAATATCTGCATTTTGAAACTTTGTTTAATAGTTAAAGCAAAAAACATGAAGTCACTTTTTCTTTTTTCATTTATTACTTTTTGCTCATTGACAATCTTTGGGCAAACAACCGTAGATATTTCAAAGACCAAAAAGGTTGCCCAAAACGGTGTTGAAATAACCACATTTGAAGGGAAACCATTTTCTGGCTTTCTGACAGAAAGTTATCCTAACGGCAAACCAAAAACATGGATTACCCTTAAGGACGGCACGGCAAATGGATTGTGGCAGGAATGGCTTGAAAACGGGAACCTAAGGTACAATGCATATTGGAAGGAAGGAAAGGGACATGGTTTATGGCAGTATTTTCACGAAAATGGCACATTAAAATATGAGGAATCCTATATTATGGATATTACAAATGGGATATCAAGAGCTTATTATAATAGTGGAAAAATACAACATGATTTCTTTTACCTTAATGGTAAAAAAGAAGGTGTTTGGAAATATTATTTAGATACAGGAGTACTTTTAAAAACTGAGTTTTACGAAAATGGTGTACTTATTTCAACTACTGATCAATAAAATCGGAAATTGGGCAGTTTGAGCAACGTCGTTATCGTCCGCGATATTGGCGGCGGTTGTGGTGCCGAAGCCATTCGGTTGGTTCAATCCATGCCAAAATAGTCGCCCGGCAAGCAACGTGGACTGGTCAAACCGGTGAAATACACGCTGCCGGTTTGCTTTCAAATTAAATTAGATGCTTGTTGGACAGATTCGTTCAAAAAAGGGCTTTATCGGGTCGAAAAAAATGGCCGCTCTGGGCTTTATGATGCGACAGGGAAAGTTGTTCAGTCAATGAAATAACCCGAAGTAATGAATTGATTATGAAAATTTTATGAATAAAAAGACTGTTTTCTTCAACCTCCTTTTTATCGCCTTTTTGGTAAAAGCCAACGGCCAGAACGACGCATACCTCGTCCGAAAAGGCGATTATTTTGGCTTTCAAAATCAAAAAGGGGATTGGCTCATCGAACCGAAATACGAACTTTTCGATGACCCGTTTTCTGATTTTATGGTCGCCCAAAATGACCAAAAACTACGCGGTGTGATCAACAAAAAAGGAGATACGCTTGTGCCGTTCGAGTTTAAAATGATCCAAAAAGCCAAAGGCGCAGGTTTCGAGCGCGGTGGCAAGCGCGTACTTTTTGAGGCTTTTTTGGCGCAAAAATACCAAAAATGGGGATTGCTTGACCCAAAAGGCCAGCTGCTCATGCCATTTGAATTCGAGAGGGCGGATTGGGTAGATGATTCGACGGTCTTCTTTTCGCGCCCAGGCCGGCAACTTGCGCTGAACCCGCTGGGGCAAAAAATCCTCGAAACGGACTTCGACCGCGCCGAGCTGCTGACCCAAGATTTTGGGAAAAGTCGCCTTTTTAAGGTTTTTAAAAATGAACATGGCTGGGGCGCTGTTGATTTTTCGGGGAAACAGATCCTGCCTTTCGAATTTTCGGACATCCGGCTCGGAGGCCCATCCGGACAAACGCTCGCGGTCATGGACCATGATTTGCGCGTCGGGGTGCGCGATTTGAACGGTCGGGAACGCGTGGCGCCGCAGTTCAAATGGGTTCGTTTTTTGAACGATAGCCTGTTCGTCGCAACGCAGTTGGATGGCCCATTTTTTGGGCTTTTTGACCTTTTTGGCCGTCAACGGATGCCTTTTGAGTTTGCCGCAATTGAGGCCATCGGAAATTCCGGACTTTTGAAAGCGCGCAAAAAAGACACCCAATTTGGCCTTTTTGACACCGAAGGCGAGGCATTAACTTTTTTAGAATTGGCCGATTTTCAGGCAAATGACTTACTGCCTGCGCTCATTTTCGCCAAATATCAGGACGGGAAATGGGCCGTTTTGAGCCACGAGGGGCGGCACCTGCATTTTCCACCGCTGGACAGTTATGGTGGCGCAAGTCGGTTCGGATTCGTGGGTAAAGTGGATGGATCATCGGCAGTTTTTTTGCCGGATGGCCAACGGATCACGCCGTTTAAATACCGTTTTGTCCAAATTTTTCAACAAAAAGACGGAACTCGAAAAAACGAAATCGCGCATGGACTAAATGCAAAAACTTATTTCGTCGGCTCAACGAAGGACAGCGGCAAGTGGCAACTGATTGACAATGATGGGAAAGAATACCCGTTGGAACCAGTCAAAAAATGATGCCACGCTGGTCGCCCGGTGCGCAAAATGGGCGGCCTGTCCGGACGAAATTTTCGCTGCCGTTTTCGTTTAAACTTTGAGATAACTAATACATTATCGAATTTTTATGATATATTAAAATGAGAATAGAAACGCTGCTTTTTTTGCTTGCCCTGCCTTTTTTTGCTGCTGCCCAAACGCCCGTCGAAGAACGACTATATGACAAATTGACCCTCCGCGAAGGCGAAAAACCGCCGCTCCCGCCCGCCCAAACCGCCGGTGTGGAGCAATTTCAGCGCGGCGTGCTTTGGGGCTGGCGAAAACCTTATTTGGAAACGCATTTTGATAGCCTTTCGGAGCTTGCACTACCCATTCGCAACTTTTTTGCGCCGGTTTTGGCCGACAGGAAAATGGCGCTCGCCTCGCTCAAAACGGGCAAAGTTGAGTTCGAAAACGCTGAATATTTGCAGCCTCCCGCGCTCGCCGAATTGTTGAAAATGCGGCCTGATTTACCCAAAAATATCAAATGGGCTTTCCGTGCCCAACACCTGGATGGGCGAGCAGTTTTAATCGAAACGAGTGGGAAAATATTTGAACTAAATAACTGATTATCATAAATATATATAAAGCAACATGAAAGTACAAACACTTTTCTTTGCCCTTTTCCTATCCTTTTTCGCGCGCGCGCAGCCGATTTATCCCGATTTAAAAACGAAAAAATTCGGCATTTATGACCCTGTCACGAGCGAACCTATTACGGTCAACGAGTTCGACCAAGCCAAGCCTATTTACGGCCACGACTCGCTGGCAGTGGTCGAAAAAAATGGCCGCGTAGGTGTGCTCTCTGTTTCGGGCCGGACGGTTGTTCCGCTCAATTTTGAAAAAATCGACGCCTCCTCGACCTATCTTGAACACGGTTTCATCACCGTTTCGCGCGGTGGGAAAAGTGGCAAATGGAACCTCAAAACGGGTCGTTCCGTGCTGCCGACGGAGTTCGAGTATGTCCGTGGTCTTTTCCCTGATTTGATCGCGACGCGGCGAACAAGCGTTGAAATTATCGAATTTTTTGACGAAAAAGGCAAAAAGCGGTTCGAAACGGTGGGCAAAACGGCTGCACCGCTTTTTGATGGCTCGGCCATTGAAGTCCTAAACGCGGCGGGGGAACGCTCGTTTTTGGACAAAAAGGGTCAGCCTGTTTTTTTTGGTAAAACCCAAAACGGCATCTGGACGGACGGCCAATTCGTAATCATATCGGAGCAGAAGAAAGACAGCCCCAAAGACCGTTTTGCGCTCCTTTCAATAGCAGGCGACACTGTTTTGCCGCTTTCGGCTCATCAAATTCAGCCGCAGGGCAAGGGCCGTTTTTTCGTAAAAAGCGTTGAAAGAGACCGAAACCAAGGCTTTTTTGACGCTATTTCGCAACAATGGATTTTCCCGATGAGCAAGGTCGAATTATTCAAATTCGGCGAAAAGGGCGATCCGGACGGCGTGATTTTCGTCTCAAAAATGGGCTACGATAAGCCAGGCAATCATTTGTACGACTCGGCGGGCAAATTGCTGATCGAAAATTGCCAAACCAACACGCTTTACGCAACGTCGTTTTCCACCCAAGGGAGTGACGAATACCGCCCATTTCGCTATATCGAGTGCAAAAAAGTCGAAAAAACAACATCAAAAGGCTTTTTCGCAAGCGACGGTCGGATGATTGTCCCGATGGAATTTGACCTCTTTTGGTATCGATCTGATGCCCATGCCGTCATCGCAAAACGTAATGTTCCGAACACGCAGAACGTCATGCAAGCAAACGCTTTTGATCTCAAAACGGGCCAAAAATGGTTTGCCGAAGACTTTGAGGATCTTTATTTCACCGCAGATCCGGCGCGTTTTTGGGCAAAAAAAGGGAAGCGTTGGGGCCTCGTTGAACGGTCGCGGCCCGCGTCGGCAAAGTTTGATTTTGACCAATTCGTCTCGCTTTCGAACGGATTTTTTCAACTTGCGAAAAATGGGAAATGGCAGCTTTTCGACCCAAAAGGCAAGCCTGCGAGCGAGCGTTTTTTCGACGCGATGATGCAGCCCGATTACCAATATCATCGCCAGTTTCAAGCATCCAAAAAATCGAAAGGCAAGCTTATTGCGTTTTGCCTCGACTACACCAAAGAGGGCGGCTGGTGGGCCATCGACGACCGAAAACAGCATTTTTTTATGGAATATGAGCACGACGACATGCCTGATATTGATACGAAAGATGAAGAACACTAGTGCCGCATTCACATCGCTTCCGACCAGCGGACAATGGGCGAGTAAATGGCTTTAGGCGGTAAGTACGATGGAAAATCCTTTGTCAGTTTTTCGGAATAAAAGAAGTACGAGACGAACTCAAAAGAACGGACGCAGAATTTCCACCGTGCATGGTCCCCTCTTTTGCAAAGCATAATATCCCTCAGCGCTCAATCTTTGTTTTTATATAACCAAAGCGCTGTGGGTTATTGAGCGTAGGCAGAACGAAGATCAAGCTCCGTAAAAGAGCATCAACCGCGGTTGGAGCGAATACCACACGCAGCGAAAAACATTTTCCATAAAATATTCCCAATTTGGGAAAACTCCTTATCTTTGTATTGTGAGAATCATAACGAAAAAACGATTGGAAGTTTTTGGGAAAGAATACCCGGACGCCAAAGCATCCTTGAAGTTTTGGTATGATATTGTTACCTCCAATAGTTTCTACACCGCGCAAGAAGTGGTACAAATCTTTAATTCTGCTGATTATGTTGGAAACGAAAGAATTGTTTTTAACATTGCTCACAACAAGTACCGACTTGTAGCAAAATTCAGGTTTCACGTTCGAGCGCAACGCGTTTATATTCGATTTATCGGCACACATGCTGAATACGATCAAATAAAAGACATTGAAAATGTCTAACAAATAAAGCATCTATGAAAAAATTTCAAAGTTCAAAATACCCAATCACTCCAATCACAGACGAAACGATCTATATGCACTTCTGTGAATTGGTGGAGGAATTGGATGATTTAACATTTGAAGACGACGTTGAGGAAGAGAAAAAATTTGCGCACCTTGACGCATTAACAACGTTGATAGAAGCTTATGAGGCGAAGCATTTTCAATTCAATAAGATAGAACTTACGGTTGTTCAGGTCATCGAACAAACGTTGGAGCAGTTAAACTTAAGTAAAAAAGATTTATCTAAAATTTTGGGGTCAAACAGGGTGTCAGAAATATTTAGTGGGAAAAGAAATTTGACTTTAGCACAAATTAGAACGCTGCATAAAGAATTACGGATTCCCACGGACCTGCTGGTTGGTGTTTAACAAAGCATTAGTACCTTGGTTTGGTAACGTTTACCCCCCACCACCGCATCCCTAATCTACCCCCCAAAACCTTCAACAACAACTTCACATTTTTCAACCGCAAAGGCTGTTTTTCCCGCAACCCCTTGTGCAACAACACGCTATTCACCGTCCAGCGCACGGCATAATGGTAGTATCGGCGCGGGTAAGTCCTGGGAAAATCCAGGTCGCGATCGGTGTATTCAGCCCAGGGCAAAACGGGGGCTAAGGTGGGTGCCACGGTATCATACAGGCCGGTACCTTTGATCGGGTAGGCAACGGTAATTGTGAATATATCGGGATTCGACGCTTTCAAATGCGCAACGGTTTCGCGTATATCGACTTCGGTTTCGCCCGGGTAACCCAGCATGATAAAGGTACCGGCTTGCATGCCGACGGTTCGAGCCGCCCGGATCATGTCCCGCACCTGTTGGGCATCCACACGGCGGTCCATGGCGTCTAAAATGCGCTGCGAACCGCTTTCTGCGCCAATCCACACCCGAAAACAGCCACAGTCTTTCAATATTTGTAATACATCTTCATTCAGTCGGTCGGCGCGGGTAATACATTCAAACTGAATCTGAATGTTGCGCGCGGCCAATACCTCCCGAAATTGATGCAACCATTTGTGGCTCACCGTGAATACATCATCTACAAACCAAATCAAGTCGAAGGTATAATGCTGTTGCAGCCATTCAATTTCATCGGCTACTGCTGCAGGTGAGCGGCGGCGGTAACTCTGGCCATACACGGCGGTGCTGCACCATCGACAAGTATAAGGACAGCCGCGTTGGGTGCTGACGCTCACCGCGCTTTGTCCATGGACATTTTTCCAGGCGTTTAAATATAGGTTCAAATCAATTTTTTGCCGGTTGGGCAGGGGCAAATCGTCGAGTTCCTTGAGTTTTTCCCGCGATGGGGTTTTAAAGAGCACATTTTCTTCGGTAAAAAAGGCCAGTCCGTCAATGTGTGCAAAAGCGCTGCCCGGTAATTTTTGCGGGGCATTAAATTCCGAAACGGTTTGTACGATCTCCAGCATGGTTTGCTCGCCCTCGCCGATTACAATCAAATCGATCCCCACCTTCAAATAATCGGCGGCATTGTGGGTTACGTCCGGACCGCCCAGCACTACCAGCGTATGTTGCAAATCCGGGTGGGTGCGCACAAATTGAAGCAATGCAACAATGTTCAGTTTAGACATTAAATTGGTGTACAAGGCCAACACGGCGGGCTTGTGCTCCAATAAAAAGGCGTACAAATGGTCGCGGTCGGAAAAAGTCGTATCAAACACCGCATGCTCAAATCCGTGCTGATCCAGCCAGGCCGAAAGGTACAGAATGCCCAGGGGCGGATAAGGACGCATGATTTGCTGCTCCTTGAGATCATCCTTCAAAAAATACGCATGACTGAGTACGATGTTTGCCATATCGGTAATAAGGAATAATCAGGACTTTTGTTCAGCAATAGCCTCAAAAACTACCCAATAATGATCGGAAAAATACGCCCAGTATGCTTGTCGCGCTTTTTGTTCCAAGCGGTTCAGCCACGACAAAAGTGCAGGTCTTTTTTCAAAAAAGGGATTCAAATAGGAGGGCGGCAAGGCGATTCCAATGGCTTGTAGTTCCACCCTTCGCCACGATGCGTGGGTAGAAAACAATTGTTGTAGTTCGTTTGGGCGATAATACCAGGTTTCTATCTGCGCTGCTCCATCCAACGCCGCCAAAATGGGCTTGCGTGAAAAGCGCCGAAAAGCCGTTTTAAGCCGCCCTTTTGCCAAAAAATACAGGATTTCCCAAATACAAAAGCGGCCCATGACCACCACGGCCAATGTACCGCCGGGTTGGAGCAAGGCGTGTAAATCCTTGCCTGCGCGTTGTAATGCCTCGGGGGACACACAGTTTAATCCGCCAAAATTGGAAAAAACCAGGTCGAACGGACCCTTATGTGCCAGTATTGACAAGTGTTCAATCGCGCAAACCGAGGTGGTCAGTTGAGTAGCAAGCCCTGCTTGTTGCGCTTTTCCCTGCGTAATGGCCACCATGTTTGGAGAAATATCCGTCGCCAGCACCTGGCAGTCGTGGGCACACATCCAAAGGGCGTCTGCACCCGTGCCGCAATTGAGTTCGAATACTTTTTTGCCCTGGGGTGGTAAAAAAGCTTGAAGGGCTTGCCAAACCTGGGTGCGTTGCAGTTTGCCCACCGCTGTTTCCGTAAATTCAAGATCGTATCCAGCCGCTACCACATCAAACGGAGCATCGGGAGCGGGTTTATCCTGCATGTTGCTTGCGATTTTCGAGGCGTTTGAGTAAAAAGGCATCCACTTTTGCGGCCGGGGCATAATAAAACGTGAGCAACAAACTGCGCAGGGGGGCTCGATGCAATTGCGGCAGGTTTTGCCAGTGCTGCAGGCCTTGTTTGAGTCGGAACCGCTTGTGTACCAGTTTGTGCAAGCGGCGGTAAAAAGCAGGCACAAATGTACCCTGGTACATCATGGCCAGGTCGTTGGAATCGGTCCAGTTTTGTTTTTCGCCGAGCATGGATTTTACCTTATCATAAAATTTGGTGCCGGGTAGCGGATACGAAACGGAAATGCCGATATCGTGGGGCAACAGTTTTTCTACCAATTGAAGCGTGGCATCAATATCGGCGCGGGTTTCGCCCAGGTAGCCAAATTGTAGGAAAAAGCAAACTTCCACGCCTTTTTGCTTCAACAATGCCGTTGCTTGCTCAATTTCTTCCACTTTGGTGCCTTTGTCCATCGCGTCTAAGATGCGTTGCGAACCACTTTCGGCGCCCACCCACACTTGCCGGAGCCCGCTTTCCACCAGCGCATCAATCTGGTTTTCTTGTAGGAGCAGGTCTACCCTACTTTGAATTTTATAGGTAAAATGAAGGTCGCGCGCCTGCACGAGGTCGCGAAAACGCTGTACCCAGCCTGGTTTCAGACCAAAAATATCATCGGCCATCCAAAAATGCCGG
Organism: Saprospiraceae bacterium; assembly: GCA_040397785.1. GTDB lineage: Bacteria > Bacteroidota > Bacteroidia > Chitinophagales > Saprospiraceae > M3007. The sequence continues at coordinate 15,573 of JBBAVI010000082.1, read as the reverse complement.
GCGCCGTAGGTTTGAATAAGCATTTCAATTTCGGCAACCACCCGTTCGGGGCTGCGGGTGTTGTAGCGGTTGCCGTAAATGGGTTTGGCGCACCAGTTGCATTTGTACGGACAGCCGCGGGTGGTGGCTAAATTGAGGGAAAAATAGCCATGCGCGCCTTGCCAAATGCGTTGGTAATCAGCCATTTGCACTAAATCCCAGGCAGGATCGGGCAAGCTGTCGAGCGCAGTCACGACCGGGCGCGCGCCTGTACGCAGGAGGCCAAGTTGCGCATCATGGTAGGCCAATCCCGGAATGGTGTTATATTGAGTATTTCCGGCCTCAAGGGCCAGAATGAGTTCGCGCAGGGTAATTTCGCCTTCGCCTAGTAGCACAAAATCGGCCCCCTCCGCAAGGTATTGCGCGAAATGATCGGTGCTATCGCTGCTACATACGATCACTTTGCAGCCCGCATTTTTGGCCAAAGCAATCATTTCGAAAGCGGCCGCGCGCATGCGGGTGAGGCACATTTTGGTGAGGTAATTAAACCCGTCGTCGTACAGAACGAAATATTGGGCGGCCGTTTGTTTTAAAACCGGCACCAGATCGAGGACATTTTCCCGCAAATTGGTATCGTACAGCTGCACTTGGAAGCCACATTCCCGCATGACTGCAGCGGCATATAAAGTGCCATACGGCGGGTAAGGCTGCTGGGCTTTCCATTGCTTGGCATCGAAGCGGTAAAAATAGGAATGAGAAAAGAGGATATTTGACATGAAAGGGTAGTTGTACCTTATTTTGTTGCAAAATCGGGAATCAAATCCCTGTTTGCGGGCGCGTGGAATGCTAAGACGATATCGCTTTTCGGGATGCCTTTATCCAAAAGCCATTTAAAAATTAAGGCAAATATAAGCAAAAACACAGCAAACATAAATCACTACAACCGTTCCAAAATTGACACTCCCATTCAAAAGCAGCAAGTCCTCCCAGCAAATTAAATTTTAGATTAAGTTCCTGTAAAATCGCAAACGCGAGGAATCTTTTCCCACACATCACCGTTTAAAACTGGAACTATATTTTATTCTGTTTGGATACGAGAAATACCATGATTATAGAATTTTCTTTGTCGTTCGTCGAAAACAAAATAAACACAGGAAACAAAATAGTGAAAAAATGTTTCCAGTGTGTATCTTTGCGCCATGTTTAACGAACAACAAGAAAAATTACTGAAACGCGTGGAGGAGTTGTTCCTCCGCCTGGGCATCAAAAGTCTGACGATGGATGATGTAGCCCGCGAATTGGGTATTTCCAAAAAAACGCTGTATCAGTTCGTTGATAACAAAGATGATTTGGTGCTCAAAGTGATGGAGCGCCACATCAACGAAGATTGCGTACACTCGGAAGCCTTACGAAAGGAATCAACCGACGCGATTGATGAAATATTCAAAGTGACGGCCTACAACGCGATAGACCTGGGCCGCATGAAAGCCAACATTGTGTATGAGTTGCAGCGCTACCATCCGGAAGCATGGGCCAAAATGCAAACTTACAACTGGAAACAATTGTACAGCGTAGTACACGACAATCTTGAATGGGGCATCCAAGACGGCTTGTATCGCACGGATTTTGACGCCAATGTGATTGCCCGCTTGCACATCGCCTCTATGCTGGGTATTTTTGATGAGCATGTTTTCCCGCGCCCCACGTACGATTCCCGCGACCTGTTTAAAGAATATATGATGCATTACCTCTATGGTATTCTGTCAGAAAAAGGCCGCATCATTTTAAAAGAAAAATTGGAAAACCTCCAAACCACATAACACCGACAACTACGAACCAATTTCTACTGCTGAAACATCCTCTATATGGTCCAACAATTTTCAATTACACTCCGAATCACGGCAATTTGTTTGTTTCTGGCCAGCGCATTGGTGGTGCGTGCCCAGGATAAACTTAGTCTGTCCGATTGCATCCAGTACGCAGTTTCCAACAACCCACAAGTTCGGGTGGCGCAATTGCAGGTCAACGATGCCGAATGGCGCATCAAAGAAAGCAAAGCAACCGGCTTGCCACAGTTTAGTGGCGGCGTTGACATTCAACGTTTTATCAAACAGCCCGGTTTGCCAGCCGAAGCCTTGGGTTTCGATGCACCACCAGGCACCAAAATCACCTTCGCCCTCAAAAATAGCCTTTCGCTCAATGTCCAGGCCAACCAGTTGTTGTTTTCCAACAGCTATTTGCAAGCATTGAAAGCCGCGCGTTTTTACCGCGAATACGTGAACGATCAATTGGCAGTGGCCATCCGTACGGTTAGCAACCAGGTTACCGACGCTTATTTGCCCGCGTTGCTCATCACCGACAACCTGAGCATCTTAGATAAGAACATCACCAACCTCGAAAAATTGCTCAACGATACCAAGGCGATTACGAAAGCCGGTTTTGCTGAACAACTCGATGTCGATCGCCTCGATCTTTCCCTGGCGACTCTCCGCAATGAACGCGGCAACCTGCAGCGCCAAATGGACATTGTGATCAATGCCCTCAAGTTCACTATGGGAAAACCGCTTGCCGACAAATTAGAACTCAAGGATAATGTTGACCGATTGATGCAAGAATTCGGCACAGCCGATTTGACCACCGAAATCAACTACATGAACCGCCCGGAATACCTGACCCTGCTAAAAGGCCGCGATTTGAGCAATATTCAGGTGGATATTTATAAAAAAGCATGGCTCCCAACGGCCTCCGCTTTTGTCAACTATCAAACCAGCTGGCAGGGAAATGACAAGCTATTCTGGATTCCACAGTCGCTTGCCGGACTTTCTATCAGTGTGCCCATCTGGAATGGAGGCGGTACGACCGCGAGTAAGCAACGCGCAGTCATTGCGGTTCAAACCATCGAGGCCCAAAAAACACAATTGGAAAGTTCCTTCCAACTCGAACTCGACAATGCCCGCAAACAGTTTCTCAACGCACAAGACCGCGTAGGAAACCAACAAAAGAACCTCGAACTCGCTCAACGCATTTACAATACCACCCAAACCAAGTACAAAGCAGGCGTCGGCTCCAGCTTCGAACTGGTTTCGGCCGAGCAAAGCCTGTACACCGCGCAACAATCCCTCATGCAAGCCCAATACGATTTATTGACGGCAAAATCGGCGATCAAACGCGCATTAGGACAATAATCCCCAACAACCAACCTATTTGCACCTTATCCAAACCTGTTCAACATCTTTTCACTTTTTCGGGTACCTCCTGAAGCAGTCTTTTCCATAAAAATGAGAAATATATTCCAACCCACTGTCATGTTTTTTGCCCTGCTCCTTCCCTTCGCTTGCGGCAAAGCCCCTGCTGATAAAACAAGCCAACTCAACGAATTAAAAACACAAAAAGCCACCCTCGAAAGCCAAATCGCGACCCTCGAAAAGGAACTGGCCGCTGAAAACCCGTCTGCTGCTACTGCCAAATTAAAATTGGTCGGTGTTACAGAGGTTAAAATTGCGCCTTTTAAGCATTATATCGACTTACAAGGAAAAGTGGATGCCGACGAAAGCGTGGCGGTTACTTCCCGTGTGCCCGGCTCGTTGACCCGTGTTTTGGTGAAAAATGGCGATAACGTACGCAAAGGTCAATTGCTCGCAACCATTGATGATGCCTTACTTACAAAAAGTTTGGATGAATTGAATGGCAACCTGAAAGTATCAGAAGATATTTTCAACCGCCAAAAAGGCCTTTGGGACCAAAAAATCGGCACAGAAGTACAATATATCCAGGCTAAAAACACAAAAGAATCACTCGAACGCAGCATCACCACCCTGAAAGAACAAATGGGGATGTACAAAATTTACGCGCCTACCAACGGCACGGTAGACATGGTGATCCTGAAACAAGGCCAAGCCATTGCTCCAGGTTTGCCACTTTGTAATGTTGTCAACCTCAGCGATCTTAAAATTGTAGGAGAAGTACCAGAGGTTTATGCCGCAAAAGTGCGCAAAGGTGATTTGGTGACCGTTGTTTTCCCGGATTTGAACAAAGAAATCAATTCTCGCGTGAATTATGTGAGCAAAACCATCAATCCAACCGGCCGTACGTTCACCATCGAATGCGCACTGCCCAATGGTGCCGATTACCGCGCAAACATGGTGGCCATTATGAAAATTATCGACTACCAAAGCCCATCGGCAATTGTGGTGCCTGTGAATGTACTTCAAACCGCCGAAGATGGAGATTTTGTGCTGATCGCTGAAAAATCGGCTGAAAAACAAGCCCTTGTGAAAAAAGTAACCGTAAAACAAGGCAACAACTACAATGGACAGGTAGAAATTTTGAGCGGCTTGAAAAAAGGCGATTTGCTCATTTCTACAGGATACCAGGATGCGAACAACGGAGAAACGGTGGCCTACTAACCCGGGTTTAACCCATTTTTTATTCGATTTCAACCAAGATTACGATGAAAGAATTCAAACCCACCAGTTGGTCCATCGATAACCGTACGAGCATTTTTATCATTACCATTATTATTACGCTCGCCGGTCTTCTCTCCTACAACGCACTGCCAAAAGAGCAGTTTCCAGACGTTGTGGTACCCCAAATTTTTGTAACCACCATTTACCCGGGCGCTTCGCCTTCCGATATGGAAAGCCTGGTGACTAAACACATCGAAAAGCAAATCAAAGGATTGGCGCGCCTGAAAAAGGTAACTTCTTACTCTGTGCAAGACTTTTCGAATGTAATCGCAGAGTTTGATACAGAAATGGACGTTGCCGAAGCAAAACAAAAGGTAAAAGACGCGGTAGATAAAGCCAAACGCGACTTACCGACCGATTTGCTCGACGACCCAACCGTTTCGGAGTTCGATATTTCTGAAATTCCAATCATGAACGTCAATATATCCGGCGATTTCAGCCTGGATAAATTGAAAGATTTCGCAGACGACCTGAAAGATCGGATCGAGGAAATGAAAGAGATTACCCGGGTAGACCTTGTGGGCGCCCTCGAAGATGAAGTACAGGTAAATGTGGATAAATATAAAATGACCGCAGCACGCCTGACCTTCCGCGATATTGAAAATGCCATTGCGTATGAAAATCTGACTGTTTCGGCGGGCAATGTAGATGTCGGCGGAATGACGCGTTCGGTTTCTATCCGGGGCGATTTTAAAGATGTGGAGCAACTTAAAAACATCATCATCGCCTCCCAATCGGGCGCTATGGTGTATTTGAAAGATGTAGCGGAAGTAAAAATGGGCTTTGAGGATCAGGAAAGTTTCAGCCGCCTGAATGGCAAAAACGTAATTTCGCTCAACGTGATCAAACGCAGCGGCGAAAACCTGATCAACGCTTCCGACAAGATCAAAACGATCGTGGAAGACATGAAGACCAACAATTTTCCGAAAAACCTGGACGTAGTGATTACGGGCGATCAAAGCCGGAATACCCGCGTCACACTGCACGACTTGATCAATACCATTATCATTGGTTTTATTCTGGTGACCATCATCTTGATGTTCTTCATGGGTGCAACCAATGCGCTTTTCGTCGCCATGTCCGTTCCGCTTTCTATGGCGATTGCGTTTTTGATCCTGCCTGGTATTGGTTTTACCCTCAACATGATCGTATTGTTTGCCTTCTTGTTGGGCTTGGGTATTGTCGTGGATGACGCAATTGTGGTGATTGAAAACACGCACCGGATTTACCACGATGAAGAACACCATATCATTCCGGCAGCCAAAAAAGCGGCAGGCGAGGTATTTTTACCCGTTTTGGCAGGTACAGCTACCACCTTGGCACCATTCTTCCCGCTCGCCTTCTGGAGCGGAGTCATCGGGAAATTTATGCACTTCATGCCTGTCACGCTGATCATAACGCTCACTGCCTCTTTGGTCGTGGCATATATCATCAACCCGGTGTTTGCGGTGCAGTTCATGAAAAAAGAAGGAGATGATATCGTAAAAGTAGATCCTAAAAAAGCACGCCGCCGTTCTATCGCTGGTTGGTCGCTGTTTGGATTAACGACCCTCTATTTCTACCTCAGTGGTTCTTATGGCATGGGCAACTTATGTATGACTATGCTGGCGTTGGTATTGCTTTACAATTTTGCCCTGGAGCGCGCCGTAACCTGGTTCCAAACCAAAGCGTGGCCTTCCGTACAAAACGGATATGCACGTTTCCTGGGTTTTGCCTTGAACCGGCCTTGGCTGATTATGTCAAGTATGGTTTTATTGTTTGTTTTATCTTTTGTGTTGACTATTTCGCGCAGTCCAAAAGTGATTTTCTTCCCGGTTTCTGATCCGAACTTCATCTACGTGTACCTAACCATGCCAGTGGGTACCGAAGTGACCATAACCGATTCGTTAACCCAAATTCTGGAAAAACGGGTGTCGGATATCGTAGGGAAAGAGAATCCTATCGTCGAGTCCATCATTTCCAATGTGGCGGTAGGTGCCTCCGAAGACCAAATGGACCGCTCTTCCACGTCTAATAAAGGGAAAGTAGGGGTCGCATTTGTCGAATTTGCGAAACGCGACGGAGTCAGTACTGCCGATTACAAAGATAAAATACGCCAGGGTGTACGCGGTTTGATCCCATCGGGCGAGATTGTCGTAGACCAGGAAAGCAGCGGTCCACCTACGGGAAAACCGATCTCTATTGAAATTCGCGGTGATAAATTTGAAGACCTGATTACGGCCTCAACTTCCGTGAAAAAATACCTCGATTCGCTGGATATTCCTGGAATTGAAGAGTTGCGGTCCGATTTGATTGTATCCAAACCAGAAATTAGCATCCTGATTGACCGGGAACGTGCCAACCGGGAAGGTATTTCATCCGGTCAAATTGGCTCGGAGTTCCGGACGGCCATTTTAGGGAAAGAAGCCAGCAAGTTCAAAGATGGTAACGATGAAATTCCGATTAATATCCGTTTGAAGAAAGATCAGCGCGAAAACATCAATACGGTGAGCAACTTAGATATTACGTTTCGAGATATGAACATGGGCGGCGTATTGCGCTCTGTGCCCATGGCGGCCTTCGCGGAGGTTAAATACGGCAATACGTACGGGGGCATTCGCCGCAAAAACCAGGAGCGTTTGGTGACCATCAGCTCCAATGTATTGGGCGATTACAACGCCAATGAAGTAGTGGCCAAAGTGCAAGTAGCGATGAACAACTTTAAATCGCCCGTGAGCAACGCGGTAACCATCGGTTTTGGGGGCGAACAGGAAGAACAGTTGGAAGCGGCAGCGTTTTTGGGCCGTTCACTCATGATCGCCATGATGATTATCTTGTTGATTCTCATCACCCAGTTCAACTCAGTAGGTAAAACCCTCATTATCCTCACAGAAGTAATCTTCTCGGTGGTAGGTGTGTTGTTGGGATTGGCCATCTTTAATATGGACTTCTCCATTGTGATGATGGGTATTGGTATCGTAGCGTTGGCTGGTATTGTGGTGCGAAATGGCATCTTGCTGGTGGAATTCACCGATTTGCTCCGATCCGAGGGCAAACAAGTACGAGAAGCCATCATTGAGGCAGGTCGTATTCGTATGACGCCGGTAATACTCACAGCTACTGCGACCATTTTGGGTCTGGTGCCTTTAGCCGTTGGTTTTAACATTGATTTTGAAAGCCTGTTTGCACACGGCAACCCGAAAATTTTCTTCGGGGGTGACTCGGTGGCATTCTGGGGCCCACTTTCCTGGACCATCGTGTTTGGTCTTGGATTTGCAACCTTCCTGACCCTCATCGTATTGCCGGTTATGTATATGATCGGCTGGCGCGTGAAGGAATGGTGGACGCGGGTGGCATAAGAATATTTAGCTATGAAAATAAGTGGCGGCGCTTTCCGATCGAGGGAGGCGCCGTTTTTTTGTAAAGGGGCAATTCTGAATTTTAGCAGGTAAACCTGATAAAAACACCTGCAAATGATCTGGCAAAATGCCTGACCTCGCTAGAGGTCAAACATTTGTTATCTGACGATACATCCATACCACTAATTCTACAAAGACACGACTTTCCCGAAGTCCGTTATTGCAATTCAAATATAATGGGAAATGCTCATGACCTCGCTAGAGGTCGCATATTTGTAGGAATGAAATGACCAGGTTGCGCTCCCGACCTCGCTAGAGGTCGCATATTTGTAGGTATAAATGACCAGGTTACGCTCCCGACCTCGTTAGAGATCGCATATTTGTAGGTATAAAATGACCAGGTTACGCTCCCGACCTCGCTAGAGGTCGCATATTTGTTACTTTTACCTCAAAATAAAAAACAAAACTCTAAGAAAAGTTCGGTCTACAGAGCCGAGACCATTAGGAAAGGACATAATTATTATGAAAATTCATCTTTTTGGCGCACCCGGCGCTGGTGTGACCACTTTAGGCAAATCTCTCGCCGAACAATTACACATCCCCTGCTTTGATACCGACGATTATTATTGGTTTACCGATGATCTTTTGCCGTACCGCCGCCGGCGCAATCCCGATCACCGCCGTAGCCTGCTCACCGCCGATCTGGCAAAACAGGAGGCCTGGGTACTTTCCGGCGCACTTTGCGGCTGGGGGGATTCCCTGGTTCCTCAATTTGAGGCTGTAATTTGGCTCTGGCTGCCGGTGGGATTACGCCTCGAACGCATTGCCGCCCGCGAACAACAACGCTACGGCCCGGAACGCGTAGCACCTGGCGGCGATTTACACACCGTTTTTGAGAAATTCTGCACCTGGGCAGCCGCTTATGATGATAATGCTGAAAACATCCGCAGTCGGCCGCAAGAACTGGCCTGGCTGGAGGCACTGACTTGCCCAGTTTTAAAGATAGAAAAGGCGCTGGAATTGACAGAACTAACCGCTTATACAAAATATTGGTTATCAACAATTTAGTCAAGGTTCTCGCCATCACATCGATCATCTTGTAACCCCGAACTTCAGTTCGGGGCCCACGCACGCAAGGGGCTGCACACACAAGACCCACGCTCCAGCCCCACCCACCATCACATCGATCATCTTGTAACCCCGAACTTCAGTTCGGGGCCCACGCACGCAAGGGGCTGCACACACAAGACCCACGCTCCAGCCCCACCCACCATCACATCGATCATCTTGTAACCCCGAACTTCAGTTCGGGGCCCACGCAAGCGGTCCTACCCGGCCCACCCGCCATCACATATCATCTCTGCACCCCTGACCTTCAGTTCGGGGCCCACGCTCCGACCCCACCCGCCATCACATCGATCATCTTGTACCCCCGA
>JBBAVI010000082.1:0-6254 GCA_040397785.1 Saprospiraceae bacterium | reverse complement strand
ACCCGCCATCACATCGATCATCTTGTACCCCCGAACTTCAGTTCGGGGCCCACGCTCCGACCCCACCCACCATCACATCGATCATCTTGTACCCCCGAACTTCAGTTCGGGGACCCGCGACATCAAGCAACCTAAAATTTTTAGACCAACCTAAAAACAAAACCCTATATTTGCAAAAATATTTTTTTACCGCTAACTAAAGCCCACAATGACCTCACAGGCAGAAGAAAACTACCTGAAAGCCATTTTCAAAATCGCTGAAAAGGAAAACAAAGCCGTGCAAACCAACGCCGTCGCTGCTGCTATGCAAACAACCGCAGCCTCCGTAACGGATATGCTCAAGCGCCTCGCCGAAAAAAACCTGATCGCCTACGAAAAATACCGCGGGGTGCAACTCACCGATGCCGGCTGTCGCTTAGCCACCGATTTGATCCGTAAGCACCGGCTTTGGGAAGTTTTTTTGGTAGAAAAACTCGGTTTCGCCTGGGATGAAGTACACGACCTGGCCGAACAACTCGAACACGTTCAAGGCGATGAACTGGTGCAGCGACTCGATACCTACCTCAACAATCCCCGCTTTGATCCGCATGGCGACCCGATCCCGGATGCCGAAGGACGCTGGGAATTTAGGACCCAAACCCTACTCGCCAACCTCATACCCGGCGAACAAGGCATCATAACCGGGGTGCAAGAACACAGCTCGGCTTTTTTACAATACCTCGGACAAGTAGGCCTGACCCTCGGCGTATCCCTCCAACTGCTCGAACGCATCGATTACGACCAGTCCGTACGGGTGCGCCTGCACGATGCACGCGAACTCACCCTCAGCGAAAAAGTGAGCAAAAACCTCTTCCTAAAAATAGAAAATACCTGATTTCCCGCACCAAACGGTCAATCACCTTAAAATTACACCAAGAATAATGAGCAAATTACATACAGACGTATCACTCTCGGAAGTCAATAACTCGGTCGAAACCAATGTAAAAGGTGGTTTTTTTCGGCGGTTATCGGCCTTTCTCGGTCCGGCTTACCTCGTGAGTGTTGGGTACATGGATCCGGGCAACTGGGCAACGGATTTGGCCGGGGGCAGTCGTTTTGGATATACCCTGATTTGGGTGTTGGTCATGTCGAACCTCATTGCGCTGCTGCTGCAAAGCATGAGTGCGCGACTGGGGGTTGTTTCGCGCCGCGATTTGGCGCAGGCCTCCCGCGAATTGTACCACCCTGTGGCCAATATTTTCCTTTATGTGTTGGCCGAAATTGCCATTGCGGCCTGCGATTTGGCGGAAGTATTGGGTATGGCCATTGGGTTGCAGTTATTGTTTCACATTCCGCTTACCTGGGGCGTGGCGTTCAGCGTACTGGATTCCTTTTTACTGCTTTGGCTGATGCAATGGGGGATGCGCAAGTTAGAGGCGTTTATCCTGGGATTAATCATCATCATCGGGGGGGCTTTTTTAGTGCAAATGATCCTGGCAAAACCCGAACTTTCCGGTGTTGTAGGCGGTTTGGTGCCCAGTATACCCAATGGAGAAGCCTTGTTTATCGCGATCGGGATTATTGGCGCAACGGTGATGCCCCACAATTTGTACCTGCATTCGGCCCTGGTGCAATCGCGCAAAATTGAGCGCACCACCACCGGTATCCGACGGGCCATTCGGTACAACATCATTGATTCGGCGATTGCGCTCAACCTGGCATTGTTTGTAAATGCGGCGATCTTAATCCTGGCAGCGGCTGTTTTTCACAAAAATGGATACAACGGCGTTTCTGAAATCCAGGATGCACACCAATTATTGGCCCCGCTGTTGGGCAAAAGTTATGCACCCACCTTGTTTGCCATCGCCTTGATCGCTGCCGGACAAAGCAGCACGGTGACCGGCACCCTGGCCGGACAAATTGTAATGGAAGGCTATTTGCACCTGCGGATCGCCCCTTGGTTGCGCCGACTCCTCACGCGCCTGCTTGCAGTAGTGCCGGCCCTGGTCGTCATTCAAATTGCGGGAGAACAGGCAACCGGTAACATGCTGGTCATGAGCCAGGTCATTCTGAGCATGCAATTGGGCTTTGCAGTTATTCCGTTGCTCCATTTTGTGAGCGACAAACAGCGCATGGGCGATTTCGCAATTGGTTTTTGGGCAAAATTAGGGGGCTGGACCAGCGCTTTGATCATTGTTGTCCTCAATGTGAACCTGGTATTGCAGCAAGTACAATCCTGGCTCGAAATAGGCGGCACCACCACGGAGGTCGTGCGCTGGCTGGTCATCCCGATGTTGTGGGTAATCGCCGGAATGCTGGGTTATATTACCTTGAGACCGCTTTTGGTGCGGGTGCCAGCCGTAAAAATGAAAACGCCACACGGGGTTTTTACCGCAATTTCCGAACTGGAAAAATTTGCTTACCATAAAGTGGCGGTGGCTTTAGACTTTTCAGATGCCGATGAAAAAACGCTGCAACACGCTTTGCACATTGGCGGAAAATCAGCCCATTATAAATTAATCCATGCGGTTGAAACAGCAGGTGCCTTGGTGATGGGCGCTGATATTCACGATTATGAAACAACCGCAGATGCCTACAACATGGAATTGTATGCCAAACAATTGCGCGAATTGGGCTACACATGCGACGTAGTTATTGGTTACGGCGCTGCCAAAAAAGCCATTCCAGGTTTGGTCAACGAAAGTGGTTCCGATTTGTTGGTGATGGGCTCGCATGGCCATAAAGCCTTGAAAGACCTGATTTTAGGCACCACCGTGGGGGTCGTGCGCCATGCCGTGAAAATTCCGGTCTTGATTGTGCGGTAGTTTTGCATTTAAATTTAGACTTTTACCCAGGCAACAACTTGATCGTTTTGATTAGAAGTGTTGTTGTGGAAAGAAACGACAAAAACAGTTCAGTTTACCTTGCCTTTAAATGTTCGTTGCGATGCGTTTTATACTATTTGGATTGCTTTTATGGACAGGGTGCAGCGTTTCCGGCCCTTCTAAAACAGCCTCGGGTGCGGGAAATAATGGTACTGGACAAGCTCCTGGCGCTTATTCCGGAAAATTGCCCTTGGAAAAAATCAGGCTCCAACCCGGTTTTCATATTGGTGTATTTGCCGAAGGCGTGGTGAATGCCCGCTCCTTGTGCTATTCCCCCAATGGCACCTTGTATGTCAGCACCCGCGACAAAGGTAATGTGTATGCGCTGCGTGATACCAATGGCGATTATATAGCCGACGAACGCTACACCCTGGCAACGGGCTTAAACATGCCCAATGGTGTTGCCTTCCGCAATGGCAGCCTTTACATTGCCGAAATCAGCCGCATTACCCGCTTAGACAATATCGAAAAAAACCTGGCCCATCCACCAAGTCCGGTGGTGGTGTACGACCAATACCCCACAGAAGAACACCACGGCTGGAAATACATTCGCTTCGGCCCGGATGGCAAATTGTACGTGCCCGTTGGAGCGCCTTGCAATATTTGTGTGCCCGAAAAACCGATTTATGCGTCCATTACCCGCATTGATGTCGACCATCCAGGCGCTCCAGAAGTCGTGCAAAGCGGTATTCGCAACAGTGTAGGTTTTGATTGGCATCCAGTGACCAAAGAGTTATGGTTTACCGACAATGGCCGCGATTGGCTGGGCGATGATAGCCCCTCGTGCGAACTCAATCATGCGGCCAAAGATGGACTCAACTTCGGGTATCCATACTGCCACCAAGGCGATACCCCCGATCCTAAATTTGCGGATGCGCAGCACCCCTGCAGCGGTTTTGTGCCCCCCGTGGAGCGTATGGGTGCGCACGTAGCGCCGCTGGGCATGGAATTTTATACCGGCAAAATGTTTCCACAATCCTATCATCATCAAATCTTTGTAGCCGAACACGGCTCCTGGAACCGCGCTAAAAAGAACGGGTACCAACTCAGCGTAGTGCGCATTGATGAGAAAGGAAATAGCCTCGGGAAAGAAACCTTTGCGGCCGGATGGTTAAAAGGCGATGAAACGGTTTGGGGCCGCCCGGTCGATGTTGAACAATTGCCCGATGGATCCATTCTGGTTTCCGACGATCAGGCAGATGCCATTTACCGCATATATTACACCGGAAAATAATCGTACGCTATGCCGCCCATTGACGCGCTTCGGATCAATTTCAACCCATCCCAAATGGTGACGCTCAACATCGCCATGGCTTTTCTGATGTTTAGCGTCGCTTTGGACGTACGGCCACGCGATTTCAAACAGGTTATTCAGTTTCCCAAGTCGGTTGGGGTGGGTTTATTGGCCCAATACCTGTTGTTTCCCTTGTTTACCCTGCTGTTAATTTTTCTTTTTAAGCCCCCGGTCAGCATCGCGCTTGGTATGGTGCTGGTCAGTATGTGTCCATCGGGCAACATCACCAATTTTCTGGTGCATCAAGCGGGTGCCAATGTAGCCTTGTCGGTTACGCTCAATGGCATCATCGTATTATTGGCCTCGATCATCACCCCCGCTGGCTTTTTGTTTTGGTCGCAATTTGTCCCGAATTCAGCCGAATTACGCACCGCTTTTGAGATCCAATTCATCGATATGGCCTGGATTATTGTGCAGTTGATCCTCCTGCCCTTGCTGCTGGGTATGGGACTAAACGCCCTTTTTCCAACAGTGGTGGCCAAAATGCGTCCCTGGGTACAACGCCTTTCCCTATTGATCTTCTTTACCATCTTAGTGCTGGCTTTGTACGGAAATCGGGAAAACTTGGTCAATTATCTGGGTTTTGTATTTGTATTGGTGCTGGTACACAATGCCGTAGCCTTATTTACCGGATATTCTTTCGGGCGTTTTTTCCGCCTCCGGGAAGTAGATTGCCGTACCTTGGCCTTCGAAACCGGCGTACACAATACCGCCCTGGGTTTGCTCCTGATTTTTCGTTTTTTCAATGGACTAGGAGGCATGGCGCTCATTGCCGCGTGGTGGGGGATTTGGGATTTGGTGACCGGTATTTCCCTCGCCAATTACTGGAAACGCCGCCCTGTTAGTGCTTAAACACAACATTCATTAATCTAATACATAGACATGGAATTGTACGATCAAATTCAGGAAGCGGTGCGTTTTATAGGCACAGTAACGGATTTTCAGCCGCTAACCGGCATTATATTGGGAACGGGATTAGGCAATTTGGCCAATGAAGTAGTGGCGGAGGCGACCATTCCATACACCGATATCCCGCATTTTGCCCGCAGCACGGTAGAAAGCCACTCTGGAAAGTTGATTTTAGGCCATTTGGATGGAAAACCCGTTGTTGTGATGGCAGGGCGTTTCCACTATTACGAAGGCTGGAGCATGCAGCAAGTAACGTTTCCGGTGCGCGTGCTCAATTATTTGGGCATCGAACAACTCATCATTACCAATGCATCGGGTGGCGTTAATCCGCACCTGAGAGCGGGGGATATTGTGGTGGTAAAAGACCACATCAATCTATTGCCAGAGCACCCCTTGCGTGGTCTGAACGACGACCGCCTGGGCCCGCGTTTCCCCGATATGGCCGTTCCGTATGAACCTTCTCTGCGGATAAAAGCACTCGAAATTGCCAAAAAACACCAAATCCGGGCCTTTGAAGGCGTTTATTCTGCCCTGCAAGGTCCAAATTTGGAAACACCCGCCGAATATGAAATGCTGCGCAAATTAGGCAGTGACTGCACCGGCATGTCGTCCTTGCCCGAAGTATTGGTTGCACGCCACATGAGCCTGCCCGTGTTGATGCTGTCCATGGTAGCCAATATGGCCTTTCCACCGTCCGTTATTCGCGAAACCTCTTTGGAAGATGTCATTGCCGTAGCGAAGGCGGCAGAACCTAAATTGAGTACGTTGGTACGTGGGGTGGTGTATTAGGTTGGATTTATGTCCATTTTTTTGATGTTTTCTGGACATAGTCTGAATTTGTGTCCATTTTTTGGGTATTTTCTGGACATAGGATCAATATGTGTCCATTTTTTGACACCTATAAATGTCTGTGTCCATTTTTTCAGTGTTTTCTGGACAAAGGCCAAAAGTCTGTCCATTTTTGACACGGGTGCGCGTCGCAAAAGGAGGCACCACAGATTCCCCGGATTTACACAGATTAAAATATGTATCAAAATCTGTGTTAATCCGAGTAATCTGTGGTAATTCCCATTATTCCATTTTCACTACTTTCCCACTTTGCACTGCCGCACCAAGCAGGTTTATGCGCCACGCGTACACACCCGCAGGCACCTGCGCGAGGGGAATATCTGTGGTAAAATCTTGTA
>JBBAVI010000081.1:0-25706 GCA_040397785.1 Saprospiraceae bacterium | reverse complement strand
ATGATGAATGATGAATGATGAATGATGAATGATGAATGATGAATTTATTCATTGTCAATCACTACAACCACAGCGGGGTCACATCTTTGTAACCGAGATCATTACGACCCCAGCGGGGTCGCATCTTTATAACCGAAATCATTACGACCCCAGCGGGGTCGCATCTTTGTAACCGAGATCATTACGACCCCAGCGGGGTCGCATCTTTGTAGCTAAAAAAAAACGGTAATCATCCATTCATCCCGACCTCGGAGAGGTCGTACATTTGTTTTGGGGTAATAAAGCGTTAATTGAAAACGGCATTCATGATCATCCTTCGGGACATTGCCAACCATATTTGGGCATGTCCAAACTAACAACTAACAACTAACAACTAACAACTAACAACTAACAACTACCATGCATATTTTAGTAACCGGAGGCGCCGGATTCATCGGTTCTCATACCGTTGTAGCCTTGGTGGAAGCCGGGTTCAAGCCCGTGATCATCGACAATTTTTCCAACTCAGAGCCGCGGGCCCTGGAAGGCATTGAAAAGATTTTGGGCCATTCCGTCCCATTTTATCAAGCCAATTGCGACGATGCAGGCTTGCTGCGGGAAATATTTGAAAAAGAACAAATTGGTGGCGTCATCCATTTTGCGGCGTACAAAGCAGTGGGTGAAAGCATGGCAGAGCCCCTCAAGTATTACCGCAATAACATAGCCTCGTTGATTACTTTGTTGGAAGTAATGGTAGAAAAAGAGGTACCCAACCTGATTTTTTCTTCTTCTTGCACCGTATATGGACAACCAGATCAACTGCCCGTAACGGAAGATACGCCGGTAAAACCTGCGGAATCGGTGTATGGCAATACCAAACAGGTGGGCGAAGAAATTTTACGCGACACCATTGGCAGTGGCAATCCGTTGAAAATCATAGGCTTGCGTTATTTTAACCCGATTGGTGCACATCCGAGTGCGCACATTGGCGAATTACCGTTGGGCGTGCCGAACAACCTGGTCCCATTTGTAACCCAAACGGCTGCGGGCATGCGGAAAAGCCTGACTGTGTTTGGGGGCGACTACCCTACCCCGGACGGCACTTGCATCCGCGATTATATCCATGTGATGGATTTGGCAGAAGCGCATGTAGCCGCTTTGCAAAAATTGATGGACACCCCGCAGTCCAATTATTACGAGGTGTACAATGTGGGTACAGGCCAGGGCAACAGCGTGTTGGAGGTCATTCAAACCTTTGACAAAATCAGCGGACAGGAAGGTTTGCCGTATGTGATTGGTGCGCGCCGCGCCGGTGATGTGGTCGCCGTGTACGCCGATGCGAACAAGGTAAATGCTGGCTTGGGCTGGACCGCAAAACGCAACTTAGAAGATGCCTTGCGGGATGCCTGGAAATGGCAAAAAACGCTGGGATAAAAAAGACAGGTTGCGCTGGAAATTAGGCCTTGCGCACAAACTCCGATTTGAGGCCCATGGAGCCAAACCCTTCGATTTTACAATCAATATTGTGATCGCCATCGGTGAGCCGGATGTTTTTCACTTTGGTACCTGCTTTGACAGGTCGGGGCATCCCTTTTACGGGCAAATCCTTGATGACAATCACGCTATCGCCGTTTTGCAGTTCATTCCCATTGGAATCGAGCACTTTGAGGGTATCGTTCGCGGCGTTTTCTGCGGCTTCATCCGGGTTCCATTCGTAAAAACATTCGGAACAAACCATCAAGCCTTCACTGGCGTAGCTGTATTCGGAATGGCATTTCGGGCAAGGTGGCACTTCAGACATATCTTATTTTTTTAACAAGTTCAAACCAGCCAACACTGAGCAAGCCTGCCCCAAAACAAACGCTAAGATCTTGTGCCGAAAGCGCCTGTACTTTAAACATACTTGCAAAAAAAGGCACATACAAAATGAGCGCCAACAAGAAACAGGAAATGCCCAGGATGAAGGGGATTGTGCGGTTTTTATTTTTAAAAGACTGATAAACAGGATATACGAAGGAGCGGTTGACAAGCGTAAGGAACAAGTTGGCGAAAACAAGGGTGCTAAACATACAAGCCCGAATGCCCGCTTCCGGCAAATTGCGTCCTTGTGCATAAGGGTACATGGCCAGTACAAATAATGCAATAACAAAGCCTTGTAATAGACTGAACAACAATTCTTTGCGCGTAAATAAGGCTTCTTTGGCCGAACGGGGTGGTTTAAGCATACCGTCGGGTTCGGCGGGTTCGTTTTCGAAGGCAATCGCCGCAGTGGGATCCATGACGAGTTCCAAAAAAATAACATGCAGCGGCAACAAGATATGCGGATAGGTCCAGCCTAATACAAGGGGCATTAAAACAGTCAATACAATCGGTAAATGGATAGAAATAACATATCGAATGGCCTTTCGCAAATTGGTATAAATGCGGCGGCCCATGGATACGGCGGTGACCAATGCGCCGAGGTCATCGGTTAAAAGCACCAGCGAAGCGGCACTTTTGGCAATTTCGCTGCCCTTTTTGCCCATAGCAACACCAATATGGGCTGCTTTCAAAGCCGGACCATCGTTTACACCATCACCCGACATAGCCACAATTTCGCCGCTTGCTTGCAGCGCCTGCACCACCCGTAATTTTGCTTCCGGGAACATCCGGGCAAAAACCTGCACTTCCCCGACTTTAACAAGTAGTTCAGCATCCGTTAATTGCATGACCGCCGTGCCTTCCATGGTTTTTTCCCAATGAATGATTCCAACGCTTTCTGCGATGTTACTGGCCGTTTCCGATTGATCGCCCGAAATCATAATAACCCGGATACCTGCCTTCCGCAATTTGGCAAAAACGGCCTTGGCATTTTTCTTGGGCGGATCAAAAAAGGCAAGCAATCCCTCCAATTGCCAATTGAAATCGTCTTGAAGTTCGGGGAAATCAGCACCTGCATGGGTAGCACTGGCAATCGCCAATACCCGAAAACCTTTTGCAGCCATGGCAAGTGCTTGTGTTTTAATGCGCGTTTGATCTTCTTGCGGCAACTTGCAAACAGTAAGAATGCGCTCTAAGCCACCTTTAGAGGCAACAATGCGCGTCTTTTCGGCATTTTCCCAAATATGCGACATCATAGGTGGTCGACCAGCAAGCGGATATTCCTTAATAATTTGATAATCCGCCCTCGGAACGCCTTCCATTTTAGCCTGTACGGCGTCTAAAATCGCCTTTTCCATCGGATCAAAAGGGGTTGGCTCGCTGGCCCAAAGCGCCCATTCCAACACCCGCTTTTTGCCTGAAAAATCAACTATTTCGGCAACAGACATTTGGTTTTCGGTGATGGTACCCGTTTTATCCAAACAAATTACCGTGGCAGACCCCAGACTTTCTACCGTTTTGGGTTGTTTCGCCAGGATATTTTCCTTAATCATGCGAAAAGCCCCCAAGCCCATAAAGCTGGAAAAGGCCACCGGAATTTCCTGGGGCAAAATAGACATTGCCAGGGTAAGGGAAAACAGCAGCGCGCTTAAAAAACTGGGTTCCATCCAATAATTCAGGGCAAAAACCAAAAGGAAAGCACCGCCGCCGATCCACCCCATTTGTTTTACAAAAAGCCTGATTTGTACTTGTAAAGGCGTGGGTGCCGGATCGATTTGATCGATGGATTTGCCTAATTTGGCCATTTCAGTCTGGTTGCCAGTTGCCTCCACCAGCAGCTGTCCGCTACCGCCAACCAGCATAGTACCTTGAAACAAATGCACATCGCCTTCCATACTTTTTTCAACGGGAAGACTTTCGCCAGTTCGCGCCGATTCGTCTATTGAAACATCGTGGGCTTCCAGCAGGCAGCCATCGGCTGGCACCAAATCGCCCTCCTCCAATGTGATTAAATCACCTGGAACCAGTACCGTCGTGGGCAAATCCTGCCATTTCCCATCGCGCAACACCTTTACTTTCGCTTCCGTGTACGCTCGGAGGGCATCAATCGCCTTTTCACTTTTATTTTCCTGATAAAGTTCAATCCCTGTGACGAAAAAAATAGAAATCAGCATCACAATAGCCTCTAACCAATCGCCTAGCACAAAATAAAGCACACAGGCAACGGCGAGTAAAATAAACATGGGTTCGCGAATGGTATCCCAAACGCGCAACCAAAAACGGTTACGGGATGTATCTTGCGGCGCATTGGAGCCGTATTGACGCAGTAAATCGGCCGCTTCCGCGCTACCCAGGCCTTGATTGGTTTGATTTTTCATAGGTATTTTAATTTGGAATACGCCGCAACCGTTCCATTTTTAGCACTTTAATATTGCCTGCTTCTACCGCAATCAGGCCTTCGCTTTTGAGTTCGGCGAGTACGCGAATAAGGGTTTCTTTGGCCGTACCGACCATCGAGGCAAGGTCATCGCGCATAAGGTGGACATGACCTTTGCCTTGGTCATGCAACCACACAATGGTATTGGCCACACGTTTGCGCACCGAGTGGTACGCCAATTCCAGCAATTGTTGCTCTTGTTCGTGGATGTGGTTGGCCAATAATTTCAAAAAATTGGAAGTCACATTGGGATTACCATATATTAAAGCATAAAAATCTTCCTTAGGAATTACGCGCAGGGATGTAGTTTCGAGCGCAGCAGTATTTTCAGAATAAGGACTTTCCTGCAACAAGGCCAAATACCCTATAAAATGGCCTGGTCCAGCAATGCGTAAAATCAATTCCCGCCCTTCCGTATTGACTTTATACAATTTAACCTCCCCCGATTGGATGTAAAAAAGGTTATGGGGAAAATCCTTTTCCTTAAAAATAACATCACGTTTTTTAAAATGTCTAATTTCACGATTATCAGACAACTGCAACAATGCTTCTTGCGCTTTGGCCTCACTCAAAAAACGATCGAAAGTGCCTGTTTTAGGTAAACCCGCACTGCACATGCGTTCGCTTTTACGGAGGCGATATTCGATGGTTTGCAAAAGAATGGCCATGTCAAAGGGCTTCACGATGTAGTCATCGGCACCCAGTGCCATCCCTTTTCGGTAATCTTCCTTTTCGGCAAAAGCACTCAAATAGATAAACGGAATATCAGCCGTAAGCGGATTTTTTCCCAAGCGTTGCAATACTTCATATCCATTTAATTCAGGCAGTTGCACATCACACAAGATCAAATCTGGGATCAATTGCAATGCCAGGGTAATGCCCTCGAGTCCTTGTTCCACTGCATAGGCATCATAGCCATTGAGGGTTAGAATGTCCAATAGGTTGTTGCGCTCCGATGCTTCGTATTCAATAATAAGTATTTTTTTCACGCTATTTTTCATGCGCACGGCTTTTGAGTGTAAAAAAGCACGTTTTTGAGCCTGCTTACCAATGACGAGGGTTGTGGAGGCAAATGACCTTTATTGAGTAGCCCAAGGGAAAGTGGTTAAAGTATTGCTAAAATAAGGGCGTAAATACACAATAGCCGCTATCAAGAAGATCTTGATAAGCGGCTAAAATGCAGGAAGATGGTGTTTATACTGGGGGAAAGAAAGAAGCGCGTTTGTGATTAAAGAATCAATGCTTTTTTGGCGTATACAGGAATGCCTACTTGGGTGACGCAAAGAAAAGCATACTTCAGCCTTATACACAAGTGGTAACTTGTAAGTGTGTAGTTTGATCTAATAACTGTGCATTTACATGTAGTGTACGTACAATTAATTTCATAGCCATCTACTAATTTTAGCAATTTTCGAGCGAAAAAATGCAATTTAAACTAATTTAATAGTACATTTCGCGACAATTTGCTAACCTATGCGCTGTATTATTCTTGCATTGTGTATCCTTTCTTCCTTGTCGACATCGGCTCAGATGCCCGTTTATTTTCAATACGGCGTGAAGGATGGTTTACCCAGCAACCTGATTTATTGTTGCACCCAAGATCACAATGGGCTGCTTTGGTTTGGCACAGATAAGGGGCTAGTATGTTATGATGGCAATCGTTTTCATACCTATACCACCAAAGATGGCTTGCCTGATCCGGAGGTGCTGATGATTTATGAAGATAAGCAACATCGGATGTGGCTTAGCTGTTTTCGGAACAAGCCCTGTTATTATAAGGACGGCAAATTCTATACTGCGAAAGAAGATCCGATGTTGGATCAAATTAGTTTCAAAACCGGCTCTTTCGACATTTCAGAAGATGTTGATGGTAGTATTTGGCTGGCTGCCTTATCCGGCGAATTGTACCGCGTCAAAGACAATCAGGTCACTTATTACAATATGGTTATGTCAGTGGTAAAAGCGGGCATGGTGGGTGACTCGCTTTTTGCTTATTGCTTGGGAAGGATGCAATTGAAAACTGAAACTGGCTGGAAAGTGGTAGACAGCCTTCAACGCTTATGGAACAACGAACCCAACCGCGAATTTGTCAATGTAAGTACCAGAGGCCGGCGAATGCTGTATTCGGTGAATGGAAAACTACTGTTGGTTTCCTTCCAAAATGCACGTTTTGAATTGATCCAGCAAATTGATGGGAAATCAGGTAGAACTTACTTAGACAGATCGGGGCGTTTTTGGGTTTGTTCATCGGTTTTTGGCGCCATTTGTTTTGAAAATGACCAATTAACGCTGGATAACCCTGTATCCTATCTCAAAGGGTATAAAGTCAATCAAATGTATGAAGATCGACAGGGCACCCATTGGTTTTGTACTTTCGACAATGGCTTGATGGCCCTGCCCAAAAACTATTCGCTCCAATACACAATGCAAAATAACCTGGCTTCCAACAATATCACGGCCGTAGAGGGCCGACAAGGCCATGCGTTGGTAGCAGGCGATGATCAGGGCAAAATTTATACCATTCGGTACCCGAAAGTGATCACCACCGACTTTGGATCCCTGGATGGCTACAATAGGGTGCGTAAGATAATTATTGGCGAAAAGGGCGAAACCTGGATTGCAACAGACGAGGCATTGATTTATAAAACGGCAACAACAGAAAGGCGTGTAAACACCTATGGGAATCCCAAAATCATCATGCTTCAAAATGAAAAACTATGGCTGGGTGCATCCAAAAGCGTTGGCGCAGTTGCTACCTATAATTTCAAGTACACGGAGGTAGAAAAACGCCGGTTTACGGCCATGTGCGACGATAGCGAGGGTTATGTATGGGCAGGGGGCATCGATGGGCTGTCTTCTAATGCTGATTTATTTAAAAGCATTGCTGGCGAGCATTTCCCGATACTAAAAAGCAGAATTGTAGCACTCTCCAATGCGCAAAATGGCCATATCTGGGCAGTTACCCCCGAAAACGGTCTGCTTAAAGTACATGTTTCCAAAGGGCAAATTACTTATGTCGAAAAAATGAACGACCTCTTGCCCTACCCGATTGAGAGTATACAGTCTTTATTTCAGGAATCCGGTCCCGATGGTAAAGTTTGGCTTGCCACCAATACAGGTGTGTATGGCATTGATCGTCAAAATGCAGTCGTACACTTTGATACCCACAGTGGACTAACCGACAATGATGTGAGTGCCGTGTATGTTGAAAGTGATACCCTCTGGGCAGGAACCGTTAAAGGGCTGAATCAATTGTTTTTAAACCCCAAGGCACCTTTTGAAGACTTCCCAACCTATTTTACCGGCTTACATTACAACCTTAATAACGATCGGGTAGACACCAGTTTTATTGGAAATTTGAACAATACCAAATCCTGTACCATTCCAGCCAATGCTACTTTGGTTGAACTTGATTTGACGGGGCTCGACTTTACCAGCGACCGTAGCATGCGTTTCTTTTGTGAAAAAACAGAAAAGTTACTTCCATTTCTGTACTGGACACCTTTAAACCTGCTGAAATGTGTACTCAACGGCTTTCACCCTAAAACAGACAGTTCCTGGATGTTGCTTGGCACCCTCAATTTTGGGGTAAAACTACCGCCGGGATCGTATCATTTTCGTATCACGGCCATGAACAGCCGGGGCTTATTAAGCGGCAAGCCAGATCAACTACACCTGGTGATGCTCCCCCACTGGTACGAAAATTTTTGGTTCTGGCTTGTGTGTTGGGGCTTGTTTGGCCTTGGGTTTCGGCGTATTTACAAAGCCCGCTTAGACTACCAGAAACTGGATGCCGCTGCATCAGAGTTACAATTGCAGGCCTTGCGCGCACAAATGAATCCGCATTTTGTCGGCAACAGTATCAACGCTATTCAACAGTTCTTTTACCCGCCCGATCCGGTGCGCGCGAGCGAGTACATTGCCCTGTTTACCAGGCTTTTGCGCCAAACAATGTACTTCTCCGAACAGAATTTTATTACGTTTAGAGAAGAACTTTCCTACGATGAAGATTATTTGCGCATGATTCAACTGCGTTTCAGTGATCGATTTCAGTTTGAAATCATCGGCAGTGATCGCTTGCCCAATGATCTGGCTTTTCCAGCGATGTTGTTGCAACCCATTCTGGAAAACGCAACACTCCATGGACTTTCCCCGGACGGACATTCGACCTTGCGCCTTGAATTTAGCAGACAAGAAAATACAGTTATCTGTACGGTTACCGATAATGGCATCGGATACCGAGCAATGCAACACCGAAAACGCCTGCAGGAAAGCGATCGCAAATCAAAAGGCCTCGAAATGCTGTATAAAAAAATACAAACCATCAACCGGCTATATCGCATTGATTTGAGCATGGACATGGAAGATTTATCGGAAACCGGTACCCAAACACGCGGTACCAGGATTGTCCTAAAATTCCAGATGAATCTTTTCAAAACCGAAACGTTGTAGCCAATTTTATCCCGCATGCTAACTAATTTAACAAAACTAACGCTTGTAAAAAAAATCTCCACCGTATTGGTGGATGATGAGATCAGCGCGCTCCGCACCCTGAGTGGCATGCTGGAACAGTATTGTCCGCAAATTAAAATTATCGCCCACGCCTCTTCTGTTAGTGAAGGCGCACAAATCATCGAACGCCACAAGCCGGAACTAGTGTTTTTAGACATTGAAATGCCCCCAGGAGGCACTGCTTTCGATTTATTAAAACAAACATCCAGTTTCCATTTTGGGGTCATTTTCACCACCGCTTACCCACAATATGCTATTGAAGCAATTAACAAAGTACAACCATGGGCCTATTTAATCAAACCATTTAGCGTAGACAGCCTGAAGGAAGCAGTAAAAAGCGCCGGAGAGAAATTGCAGGCTGAAAGTCAGCAGGCGCAATTGGCCGATGACCCATCCGGGCTTGTGATCCACGACAGCCGGAAAGGTATGCTGGTCTTGCGTTTTCAGGATATACTCTTTTGTCAGGCAGATGGGGCCGCAGTAGAAATAACCACCCTTAAAAACAACAAGCTGGAAAAAACCACCACCTATCGCACCTTGAAAGAGTTCGAACAAGACTTTGTGAACCGGCCTTTTTGCCGCACCCACCACAGTTATATTGTCAACATGCGCCATATTGATTGGGTAGAAAAAACGGGTCGAAACGGCGTAATTCACCTGCAGAATGGCATGCAAGTACCTATTTCGGTACAACGTATGGGCGAATTTGAGCAAAAGTTTGAAGCGTTTTTACAAGGGGGGTAGCGTATTTTATAAAAAATTAACTTGCTTATTTTAGGAGCACCCCTTACCTTTAAAACAGTCTACAAACAAATCATTGAACCCAATATATCATGAAATCAAGCCTTACTGTTTACTGCCTCCCCGCATTTTTAATCCTTTTTTTACTAAACCCCTATTTTTCTAGCGCCCAATGGACACAAACCGACGGCCCCGATGGCGGACAAATGTACGCCTGCATGGAACGCAATGGCCGCCTGTTCCTGGGCACTTTTGGCGGGCTTTATTACTCCGATAATGATGGGTTGCAATGGCAGCATCACCCGTATTTTAATCGAGACAATACGATTACCGAGATTTTGGAATACCACGGCAAAATCATTGCTGCGGAAGGATTTAAAGATGCTTTCGGCGGTTTTTTATATTTTAAAATCCATGAAAGCATCGATAATGGACAAAATTGGACCAAAATCGGACAATTTGATTTTAATTATACCGGCAATGGAGACAAGATTCATCGGGTCGGCGATGCGCTTTGTATTGTAAATTCAAGCGCAAATAAGACGATTTACCGAAGTGAAGATGGCGGACATACCTGGTTACCAGGCGCGCCGCTATCAACCAATTTCTTTTCTCCTGTCTTTGGTGACTCAACCATCCTAATCACTTCCATCGCGAGTACAAATGGAAATTCTTATATTATTGCGGCCGATATATCTTACGATGCAGGCAAAACCTGGGAAAGCTTCATTGCTCCAGATTCCACTTTTTCCCGTATTGTTGCAGCTCATGGACAAAAGGTAATTGCCGCGTACGTGGAAGGCAACACCACGTATTACAAATACACCAAAGACCTTGGACAAAACTGGACGCAAATGGCACCTGTGGGGTCTGGCACAAGCCTCGGTTTTTGGGGCGCACAAGGGGATACCGTTTGGACAAGAAGCGGCTCAGCCTTGCAGTATTCCATTGATGCAGGTCAGATCTGGCAAAATTGGGACCAATGGGGCCCCTCCCGATCCATTCCTGAGTTTGTGCGCGGTAACCAGGGCTATTCCATTCGTACGGAATTTAAAGTACTCGACTTAAATACCGGCATCTGGACGCCCCGTATCAAAGGTGTCCGCGCAAAGTATATAAAGGCCTTACGCTCCAACAGCCAGCAACTATATAGCGTATTATCCTCAAGTATCCTTGGGTCTATCAACCATGGAAACGACTGGCTTAACATCCCACAACTATATGAAAACCAGGATATTAAAAACATGTATGTATATGGTGACACGATATTTATTCAAACCGTGAGCGATATACAATATGCCACCATTTCAACCGCCCCCGTTTGGAAAACCTGGTGTACTTATGGCGTTTTTCAAGATGGCAAATTCCGCAGACAAGACAAATGGCTGCTCTTGACGCGTTACAATGCCAGCAACCATGCCTTGATGGATGCCAAAACAGGCGCGATTACCTTGGTCCCGCCGCCCCCGAATTCCGGCAGCATAAAGAGTCATATACTTGAAAAAACCGGTGATCGACTAATTTGTAAGGATAGTTACGGGGATGTTTGGGTTACCGATAACAATGGACAATCCTGGACTAAAACCTTTGTCATTACCGAAATTTTCCCTTCTTATGCAGTCAGTTTATTCATTACAGGCAATGCCATCTTCCTGACCGCCCCTATCGGGCTTTTTCGGTCGTTAGACAAGGGCGACAACTGGACTGATTTAGGATCGGGCGGGTTGCCGATCGATCCTAACATTGAAGGGGAATTCGTAACCAGTATCCTTCGGGTAGGCAGCTTGCTTTTTGCATCCGTTGGGCAACATGGCGTTTACATCAGCACCGATTTGGGTGTGAGTTGGACTGCTTTCAAGGATGGCCTAGAAACCGAACTGGTGAATAACATCCATTACCTTGAAGGCCGGTTATTTGTTGCCACCCAATCCAGCGGTGTTTGGGAGCGCCCCTTAGATATCACCGCTTATACTGGACGGGTTTATTTAGATAAAAACCTGGATGGCCAATACAACATGGGCGATGTACCGATGGCGCAAACTTTAGTAGGCACCCAAAACAACACAAATATCACCGTTACCCAGCCAGATGGCACCTTTGAATTGTATGCCAATGCCACGGGCGATACCCTGCGGCCTATATTAAATTCGCCTTATGTTACGACCCAGCCCAAGGCATACATTTTATCGGGTGTTCCTACCGCCAACCTTGATTTTGCCGTGTACGAAACATCCAATGTTAAAGATCTTTCGGTCGATATGAGTTTTGTAACGCCCCTCAAACTGTACACCGATGTGCAATTAATTTTGACCATAAAAAACAAAGGTACCGTAAACCAATCGCCCCAAATACGCCTCCAAAAACATCCTTATTTGGTTTATGCCGGTAGTTCTCCGGCTGCAAGCACCGATTCCACCGACTGGCAGGAATGGATTTTGCCCAATTTGGCGCCCTATCAAAGTACCACCATTAAAGTGGACTGTTATACCCAGGATCCGGGTGGCATCGATTCCATGGTACAATTATCTGTTCGGGCTTTCCCATTTATCGACGATGCCGATACCCTCGACAATGAAAGCAATCTGCTGGCAACCATTGTTGGCCCTTTTGACCCAAATGACAAACGGGTGCAACCTAATGGTCCCATTACCCCGGAAATGATCGAACAAGGGCAAGACCTTATATATACCATCCGGTTTCAAAACACCGGCAATTACCCGGCCGAAGATGTACGCCTGCTGGATACCCTGAGCGCACAACTAGACATGAGCAGTTTTGAAGTATTAAGTTCCAGTCACCCGGTAATCTGGCGTATTGAGCAACAGCGTATCTTGGAATTTTATTTTAAAAATATTCAATTACCCGATTCTACTTCGGATGAGCCTGCCAGCCACGGGTTTGTAAAATATAAAATTCGGGCTCATAAAGATTTGCCGCTCGGCGCTAAAATCAACAATACCGCCCATATTTACTTCGATTTCAATCGGCCCATCACCACGAATACCACCCAAAATGTGGTCGCGGAATTGGTCCTGACCCACACGCCTGAAAACATTACGCCGCTTTCCATTGTTCCAAATCCAGCCAATCAATCGGTCACTTTGCGTTGGGAAACAGCCCAGGGCGGTACGCTGGAACTGCTCAATGCTGCCGGGAAAAGGGTGTTGCAACAAAAAATCCCTTCAGGTGCCAACAGTACCTTGGTGACCATCGACACCTTACCGGAAGGCCTGTATTTTATCCGTTTTTCCGGCAATACAGAACACTTGTTTGGCAAGTTAATCATTACACATTAAAACCATTGTTAATCAACCTATTATGCTGAATTTTGAATTAAAAAATCCTACTAAAATCCTGTTTGGCAAAGGCCAAATTGCCCGCATTGCGAAAGAACTCCCGAAAGACGCCAAAATTCTGATGTTGTACGGCGGTGGCAGCATCAAGAAAAACGGCGTGTACGAGCAAGTAACACAAGCCCTGGAGGGTTTTAATTGGCAGGAATTCGGCGGCATCCCAGCCAATCCCGAGTATTCGGTGCTTTTGGAGGCCTTAAAAGTGATCAAAGCAGAAAAAATCACCTATCTGCTTGCCGTAGGGGGCGGTTCGGTAATCGACGGGGTAAAATTTTTATCTGCTGCAGCATTGTACTCGGGCGATAGTCCATGGGACATCCTGGAAAAAAACATGCGCACCGAAGAAGGGGCGGCCCTACCTTTTGCGACGGTACTTACTTTACCGGCAACCGGTTCCGAAATGAACTCCGGCTCCGTGATTTCACGCTCCGAAACCGGACAAAAACTCAGCATGGGCGGTCCAGGCTTGTTTCCAGTGTTTTCCATCCTGGATCCAACCGTGGTGGCTTCCATTCCGGCCCGCCAAATTGCCAATGGCGTAACCGATGCCTTTACCCATGTGTTGGAGCAATATGTTACCTATCCCGTTGGTGCTATTTTGCAGGATCGTTTTGCTGAAAGCGTCATGCAAAGTCTGGTAGAAGTAGCCCCCAAAATCATGCAAAACCCTGCTGATTACGAAGCAGCTGCCAATTTTATGTGGTGTTGTACGATGGCACTCAATGGACTGCTTTCCCGCGGGGTGCCGGGCGATTGGGCCATCCACGCGATCGGCCATGAACTGACAGCCCAATACCACATCGATCACGCGCGCACCCTCGCGATCATTTTGCCGGGTCATTACACGTATAACCTGGAAGCGAAAAAGGAAAAACTTGCGCAATACGGCACGCGGGTTTGGGACATCACCACCGGAACCATCGAGGAAAAAGCCGCCGCAGCCATTGCAAAAACAGAGGCATTTTTCAATAGTTTGAACATACCCACCCATTTGTCGGAATACACCGAAAACTATGAAGGCACAGCTGAAAAAATCGCGGCGACCTTCACCGAGCGCGGCTGGGTGGCTTTGGGCGAGCACCGCAATTTGAAACCAAGTGATGTGGAGGTGATTGTTAAGATGCGGTATTAGGCTTTTCTATTCAATTTCTGAAAAAGTTGGTATATTTGTATGCCTAATACCGAATATAATGACCTTTTCAATGCTTTAACCCACTCTACTGGACATTTTATTTCGCGCAGATGTTACACTGAAAAAAGGCAGATGTTACATCTATGTTACATCTGTGCGAAAAATGCCCAGTAGTGTGGCTTTATCCACTAAAACGAGTACCGAACATGGAATCGCCATCCTCTAAATTGAACAATGGTAAAAATATACGAATCAAGGAATTCTTGATGCTTTTTAGCCAGTTTTCGAAAGAAGAACAAATTAAAATAGCAGAAAAAATTGCGTTGCAAACCTTTTCGGAAAGATGGGCTTTGATGGATGCTGCATTACCAGATACAAACGATATCTCCGATGAAGAAATAATGGCAGAAATAAAAGCAGTTCGTTATGGCCAAAAGCAAACGCCTTAAAATTGTTTTAGATACAAATTGGTATATAAGCGCTTCGATAAATAGGAACTCAAGGCGACGCCTTTATGAATTGTTGGTAAACTATTGGAAAAACTAAAATTATTGATATGTCAACTTTCCTGAAACGCATAGGATAATATACAATTTGATTGCAGAGGGTATTAAATTTTGACTAACGCCAAAAATATTTTCCCAAACCTGTCCAATCCCAAACACCTCATTCGTCATGGTGGTATAAAACTTAAATTCAATGTTCACCATGACAAAAATTTTAATGATGATCGGTATTGCACTAGGTGCCCTGTTGATCGCTGGCGTTGTCCTTGCGCTGGTCGCCCCAAAAAGGATTTCCATTCAAAAGTCTATTTTTATTCAGGCTGCCGCCCCGCAGGTGTACGACCAATTGCGCTTTATGGGCAATTTTCCGAATTGGTCGCCCTTCAAAACGCAAGATCCGGAGCAAAAATCGAGCGTTAGCGGTTCTGACGGCACCGTGGGAGCAACATTTCACTGGGAAGGCGTAAAAGAAAAAAGCAAAGGTTCTCAAACCGTCGTTGCTTTGCAGCCAAACAATTCAGTAAAACTGCAATGTAACATTACGGAACCTTTCCAGTCAAATCCCCTTTTCTCCTACCATCTGGAGGAAAAAAACGGTGGTGTAACACTGGTACAAGATTTTGAGGTTGACATGCCGGTACCCGCAAACATTTTTGGACTGCTGTTTGGACTAAAATCTGAAATTGGAAAAACCAACCAACAAGGACTCAACCAATTGAAACAATATTTGGAAAAGACCTCCGCCACATTGCCCGCTCAAAACTAAATTTCATTTTCCAACATTTTTCCGCTTAAATATTTAAAATTAAACACCATGCAAGAATTCATGATGATTTTTAGAATGGCCCCAGTGCCAGAATTTCAGCCAACTCCTGAACAGATGCAGGAAAGCATCCAACAATGGCAAGATTGGATCGGTGGCATTGCCGCCCAAGGAAAATTTCTGAGTACCAATCAGTTAGGCTTTACCGGCAAAACCCTTCATGCAGATGGCGTTATTACCGACGGACCTTATGCCGAAGTAAAAGAAATTGTAGGCGGCTACATTATTGTGAAAGCCGAAAATTTGGATGATGCCACAGAACTGGCAAAAGGCTGCCCGATCTTTTTCATGGGCGGACATGTTGAAATTCGCGAAATCATGTAGATAAGTCTATAAACATCGTTGCGGTGGGCTATAAAGGGCAAATTCATGCTCTTTTAAGGCCCACCGCAATAATTTTTCCTTTGGTAGCCTTGTGAAAGCAGTCATAAACGTGTTAAAATGGAATCGTCAACCGTACTTATTCCGCATCTGTTCCGGACAGAATTCAGAAAAATTGTTTCTGTTTTGTCTAAACTATTCGGTCTGGCGCATATGGAGATCGCAGAAGATATTGCCAGCGATACGTTTATGTTGGCGGCTGAGACCTGGGGCAAAAAAGGCTTGCCCGATAACCCGACGGCCTGGCTATACACGGTTGCCAAAAACAAAACCAAGGATTATCTTAAACGTAATCAACTATTTACGGAGAAAATATCCGTTGAAATTCAGTATACCAATAAGCCATTCTATGAATTTGAAATAGATCTTTCTACTAAAAATATAGAAGATAGTCAGTTACAGATGATGTTTGCCATTTGCAGCCCGGTTATTGCGGTGGAAGCACAAATAGGGTTAGCCTTGCGGATATTGTGTGGATTTGGCATTGACGAAATTTCGGCGGCATTTCTGAGTAATAAAGAAACCATCAATAAGCGACTATTTCGCGCAAAAGAAACGCTTCGGGAAAACAAAGTGGCCATGGAGTTTCCACAGGCATCCGAAATAGAAAAACGGTTGCAGGCTGTATTAACCACTTTATACCTGTTATTCAACGAAGGATATTATTCCGTCTCCCAAAATGCAACCCTTCGTAAAGATCTCTGCTTAGAAGCCTTGCGCTTAACGGTCATACTTTCGGAAAACGACAGCACCAACCAACCTCCAGTACGCGCTTTAATTGCATTGATGTGCTTTCATGCGTCCAGATTTGAAGCAAGGCAAGGCGCTGCTGGTCAAATTCTATTATACGAAGAACAGGACCCGGCTTTATGGGACCAGGCGCTCATCACAACAGGTGAAATTTATTTAAACCAATCTGCTACCGGGCAAAAACTCTCAAAATATCACCTGGAGGCAGCCATCGCCTACTGGCATACCCGGCCCCAGGATTCAGTTGAAAAGTGGCAAAACATCCTGCAATACTATAATTTGCTATTACAAATTGAGTATTCACCGGTGGCAGCGTTGAACAGAACCTTCGCCCTGGCCAAAGCAGTGAGCACTGAAAAAGCCATTCAAGAAGCCCTTAAATTGAAGCAAGACAACCATTTGTATTACGCCTTGCTTGGCCAGTTGTATAGTACGGTAGATCCACGAAAAGCGATAGAGTATATTGAAAAGGCTGTTGCTAAAGCAAAAACAGAAAATGATCGTTTGGTTTTATTAAAAAGGTTGGAACAGATCAAAAACGAATGACCTTTGGGTTTTGCTGTTTCGGTTTGATCGGGATTTTTGTGCCTTAAAACAAGATTTTAGAAATGTTAGAACGCCAACGGTTTATTAAAGCGTAATTTGAGCATCTTCTCAACAAAACATCTCAATTTACAACAACCTTACCCATGCAAAACATCATTTTAGTAGCAGGCGCCACTGGTAATTTGGGCGGAAGAATTGTCCAATCCCTACTCAAAAAAGATGCTGTGGTACGGGTTGTGGTGCGTTCCAACAGCGATCCGAAAAAAATAGCGCATTTGGAACAACTGGGGGCCGAGATTTTTAAAGTAGCACATTGGACGGTTGAATCCTTGACGCCAGCCTGTAAAGGGGTGAATTGTGTCGTATCAGCATTGGCCGGGTTGCGTGCAGTAATTATCGATGCTCAAAAAATACTGTTAGACGCTGCCCTTGCTGCAGGCGTTCCACGTTTCATCC
Organism: Saprospiraceae bacterium; assembly: GCA_040397785.1. Classification (GTDB taxonomy): domain Bacteria; phylum Bacteroidota; class Bacteroidia; order Chitinophagales; family Saprospiraceae; genus M3007. The sequence continues at coordinate 8,230 of JBBAVI010000081.1, read as the reverse complement.
CGTCCGATTATTCCTTAGACTTTACCCGTTTCTCGGATGGCGAAAACCGCAACCTGGATTTAAGACGAGAATTCCACACCTATTTAGATCAGAAGCCCATCGCAGCCACCTCCATTTTCAACGGCGCTTTTATGGATATGATCGTTGACCAGATGCCTTTCCTATTATTAAAGCAAAAAATGGTGTTGTATTGGGGTAACCCAGATCATCCCTGGGGTTTCACGACCATCGACAACACGGCAACATATACGGCTCACGTTGCTCTTGATCCTACTGCCCCGCGTTATTTGCACATTGCAGGCGATCTTATCAGCCCCAAAACAGCCCGAACAGTGGCCAATCAGGTAACCCATCAAAAATTTCGGCTGTTCCGCCCCGGTGGACAAGGCTTCTTGGGGGTATTGATAAAAATTATCCGGCGCCTGGCACCAGGAGCAAATGAACTTTATCCAGCCTGGCAAGGCATGCAGTATATGCATAACATGATTGACGACCGTTCAAACATCGATCATTTGGATAATGACCGGTATCCTGAAATGCATTGGACTACGGTGCAGGAGTTTTTGGAGGGGTATTTGACGGCTAAAGGTGGAGAATAAAACTTGACTCGTTGAGGGAGGATCGTAAAAATGCCGTAAACAACATTCATTTTTATGATTTATCATCTTTTTTCTTGCTTTTAGGCAACAACGGTTTCTTTTCTTCCTGTTTTTCCAATTTCCGAATACTATCCGCTACTGGTAGGTTTTCCGGCATGGTGCCGCCAATTTCCTCGATGGTTTTCCGGACTTTTTTACCCACCTCCAAGTGGGCCAGATTGGCTTTTTCCTTGCCTTTAATTTGTTCGCGCCGTAGTTTTTCTTCCGTTTGGGTAGCGCGGAACAGGTTGGCAGCAAGTTCGGTGCTGCCCATGTGATCAAGGATGTTTTCGCTGGATTTCAGGCCTTTGCGCCTGTGAATGCCCTTGGCATCCAGGCCACCGTACAGACCCATATATCCATGATTCTGAAAAATGGCATAATCATAGGGTTCCACCACCCCGGCGTCTTTTGCTGCATCTGCTAATTGGAGGTTGTGTTTTTTCATCTCATTGCGCAGAAACAAACGCTTTTCGTTTTCTGTGGCGAGTTGGTTGTATTCCTCCATTTGCCGAATTTCCTGCAAACGGGTTTGCACGGCAAAATAGGTCTGCCCCAAAGCCACCACTTCTTTTGCCGGGTCGGCATTTTGAACGATGAGGTAGCAGGCATAGCGGGAAAGTTTGATATCCTCAATCCGCCTTTCAGCGCCAGAGCCGATGGATACCATATCGAGGATATCCTCGAAATGGTCGGCAATCTGATTATCACTATTTTCACAGGCCTCTTTAGCCCGGTCAATGACAGGTTTAAAATGCCGGTATTCAGAATATTCCAGGATTTTAGCCATATCCCTGGCGCTCCAATATTCATTGCCTTGCGCATCCTGCCTTTTTGTTTGTTCAAAGACCGTTTGTTGTGGATTTGTTGGTTCTGTATTCATGTACTTAATCCTTTTTTAATTTTCGTATTGTTTCCTCGAGATCATCCTGTTCCAGCGACGGCAAATGCGGGTCTGGCAATAACTTGTCGAAATCGCTTTCAAAATCAACATCCTGCACAACCCGGAATTTTTCGTATTCCTTTTCCGCAAGTTGCATGGCGATTTCATGGCTGATGCGCCCGGCATCTTGCAAAACTTGATAGTCGTTGAATTGCAAAAAAGCATCGAGCTTTTGAATCCAGTCGGCCATAGACATAGAAATTTGGCGTTCTGCCTGGTTTTCAGCATAATCCAGGTACATGGTTACAATGCGGTTGAGTGCTGAAATTTCCTTTTCAGACAAGTAGTTTTTGGCGACACTAATATCGGATTTCAGGATTTTCCCTTCCGGAGCGTTTTTCCAGCTTGTCAGCCCCATATTAGGCTTGTCGGCGCCCGCGCGTTGTGCAATAAGTTCAGCGGCGGTATGGCCGGTGATGGCCCAGTGCAATTTGTTCTGCACCGTTTTATAAAAAGTTTGCGTAATGCCTGCTTTAGGATCGTAATTGATGCTGCATTGCGCGTATATATCTGTAATTTTCTGATAAAAGCGACGTTCGCTGGCCCGTATTTCGCGGATGCGTTCCAGCAGTTCATCAAAATAGTCTTTTCCAAACGATTTCCCTTGCTTCAAACGGGCATCATCCAACACAAAGCCTTTGATAATGAAATCTCTGAGTGTTTGGGTTGCCCAAATACGAAATTGCGTTGCCTGGTAGGAATTAACACGATAACCTATAGCAATGATGGCATCGAGATTGTAAAACTCGATTTCACGACTTACTTCCCGACTTCCTTCTTGTTGAACTATTCGAAATTTTCGAGTAGTTGCCATAAGTTCCAGTTCGCCGGAGGTAAAAATTTCCTTTAAGTGATAGTTTATCGTATTTACCTCCACACCAAACAACTCCGCCATCTTTTTTTGAGACAACCAGAAGGTTTCATCTTCAAAAAAGACTTCGATTTGGGCGTTTCCGAGTGGTGTGGAGTAAAAAATGATTTGTAATGCCTTCATAAACTCAAGGAAAAGGTTTTTTGCGTTGAAAAATCCTGGTTTTCACCATATGCAACGTACCCCAATTGATTGGTAAGCATCTGGGTTTTTCCGATGGTAAAGGGCGGCATGTTATAGTGGTGATGCCCGAAAATCCAGCAATCAGGGCCATGATCTACAATAAAATCATATAATTCTACGGCAAAAGCCTCATTCAATACGTCGCCTTTATATTTAGGCGGGTAATTTAAGAAGGTGGGTACATGATGCGTAACGACTACAGAAGGTCCAGAAAAGGGCCCAAGCAGGGCTTCTTTCAGAAAAGCCAAACTATCCTCATGCAGCGAATTGTACTGCCAGGGTAAAAAAGGATGTCCCGCTATGCTGATGGCGTGAAAATCGCTGAGGCGGTTTTGAATTTCGAATATATGGGCATCACCGATTTTCGTCCAAAGCGTAGAAAATATAAAACGCACCCCGGATATGATTTCAATGGCATTATTTACCATAAAAACATGCTCACGCACGCTGCTTTTCATACGGGTTTGAAATCGGTCGAACTTTGCATGGTAATATTCGTGGTTCCCCGGAACCCAATAAACAGCCTTGAATTGATCCGAAAGATGGTCTAAAAAAGCCGCATTTTGCTTTAACTGCTGAATCGGCATCACATCTCCTGCCAACAAAAGAATATCCGCTTCCGCCACAATCGGGTTTTTCCGGATAAATCGAAGATTATCCCGGAATTCAAGATGTAAATCCGACATATATTGAATAACCATAACACTAAATTATAGGCCTCTATGATCTATACTGAACGCCGCCTTAAAGGCAGCATTTATTGTCATGCTGAGCGCTGATTTTCAATGATTTAGGCCAAAGGCCATGCACAAAAGCAAGCAGCGCGAAGTATAAAAAAGCCCCCTGGCAGCCAATCCAAGTTTACGTCTCGAACCAGCAAGGGAAAAAGTGTGGGAAAAGCGTTTACAGCGAAGGGTACTAAGTGCTATATGCCAGTCCAACGACTGTCTGGTTGACCAACCAGGGGAGTATCTTATTTATACAAAATTAAGCCGAGCAAGCCGCGCAATCCGGATCATCCAAACTGCAAATTTTACCCTGTACTTCTTCGATCGCCAGGGCTGACATCGTTGGCGCAGGCGCTACTTGGGTCAGTGGTGCAGAAGTGGTCACCGTTGCTTCATTTACCACCGCATTGGCCGCAAATTTGTTCTGATGCTTCTGGCTCAAGGTAAATTTGATCGGATCAGTGGCTGCTTTGGAACGCAGGTAGTACATACCGGTTTTCAAACCTTTCTGCCATGCGTAAAAGTGCATCGAAGACAATTTACCAAATGTCGGCGCTTCCATAAAGAGGTTGAGCGACTGGCTTTGGCAAATAAAGGCACCGCGATCGGCCGACATGTCGATGATGACTTTCTGACTGATTTCGTAAGCGGTTTTGTACAAAGCGCGTATCTCGGCCGGAATATCTTCGATACCCTGGATAGAACCGTTGGCGGCCATGATGGCTTCACGCATTTCTTCGTTCCACATGCCCAAGCGCACGAGATCGCGCATGAGGTGTTTGTTTACCACAATGTGTTCGCCAGCCAAAGTGCGGCGGGTGTACAAGTTGGAAGTATAGGGCTCAAAACACTCGTTATTTCCTAAAATCTGGCTGGTAGAAGCAGTTGGCATCGGCGCTACCAACAAAGAGTTGCGTAAACCAGTCTTCATCACGCGTTTGCGCAGCGATTCCCAATCCCAACGTTTGGAAGGCGTTTCGCCCCACAAATCAAACTGGAACTGCCCTTTGCTCATCGGCGAACCCGGGAAAGTTTCATAAGCGCCAAATTGTTCGGCCAGGTTGCAACTTTCGGTTACGGCCGCGAAATAGATGGTTTCAAAAATATCGCGGTTCAGTTGTTTCGCTTCCGGGCTGTCGAAAGCGTAACGCATCAAAATGAACACATCGGCCAAACCTTGTACGCCCAAACCGATCGGACGGTGGCGGAAGTTGGACTTCGCGGCTTCCGGAATCGGATAGTAGTTGATGTCAATCACCTTATTAAGGTTGCGGGTGGCTACCTGGGTGATTTCATACAGTTTATCAAAGTTGAACGTGCCATTTTCTACAAATTTAGGCAAAGCCAAAGAAGCCAGGTTGCACACTGCCACCTCATCGTGTGCGGTGTACTCCATAATTTCAGTACAGAGGTTGCTCGAACGGATGGTGCCGAGGTTCTTCTGGTTGCTCTTTTTATTGGCCGCATCTTTGTACAAAATATACGGTGTGCCTGTTTCAATCTGGCTTTCCAGGATATTGTTCCACAAGTCGCGGGCTTTCACCACTTTACGCTGACGACCTTCTCTTTCATATTGGTGGTAAAGGGCCTCAAACTCGCCACCGTATACATCAAACAAACCTTGTGCTTCATTCGGATCAAATAAAGACCACTCGGCATCATTTTTTACGCGCTCCATGAATAGATCGGAAATCCACATGGCGTAAAACAAATCGCGGGCGCGCATTTCTTCCTTACCGTGGTTCTTTTTCAGTTCGAGGAATTCGTAAATATCCGCATGCCAGGGCTCCAAATACACTGCGAAGGCGCCTTTGCGCTTGCCACCACCCTGATCGACATACCGTGCAGCATCGTTGAACACACGCAACATCGGGATAATACCATTGGAAGTTCCGCCGGTGCCTTTAATGTAGGAACCCGTAGCGCGAATGTTATGGATGCTTAAACCGATACCGCCCGCGCTTTGAGAAATGAGCGCACAACGGGAAAGTGTTTCAAAAATGCCTTTGATGCTATCGTCGGTCATAGACAACAGGAAGCAAGACGACAACTGCGGTTTTGGCGTTGAAGCGTTGAACAAAGTTGGCGTGGCGTGGATAAACCAGCGCTCCGACATCAAGTTGTAAGTTTCAATTGCCGCATCGATGTTTTCACCGTGAATACCCACCGCGACCCGCATAAACAGGTGTTGTGGGCGCTCCACCACGCGGCCATTCATGCGCATGAGGTACGAGCGTTCCAGGGTTTTGAACCCGAAATAGTCAAACTCGAAATCGCGGTCAAAAATGATTGCGCTGTCTAAGCGTTCCTTGTGTTCTTGTACGATTTTATGGATTTCGGCGCTAATCATGCCCGCTTGATCGCCTGTTTTGGGGTCAATATAGTTGAAAAGGTCGTTGATGACCTTGTGAAACGACTTATCGGTTTCCTTGTGGAGGTTACTCACGGCAATACGTGCAGCGAGCAGGGCATAATCGGGGTGTACAGTAGCCATGGTAGCCGCTGTTTCGGCAGCCAGGTTATCGAGTTCGATGGTACTTACGCCATCGTAAAGTCCCATAATGACCTTTTTAGACACCTCTATGATATTTACATAGTTGGTATCGAGGCCGTAGGACATTTTGCGAATCCGGGCCGTGATTTTGTCGAAAGAAACTTCTTCTGTTCGACCGGAACGTTTGATTACTTGCATCATGACAAAAAATGTTTTTTTCGGTTTTTTTAATAGTATGTGATTTACTCAGGGCACATTTCACAAAGAGTGTCGGTTCCTTATCTGCCAGAATCGCGTGCTAGACGACTTCACACAGCGGGTACCTTCAACAGGACTTGCCTGTCAGGCATGTTGGAAACCAGGATGTGAACTGTGCTAATATGGAGGGAACTTCGACTTCTCTTTCCTATTACGTTAAGCAACACGAAAGTAAGGGTTTTTAAACTGAATGAAAAATATTTTATCCACACAGTGTTAATAACTTTCCCAAGTTATTGATTTTCAGCATCCAATAACAATGATGAGTATTACCAAAAATGTGGATAACTTACCATCGTTTTTTTGAGCACTTTTTGTACGCTGCGCCCGGCGTAAATCCATCCCCGTAAATGTATTGTTTAAATCGGTGTATCTACAACAAAACAGGTACGGGGATGAAGTCATTTAAAAATCGGCGTCGGTCGTAAACGCTTGTTCTTCGCGTTTGGTCATTACCCCTGCTTTTTGGTAATCACCCACCCGTTTTTCGAAGAAATTGGTTTTGCCTTGTATTGATATCATGTCCATCCAAGAGAATGGATTGGCGGTGCCATATACTTTATCGTTGCCCAGTTGACTCAACAAGCGATCTGCCACGAATTCGATGTATTGGGTCATCAATTCGGCATTCATGCCGATCAGCGAAACCGGCAAAGCATCGGTTACAAACTCTTTTTCAAAAGAAACCGCCTCTGTAATGATGTCCTCTACTTCTTTTGGGTCGAGTTTGTTATCGAGCATGGAGTACAACAGGCAAGCAAAATCGCAGTGCATGCCTTCGTCGCGGCTGATTAACTCATTGGAGAAGGTTAGGCCTGGCATCAAACCACGTTTTTTCAGCCAGAAAATGGCGCAAAAGGAGCCTGAGAAGAAAATACCCTCTACTGCAGCGAAAGCGATGAGCCGATGTGCAAAGGTGGGTGCATTGTCGATCCAGCGCAAAGCCCAGTTTCCTTTTTTGGAAACACAATCGAGGGTGCGCAAAGCATTGAACAAATGGTCTTTTTCTTTGGGATCCTTTATATAGGTGTCGATCAGCAAGGAGTACATCTCCGAGTGAATATTCTCGATGGCAACCTGAAAGCCGTAAAAGCAACGCGCTTCCGGAATTTGCACCTCGCGCATGAAATTCAACACGAGGTTTTCATTCACGATGCCGTCGGATGCTGCGAAAAACGCGAGTACATGTTTTACAAAATGCCGCTCTGAATCGGTCAATTTAACTTCCCAATCGACCATGTCCTGGGTAAGATCGACTTCTTCGGCGGTCCAGAAAGAGGCTACAGATTTTTTATACCACTCCCAAATGGTATTGTACTTAATTGGAAATAGAACAAAACGGTCCGGGTTTTCGGCCAGGATACGTTCGGGTGCAAGCGATGATGGTGTCATTGTGATTGTGTGACTATTATTTTGAATTGATTATTTTCAATGTAAAAAAACGCTATTTTATCAGGCAAACACCGACAAAAATAGGTTCCTATTCCTGTACATACAGGCAAAGGAAGAAGGCATACTTTTCGGAATAAAAAAAATGGAGATCCAAAACCGGGATCGCAGATATTTCCTGCTGTTGGAGAGACAAAATTAAGGGAAATTGTCATTGCTCAAATAGAAGTTTTCCACACAATGTGAATAAAATACGTAAAACATTGATTTACAATAAGGATAAAATATCCACAAAGTGCATGAATATGTTGATAACTTGCAGGAGCAATTTTTACAGGCGAGTTAACTTTAAAAAAATGCACTATATTTTTATACTTAATGCCTTCTTATTGAACGATTTTGTACGCACTGTTGGGTGCACGATGAATCAGTTGTGGAGTGTGGTGTTTGTGGACAATTTTTATTAAAAAATGATTGGATGGTGGAAAAAAAATGGGGAGACAAATGGAACGCTGGGATGTCACTTGGATGGCGTTACATAGACGGCGTTACATAGACGGCGTTACATAGACGGCGTTACATAGATGGCGTTCCTATGGGAACGCGCGGGAATGGTTGATCACGTTTTTTTTTGCCACAGAGATGGCGTTCCTATGGGAACGCGCGGGAACGGTTGATCACGTTTTTTTTTGCCACAGAGATGGCGTTCCTATGGGAACGCGCGGG
>JBBAVI010000080.1:0-25849 GCA_040397785.1 Saprospiraceae bacterium | reverse complement strand
CTCACTCCTCACTCCTCACTCCTCACTCCTCACTCCTCACTCCTCACTCCTCACTACTTCCCATGGCAGTTCTTATACTTCTTCCCGCTGCCACAGGGACAAGGCTCATTGCGGCCAATTTCCTTCTCTTTTACAATCGGTTGAACGCGTGGCACGTTTCCGCCATTGCTGGCCGACATAGCAGCGCGTTGCGCGGCCTCTTGGGCCTCCGTCATTTGTTGGTTGTTGTTGGCGCGCAAGCGATTGGCTTGGGCTCTACGCGCTGCTTCTGCCGCAACTTGTTGTTGTTGTGCGCGTTGCATCGAACTATTGTCTTCCGGCAAACTCAAAGTTCCTTTGAGCAGGAAGGCCGTGATTTCGTTGTTGATGTGGCTAATTAAGCCTTCAAAGAGGTTATAAGCCTCCATTTTATAAATCACCAAGGGGTCTTTTTGTTCGAAAGACGCGCCTTGTACCGATTCTTTCAAGTCGTCTACATTGCGCAGGTGCTCTTTCCAGGCATCGTCGATCAGGGCCAGCGTGGCTACTTTTTCAACGTCTTTCATGATCGTTTTGCCACTGCTGGAAATCGCAAGTGCCATATCCGCACTGATGTTCAGGTCGAGGCGACCGTCATTGTAAGGCACCACAATACGTTTGTAGCGCTGACCTTCCTTGGCGTGCACATCTTTGATAATAGGCAGCAAACGCTGACCAACCTGTTGCGATTTTTGTTCATAAAAATCAAACACCTGTTGCTGGTAGGTTTCCAACACGGTGTTGGCCGGCGCTGTTTTAAACCAAGATGCATCCATTTCTGGATCCACCCCGATGGCACGGATTGAATCCATCCGGAAGGTGTCAAAATCGCCACCTGCACGGTGCATTTGCACCAAATCGGAGGTGATGGCAATAAAGGCGTTGTTGATATCGAGGGAGAGCCGATCGCCAAACAAGGCATTGCGGCGTTTTTTATAAATGGCCTCCCGCTGAATATTCATCACGTCATCATACTCCAACAAACGCTTCCGGATACCAAAGTTGTTCTCTTCTACTTTTTTCTGCGCCCGTTCGATGGAGTTGGTGACCATGCGGTGCTGAATCACATCGCCGTCTTTGTGACCCATACGGTCCATCAAACCCGCAATCCGATCGCTTTGGAACAAACGCATCAGCGAATCCTCCAGCGATACATAAAATTGCGACGAACCCGGGTCGCCCTGACGACCGGCACGGCCGCGCAACTGGCGGTCTACCCGGCGACTTTCGTGGCGTTCGGTACCAATGATGGCCAAACCACCCGATTCTTTTACACCCACACCCAACTTGATGTCGGTACCACGACCGGCCATGTTGGTTGCGATGGTTACTTTACCCGCCTGGCCTGCTTCTGCTACAATTTCCGCCTCGCGTTGGTGCTGTTTGGCGTTCAATACATTGTGGTCGATGCCGCGAATTTTGAGCATACGACTCAGCAATTCCGAAATTTCAACTGAAGTGGTACCCACCAGGATTGGACGTCCAGCCTCGCGCAAACGGATAATTTCATCAATTGCCGCGTTGTATTTTTCACGCGCCGTTTTATACACCAAGTCTTCCTCATCTTTCCGCGAAATATTGCGGTTCGTTGGGATCACCACCACATCGAGTTTGTAAATATCCCACAATTCTTTGGCTTCCGTTTCCGCTGTACCGGTCATACCCGCCAGTTTGTGGAACATCCGGAAGTAGTTTTGCAGGGTTACGGTCGCGTAGGTCTGGGTAATTTCTCCAACTTCTACATTTTCTTTTGCTTCCAGCGCCTGGTGCAAACCATCCGAATACCGACGGCCTTCCATGACACGACCCGTTTGCTCATCTACAATTTTTACCTCCCCTTCTGGCGATACGATGTACTCGTTGTCGCGATCAAACAAAGTGTAGGCCTTCAATAATTGCTGAATAGCGTGTACCCGGCGGCTTTTGATGCCATAATCCTGGGAAAGGTGTTCTTTGGCTTCCGTTTTTTCAACTTGAGAAAGCGCCACATCCTTATCAATGCCCACCAGTTCGGACGCAATATCGGGCATAATGAAAAAACCAGGGTCGTTGCTAAACTTGGAAAGGTATTCGACGCCTTTTTCGGTCAGTTCAACGTTGCGGTTTTTTTCATCGATGTAAAACAACAATTCGCGGTCTACCTCAGGCATCCGTTTGTTGTTTTCCTGCATATAAAAATTGTCAGTCTTTTGCAGCAATACCTTTACACCTTCTTCGCTGAGGAATTTGATGAGCGGACGGTATTTGGGCAAAGCGCGGTGGGTGCGCAACAAGGCCATACCGGCACCGCCTTCTTCCATGTTTAATTTGCCGTCAGCGTATAATTTACGGGCCTCGGCGAGGAAAGTACTGGCTATCTTGGATTGTTCTTCAATCAGACGCTTTACGTTCGGATTCAATTCTACATACTCCTGATCCTCGGAACCACGGGTAACCGGACCCGAAATGATCAAAGGTGTACGCGCATCGTCAATCAACACGGAGTCAACCTCATCCACAATGCCATAATGGTGTTTGCGCTGCACCAGTTCATCGGTATTGATGACCATGTTGTCGCGCAGGTAGTCAAAACCAAACTCGGAGTTGGTACCAAAGGTGATATCACACAAATAGGCTTTTTTGCGATCCTCAGAATGCGGTCTGTATTTATCGATACAATCTACCGTCAGCATCAAAAACTCGTACATCGGGCCGACCCATTCCTGGTCACGACGGGCCAGGTAATCGTTCACCGTTACGATATGTACCCCTTCGCCGGCCACGCCATTTAGGTAGGCGGGTAAGGTTGCTACCAGGGTTTTGCCCTCCCCGGTGGCCATCTCGGCAATTTTGCCATCGTGCAGCACCATACCACCAATTAATTGCACATCGTAATGGACCATGTTCCATACCACTTCACCACCCGCAGCCAGCCAGCGATTTTTCCAAATCGCTTTGTCGCCGTTTATTTGAATATAAGTCTTGTTCTTTTGCGCGGCAAGTGCCCGGTCGTGATCGGTGGCGGTCACTTCCAGGGTTTCGTTTTGGGTAAAACGGCGGCTTGCCTCCTTCATGGCCGCAAATGCTTCTGGCAAGATATCCTGCAAAATCTCTTCGAGGGCCTTATCGCGGCTTTTGCGCAATTCATCCAATTCTTTGAAAAGCAGGTCTTTTTCGTTAAAATCTTCTTTTTCAATGGCCTGTTCGTTGATGGACGCAATTTCGGCATCAATATTCGCCAAATAAGCGCTGATGCGTTCGCGAAACTCAAGGGTTTTGCTGCGCAAATCATCGTTGGAAAGGGCCTGGTAAGCCTCAAAATGTTGATTGGTTTCGGCCACCAACGCGTGGTATTTAGCAAGGTCGCGATCTTGTTTGGTGCCGATTATTTTCTTTAAAAAGCCGAACATATGCTTATCAGGTTTTGGGCCAGGCAATTGCATCCATCAGAAAAGCATCCATTTATCTGCTTTTTAGAAGGTGTACACATTGCACAACCGTTTCAAAGTTGCAAAGATAGTCTTTGCGGGAATTGTAGCGTGGTCATATTTCGTTCCAACTCAAGATACCGCGCTATTTTTTGACAGAATGTCAGTAATTTGCCGACGAGCAGCACTAGACTGGCAGATAAACTTGGTTGGGCTGCCGATTTGCAGGTGTTGAATACATTAACCAAGGCTGGCAGGTCTTATGACCCACCACCCAATTGCAAAAAAACAAGCGTTTATGTCTACGCTAATCATTATTGTTATGGGCGTTTCCGGCACCGGAAAATCTACCATTGGTCGTTTACTGGCAGAAACGACCCAACTGCCTTTTTATGATGGCGATGATTATCACCCGATAGAAAATATTCGGAAAATGCAGGCTGGGCAACCGCTCAACGATCAGGATCGGCAAGGCTGGCTGGAAACTTTACAAGCGCTTGCCTTGCGGGAAGCCCAAGCATTGGGTGCCATTATTGCCTGTTCGGCGCTGAAACAAAAATATCGGGATATATTGGAAAATGGCTTGCCGGGCCCTTGTTTTTGGGTGTTTTTGAACGGCAACTTTGAAACCTTGCACGCACGGATGCAGGCGCGCGCCCAACATTTTATGCCTGCACAACTGTTGCAATCGCAACTGGAAATCTTGGAGCCGCCCGCCAAAGCGCTCCAACTGGATATTGAAATGGCACCCGAGGAAATCGTGGAGCGCATTATAAAGGCACTTCAGGATTTCCCCAGGCTGCTAATTTAAATTAATTACCATATAATTGGGCGGCTGCGTTGTTGTTGGCCACCACAATTTTGATTTTGCCACTCGGAGCACGCAATAAACTCAAATCGCGCACACTTCCACGGCCCCAAAAACCACTCTGGGTATTGTCCAAGCGGGTAAATGCGCCGGTGCCATCCCCCAATAACAAGGCGCCGGTGCCCGCATCACAAGGCCCCGTTTCTACCTCAAAACCGTTTTTATTGCCTGCAAGCATCAGGTCTAGTTTGCCATCCTGGTTGAAGTCGTGTACTAAAATGCCCTGAATTGGAGCAGCCTGTACCGAACGCGGGAGGGTATGCCGAATAAATTTGCCCCCTTTATTTTCCCACCAACAAGTTTCCAGGCTGTACGCTTTTAAGTTGAGGGCTGCATCCAGGTCTTTCTTCGGCCAAACATCGTCTATTTCGGCCAACCCATATTTGGAAGCATACAAGAATTTTTTCTTCAAAATGGGCATTTGCTTGGTAATCACGTCCTTTTGAACCATCGGATATTCCTTGCCGTCCTCAAAAAAGGTCATAATCGGGTCAAGGGTGCCATTTTTATCAAAGTCTTTGGCATAACAACTCAAAGGCGCTTTTTCGCTGGCAGTATACCGCGTGTTGAGTCCCAAATTGCCGGTAACCAGATCCAGGTCGCCATCCTGATCCAAATCGGCCACGGACAGGCGGTACCAGATGCCATTCGAGTTTTCCAGTCCAAATTTGGCCGTCACATCTACGTATTTACTACCCAGCAATTTGAAGATGCTGATGGGCATCCATTCTCCAACCACTACCATTTCTTCTTTGCCATCGCCGTCTAAATCCTGGCAGGAAAAATCGGTGATCATGCCGCATTTTGCAAAGTCGCCGCCTACTTCGTCGGTCACATCGACCATGCGGTTGTTGTCGTTGCGCAAAATATAACTTTGTGGGGTGAGCGGCCATTTGTCGGCCACCGCACGGCCACCTACAAAAATATCCTGATCGCCATCGCCATCGTAATCATGGGCCATGACCCGCATACAAGCCTCTCTGATTTCAGGAATAAGGGTCGGATTTACCCTGGCAAATGTACCTTTCCCATCTACATTCAGGTAAAGTCGGTTCTGCCAAGCCTGGGTGCGGGTGGCAACAAGGGCTTCCACGCCGCCACTCACCACGAATAAATCCTGGTCGCCATCGCGGTCAAAGTCAAAAAAGACCGCGCCCTGATCTTCAAACACCTTTTCTACGGCCCAGATATTATCCGAACTTGGTTTGAAACGGCCGTCGGGGGTTTGGATGTATAGGTTTGCAGGCGATTGAAAGGCATTGCCGATGAAGAAATCATCCAACCCGTCGTTGTTTACATCGCCTTTCGCCACCAAGGGGCCCAACTCCGATTCCATCCAGGGGTTGAGTGGAAATTGCTCGAAGTCGTTGTAATCATTTTCTGTGTGTACAAAATTAACGCCTGAAGCGGGTGTTTGATCTTGTACCAGGCCCTTTTCTGTAGCAAAGGGTACCAAAGTGGCCACTTTTACACCGGCATCCTGGTATTTCACCACGATGCGTTGGTTGGCAGGAACATTGTTTAATAGTTGGGTTTTGCCATCGGGCCAACGAATTTGTACCTGGTCGATCTGGGTAGTATTGCCCAAACCAAAATGGATCAAATGCTCCACCGAGGAGAAAATACCTTTGGTCGGATTGAGTTCCTGGTACTGTTGGGTGTTGCCGGTTTTGAGGAGCACCGATGCGCCCACACCAAAGGCGTTACCCGGCGCACCCGAAAACTTGAATTGTACGTAATTGCCCTTATTTTGATCGCGACTCAGGTTTTTATACACAAACGCCGGATCTTCCAGGTTGCTTACAACCATATCGAGGTCGCCGTCGTTGTCCAAATCGGCCCAGGCTGCCCCGCAAGACCAAGTACCTGGCAGGGTCATCCAGTCGCCACCTTTATCCTCAAATTGCCAGTCGCCAGTGTTTTTATACACAAAATCGCACAATTTCATCGTAGGAATGGAGTTCAGGACCCCTTCAATCCCGCCATATTTTTCCTTGTATTGCTGAGTGTTCATTTTGCCAACGTCGGCTGTAAAAAAATTGATAAAGTCAACATTGGTTATTTCCCTGCGATAACCATTGGTAAAATACAGGTCTTTCCATCCATCATTATCCAAATCAGAAAACAGCGCGCTCCAGGACCAGTCCGTGCGATACACACCGCTCAAACAGGCGATGTCGCTAAACGTTCCATTCCCATTGTTGCGCTGGCAAACGTTGCGCACCACGGGCTCAAAATACCCGTTTTTTGCCATAGAAAGGTATTTGCTCTGGGTGTTGGTAGTTTGTAATGTTTTCAGCCTTAAGTTATTATTGGGGTACATATCCATGGCCATTAAATCAATCAGGCCATCGTTGTCAAAATCCGACAAATCGGTTCCCATGGTATGCTGGGAAACGTGCTTGAAATATTTGCTCAATTGGTTGGTGAAAGTACCATCCTGGTTGTTGATATACAGAAAATCGGGTTGTATAAAGTCATTTCCTACATACACATCCGGGTACCCGTCGCGGTTGAAATCGCTCACCGACACGCTCAAGCCAAATGCAAAATTCCAGATACCGGCCTCTTTCGAGACATCGGTAAACTTACCGCCATCATTTCTATAAAAACGGTCCGAATCATAAGGCTTTTTAGGCTCTGTATTGGGGGTTGGCGCACCATTTGGACCAGGGTGTACATCAATTTTATGGGCATAAACCAGTTCCAGCGGATAATTCAGCAGGTAAAGGTCGAGATCTCCATCGAGGTCGTAATCAAAAAAGTTGGCGCTGTTGCTCGCACTAATATCATCAATTCCATACGCTTTGGATTGCTCCGAAAACGTCAAATTGCCATTGTTGATAAATAACTTGTTTCGTCGGTCTTCGCTGGCGGTCGGACCTGCGCGACAAACATACAGATCCAAAAAGCCATCATTGTTGATATCTACGGCAGTTACACCGGTTTCAAACCCTTCTTCGGAGGCTAAACCGGACGTTTCCGTAATATCTTTAAATTTAAACCCGCCCTCATTGAGGTACATTTTATTTTTGCCATTGCTGCAAATGAAGTACAGGTCTTGCAGTCCGTCGTTGTTTATATCAGCCACCGCGACCCCACCGCCGTTGTATTTATTGATGTTTTTGGTGATGTTGTTTTCTTCCGATTCGGTGATCAGGTTCTGGAAGTCAATGCCGGTTTCTTCCGGCTTGAGGAGTTGCAACAAGGGCGTTTCGGCAAATCGGGTTTTCTCCACTTCATTCTTGAATTTAGGAGGCGCGTCCAAATTAGCCCATAAATATTGGTAAGCCCAAAAACCGGCCGCTAACAGCGCTAATACGGCTATTCCGATCCAAAGTGGGCGGCGGGAACGTGCTTTTTTTTCAACAGGCGTGACAGCAACAGGTGCTGCATTTGCCTTTTGTTTGGAACCTTTTCGGCCAGATTGCATGGGCGAGATGTTAGTTTTAGGTGTGTACTAAGTGCCGCCCGTAAGGCAGCAGTAATTGTGATGCTGCGCACAGAGTGGCAATAACTTAGGCCGAAGCCCATGCGCAAAACGATACAGCGAAAAGCATAAGAACGTGAAAATACAGCGCAAAGTAGTGCGCGCTATTAGTTTTTAGGGCGTACAAAACCACGACCATCCGGCGTTGTTTCCATATTTTTTCGCTCGGTTGGCGCTGCGGCATTCGGGGTGGAACGCTGCAGGAAACTGTTTGGATCTTCTTTAAATTTGGCTGCAAATTCGTCGTACGTGATTTCATACTTTTGAAGTTGCTGGCCAGATTGATCTATGCGGTCTTTCGCATTTTTGAGGGACGCTTCCAAGGTTTCAATAGCGGTTTGCGCATCTTCTTTCGATTTTTTGCCCGCAACAGGGTCTTTTTTTAATTCTGACAACTCCGTCAACGCCTTTTTATAGTCGGTATAGGCGGTTGTATATTGCTCGCGCAGACCCAGCACACCTTTACGAATATCATTTACAAAGCCTTGTTGGTTCAAGGCGGCAGGCTCCCCACTCATTTTTAACAGCAGCAAATTGATGGTTGCTCCAACCGCTTCTGTATTGGGGTAATAATCAAGGTAATAGGCAAGGGGTGTTTCAATTTTTTCCAACAATTGCTGGTCGGGTTTATTATTGCAGGCAAAAAGGCCAAAAACAAGCATCAATGCGATAAACGGCGTACTATTTTTCATTTTGCAGTGTTATTTTCAAGTAGATTTTAAAAAAAACTTTGCAAAAATATACCGTTTATCGCAAAAATACTGTCACACCCTAAATTATTCACCGGCAAGGATCCGTTGGGCGATTTCAATCTCTTCGTCAATGATGGTATGCCCAATGCCCGGATAAATTTTTTCAGTGACCGTTGCGCCCAAATCCCTGAAAATGTTACCCGTTGCATACACCCGTTCAACCGGCACATGAAAATCAGGATCCGCCGAACCCAGAAAAATAGGCGTCCCCTCAAAATTTCCTTGGTATCGGGTCGGTTCAATCTGTTCCCCAATTAAGCCACCCGTAAATATAAAGGCGCCTCCATACGCTGCTGCATTGCGACCGATAAACTCGGCGGTCAAACATGCACCCTGCGAAAATCCTGCGAAATACAATTGCTTGGTACTTAAGCCGCTCGACAGTAATTGATCGCAAATGGTCTTTATCATGTCCAGCGCCGACGATAAATAAGGCTCATTTTGTGCGACAGGGGCTATAAAACTATTTGGATACCAAGTGCCATTGGTAGCATTGGGGGCAATAACAGCAAAATCTTTAAGACCCAGCGCATCGGCTAAAGGCAAAATGCTTTGCGCGGATGCCCCGCGACCATGGAGTAAAATCATCACGCGCTGGGCCGCAGCGCGTGACGTTCCGGTATAAACCGTGTTTTCTATATTGTGTACAGACATGGTTTGCTTTTTTTATTGTGGATAATGCGCCAATGCTTTTTCAAGGGAAATAGGCTGCAACCCGGCTTCAATGCTTGCCCGCTTGGGTTCTTGCCAATTGGGCAGTTTCAAAGCGGTGCCCAAATCTGCAACCGCCTCATCGAGGGTAAATCCAGGCGGCGTTGTGGCTATTTCAAACAAAACCCCACCCGGCTCATGGAAATAAATGGAGTGAAAATACTGCCGATCCAACACATGTGTAGGCATTAATCCAGCCGATAACAGGGTTTCACGCACGGCTAATTGGCTCTCATCGCTGGGTGTATCAAAGGCAATATGGTGTACGGTTCCGATACCGCCTACGCCATGATGCTGTACCGAATCCCATAAAATGTCCACAAATTTGCCTACCTGCGCCGCACCTTGGGGCGCATAACGCCTGCGCACACCCGACTCTCCAACGAATTGATAATCCATCTGTTGTGTCAACAAGCCCTCTGTGCGTTCGTAGGTTTTTTCCCACAATTCAGTGCCCCAAAAGCCACGAACGGCGTATTCAGCCGGAATATGTCCGTAGGTGAAAGGTTGCCGCGTATCAATGGTATTGGCAATCAACTCCAGGCCCAAACCATCCGGATCTTCAAAATAAATGACCGCTTCATCAAAACGCGCTTGCGGTTGCTTGTAGGCAATGCCGTAACGCTCAAAACGTTGCATCCAATAGTCCAAAGCGCCCATTGGGATAGAAAAGGAAGTGGTTGCTGCCTGACCATTGCCCTGGCGACCGCGGTAAGGACTGGCACCAAAGGGGAAAAAGGTCAAAATACTGCCCGGCAAACCAGTTTCATCACCATAATACAGGTGGTATACATCCGGGGCGTCAAAATTGACGGTTTTTTTCACCAAACGCAATCCCAACAAACCCGCATAAAAATCGAGGTTCTTTTGTGGATCGGAGGCCATCGCGGTAATGTGGTGGATACCGGTAATCAACGGCGTTTTCATAATATGTCCTTTTTTTGTTAATTCGATGCTGCAAAGTTCCGGGAATTACTCAAGTACCCCAATGGCAAAATGACGGTGATCGTTGTACAAATGATCGAATCGGTTATTTATCCAATTGGAGGCAAGGCCGATTCAATATCCGGGCGGTTTATTTCTTCCCATTCTGGCAACAACAATTGCTGACCCAGGGAAGATTCTGGCTCATCCGCCGTAAATCCGGGTGCCATGGTGGCCAGTTCAAACCACATACCTGCCACGGGTTTAAAATACACGGAATGGAAGTATTTGCGGTCGCGCAATTCCGTGGGGTTCAAGCCCAAAGCAATCATCCGTTCCCGAAGTGCAAGCAAAGCGGTATCATCTGAAACTTTCCAGGCAACATGATGTACGGTGCCAATGCCATTTCGGCCTTTTTCGGTATACGGATCTTTGCGCAACACCAAATAATGCCCCGCTTGGCCGCCATTTACCGATAAACGCACGCTATTCTGTTCATATTCAAGCACTCGCATGTTCATTTCTGATTGCAAAAAAGCCAACATAGGCTCCCAATGCTCCGGGGTAATGGATAAAGTAACATGATGAATGCCCCTAATTCCCACGCCTTTTGGATATTGTCCGCTGGGGTCGTGTGCCGCAGGGAAGTCGGGCAAGGCAGGGTCTTGCCAAGGATGGCGTTCATCCTGTTCATCGCCGATCAACGCGATTTGTAACCCTGCCGGATCGCGAAACCAGATAAAGTGGTGGCCAAATTGCATGCCGTGGGTCACTAAAATGCCCGCCGCACGTAAACGCGCATCCCAAAAGGGCAAGGAGGTTTCCGGCACCGACAAGGCAGTAGCAATAATCATCCCGGTGCCTTCTACCCCTGTATGCACATTGGGCTGGCCCTCGTACGGAAAGGTGGTAAAAATAGTACCCGGCGTTCCCAATCGGTCGGCGTAATAAAAATGGTACACATGGTGATTGTCAAAATTGACCGTTTTTTTCACCAGCCGCATACCAAGCACCTGGGTGTAAAAGTGATAATCTTCCTGCGCGCCACGCACGGTAGCCGTCACATGGTGAATGCCCTGAACAAGCGATTTTGTTTCCATAAAATGATGATTTAAAGTCTATTACAGTCGAATAAAAATAGAACGCCGCCGCATGGGCAAGGTGTTTTTAGTGCGGTGGCCCTTGCCCCAGGTGTCTTCTACCAAAAGCACATCGCCGCCCGAAAATAGGCGTTTTTCACCATCGCTTACTTCAATTTCGATCGCGCCATCCAGCAGAATAATTAATTGCCGGGCAGGTGCATGGTGAAAATCCCAATCGTAACCCGGCTCGTTTTCACGAAAAATGACCGAATCGGCAGGCATCGGTTCGGATAAATCGCCCACAATACCCTTGGCTTCCAAGGCAATGTCAACGGTTTCAAAATGTGATTCGCCCGCAGCATCGGCGTAAATTCGTGTGAGTTGCATGATTTCTTTTTTAGGTGCAAAATTGAACTTATTCGGTCAGAAAGACGGTGTAAATTTTATCCTACTTGTTGTATAAATCATGGTTCGTGGCATTGCGCCCAAGTGCCAGTTTGAATGCTGAAAACGAACGCCCTTCCAAATTTTTAAAAAACTTGCTAAAATGGGCCACATCCTCGTATCCCAAGCTGAACGCAATTTCTTTGGCGGGCAAATCGGAGTACTGCGCAAGGCGTTTGGCCTCCAGCAACAAACGTTGCTGTATCCAGTCTTTGGCCGAACTGCCCGTTTCTGATTTGATCACTTCATTCAAGTAATTGCTGCTCAAATGCTGCGCGCGGGCATAGTCTGCCACCAAATGCCATTCCTGAAAATGTTGCTCCACCGCGTTTTTAAAGCTGCGTACAATTTCGGAGGCGCGGTGCCCAAATTGCGCGTTATGCTGCTGCTTTTCCAACTTGAGCCGGCTGCTTTCCAGCAAAAACAAACTCAAAAGTGCGCCTGCAATTTCCCAGCGATACACGCGGGAAGTATTTTGTTCCACGGCAATTTTCGAGGCAATATCCAGTAAAACGGCCATTTCCCCCGTTTCAAGTGCCAACGGACGCGCCTCATCACAATTAAAAAATAGTTCCAAGCCCTTCAAACCATCGGGGCCCAAACTGTATTGTTGCAAAAAATCAAGGGTAAACATCAGGACATGCCCGCTCGGTTGGGTGCCCGCCTTTACGGCAAGATGGTGTACCTGCTCTGGCGTGACGAAATAAAGGGTATTGTCCTGTAAATCAAAGGTTTGAAAATCAATTTGATGGTTGCCCAACGCATTTTCTACCAAAATAATCGTAAAAAAATCATGCCGATGCGGCAAATCAGGAGCGGGATCTTGCGCACGTTTCGCTTCGATCTCGGCCATGCTGCGGTACACAAAGGGTGCTTCTAAATGGGCAATCCGGATGGATGGATGCATACGCGTTTAATTTTGGACAGAATTTCCATGTACGAACAAGTTGCAGGGCGTTTTGGTTGGATTATATAGCCAACGCAAATTGGTTATGAAAACAGCTGGCTTCTAATCCATTGAAAATCAATTTTTTTATCCATCCATCCTTCAAATCCATTTAAATCTGGGTTTAAGTTTATTTTTGCCGCTCATACGCCTTGTTCAATGTACATCCAATTTCAATACCAAAACCAAACTTTTCAGGCCGACCTCAATCAGCCCCTCGATCTTTCCATCCTGTTGCGGGCCGGTTTCGACCAGGTAAACTGCTTTTGGGCGCCACCCGTCGAATATGAGCCGGTGCGGGCGGGCGATTTTGTGGGCAGTACGGCCCTCGGTGGACCCGTCAATTTTTTTAATATAAAGGTCAATCCGCACGGAAATGGCACCCATACAGAATGTGTGGGGCATATCGCAAAAACGCCTTATGTGCTCGGCGATTGCTTGCGTTCTCACCATTTTTATGCAAAATTAGTCAGTATTTACCCACAAAAGATAGAAAATGGCGATCGTGTGATCCTGCGCGATCAATTGGAAGCGCTGCTCCAGCCCGGAGAAGCACAGGCCTTGGTATTGCGTACCTTGCCCAATGATGCCCTGAAACAACGCATCCAATATTCCGGTTCCAACCCACCATATTTGCACCATGCCGCCGCCGAATACCTGGTAGAATGCGGGATTGAACACTTGTTGCTCGATTTGCCTTCCGTCGACCGCGAGGAAGATGGCGGACTACTCTTGGCGCACAAGGCATTTTGGCAATACCCGGCAGCAACACGCGCACACAGCACCATCACCGAACTCATCTTTGTCCCCAATGAAGTGAAAGACGGCTACTACCTGCTCAATATACAAACCGCCACTTTTGATTTGGATGTAAGTCCTTCAAAGCCTGTGCTTTATGCGCTTCAGCCTTACAGTACGCCGTTATAAGTCTGGTAAATAAAGGCCGTCATCGTTTGCCCCACCGCTTTCAAAGTGTTGCGGTTTATGGCCGTCATATTATCGGTGTGTTTGTGGTGATGATCCGGAAAAGGGTGGGCACCATCATTGGGAATGCTGATAATGTCTATCATCGGAATACGGGCATTGCGCACCACAAACAGATGGTCATCGGTAATGCCTGGTCGCCGATCTTCAGGAAAATATTCCGAATACCCCAGCGTGGCTGCAAGACGCCAAATTTTATCAACCGTGCGCGGAGCAACGTCCATCGATACCCCTTCTTTGTAAAAACGCGCATTTTTGCCCCCCACCATATCAAACAGGACAGCTTGGTAGGGCATGTAATTTAAAGTATGCAGGTTTTTGGACCAATATTGTGACCCAAGGCACCAACTTTCGGGCGCGCCATTGTTGTCGCCTTGGTCTTCCACATCAAAACAAACAAAATCCACCCCAATATCCAAGGGCTGAACCGACAAAGTACGGGCGAGTTCGAGCATCACACCCACGCCGCTTGCCCCATCATCGGCCCCATCAATGGGTTTATTCTGGTCGTGGTCGTCGCTATCGGCCATAAAACGACTGTCCCAATGTGCCGCAATACAAATGCGTTTAGGTAAAGCGGGTTTGTATTGCGCAATAATGTTGTTGGCATTAAAAACCGTGCCTTTGTAGTGGGTTGCCTGAAATTTTTGCTCTATAACGTTGAATCCCAGTCGCTTAAACTCCGTTACATACCAGGCGGCGCATTTGCGGTGTGCTTCGGTATTGGGTACGCGCGGACCAAATTTTACTTGTTTTTCTACGTAAGCATACGCCGAATCCGAATTGAATTCGGGGGTTGCAACCTGTGGTACGGTTGGTTTTACTACCGGAGGTGGCGCAGGTTTTGCACCATTTTGGAATTGCTGGTAGGCTACAAAAAACAGGGAAAGCAGCATCACTGCAATCAAACCATAAGCGAGCTTCTGACGCATCTTTTTTTAGGCAAAGAAACGCGCAATGTGCTTATTTCTGTGCACGGCTGGCCAACCAAATTGCAACGATGCCAAAAATTATATTCGGAATCCACATGCCCAGCATAACAGGCATCGATCCACTGTTGGCAAAAGAGACAGCAAATTTGGATAAAAGGATAAATATCGCCCCAATACCGATCGCAATCGCCAAATGCAGGCCCATGCCTCCGCGCACTTTGCGACCCGCCACTGCCAGGCCTATGATGGTCAAAATAATGTTGGTAAATGCATCCGCGGTGCGGCGATGCAGCTCTATTTCATAACTTTTGTTGGCTTGCCCGCGCTCCGCCTCCCGAAAAATCGCGTTGCGCAATTCAGGCGTGGTCATTTCCTGGTTTTGATTTTGATAATACACAAAGTCTTGTGGATTCAAATTAATCAGGGTATCCAAAGGCTTGGTGGAGCGTATCAGATTTTCTTTTATGCCATCGAAGGTGCGGATGGTATAACTGGTCAGCTGCCATTGGTTGGGTTCGGCCTTAAAATTGGCGTTTTCTGCCTCCAGAATGCTCAATACCCGGTTGCCCACAAATTTTTCTAACCGCAAACCGTTGGCCGTTTTATTCACTTTATTGTATCCTCGAATATACACTTTGACATCTTTGCTCAATAGTAAGTGCACATTGGAGGTTTTGCCCCGATCCTGATCTACCCAAACAAAATTATGCTCAAACCACAAGCGCGATTTGTTCAGGTGTGGTATAATGAAATGGTTGAGCGAAAGGTGTAACAAAAATACGATGCTGCCCGCAATCAAATAGGGCTTCAAAATTCGGTTAAAACTCACACCAGCATTCAAAATGGCCAATATCTCCGCATTAAATGCAAGCCGGGAGGTGAAAAACACCACCGCTATCAAGGTGTACATCGGCATCAGCAAACTCGTAATGTAGCCGATAAAACCAAAATAGTAATCTACTACAATATTCTTCAAGGTACAGGGCTTCTCAATGAAACTCTGCACCTTGTCACTAAAGTCGATGGCTACCGAAATCAGCGTAAAAATCAGGATCGAAAAGAAAAAGGTAGACAGGTATTTTTGAATAATGTACCGGTCTAGTGTTTTTAAATGCAAGAATTTCAGCATCTTAGATTAAGGTATGGTCAATTTAAGTTGCTCGATGCGGCGATTATTGGCCGCAATAATGGTTAGTTGAAATTGTTCCCATACGATCTCGGTACCTGCGCTCGGAATATCCCCCTTGAGCGTCAGGGCCAGTCCGGCAAGGGTATCTGCGGTGTTGCGCACCTCATCAAAAGCACCGGGCGACAAACCGGCAATGCGGCACACATCATTGAGCAGCGTTTGACCTTCAAAAAGATAGTTGTGCGCGTCAATTTTGCGGTAACGCACATCGTTTTCCACGTCAAATTCGTCGCGAATATCGCCCGTTACCTCTTCCAGTAAGTCTTCCATCGTTACAATGCCCGAACAGCCACCATATTCATCTACCACGATGGCCATGTGTATTTTTTCCAGTTTGAACTCCTGCAACAACTCACTGCAACCTTTCGACTCGGGCGCAATCAGCAAATTGGTACGAATAAGTGCCTGCCATTCGAAACTTGCGGGTTTGTCGAGGTGGGCAATCAAATCTTTAACGTATAAAATGCCTGTAACGTTGTCAAGGTCTTCGTCATAAATAGGAATACGCGAAAACTCTGCTGCTTTTACGATCTGCAACAGTTGCTCGTAATTGGTCCGAAATTCAACTGCTACCACCTTGGAGCGCGGCTGCATCACCTGTTTTACGGTGGTATCACTAAATTGTACAATGCTTTTGAGCAATTCCAGTTCGCGTTTTTCGCCCATCTGATTGGGCGTTTCTACCGCATTGCTGTTTTCTACCCGCTCATCCAGGGTTTGTTCTGGTGGACTTTCTTTGCGCAAAAAAAGGCGAAAAATCCAAACCCAAACGAGGATAAACCCCGAAAGCCGTTTGAGCCACATGGCAGCATGTTGGCGCACCAACACCTGAAACCGCAGGCGATGCAACAACCAAAATATAAAACCCAGTACCAAGGCCAAACCCAAGCCCGCCAATACCCGAAACAAGTTGTTGGAAAGACCATATTGTGCGGCACGTTCGTTCAACAGTTCGCGTACCATACCCGTTTGCAGCATCCAGGCAATCAGAAAAACCGTAATGGTTATTTTTAGAAAAATACGGGCAAGCAAAAGCGCGGCAAGGGTCGGACGCATACGCCTGGCCAAATTAGCCGCACGTCGTTCGGCTGCCGAATTGCCCAACAACAACAATTCAAGTTCGTGCGGAGCCAGCCGAACAAGGGCTTCTTCTGCAATGATAATAAAAGCGTACAGGAAAAAATAAAGTACAAACCAACCCATAAGGTGCTTGTTAGTGAAATTGGCCGCAAAAGCCAGCAGGGCAAAGTTCTGAAAATAAGTTCGGAGTTCAGCTTTGTTCACCAACTGCTTTTAAAACAGCGATGAAACCAAAACCAAACTCCGAATCAGTCAAATTAATTTAGTTGCGTAACTTTAGTTGACCTAGAAAGGCAAATCATCGCCTTCCGCAACGGTTACGGCACTTTCTGTATTAGGCATGGTCACCGGGCTGTTGCCTGCGCGCATTCCTGCGGGTTCGGCGTTCGGGAACCGGTTTTCGGTGCTGGCACCGCCTTCCTTACGCTCCAGGATACGAAATGTGTTGGCCACAATGTCGGTCAGGTTGCGTTCCTGTCCGTCCTGGCCAGTGTACTTGCGGTAGGAGATTTTACCTTCAACATACACCATCGTGCCCTTTTTGAGCTGTTTTTCGGCCCTTTCAGCCAATTCACGCCACACAACTACGTTGTGCCACTCCGTCAAATTCTGCCAGTTGCCGTCTTTGTCTTTGTAGTTCTCATTGGTGGCTAAGGAAAAGCGCGCTACCATAGCGCCGTTTTCGAGGTGGCGGACTTCTGGGTCTCCGCCGAGGTTACCGATTAAAGTTACCTTGTTAATCATGGTTAAAAAGATTTAAAAAATGAAGCGATTAAAGTGATTAAAATGCATTCAGAAGAGGCTTAATCCTGGGGGTTTTTCTGATAAAAACCAGGCAATCACCCGTGGTACAGCCATTTTTTCGGTCAACTGCGAACGATGAACTTGCTGAAAACCGCTCATAATAGGGTTAGACAGCAGCCGCGCGCGGTAGTCGATGGGCAAATATAAGGTACAAAACCATGTCGACACAAGCTGGTGCGTCAAGGTTTGTTGATATTTTTTTGAAATAATGGGTAAAAAAACATCCTTTGGTAAACCCTCCGGAAAAAACTGCGCTAAAATGGCGGTTTTTATTTGGTCTTCATCGACCGGATGCGCTTCCAATTCAATTAACGGAAACTCATACAGGTTTTTCCAAATGTCTTTTTCACTGCGTTTGCGCACCAAAATGTCCGTATCCAATTCAAACACCACATAAATAAAGTATCGACCCCGTTTTGGCTGTTTTTTGCCTTTTACCGGCAATTGCAGTACTTTGTTTTGTGCATATCCCGCACAAGTTGATTGGAGCATACAAACCGCACATTTGGGAAGTGCCGGCGTACAATGGGTGGCACCAAAATCCATCATGGCCTGATTGAATACGCCCGCCTGCTCCGGTGCCAGCACAGCTTGTGCCAGCGTACCAAACGTTTTTTTTCCTTCGTTTGAATCACTCGGGGTATCAATCCCAAAATAACGCGCCAATACCCGATACACATTTCCATCCAACACCGCATACGGCAATCCATAGGCAAAAGACGCAATTGCCGCAGCCGTGTAGTCGCCCACCCCTTTTAATGCCCGAATGGTTTCGTACGTGTCCGGAAATTGTCCACCGAGTTCATATGCAATGTATTGGGCGGTAGCATGCAAGTTGCGCGCCCTTGAATAATAACCCAGGCCTTCCCACATTTTAAACAATTCGTCTTCCGGCGCTGCAGCCAGCAAATCTATTGTCGGATAACGTGCCACAAAACGTTCATAGTAGGGTAGGCCCTGCTCCACCCGAGTTTGTTGCAAAATTATTTCAGAAAGCCAGATCTTGTACGGATCGCGCTCGCCTTTCCAGGGCATCGGTCGGTGCTGCGTGGCTGCCCAGGCCAGGATTTTTATGCGAAATTCGTGCTGTTCCTTGCCAGTTGTCGTATTCATACCCGCAAAGATCTGTTATATTTCAAATCAAATTTTTGTTAAAACGCTCGCGCTGGGTTCCAACGCTCGCGCTGGGTTCCAACGCTCGCGCTGGGTTCCAACCCAGTGCGTCAATCAGTCGGGTTGTACCCGACGATCCGATGCTCGCGATTAGCGTTCTAACGTTCGCGCTAGGTTCCAACCCAGTGCGTCAATCAGTCGGGTTGTACCCAACGATACAGTGCCTCAATTTCCGACCCTCCAAATCAAATAAGCAGCACCCAAAACACCCAAATCCCCCTTCCAACCCCAAAATTTAACCAAACAAATGTCAAATACGCAATCATATAAGTTAAAAACCTATTTTAACCCATAAAAGCCCTTTCTTTTTTCCACCAAAAAACCCGAATCTTGTCTCCGAAAAAGAAAGATACCCATTCATGCATACATCCCTTTGTTATATGCGCCTGCTCACTTTATGCTTTGCCCTTTTTGCCTCCACGCTTTTTGCGCAAAATACCCATTTTCCCGCCCGCAGCGCCGGTTGGGTAACCTTGGGGATCGACGGCGGAACCGCTTTTCAAACCGGCGATGTAAAAATTGATTTTAAGGGCTACGGCGGTGGATTAACCCTGGCCAAAAACCTGGCTTATCGTCCAGGCGGCCTGTTGTCGTTCGACTTGCGTGGGCGTTTTTTATTAACCCGCAGTTTCGGTCTGGATACCAAGCGCTCGTATGGAATTCAGAACAACGACTGGCTAAATGGCACCCAAAGCAACGCCAATTATTTGCTGGATCAAAAAGCACCGAACGACTCCTCGTTTGTTTATCAAAATTTTAGAAACGGAATGGGGGAGTTGGGCCTGGAAGGGGTACTCACATTTAATCGCCTGCGCGAACGTACGGGCTTGGTCGTGTCTCTATTCGGCGGCTTGGGCATCGATGTGTACCGCACCAAAATAGATCAATTGGACGCCTTGGGCCAACGATACAACTATTTTTCAATCAATGAAAAAAACGGAAACGGACAGATTAAAGCCGATTTGCGCAATTTGCACGATGCCGACTTTGAAACCGTGGTGGATGAAACAAAAGTGACCTGGATGCCCGCTGTCGGAATCGAATTGGGTTACCAAGTTACGCCGCATTTTGTCATCGGAATTGCGCACAAAGTGACCTTCAGCCGCACCGACCTGCTCGACGGACAGGCCTGGACCAACCAAAACCAACCCACTGGCAACAACGATTTGCACCATTATACCAGTTTGCACCTGCGTTGGGATTTGCAACGCGCTCAACGCGCCGTAACACCACCCCAAATTAACATCCTGGTGCCACAAACCAATCCTTATATCTCCGAAAGCGCCTATGCCAATTTGCGCGCCCGCATCCTGCATGTACGCAACAAAGCCGATATTACTTGTTATTTAAATGGTGTAAATCAGCCATTTACCTTAACAGAAACCTTACTGGAAAGCAGCCTGAATTTACGCCCGGGACGAAATGAAGTGCGTATCGTGGCCACTAATACGGCAGGCAGGGATGAGGCAACGACGGTCCTTATATATGAAACGAAAATTGAGGTGCCGCCCACAACACGCTATGCACCGGAAGTGCGTATTGTGCAGCCTCAGCGTTCGCCTTTTGTCACCAACCAAGATAACATCAGTTTGGTAGCCGATGTGAAATATGTGCAGGGAAGCCGCAATGTGCAGTTAAAAGTAAACGGCGTCAATGCGCAATTTTCATTTGCCGAAAACCTGGAAGCCAACGTACGCTTGCGGGAAGGTACCAACCGGATTGTCGTGGAGGCCAGTACCCCCGATGGCCGCGCCAGCGACGAAATTGAGGTGGTTTATCGCCGCGAAACTATTCCGCCGGTTTCTCAACCGAGCGTGGATATTACGGCTCCAATCCAAGGCGCTACAACCGATCAGCCAGAAGTGCTGCTCCGTGCCAATTTCCGAGAAGTTCGGAATAAGGAGCAAATTGTGGTTATCTTAAATGGGGTAGCCGTGCGCAGTTTCGAATTTGATGCAGCCAATCAAAGTTTGCGCGCCACCCTGCGCTTGCGGGAAGGCAACAATGAGATCCAGGTGGAAGCAAACACTGCCAACGGCAAAGTATCCGATGCGGTAGCGGTGGTTTATCGCCGCGAAACCATTCCGCCGGTGTCTCAACCGAGCGTGGATATTACGGCTCCAATCCAGGGCGCTACAACCGATCAGCCGGAAGTGCTGCTCCGTGCCAATTTCCGAGAAGTTCGGAATAAAGAGCAGGTCGTGGTTATCTTAAATGGGGTAGCCGTGCGCAGTTTCGAATTTGATGCAGCCAATCAAAGTTTGCGCGCCACCCTGCGCTTGCGGGAAGGCAACAATGAGATCCAGGTGGAAGCAAACACTGCCAACGGCAAAGCATCCGATGCGGTAACGGTGATCTATCGAAAACCCGCCCCACAAGGGCCCCGGCCTGTTGTCACGTTCACCCAGCCCCGCAACAGCAGTGAAACGGTTTTTTCTGCGCAGTACAGCGCGCAAGCCAAGGTGGAAAATGTAAATCGAAAAGAAGATATAACCTTGATTGTTAATGGTATAAATAGTAATGATTTTACTTTTAATCCACGCAACTATGTAGTATCGTCGGATGTCAACCTGCGGAAAGGTGACAATTCGATCATCCTGCGCGCACGCAACGACTTTGGATCAGCAGAGGCCTCCGTGACGATTACCTTGAAAGATGCCCCTTCGCCCAAACCGACGGTAACCATTACCCAGCCACAGTTATCCACTGAAACGACCAGTACAACCCCGTTTGGTATTAAGGCCAACATCGAAAATGTGACGCGCAAAGCAGACATTACCCTATTTTTAAATGGCGTTGCTTACCCGGATTTTGATTTTGAACCAGTGCGCCGTCAGTTGATCGCCAATTTGAAATTGGTAAAAGGCGAAAACAAGGTGCGCATTACCGCAACAAATCAGGCTGGTAGCGCGGAAGCAAGCGTTACCATCAACCTGAAGCAAGTGATCGAACCAACCCGCAAGCCGGAAGTCAAAATACTGGAGCCTGTAGATGGCGCAACGGTCAAACAGGCCGCCGTCCTGCTTCGAGCCAGTTTGAAAAACATCAATAATAAGGAGCAACTGGCTTTGATTTTAAATGGCAAGCCCCTGCGGGTGTTCGATTATGACGATAAATCAAGTGCATTGCGTGCGAATTTAGTCTTGCTGGAAGGCCCAAACAACATTACCGTGCGCGCAACCACCCCTGGAGGAACCGCTGAACAAACGATTGTGGTAACTTACGCAGCAAAAGTGCAATTGCCTTTGCCGAAAGTGGCTATTTTACAGCCATTGCGTACCAATGTTGAGGTAAAACAGGCCTTATATGCCTTTAAGGCCAATGCAATAAACATCAACACCAAAGACCAGGTAAAAATCAGTTTGAACGGGGTTGCATTGACCGCGTTTGAGTTTATCCCCAAAACCGGCAATATTGTGTTTGAAACACTGCTTAGTGCGGGCAAAAATACCTTGCAAATTACAGTAACCAATACCAGCGGCTCGGCTGAAGCAAGCACTGTGGTGGTGTTCACCAAAGCGGAAACCATCCCGGCGCCTAAAGTCAAAATCATTTCAAGTTCACAGCCCGCCGCCAATCCGTTTAACCCGAACGAGGCTTCCTCGTCGGTATTGGCCCAGGTGTTCAACGTTGACCAGCGTGCGCAAATCACCATCACGTTGAATGACCAGCCGTTGAGCAATTACAACTTTGATGTAAAAACGGGCAACATTGATTTTGTTGCTAAGTTAAAACGTGGGACGAATACCATCGAAATAAAGGTGCAGAATGCCAACGGGTCGGATTACGCAATTACAAAAGTTCCCTTTGAATAAGGTGTTCGTTGCCCGAAAAGCCATTTTTGAGCCGGTTTAACTATTTTTCAGTAGTAAAAATCACAAAGGTGGTTTTTGCTAACACGTTACAAAAAAATAGTATGGTATGAATATTGTGTGTAAGGGTTATAATCAAAATGTAAAAACATGCAATTGCTGAACGTTCTTGTCGCTGATGACCATCCCATTTTTGTAGAAGGACTCAGTTCTGTGTTATCGAAACCTAGTGGAAAGTTTACTTGCGCAATCAATGGTGTGGCTCGCACAGGATCGCAGGTAACAGAGATGATGCAAAGGTGCCAACCTGACCTATTGTTACTCGATTTGAGTTTACCAGAGTCTGATGGCCTTAAAATTTTACCCAACGTAAAAAAAGGATCTTTGAAAACCCGTGTGCTGGTAATGAGCACATACGATGATCCGCGCCTGGTACGCGCTGCTTTTAAAGCGGGCGCTGATGGGTACATGTTAAAGTCGGGTACCAAAGACGAACTGTTTTGGGCCATTGAAGAAGTGATCAACGGACATACCTTTTTGGGAAATGGCGTTGCGCTCATTGACATGCGCATGATTTCAGGCGGGTCGGAATCGGCACAGCCCGACAAAAGATTTGCGCGCAAACACGGCCTTACCCGCAGAGAAATGGAAATCATGCAGTATATTGGACAGGCCTTGAAAAATAAGGACATTGCCGAGAAGTTGTACATTAGTGACCAGACGGTGAGTGTGCACCGCAAAAACATCATGCGAAAATTGGCTGTAAACAACACCGCGAGTTTGATCAAAATCGCGTTTGAGAACAACCTGGTTTAAGAAAATGCCCTGTTTAAAAAGTACTTATATCCAACGCTAAGTGGTTATGAAAACGGATGGATGCTAATCCCTGAAAATCAATTTTTTTTATCCATGCATCCTTCAAACCCACTTTAATCTTGGTTTACTTTAATCATAAGTAAGATGCGTTGCAGGCAAAAACAAACGATTTGTCGGAAAATATCTATTTTTAGGTAGACACCTAAAGAAATCAGGCACTATTTTTGCCGTGTTAATTTTATGTTTTCATCTCAATTTTTGTCATCTTTTATTTGGGTGGTAAAAAGTCGAGATTTACATTTGCAGCGATTTTACGCTGCAACCGTTTTTAGAGTCCTCAATCACCGAATTTAAGGTGCCGATTCAAATTTCGTTGGCACAAAACTTCGGATTAAATTTTACCTTAACATCAAACATTTTACCTAATCTTTTTCTCATGAAAAAAACGAATTCTACTTTTCACTCAAGCCTATTGAGTTTGTTGATGGTGGTATTTGCGCTGTCTTTCAGCGTAAGTGCTTCTGCTCAATGCTCTTTGATTTGCAACAACCTCGTCCAGGTTTCTCTCGACCAGGATTGTGAGGCTGAACTCCAACCAGATGATATTCTGGAAGGTGGTGGTTGCCCAAATGGCAACTTGCAAGTACAAGCTAAAATCAACAACGTATGGGTACCAGCGGTTGGTAACTTCGTTGCTACTTCTGCAAACATCAACCAGACTCTTCAAGTTCGCGTACGCGATTTGAATTCTGGCAATATGTGTTGGGGAAATGCTTTGATTCAGGACAAACTTGCTCCAATCATCGCTTGCACCAATGTAACTTTGAACTGTGCAGTAACCAACTACACGCCTGGTTACATCCTCAACACCCTCAACATCGCAGCTGCTTACCCAACTGTTGATGAAAACTGCGGAAATGCTACCCTTACTTTTATTGACACTTGGAACGATGTTACCTGCACAGGCAGCATCAACGGTGTTACAAACGTAAGCGCTTATGTTTTGCGTAAATGGACTGCGGTTGACCAAAGCGGCAACTCTGCTACTTGCAACCAGTTTATCTACTTCAAACGCAAAAACGTTGGCAGCGTTCTGTTCCCTCCGAACTACTCTACCGATTGCGAAAACCCAGTAACTACGCCTGCTGCTGCCGGTGTTCCTTACATCGCTGAGTTCGGTTTAGAATTCGATTTGTATCCAAACAATACATTCTGCGAACTGAGTCTGACTTTCACAGACCAGGTTTTGCCAGTTTGTGATGGTACATACAAAATTTTGCGTACTTGGACTGTTTTGGACTGGTGCTTGCCAACTTCGGCTTTCCCACCAAACCAAAACCCAGTGTACTACATTCAACTGATCAAAGTTGAAGATACTACCGGTCCTGAATTTGATTGCCCTGAAGATTTGACTGTAAGCACCAATCCAAACGGTTGCTGCGCTGTAGTGAACCTTCCAGATGCAATTATCGAAGATAACTGCTCGCGCATCAACAGCATCAGCGCGATGGTAATTACGTTCGATCCTTACACTGGTCAACAAACAGGTATGTACACCGTTGGTGGCTCATTGACCAACTTCCCAGGCAACAACCTGTGGGATCTGGATACTTTGGGCAACTGGGCTTCTACTACTTGCTTGCCAGTAGGTACACACCGTGTTGTTTACACAGCGGAAGATGATTGCGGAAATACAAGCACTTGTTCTTTCCGTTTGACGGTAAATGACGAAGATCCTCCAACTGCTGCTTGCGACGAATTTACCGTTGTAGGTATTGGTCTCGATGATCCATTTGATTGCTACAAACCATCTGCAAACGGCTGCACAGGCGCAGGTGTTACTTGGGTTAAAGCAAAAACTTTTGATGACGGTTCTTACGACAACTG
Source organism: Saprospiraceae bacterium (assembly GCA_040397785.1). Classification (GTDB taxonomy): domain Bacteria; phylum Bacteroidota; class Bacteroidia; order Chitinophagales; family Saprospiraceae; genus M3007. The sequence continues at coordinate 530 of JBBAVI010000080.1, read as the reverse complement.
TAACAACCTGAAATTCACTGTTCGTCGTATGGCGCCATACAGTGACTGCATCAATAACCTTGAAGATTGCGAAAAACCACGCGCTACAGGAGAACAGGATTCTATCAAGTTCTACTGCTGCGAAGTAGGTACTACACAAACAGTTATCTTGCGTGTATATCAGGTAGACTTGAATGGCAACATCATGTTCGACCAATACGGTGAAGCGATCTACAATGAGTGTATGGTTCAAGTTGAAGTACAAGACAAAATCAGACCAACTTGTGTTCCACCAATCAACGTTACTGTTTCTTGCGAAAACTTTGACCCAAGCTTGTGGGCTTATGGCAAACCAGAAGTGAATGATAACTGCTGCTTGGATGTTACTAAAGTGTACCAAGATCAGTGCGGTTTGACCCAAACCGTAAACTTGTCCTTGTTCGACACCGTTTGTAACAAAGGTACCATCACCCGTACTTTCCGCGTATTTGATTGTCATGGCCAATCTAGCCAGTGCACCCAGCGCGTTGTTGTAAACTACGAACAAGATT
>JBBAVI010000079.1:0-25973 GCA_040397785.1 Saprospiraceae bacterium | reverse complement strand
CTAGTGTTGAAAATGGAGTTTCGGAAGGAAATATCCGCAGGCAAATCCGACCGCATAACCCACCAAAACATCGGTCGGAAAATGCTTGCCCGCTTTCACGCGCAGGATACCGACTGCTGCCGGCCAGGCCAAAGCGGTCGTCCAAATCAAGGGCTTCCACCGTGAGTCCGGGTGATAATCGCTCCAAATTTTGGCCGCTACCACGGATAAACAGGCGGTCCCAGACGTATGACCGGAAAAGAAGGAATACCGGGCGTCTTTGTTTTGTTTTTCACCCAACGTCGCATCGGGGTTATACACAAAGGGCCGCACACGTTTGGCCAGCACTTTGGTCAGGGCTGTTAAGGTGCTGGAAATCAACAAGGTTTCGGTGGTAATAATGCCTACTTTCCAGACATCTTTTCGGATGGGGGCATCCGCTAAAAGCAGGATTGGAAACAACAAGGAGGTTTCGAACAAATAATCGCTCCATTTACCTGCTTTATGGCCGTATTGATAGGTGGCGATCCGATCGAAGCGCGGAACGGTATTCCTGTTCAACAGATTGATTTGCGCTACACTTAATGGCTCCAAACGCGCCTTTAACAAAAAAGAAGCGCCCAGCAAGGCACCGGTAGGCACAACCAGGGCGGCTTCTTTTTTCCAACTAAGTTGGTAAGGCGATTGGGCCTGCATGCAGCAGGTGGCGCAAAGTAAGGTTGCGCACAGGAAAAATCTGGCAGTAGACAAGCCCCAAAAACGGAATACCATGAAATTACTGTTTTACAATTTTGACGGTTTCCAACAAGGTTTCGCCATCCAGCAATTGCAGTTGGTACACACCTGGCACCCAATTGCGGCCCAGTTCAAGGGTGCTGTTGTCTGATATTGCCAGGGTTTGTACTAACGCACCCGCTACATTAAACACTCGGAGTTGTCCATGCACAAGTCCCGCTGCTGGGGCACAATTAAAATAACTGCTAAACGGATTGGGAAATACCAGTTCGGACAAAGCCGAACGGGTGTTGCGGATGCCCGGAACGGGGTCGCGGCGGTGGTTTTTATACAATTCAATGAGGATTGTGGTGTCACGGATCAACTTTTGGTTGTTGAGCATTTGCAACCCTGCGATTGGTTCGGAAGCACAAATGCTATATTCGCCAGGTAAAACACCGGTAAATGAAAAGTTGCCCTGCGCATTGGTCGGCACATTATAATTATCGTAAGCGCCATACAACCAAACTTGCGCACCGGCTACCGGGGTTTGGTCTGTTTGACGCACTACCTGTCCATTTACTTTCAAATTGCCAAAAGGGTACAATTCAACCTTCAATTCGGTTAAAATCCCGTTTTCCAATTGAATTTGGGCAATATAGGGCTGATAACCCGGCATGGTAACTTCTACAGTAAAAACACCGGGCGTCAATTGTCCGCCTCTGAAAACACCACTTTGGTCGGCCAGTAATAAAATGCTGGAATTCACCACATTTACTTGCGCATTAAAAATGGGCAAACCGGTGGAAGCATCCTGCACCAAGCCTTCCAGATAGCAGGCGCGCACATAAGTAGGTGTGGTAAAATAAACTTCGCCATCGGCTGTACCTGCTGCATCAATGTTGGAAGCGATGATCGTACCAGAAGGTAAATAAGGATATACCCCCCAACAACCATCAAACCCGCCGCCTGCTTCCGGGTAGGTATCATAATTACCCACTTGGATCAAATTGGCCGGACGCGTAGCATCCACAATGGTATAACCGTCTTTATACCAAGAGGTTACCGCATACCCATTTAAATAATAAGTATTGTGTACAATGGAGTTGCTACCCGGATTGCTTTGTATTTTATCTAAAAATTTGATATCGTCGGGGTTAGAAACATCGTACGACGCCAAAAACGAATTATTGCGTTCGTCGGTCGTAAATATGGTGCGCCGATCGTCACTCAACCAGGTATTATGGGTAAAATTGTCGGGCGTATTTTGGGTATTGAGCAGTTCCGGGTTGGCCTTATCGTTCATATTGACCATCGAAAAATACCCGGCGTAAATATGGCCTGCGTACATGGTATCATTGTCGACAAAACCATCGTGAATATACCCGAGCAGGTCGTATTTAGCGGTGTAAGTTGGGTTATAGGGGTCTGGATTGAGGTTAAGGATCTTTGCGCCACCGTTGAACAAACCACCGCCCCATGCATACAAAAAGCCTTTCGTGGTATCAATATGCAAGGCGTGAATGGTGTTCAATTGGTTGGCAATCACGCCATCGCCTTTGTAAAATTTGGAAGCCAGGTTGGGTGATGGCAAATTCGTCAAATCAATAATTTGAACGCCCATACCGCCTTCCGATACCACATAGGCAAACTGTTTGTAGGTTTTAATTTCTTTCCAAAGGTTGTTTGGGCCTGGAATTTGCACAATTTGCACCGGTTGATCGGGATTGGTAATATCCACAATGATCAAGCCTTTAGCGGCACCCAACAAGGCATATTCGCGTCCATTGGCCGCATATCCCCATACATTGGCCAAGGTTTGACCTGGAAACGTCATTTTTGAGCGAAATACATTGTTGATATTTTGCGCTTGAACAAGGCCGGAAGCACCCAGCAGAAGCATGAAAAGCAATATTCGATACATGGATAATGTGTTTGTGTGAATAAAGGGAGCACGAAAGTAACAATTTCAAATTGCATGATTAGCCTGTGGGAAAAAATGCGTCTTCCACATGCCGAATTTCTTGCAATTTGTCGTCTTTTAACAAGATCGCAACGATATCAAAACGGATTTCCCAGTCGTAACCAATCGAATCCATGTACCATGCTGCTGCACGGGCGATACGCGCCTGCTTTTTAGCATCTACCGCATCGAGTGGTCCGCCAAAGTTTTCAGAAGCGCGGGTTTTTACCTCCACGAATACCAACAGGCGGTCGTGGGCCCAGGCAATGATGTCCAGCTCTACCCTGCCTGCCCGATAATTACGCTCAACAATGCGGAAACCTTTTTCCAGGAGCAGTTGCGCCGCCAGATCCTCGCCTTGTTTTCCGATTTGCTGGTTTTTCATTGCTTTTATTTGCCAACGCTAGGTGATTTTGAAAACGGCTGGATGCTAATCCATTTTAATCATGGTTTATTTGCCGGCAAGTTGCAGGAATTTTCCAAAACCGGCTCTCAATAAAATTTTAACAGTTAAAAATTTGCATACATGCTTAGATAACCCCCTTCTTTGCACCAATGAAAATTAATTTCGCACACATCAATCCTTGTACCTTCGGCAATGCAGTAACCATTATGTGCATTTGTTGTTGTTGTTGTTCGGTTTCTGGACGACCGCAAGGATATTTGCATCGCGTTGGCATATTTTAAATAAAAAAAATAAGTCGCACGACAAAAAGGCCTTTCGGACACCCGTTCCGAAGGGCCTTTTTGTTTTCCTCACTTCAAACACTTGTACAACATGTCCAATCCATTGCACTTTGAAACACTCCAGGTACACGCTGGCCATACGCCCGACAAAGACACCAACAGCCGCGCGGTACCGATTTACCAAACCAGTTCGTTTGTGTTCAACGACAGCGAGCACGGTGCTAATCTATTTGCGCTCAAGGAGTTCGGCAACATTTACACCCGCATTATGAACCCTACGACCGATGTGTTTGAAAAACGCATCGCCGCGCTTGAAGGAGGCGTTGCTGCCTTGGCGGTGGGTTCTGGTCAGGCCGCCCAGTTCATTGCACTCAACAACATCCTTCAAGCGGGTGACAATTTTGTGAGTACCGGTTACTTGTATGGCGGTACCTACAACCAGTTTAAAGTAGCATTCAAACGCCTGGGTATTGAAGTGCGTTTTGCCGATGGCGACAAATCCGAAACATTTGAACCGCTCATTGACGCCAATACCAAAGCTATTTACCTTGAAACAGTAGGTAATCCAGGCTTTAACATCCCCGATTTTGAAAAATTCGCAGCACTCGCTAAAAAACACGATTTGCCCCTGATCGTCGATAATACCTTTGGCGCTGGCGGGTATTTGTTTCGTCCACTCGAACATGGCGCAAATATTGTCGTAGAATCAGCCACCAAATGGATTGGCGGACATGGTAACAGCATCGGCGGTGTGATTGTAGATGGCGGCAATTTCAACTGGGGCAACGGCAAATACCCACAGTTTACCGAACCATCAGAGGGGTACCATGGATTGAAATTCTGGGAGGTATTTGGTAGCGATGGTCCCTTTGGCAACATCGCTTTCATCATTCGGGCGCGCGTAGAAGGTTTGCGCGATTTCGGACCGGCACTCAGCCCTTTCATCTCTTTTTTATTGATTCAAGGATTAGAAACGCTTTCTTTGCGGGTGGACCGAATCGTACAAAATGCGCAAAAACTGGCCGAATACTTCGAAAAACATCCAAAAGTAGAGTGGGTAAATTATCCCGGACTTCCATCGAGCCCACAATACAAATTGGCGCAGCAATACCTGAAGCGCGGCGCGGGCGGGGTATTGAGTGTTGTGTTGAAAGGCGACAAAGAAAACGCAACCACGGTGGTGGATAATCTCCAGATTGTGAGCCACTTGGCCAATGTAGGCGATTCTAAAACCCTCATTATTCAACCGGCTGCTACGACCCATCAGCAACTAGACGATCAGGAGCAAAAAGCCGCTGGCGTTATGCCTACCTTGTTGCGCATATCGGCAGGAATTGAGCATATCGATGATTTGATCGCCGATTTTGAGCAAGCGCTTAGTAAAATTGATGCAAAAGCCTTGGTGCAATAAATAATGGATGCATGGCTGCCTCAATTTGGTTTCTTCCGCTTCAAAAACATTGGAATAAATTATTTGAGGCAGCTTTTTTTAAACGTCAATCATTTTTATTGATCCATGGCAGCTTTCATGACCGTACAATCCTTTACCCTATCATCTACCTTCGTGCTCGAACGTGGCGCTACCCTCCCAAAGCCCACCCTTGCTTATCATACCTTTGGCGACCCCTCGAAACCGGTGGTGTGGGTATGCCACGCACTCACCGCCAATTCCGACGTATTTGATTGGTGGAATGGCTTGTTTGGTCCTGATGATTTGTTTAATCCACGCGATTATTATATCGTGTGCGCCAATATCTTAGGATCGTGTTACGGCACAGAGGGGCCTCTGTCTATTCAGCCGGGTACAAATATGCCCTATTACCATCAATTTCCCATCGTAACGGTGCGCGACATGGCGATGGCCCACGAGGCGTTGCGCAAACATTTAAATATTCAAAAAATACACCTCCTCATTGGCGGTTCCTTGGGTGGACAACAGGCACAGGAATGGGTAATATTTCAGCCTGATTTGGTTGAAAACCTGGTGCTAATTGCCACCAATGCCCGGCACTCCGCATGGGGTATTGCTTTTAACGAATCCCAGCGCATGGCCATTGCAGCCGATACCAGCTGGCAGGAGTCGTTTGAAAAAGCAGGCGATGCTGGTATGCGTGCTGCCCGCGCGATGGCCCTCCTCTCCTACCGCCATTATGACGCCTATCGGCAAACACAAACCGATCCTGTGCCCCTGTTTGATGACTATCTAGCAGTCTCCTATCAACAATATCAAGGTGAAAAACTATCCCGCCGGTTTAATGCGTTTTCCTACTACCGCCTTTCACAGGCCATGGACAGCCACCATATTGGACGCAACCGAGGCACCTTAGAATCGGTATTAAATGGCATTTCAACCCGCACTTTTTGCATTAGTATCAGTTCCGACATGCTTTTCCCACCAGTTGAGCAACAGTTTCTTGCCACCCATATTCCCGATGCCCGTTATGCTGAAATTAGTTCCGATTTTGGGCATGACGGTTTTTTGGTAGAAACTGCCAAACTGAGCGCGCTGCTGGCCGAATGGCTACTGGTATAATCGTACTAAATTGATGTTGGGAATAGCCAAAACAGGTGCTCCGAGCGGTGGCGCTTGCATTGCGGTATGCTTTTTGATGGATGCAATTTTATTGTAAAATGACGGAAATGCGACAGCTGCGTATTTTCAAGGTGCATCGTGTGCAAATTACCGTTACTTTGTAATATTAATCTGTAATACTGTCAACATGAACCGATCCTTAATTTTTGTGCTTATCCTTTCAAGCCTGTACCTGCAGGCAAATGCCCAGGGAAATAGCCTTTGTCAGCAGGTAGTTGCTGCTGCTGGTAAAAATGCGCAACAGGGAAACCGCTATTTTTCCTACACTGTGGGTGAGCCGTTTATCCTTACCTTGTCTAGCGCTACCCAAACCCTTACCCAGGGATTTCACCAACCAGAAATTTGCAAATTAGTGGCCACCGATAACATCGAGTTGGCCCGATGGGAAATTGAGGTATTCCCAAATCCTACCACTGATTTTTTAACCGTGCGTTTTGAGCCACAAGCGGGCGAGCGCCTGTATGCACAGGTGTACGACCTAATGGGCCGCGTGGTGCTGCAATCCAGCATGCTCGATCAACCGGCGGGAACAAAATTGGATTGTTCGGACTGGCAGCCGGGTATCTATTTTTTGCAATTGAGCAACCTATCGGGTACGGCTACGGCTACCCACCGTTTGGTTCGGCTTTAGGGCCGACTTCCACTTTTTTGAACAACACAACTAATACCAATCCATTCCAAAACTGCTATTCCATGACTCAACGTTTATGTTTTGCCTTGTTGCTTGCGCTGTGCGCAGTAGCGCCCGTACTGGCCCAATCGGTTCCAGAGGGATTCAACTACCAAAGTGCGGTACGCAATGCAAACGGAGATCCGCTTGTTAATCAAACGGTTACCTTACTTTTTACCATCCGCAGCGGCGCACCCAATGGTCCTGTTGCTTACACTGAAAAACAAACCGCTACCACCAATCAATTTGGCTTGGTGAACTTGGTCGTGGGCCAGGGCAATGTGTTGCAAGGCACCTTTGCGACCATCAACTGGGGCGGCGGCGCCAAATATCTCAATGTATCCATCGAAACCTCTCCCAATGTATTTGACGAATTGGGGTCTTCTCAACTAATGAGTGTTCCATTTGCCTTGTATTCCAAATTTGCTGCGAATGGCGGCACAGGTGGTACCGGCGATGATTGGGGAACACAAACCGTGACTACCAACCCTACAATTGCCGGAAACGGTACGGGCGGCAATCCAATTGGCCTTGCACAACAAGCAGCCCAAACCGGACAAGTACTAAAATGGAATGGCGCAACTTGGACGCCTTCCGATGACCTTGTATCCAATGGCACCAATGGCGGAACGGTTACCCAAATTAACACGGGTGCTGGACTGAGCGGCGGACCCATCACCACCGCAGGCACCATCAGTTTGAGCAATACAGGCATCGCGCCCAATGTATATGGCAGTGCCACCCAGATTCCGGTACTTACGATTGATGCGCAAGGGCGGATTACCAATGTTGTTTTTGCAACACCCCAGCCTGGCACTGTCGGCATTACTGGCAGCACCGGCCTGACCGTGGCTCAAAATGGCACCAATTTTACCTTGACGAATACAGGGGATACCAATGCATCAGACGATTTGACCACCAGCAGCACCGCAGACGGCGATATTAGCGGCGCATTTTCGAACCTGCAAATTAAGGCCAATGCAGTTGGTTCGACCGAATTGGCAGGCAGTGCTGTAACCACCGGCAAAATTGCGGCGGGCGCTGTTACTGCGGTCAAGTTAGATAATATGGGCGCTACCAATGGCCAAATTTTGAAATGGAATGGTACCATCTGGGCACCATCTGCCGATTTGTCGGGCTCCGTTTTAACCGCCGGAAATGGCATTAACATTACAGGCACAGCCCCCAATCAAACAATTGAAAATACCGGAGATGACGATGCGTCCAATGATTTGACCATCACTAGTACTGCAGGGGGCGATGTGACGGGTTTGTTTTCTAATTTGCAATTGAAAGCAGACGTTGTAACTACCACCGAATTGGCCGACAATGCAGTTGAAAATGCGAATATTAAAAACGCGACCATCACGGGTACCAAATTGGCAGCAATGAGTGCGACCAGTGGACAGGTTTTGAAATTTAATGGCACTACCTGGACACCAGCGAATGACCAGACGGGCACTGCGAATGTGCTGGAAGGCGCTGGTATTAATGTGACGGTGAATGGTACCGATTTTACCGTAACCAATACCGGTGATTTGAATGACCTGGACGATATCACCACCAGCACCATTGCCAATGGCGATGTAACTGGCCCGTTTAGCAATTTGCAATTGAAAGCCGCCGTGGTGACCAATGCCGAATTGGCTGCGAACGCGGTTGGGACCAATAACTTGATCAATGGCGCGGTTACTGCAGTGAAACTCAACAACATGGGTGCTGGTACAGGTCAGATTTTGCGATTTAACGGAAACAACTGGGCACCTTCCAATGAGGCTGCTGGCGCTGCTGACAACTGGGGAACCCAAGTAGTGGTGAGCACAGCAACACTTTCAGGCAACGGTACAGGCCCGAGTCCACTTACTCTGGCACAACAAGGCGCGTCTGCCGGACAGGTATTAAAATGGAACGGTAGCACCTGGATTCCTTCGAACGATAATTCAAGCGGCACCGGCGATAATTACAGCAGCGGTACAGGTATCAATATCAGTGGTACTGCACCTAATTTTATCGTGAACAACACGGGCGATTTGAGCAATACCAATGAATTACAAACCATTTCGCTCAATGGCACCCAGTTGACACTCTCCAACGGGGGTGGTACTGTTAACCTTCCCAGTGGCGGCGGCGGCGGCAACAATTATGCAGCGGGCACCGGTATCAGCATTACGGGTTCGGCGCCTAATTTTACCATCAATAACACGGGCGATGGCGATAGCAACCCAAACAACGAATTGCAAACCCTAGCCTTAAATGGTACCAACTTATCTATTTCCAATGGTAATACCGTCAACCTGAGTGGTTTAGGTGGCGGTGGTGGCGGTTTTTGGGCTGCTTCGGGTAATGAAATTTCTAACACCAATACGGGCAATGTTTTGGTTGGCTCTAATGTAGGTTCATTTGGCAAACTGCAAGTGTTGGCTGGTACAGAAACTGCAATTACCGCAAGTGCCAACAACGATGCCCCGGCCATTTATTCCGAAAATATAGGTGCTGGCGCTGGCGGCTTTTTCAATGCTTCTGGTGGCGGACCAGCCCTTATTACCGGCAAAGGCAATGTGGGAATTGGCTTAGATGCGCCAAGTTTTCGCCTGGATGTAAACGGTGATGCACGCTTGTTGGGTATCGGTGCTGCACCTGCACTCAAACTGGAGGGCAATTCAAGTGATTTTGTCCGGATGAATATGTCTAATTCCTTAACGGGCAGTTGGACCGTTTTATCCAAGGGTGGTGGTAATACCGGAGAATTTGCGATTGATTTTGCCAAAACCCAATTACAAACGCTGCGTGTTTTTTCTGCAAAAGGCGACCAATCAGTTCAAATCGGGTCTCCTTCCGGCAATTCGACTAAAACAACCCTGTATCATGGCGATGAAGGCATTACGTTTTTCAACAACAACAACAGCCACAGTTGGGAATTTTGGGTAACCAATAACAACGGCTCCCTTGCATTATACAACGATCAACAGGCGGGTGTTAATCCGGTCGGCATTTTTGCCCTAAATGGTTTATATACGCCTTCTGATCGTCGCCTGAAAAAAGACATCATCGAATTGGCTGGTGGCGTACTCAATAAAATTATGCATTTGGAAGCAAAACAATACCGCTACAACTCAGAGGCTTCCGACGCAAAAACTTCCATCGGTTTTCTAGCCCAGGATGTTCAGCAGTATTTTCCGGAATTGGTAGGTGAAATGCCCGCCCGCGATGGCAGTACCAGTTTCCTCAACTTGAACTACAGTGGTTTCGGTGTAATTGCAATCAAGGCCATTCAAGAACAACAAACGCAAATTGATGCCCTCAAAAAAGAAAATGAGGCACTTAAAGCGCGTTTGGACCGGTTGGAGAAAATGATGAGTGATAAATGATGAGTGATGAATGATGAATGATGAATGATGAATATGGTGTTTCTATCTAGTTTTTTCGAGAAAGAAAGTCTGTTTTAAATTAAAATTGGCTCATAACGTGTTGGTTATGAGCCAATTTTAATATCATCACTCATCACTCATCACTCATCATTCATCACTCCTCACTAAAAAACTCAATTTCCGTCCAGCAGATTACCCAAGCCGCCTAAGATGCTGCCTTCGTCTTTACCTTTGTAGGTGCCGTATTGCATGATTTTAGCAGCCAAACGGCTTACGGGCAAGGATTGGAGCCATACTTTACCGGGACCGCGGAGTTGTGCGAAAAAGAGGCCTTCACCGCCAAATACCATATTTTTGATGCCTTTTATAAATTGTATATCGTAGCTTACACGACTCGTAAACCCAACAATACAACCAGTATCGACGCGCAGGGTTTCGCCTACACCAAGTTCGCGTTCCAGGATATAACCACCCGCATGTACGAATGCCATGCCGTCGCCTTCCAGTTTTTGCATGATAAAACCTTCGCCACCAAACAGGCCGGTACCTAATTTGCGTTGAAATTCAATGCCTACTTGCACCCCTTTGGCTGCACAGAGGAATGCGTCCTTTTGGCAAATGACCTTGCCGTCGAATTGCGACAAATCCAATGGAACAATTTTACCGGCATAAGGCGCTGCGAACGTAACGCGTTGTTTGCCAGGTACCACATTTGTAAACGTGGTAATAAACAAGCTTTCACCGGTCAGTAAACGTTTTCCGGCGGTCATTAATTTACCGAAAAAACCGTCGGAACGGCCGCTGCCATCGCCAAAAACAGTGGCCATTTCGATGCCTTCATCCATAAACATAAAACTGCCGGATTCGGCAATAACGGTTTCATTCGGATCCAGTTCGATTTCAACGCACTGCATTTCTTCTCCGTGGATCTTGTAATCGATTTCGTGATTGTTGCGCATGATATTTTATTTTATCGTTTTCAGATTTTAATGACACAATAATACAGCTAGGGCGGTGTTTCTTGCTTTTATTTAACGACCTAGTCGGACAAAAGATCGGCGAACGTTATTCCCAGTTAAAATAAGCGCCTAGATGGAACTGGGGCTTGTTGGGCAACAATCGGGCATCCACTACCCCGGCCCCGCCTAGGATAAAGCCCCAAAACCGATTCATTTTTACCACACTCTTCAGTCCCAGCGACCAATAAGCCTGATTATTGACATATAAATTGGTGCGTTGAAAATTTTCGGACTCCTGTCGCGAGCGATTTTTCATGGATACTTGCAATTCCGAATAAGCGATAACCCAAAAACGGCCAATACGCCGTCCCGCTTCGATGCCAGCCAGGGCGAAATCGCTGTAATGGTTGGTGCGCAAGGCATATCCGCCATAACCAAGCCAATAAGCCTTTTCATACCCTTTACCCGTGCTTACCATGGGCAATAGCGTAACTGCTTTGAATCCGGCACGCAATCCAGCTTCCGGTTTTGCGGACCAACTGGGCAAATCGACCCGCATGGTCAGGGTAATGGGCAACTTTTGGTTGCGCAATTGATGCCGAACGGATAAAGTAATGTTGCCCGGCCGCAAAATGAAATAATCGGAGCGATCCTGCGGTGAACCTGGAAAAGCCTTATTTCGATCGACCGAGATACTCCGAAAAGGGAGCGCGATGATTCCGGTGGTGCGTTTGCTCAAGCCATATTCGCCGTACAATTGCAGGGCTTGTTCTGTAACCGATTGTTCCAATATTTTTTCGTTTCCATTGGCATCAAAAATGTTGCCATAGGTAGGAATCGCTTGTAGTGCCAATTGCGCATAAGCACCCGCCTTACTCCGCACCCAAGGACTTTGGGCGGCAACGTCATGGCCGCCCAGGCAGGAAAGTAGCAGTAATAAGGCGGGTAAAAGGCGCATTATGCTTTGTTTTCGGCCGTAATGGATTGTTTTACTACCCGGATAAAGGTTTTTTCATCGACCATCAACCGTACAACATTGCCGTCAATTTTGGTCACTTTACCGATAATGCCCGAATTGGTTACGACCTCCATCCCTTCTTTCAGGCTGTCCACAAATTTTTGCTGATCTTTTTGGCGCTTAATTTGCGGACGAATCAGGAAAAAATAAAACACGATCAAAATCAAAAACGGGAAAAGCATGCTCAACAGCGGATTGCTGCCCGTGATTTGCAACAAAATGAAATGCAACATATTGGTTGTTTTCGAAATAATGAAAAATAAAAGCATGGTGCCTGATTTGCAGACACGGCTTCAGAATTGGCGCAAAAATACGCAACCCTTCTTGTTTTACAACTTGAATATCGCGTCCTCTACCCCTTGATTTACTTTCATGCCCATGGTGCGCAGGGTCATAGGGGCCGGTGTCATGCCAGTAACAACAATGGTATGCGGAAACAACACGCCCTCTACGGCTTTATAGTCACTAAAATCGGTAATAACCGAAACTGGTGCGTCGTCGATACCCTTATCCAGGGTAATTTCGCGTAGTTTCAGGCTTGATTTCATATCATAAAACTCCATGGTGCGTTTTCCGTCGTAACGGGTCACTTCAACGGCATAGGCATTTACACCGTTTATTTCTTCAATTTGAATCAAGGAAAGTTTGTAAGCATCGTTTGTCAAATAGGTAGCCTCTTTGCAAAAACGAGCCTGTTCTTTCAAGTCTTCCAAGGATTTCCCTTCTAGTTTACGAGTGGCACCTGCCATCCCCGACTCATTGCCTGCCAAGCCATCGTACACGCGTTTTGAAATGATTTGGCCATTCATTTTCATTTCAATCGCAATTTTCTCGCCTGCTTTTTGCCATGATTGTAATTGAATTTCGGGTCCACTCAATTGCAGTTTTGCATCTGTAACGACATCATGAAAGCTAGCCATTTTAGCAGCTCCAATTGCCTGCAAGTAATCCTGAATTACCTTTTCCCCCGTCATATCGGGTGGGAGCGGCATGACATTGCGTTTGATCGGGCGGGCGAAGGCATCGTAATACAATACGTTCTTATTGGATTCGAACAAGGCCAGTTTTTCGGCAACTTCCGCCTGGTTGCCCGCAACAATAATATGTGCGTGCTCTGATTTGATGTATTTTCGGGCCATCAACATCACTTCATCGGCAGTAATCGATTGTAAAACCGCCAAATATTGTTCAAAATAATTGGCTGCTAAACCAAAGCGCGCAGCACTTAACGCAAATCGGGCAACGGTTTCGGGCGATTCCAGACTTTGTGAAAACTGTCCCGTGAGTACATTTTTCACCATTTGTAATTCCTTGGGCGGTACTTTTTCTGTTTTTATGCGGTTCAATTCGCTCAAAAACTCCACAATTGCGCTATCCGTCACGCCATTGCGCACACTGGCACTTGCACTAAAATAACCGATCAACTTGTCGGAATTCATACGGGTACTCGCGCCATACGTCCAGCCGTGTTTTTCCCGCAGATTAGAATTAACCCTACTGTTAAAATAAGCGCCTAAAATGGTGTTGAGCAGGCGAACCCGTATTTCGTCGGGTTGTCCGGGTTGCAATTCAAGGGGATAGGTGATGCTGATAACCGATTGGACGGCGGCAGGTTTGTTGACAAAATGCACCAAATTCTTTTCGGGTGCGCGTGGCAACCCGTACGTTTCTTTTGGCACATCGCCTTTTTGCCATTTTCCGAAGTATTGTTTTGCATATTTTTCTGCTTTCTCCTTCGAAATATCCCCCACCATTACCAGGTAAGTGATGTTGGGCTTGAAAAACGTTGCATAGTGCTTTTGCACCTGGGCCTGGGTGATTTTTGTAATGCTTTCTTCCGTTTTGATTTCGCCATACGGGTGGCTATTTCCATAACGCAGGGCGGCCGACAATTGCTGCACCATAAAATTGGCGTCCGTTTTACTTTGGGCGAGGTTGCTCACTTGACGTTTTCGGCTGCGCTCGAGTTCTTCGGTTGGAAAAACAGGATTGAGGGTAGCATCGGAAAGTACATTCAGGAGTTTATCGGCATGTTTGCTAAGGCATTCGCCAAAAAAGCCATTTGGATTGGCATTTAAAGTAGCCCCAATAAAGTCGATTTCTTCATCAATTTGGCTTTTGGAGCGTGTTTTAGTGCCTTTTAGCAACAAATCGGCCATCATATCGACATATCCTTTTGCTGATTTTTCCAGTACCGGTTCATAATCAATAAACAACTGCACCGAAAGCGTGGGGAGTTTATGGTTTTCTACTACAATGACGGTCAGGCCATTGTCTAATTGCAGGGTATTTGCTTTGGCAATTTGAATAATGGGCGCAGTGCCCGATTTGGGTGCGGCTTTGCGGATATCGCCATTGGGCATCGGAATGACCGGTGCCAGGCTGGTAGTTGGGGTAGTTTCGGTTTTGCTGGCCGTTTTTGGGCTGCAAGCGGCTATAATAAGGAAGGCACAAAGTGCCAAATAAGCGATGCTTCTCATGGAAGGTATTTTTAAATTAAAATTGGAAGGAGCAGATCGGGCGATTAAGAGCCTGTAAAAAATATAAATTCTTTTGGGCTCTAAGGCGTTTTAACAGGGAGGTAATAAAGCACAACCCGTTTATCTTTGTTTAAATACAAATTAGCAGCCCGACGCAGGTCCTCTTTGGTCACTTTGCGGTAACGTTCCAGTTCGGTATTAATCAAATTGGCATCCCCAAAAAACATTTCGTAAGTAGCCAGGGATTCTGCAATACCGACTACCCGATTATTGGCACCGATAAAGTCGTTTTCCACCTGATTTTGCACCCGCTGAAATTCTTTGTCCGAAACGAGGTTCGTTTGCACATCTTTAATAATCGCGTCCATCGCATTTTCCAAACCAGCAGGATCAATGTTCATCGCTGCGATAGCATACATCATAAAAGCGCCTGGATCTTCCAATTCGAGTGGAAAAGAGCCTGCACCGACCGATTTTTGCTGTTCGTCGACCAATTGTTTGTTGAGGCGGCTACTTTCACCCTGACTCAGCAGCATACCCAACATTTTAACGGCATAAAAATCGGCAGTGCCTTGAGCGGGAATATGGTAGCTGTACACCAGGGCGGGCAGTTGGATATTGTCCATAAAGGTATCGCGTACTTCCCGAACGATGGGAGGTTCTGTGATTTTGGGACGGAAAATAGCCTGTTCACCTTTTGGAATATCCTTAAAATACAATTCGATCAATTGCTTCGTCTGCGCGATGTTCAGATCGCCGGCAACACTGAGAATGGCATTATCGGGCCGATAAAAATCTTTATAAAACTGCATAAAATCAACCACATTAGCGGCATCAATATCTACCAAAGCACCGATCACCGAATGGGAGTATGGGTGCACTTTATAGGTGCGCTTCATGGTTTCTTCCAGCAATCGTCCGTACGGGCGATTGTCGTAGCGCAAGCGCCGCTCTTCCTTCACCACTTGGCGTTGGGTTTCGATACCGGCAGGCTCTACCATGGCGTGTAGCATCCGTTCGCTTTCGAGCCACAGTCCGAGTGCCAATTGATTACTGGGCAGCACTTCATAATAAAAAGTGCGGTCGTAAGTGGTATTTGCGTTGTTGATACCGCCAGCATTGCTGATATAGTCGTCGAATTGCCCCCGGGCGATGTTTTCGGAGCCTTCAAACAGCAGGTGTTCGAAAAAATGGGCAAATCCGGTACGGTTGACACTTTCGTTTTTGGAGCCAACATGATACATAATGGATACTGCCACAATGGGCGTGCTGTGATCCTCATGCAGGATCACTTTCAGGCCATTGGGTAGATCAAATTTTTGAAAATTAATTTGTTGCGCGTTCGATGCGCCGCCAAGCGCCAAAGAGAAGGCGAGTAGAAAAATGCGTCGTTTCATGCCAGATTTTTTAAATAAGGCCCAAAGATGCATCAATTATACCAAGATTAAAGTGGATTTGAAGGATGGATAGATAAAAAAATTGATTTTCAATGGATTAGAATCCAACCGGTTTCAAAACTACTCAGCGTTGGCTATCGTTGGCGACTAGTACCAACAATCGATGAACATCCGTCCGGTTTCGGCAAAAACAAAATGCAATTCAAACAACGGAAATAATTTTGCCCGTTGTTGAATTTTGAAGGCTTTGGGCATTTAAATGACCTTATCCGCGCAGGAGGACGATGCGAATGCGTCGGGTTTGGCTTTAAAAACAAAACCCATGCTCAAGATGTAGCCCATTGCCTCTTTCAATGCCGTATTGCTCTCAAATGCCGGATCGGTATTGATATCCGCATGCACTTCAAGGGCGACACTGTATTGATCGAGTAAATGGCAAAGTGCATAAGCGACCTCCACCGAGCGGGCAACCTCCAGGATCATCCGTTCGCGCAGGGTCATTTTACGGAATACTTTATCGTTGGAGATAAACATAAATCCGCCGCGTTTTTCGCGCAAAAACACAATGACTGAGGCAAAATGTACTTCCTCGCCGATCACTTGCGAGTCTGTTCCGATGCACACTTTCAACTTGAAGCCGCTGGCAATTTCCCGTTTAATGGTTTCCTCCACTGCGTTCAACAGGGGTTGCTCGATGCGCTGTCCGTTAAGTCTTCTCCACTCCATGTTTTATTTTTTTTGAGTGAACAATAAAATCCCTGCATTACCAAATCAAAGCAAAAGGGGGAAGCAGGACGTTAACAATAGAATAGTTAGGTGCAGTCAATATATTATTAGTCAAATGTAGGGTTTTTACAAAGGAACGTTTGACTAAATTTTTAAAAATAACACTAACTTAAACAATATATTTGCCGAAACAGTTCCTTTTCAATGAAAAAAACTTCTTTTTACCGTTGGGTCAATGAAAAATGGCGTATGCGGCTTTTTCTATTTTGGAAATTGCCTGCAGCCTGGTTTATGGGCATGTACGTGGAGCAATGTGATGCGCACATGGCCCGGGTGGCCCTACCCTATCGTTGGCGTTCTCAAAACCCATTTCGTTCTACTTATTTTGCGGCTCAATGTGCAGCAGCCGAACTTTCGACCGGGTTATTAGGTCTGGCCGAGTTGCAAGAGATGCCGCCGGTTTCTATGTTGGTAACGGCTGTTCGGGCGGAATTTTATAAAAAGGCCGACCGTACCCTGGTTTTTGAGTGTAAACAGGGGGAGGAAATTGCCCAGGTTATATATCTGGCGGTTACCACTGGAGCGGCACAAGAAATCATCATGGAATCGAACGGTTACTTGCCGGACGGTACCTTGGCTGCCCGGGTTTGGATCCATTGGTCGTTTAAGCGGAAATCCAAAAACGTATAGCGTACGCCAGGTTACTAACCATACCAAATGTGCATTTGGGCCAAAGTTGAAAGCCCCTTACACATACCACCTTGATACTGTGGCGTCAGCGTGGGATCGTGCTATGTTAACAACATGTGGATAATCGGGGGATAACTAAACCCGACTTTTGCCTGCCTAAATGTTGGCAACCAAGGTATCTTTGCAGTTCTCAATTTACAGTTATTTCCATACGCCATGAAGATTACCTATTACGGACATTCTTGCATTTTACTGTCCATTGGCAGTACCCGGATCTTGTTGGATCCGTTTATTTCGGGCAATCCGCTTGCTACCGAAGTTGATGTAAATGCTATGCGTTGTGATTATATTTTCCTGTCGCATGCGCATGGCGATCATGTAGGCGATGTGGAAACCGTAATGGCTCATAATCCGGAAGCGACGATCGTTGGGATAGCAGAAGTGAGTGGTTATTATGGCCATAAGGGGTTTGGGGCCCATCCGATGAACATTGGCGGTTGGTGGAATTTTGATTTTGGTCGGGTAAAAATGGTACATGCGGTGCATAGTAGCAGTTTTCCGGATGGCACCTATGGCGGTACTGCAGTGGGCTATGTGTTTGTTACACCGGAAGGGGTGGTCTATTTTGCGGGTGATACGGCGGTACATATGGATATGCAATTGATTCCGATGACTTGCCCGCCACTCGATCTTGCTATTTTGCCGCTTGGTTCTAATTTTACGATGGATTATCATGATGCCTTGTTGGCCAGTGATTTTGTACGTTGCAAACGGGTGTTGGGGTGTCATTACGACACATTTGGGTACATTGTCATAAACCAATCAGAAGCCATTGCAGCCTTTGAGGCAAAAGGGAAAGATCTGGAGTTATTACCGATCGGGGGTAGCTTAGAAATTTAACAAGCACACACAACATTTACCAATAAATTTCTGAAAATATGCTCAAAGACATGGGTAAAATCATAGCGATTGCCAACCAAAAAGGCGGTGTAGGCAAAACAACCACGGCAATTAATCTTGCTGCTTCTCTGGCAATTTTGGAGAAAAAAGTATTGATTATTGATGCTGATCCACAGGCCAATGCTTCTTCGGGGGTGGGATTGCCGGATAGCAACGATGTTCCAGGTTTGTATGAATGTTTGGTTGATGGCATTGATCCGCGTTCTGCCATTATTTCCACCGAAACCGCCAATTTACACCTATTGCCATCCAGCATCAATTTGGTTGGTGCGGAGTTGGAGTTGATCAACATGCCCAACCGCGAATACATCATGCGTGGTATTGTGGCAGAAGTGCGCAAAGATTACGACTATATCTTTATCGATTGTTTGCCATCGCTGGGTTTGATTACGTTGAATGCCTTGGTAGCTGCGGATACCGTGTTGATTCCGGTGCAATGTGAAATGTTTTCGTTTGAAGGATTGTCAAAATTGAAAAACACCATTTCTTTGGTAAAACAAGGCTACAATCCAAATTTGCAGGTAGAAGGTCTGGTCATTTCAATGTACGATACCCGTTTGCGTTTGGCCAATGCGATTGTAGAAGAGGTGCGCAATAGTTCGGACGATTATGTATTTGAAACAATTATCCACCGCAATAGCCGTATTGCGGAGGCCCCTATGCAACATACGCCCGTTGCGCTGTACGATGTGAGTAGCAAAGGCGCAACCAACTTTTTTAACCTGGCTGAGGAATTCCTGAGAAAAAACCAGAATTAAATGGCAAAAACTACCTTTAATACCAAAGGAATTGGAACATTGTTGAAAAATGCGTCCCAGTTAGAACAAGCAATCAAAGAAGATCAACAAGAAGTCATTCGAGAGTTGACCAACCATATCCTGTTGTTGCCCATTGAGCACATCGAGGCCAATATGGATCAGCCACGGAAAGACTTTGATGATAAGGCATTGGACGAGTTGGCGGCCAGCATTAAGGTGCATGGTTTGATTCAACCTATTACGGTGCGCCGTTTGCATGAAAAAGCATACCAAATCATTTCTGGCGAACGCCGTTTTCGGGCCAGCAAACGCGCAGGTCTGACCGAAATTCCAGCATACGTACGGATCGCCAACAACCAGGAAATGCTGGAAATGGCCCTGATCGAAAACATTCAACGGGAAGATCTGAATGCCATCGAGATTGCCATGTCGTATGCAAGCCTGATGGAAGAATGCAAACTGACGCACGAACAAATTTCGGAGCGGGTTGGAAAAGATCGCACGACCATTACCAACTATACCCGCCTGCTGACTTTATCGGATAAAATACAGGAAGCCGTGCGCGAGCGCAAACTTTCGATGGGTCATGCGCGCGCTTTGGCAGGCATAAAAGACAATGCGGCGTTTCAAAACTCGCTGTTTGCCAAGATCATCCAGGAAGAATTGTCGGTACGTGCCGTCGAGGATTTGATCCGCAAATACCAGGAAGAAACCAAGGGTGTAAAGCCAACAGCAAGTAAACGCCTGCCAGATCATCTGCGCAATATTCAAGACCAATTCAGTGCATTTTTTGGCGCAAAAGTAGCCTTAAAACGCAATGATAAAGGCAATGGCCAACTGATTGTAAAGTTCGAAAATGACGGCGAATTGAACCGTTTGATCGAACTAATCGAGGAAAAGTAAGGCCCGCTTTTATTAATAAGAAATTAATTTTGGAAGATGATTGCTTGATTTAAATTTGTTTTACCTTGGCCTTAACAAACCTTTCCTTCACTTTTCAAAATTAAATACCATGTTGCACACTGAACAACTCGACCAAGTTGAAATGGAATTGCTCCTCGACGAAGCAACCGAACTCGAACTTACTTCTTTTGATGACGAAACCTCTGAAGAAGAAGAGGAAGTAGAAAGCGAGGAAGATATGGACGAAGAGGATATGGATGACGAAGAAGGCGACGAAGAAGGAGATGACGAAGAAGGAGAAGAAGGCGATGACGAAGAGGAAGAAGGCGATGATGCTGAAGAAGCGTCTGAGGAAGAAGCTGAAAATTAATTCCAATGGGTTGAATTGTACTCCAAAGCACGCTTTCGCAATATTGGATGACAATTCAACCCATTTTTTTACCAATATATTTCGCCCGCTATTTTTACGGGCTGCGTTAAAAGTAGGACATCAATTATTCAGCGGTGGGTACTTTTAGCAATTCTGGACGAAATACAATCAGGGTTCTGCGGTTCTTTTGGCGTCCCTCTGGCGTTTCATTCGAAGTTATTGGATAAAACTCCCCCTTCCCTACGGGCGTCATTTGGTTGGCGTTGATGTTGTAGTCGCGGATAAGCAGCCGAACCATGGTGGACGCTCGCAACAAACTCCATTCCCAAGTATCTTTTAGTATTTTATTGTCTTTCGGCAATGCGTTATCAGTAAACGCTACAATATCCACATCCATATCCGGGTGCGTGCTCAGGTATCCCGCCAAGTTCGAAAGCAGGCTTTTGCCATTGGTATTTATATTTATCCCCGTGAGGTCGAACAAGTATTTGTCATTTAAATTGACCACCACTGTTTCGCCATCCAGCGCAATAGCCACGCCTTCCGATTTTTCAAATACGTTCGAGATGCTGTTTTTTAAATTGTCCAGCTGCAGTTTTCGTTCTGTTTGGGCGCTGCGTACCTTTTGGACAATTCCGATGCGGTTGTCAAGTTGCGCTTTGGTAGCAGCCAGTTCTTTTTCGAGGGAAATTTTTTCCGAAATGAGTTTACTGGAGGACTCACCCATTTGCTGTGTTCGGGAGCTAAGTTCAGTGCGCAAATCGGCCAAAGTAGTTTCTTGATTGCCGATGGTTCTGTTTAAGGCGCCCACCATTTCGGTCAATTTGGCGGTTTCGGCTTTCCGGTCTTGCAATTCCTTTACAAAAACACCCTCACGTGCTTCCCCTAGTTCGCGGGCGCGTACTTCTGCTTTGTAGATTTTGGGTTTTACACAAGCACTCATTCCAGCAATCGTTAAAATCAACAGCAACAATCCTTTTCTCATACGTAGTTGTTGTGGGTAGTATTTGTTTGGGTCTTTTATTCGCGTTTGGGCAGAACCTGCACCAATAATTGTACCTGTTTTACCAGTGGGTAATCGTTGGCATCTGTATTTTTAAAAATAACGTCGATTGTTTTAGACTGATTGCCCGAATGGCCGGCTGTATTAAAAACCAGGTTGATGCGGCCGATTGCTTTGGAAGTGATCGGGCCTTCCGTCCAATCCATATAAATACATTCGCAAGCGCTTACAATTTCAATTTCGAGTGGGTCTTTCCCGATATTTTCAAAGATAAATTCGGTTCCAATTTTTTCACCTTCCTGCACGGTTCCGAAAACAATGGTGTCTTGCTTAAAACGCAAAACGGCATCGACCGGATTATTCCAGTCGATGCCGGGCGCGATGGTATCGGCCTCAATTAGTTTTGATAAAAAAAAACAGGACGAACGGATTGTTTGCCGCCTGGTTTTTGCCCTTTTGGTTTTTCGTTGGTCTCTGGCACTATTGTTTCTTCAATTTCGATGCTGGTAGGACCGGCGAGGATTTTGAATTCGGTGCGGCGGTTGTAGCGGTGTTCATCATCGGTACATTCGATGCCATCAGTGCAACGGTTAAGGATGAATTGTTCGCCATATCCTACCGGGGTGATCCGATCATCGGCAATGCCTTTGGCCACCATCCAGCGTTTGGCGCTATCGGCACGGCGTTGGGAAAGTTTTTGGTTGTAATCCACTTTACCTTGCGCATCTGTGTGCGAAGACAACTCGATTTTCATATCCGGGTATTTATTCATCAAATCAACCAGGAATTGGAGGTCTTTTTCGGAGTCCACCAAGATTTTATCGTCGTTAAAGTCGTAATAGATGTTGTTCAAGCGGATTGGCTCGTTGCGTTTTACGATCACAGGCTCCTTTTTCTTCAAACGCAGGGTGAGTTTTTTGTCGATCACAATCGATTTTTTCACACCAACTGTATTTAACTTGATGGTATCGGACTGGTATCCTTCGCGGGTAGCGATCAGGACGTAAGAGCGTTCGGGCTGTAGTGCAAAGCTAAAGTCATTGCCTCCTGCGTTGTTCTTTTCATCAACTTTTGCCGGATTTTTCTCCGTTACATCCACGATTTGTAGAGTACAATTCGGCAGCGGTTGGTTTTCTTTTTCCTTCTGGCGTTTCAGGCGGAAAGTGTTGGCCACCAGTTGTACTTTGATACGCTCCATTTCCCAGTTGTAAATGTCGTCGCAGCAGGTTTTGCTTTTCAGGTTGTTTGGTCCAGGTCGGTTGCTGACCAAAAATCCAGAGAACCCATCCACGGATTGGGAGTAATATTGATCGTCTACACTGGAGTTGACGCCCAGCGGCAATGGTTTTGGAGCACTCCAAACAGAGCCATTCCATTGACTTTCAAACACATCTAAACCACCCAGGCTTGGGCGGCCGTTGCTGCTAAAGTATAATTTGCCATCGCGGTAGAATGGGCTTACTTCATCGCCGGGCGTGTTAATCACCGTGCCCAAGTTAACAGGCAGGCTGTATACGCCATCGCTTTTGCGGGTTGCGTAATAGATATCATCGCCACCTTGTCCGCCGGGCATATTGGCCACAAAAAACAACACTTTTTCGCCAAACAGTTCGCCTTCATTGGGGTGTTTGGCAATATATTCGCCATTTACACCAACCACTTCATTGGCTGCGCCCCAACCGTCGTTGGTTTTTGGGGAAAAATAAATTTTGCTGCTTGACATCCCGTTGAATTCAGTTTCCACCCGGGTGAAAAACATCGTATTGCCATCATTGCTGATGCTTACGTTGCCTTGGTGCCATCCTTCGCGGTTGATTTGCGTACCCAAAGCGGTCGGGTCGCCAAAAGCATCGGTTTCTTTTTTGGCCGTATAAATTTTAGCAAACCAGTCGCCTTCTTTGCCGTCCAGGGTAACGATTTCCTTCGATTTGAGCGAAACGAAGTACAATTCCCCATTGAACATGAATGGGGCGGCCTCCGTTTGCGGGCTGTTGGCTTTTTTACCGATGTTGTTGACCAGCAGATTTTCAGGCTGTTTGGCTTTGCGGCCTAATTCGCAGCCAGCGATTTCCAATTTAGCCGATTTTTTCAAGTTTTCGTCGGCGCCTTCGGAAGTGTATTGATTGAACATATCGATGGCTTCGGCGTATTTGCCATTCATTTTCATGCTCAAAGCCAGCCAGTATTTGAGTTCGGTATATTCGGCTTTGCGGTCGCGCAGCACGATTTTGCTCAAGGCCTTTTCTGCTTTATCATAATCGCGCAAATCGTAGTGCAATTTGGCGATTTTTACATTAATTGCTTTGTCTTTGGTCTCGTCGTACACTTTTTGGTACAATTCGAGGGCCTGGTAAGGGTTGTTGTTGGCAACCGACTCGTCGGCAGCCTTTAAATTTGCTTCCGGTGTAGCCCGATTGATCGGTTGTGCGTACAACCCGATTGTAGCAAGCAAGGTAAAGGTTAAAAGCAGGAGCGTATATTTCATCATATTGTAATTAGGCATGGGAATGTCCTTGCGGAATGCAACGAATTGGATAAAAATTAGAAACGTGGGCAAAGGATTTTGGGTTTTGGATCGGCCTTTTTGTACTTTTTGATGATGTAATTGGCCGCAATTTCGAAACCACCTCGATAATTGGTTTGGTTCGACAGTTGACTCACGTTGATATCATAAGCAAAGCCCACTTGCAGGTCTTTTTGTTGAAAGCCCAAGAGTACTTGTGCCGCATCTCCCAGGCGATAGCCCAGGCCGAATTTGAGCGTAATGTCTTTTTCCTGGTTAAAAAGGTAACCAAACATGTTTTGAATGGCAATTTCGTCTGCGCCCGCCATGGTTTGGAATAAAAACGAAGGGCTGGTGGTCAATTTGTCATTCAACTGGATATTGAACGTGCCGCTTGCTACAGACCGACGGGAAAGGGTTTCCATGGAGGAGTTTGTTGCAGTGCTGGTTCCTGTACCCGGATTTGAAGCGGATGGTTTTACCAGGGTGTAGGTTGGTTTTGCAAGGTGGAACATGGAAAATCCGAGCACAAAATTCATGCGCTTGTTTAAACGCGCCGTAAGGGCGATCCCTGCATCATTGTCAGAATAGTTTTGTGCTTCTGTAGCAAACGATTCTGCGCTGGCACCATAATCGCCATTTGCCTTAAAGCCGTCCTCCAGTCGTGCCCGATCGCCCGGGTTCAGTTTGCGCTGTTCGCCCCCAAAGTGGTAGCCAACAGAAAGGTATGTATTTCCTTTTTTATCCAGCGACAGGTGGTACGCTGCGCCTAATTTCAGGCCATTGTGCGTCATTCCGAGTGCACCTGCTTTATCGGTAAAAACCGACAAACCGATACCAACCCAGTCGCGCTTGCGAAAACCGCGGATAATTGGTGCGTCAACCCACACGGACGGGGTGCGGAATTGCTGTCCTGCGCCCAATACACTGGCCCATTGGCCTCTGAAAATACCGCCAATTCGAGCGGTGCCTTCAAATTTTCCAATTTGCGCCGGATTCAGGCTCATGGGCGCCATGTTATATTGTGTGAAATGGATGTCTTGTGACCAAATAGAAGCGGTGGTCAGGAATAAGCAAGCAAAAAGGCTTAGTAGTTTTCTAGTGTGCATACCAGATTGTTTTGAGCGTAGTATTTCGTAAGCATTACAGCCGAAAATTAAGTAAAAATTCGGTTGCATCTCCAAATCGTCTGCCAGTAATTGTTAAACTGCCAAAAAAATGATCCGCAGAGGCAAACATCGCTCAATTCTGACGAAATGAGAAACATTATCTGCGTTTCGGAAAAAATTATCATTTGTGCCACTTTTTTGAGAGACGTACTGCTCCAAAAAAGGGTTGCATGTGTTTGTTGCGTATCACTTTTATATTACTCTGCCATAGCAAAGGTAATATACCGGACAATAGCATTCAAATCCTGGTCTTTCATGCACTTAAAATGCCCTTTTGGACAAATGGCATACCCGATTTTCGAGCACGGACGGCAAGATAAACCCTTTATTTCAAAATTTTCGCATGTAGCCAATCCTTTTGGATCATAAGGATACATTCCGAACCGCGGGGTTGTATTGCCCCATACCACTGCGATTTTTTTGCGTTTTGCTGCTGCAATATGCATCAGTCCGGTATCATGGGTGAGTACAACGCCTGCTTGTTCCAGCACCGATGCCGATTGATGCAAACTTAGGGTACCACACAAATTCCAAATATGGGGTCCTAACTGTGCAAGTTGTTCCCCGAGTGCTGCTTCTGCTTGTCCACCCAACAATACCACCGAACAGGGCAGTAAACGACACAACTGCTCTATACTTTCGGGCGGCAACCGCTTCGTTGCGTGGGTTGCGCCCAGCACAAAAGCGACAAAAGGCAACTTCAACCCTTGCGCCGGTAAGTCCCGAAGATCCACCACTTGATCCGTTGGAATAAAATAATCCAGCCCCGCTCCATCCGACTGAACCCCCAAATGCTGAACCGTACGCAAATATCGGTCCACAATATGTTCTTGCGGCATCCAATCCAGGCCGGTATTTACCAGCATCCATTTTTCGAGGTTTTTTTTCGGAAAAGCGCGGCTTGGACGTCCAAGTGCCAGTTTGAGCCGAGCGCTGCGCAGGTTATGGTGCAGGTCGATCACCCAGTCATACTGTTCTGCTTTCAAATCTGGCAAAACTTCGTCTATTTCTTTATCGAAGTGATACACCTTATCGAGGTACGGATTGGGTGTCAGGATACCTT
>JBBAVI010000078.1:16696-26029 GCA_040397785.1 Saprospiraceae bacterium | reverse complement strand
TGTCATTGTCTGTATTTTTGACCCTAAATGTACATCAAATGGGAATTACACCCGGTTGATTTTGAAGGAAAGAAATGGATGCCTCCTAAAAATGCTTGCTGGCCAACGAACTCAGACGGGTTTAAAAAATTAATTAAAGCAAAAAGAATTCACATTGAAGGCAATAATTTACGTTATATATTATTCCTAGATAATTATAATTTGTCAAAGTTTACATCTAACTGGAATGATACTGTTGGAGCAAGGGAAAAACAGTATGTCGTGCAGACTTCATTGGAAGTAGTAAAACGCTGCATTCTAATGACCACTGACCCCGGTGACCTCGTCTTGGACCCCACTTGCGGTAGCGGCACCACAGCCTACGTCGCCGAACAATGGGGCCGCCGCTGGATCACCATCGACACCAGCCGCATTGCCCTCAACATTGCCAAACAGCGCCTCGTGACCGCGGTGTTTCCTTATTATAATTTATACGATGAAAACGGCGACATCCGCCAGGGGTTCAAATACAAAACGGTTCCGCATATTACTCTTAAAAGCTTGGCCAACGACGAGCCACCTGCTACCGAAACCCTATACGACCAACCCGAGCAAGATAAAAAACTGTTGCGCGTCAGTGGCCCCTTCACTGTAGAAACCCTGCAAAACTACGAACCAATCAGACCTGAGGAACTCGACGATGAAGTACGCGTAAACGAAGCAGAAGGCGCCTTTGAAGAAGTCATCAAGCAACATTTGCTCAGTGCAGGTATCAAAAACGGCCGAAAAGACGAAATGGTGGTGTTCCGAAGCGTGGAATTGCTGGCCAATGAATCGCTCAATGCCGAAGGTTTTTATGTCACCGAAAAAGGCGAGCAAAAGGCGTATTTCCATATTGGTCCCAAATTCGGCACGGTGAGCAAAAAACTGGTCAACGATGCTATAAAAGAGTGCCGCAGCCGAGGCGATGCCAGTTGGTTGGTCATCCTGGGCTTTAGTTTTGAAAGTGACATCGAGGGCGGCGTACAAACTATGAGTATGGGTACTTTCCAAGTAGATCGCGTGCGCATACACGATGATTTGTTGCAGGAAGGCTTGAAAAAGAAACCCGCCAAATCTGCTGCCAGTTTTGTCACCATCGGCGAACCGGATATTGACCTGCATAAAAAAGGCACGGAAGTAACGGTTGAAATAAAGGGCTTAGACATTTACGACCCCATCAAAGACGAAGTAAAAGCCCGCAACATACACGATATCGCTTACTGGATGATCGACGATGATTACGACGGCAGCAATTTTGTGGTTAAACAGGTTTTCTTCTGCGGCGGCGACAAATCGGAATTTGACAAATGGAAAAAAGGCTTGGACAATTTAGCCAAGGACAATACCAAAAAGAAAGTGGAAAAAACCCTTAAAATTGAGTTGGACGATGAAGCCTTTGAACGTTTATATGGGCATATTTCGCATCCGATTGAGGTAAAAGCGAAAGGCCAAAAAATTGCGGTGCGGATTATTAGCCAGTTTGGGGAGGAATGTACTAAGGTGTTGGGGGTGGAATAAGGTGAGAAATTGGTTGCCAACGTGAGCTGTCCTCCCGATTTTAAATCCATCGAATTCGATGGGTTTAAAATCAGGAGGAGACAAACCCCAACCCAACCCCAATATTTTCCTTATATTACAGTCTGAAATCCCTTTGACCACATCCTCAGGCATTCAGCCGCCATCCTAATAAAATCCATCATGGAATTTATAGATTATTACAAAATATTAGATGTAACCAAAACAGCCTCCCAGGAAGACATTAAAAAATCTTACCGAAAACTCGCCAGAAAGTATCACCCCGACTTAAACCCGAACAACAAAGCCGCAGAAGCGAAATTTAAGGAAATCAGTGAGGCAAACGAGGTATTGAGCAACCCGGAAAACCGGAAAAAATACGACCTGTACGGGAAAGACTGGGAGCATGCCGATGCTTTTGAAGCCCAAAAACAGCAGCAGCAACAACAGCAATCACAACGCAGGACGGGCGGTCAGTTTCGACCAGAAGATACGGATGATTTTTCGGCGTACTTTGAATCAATGTTTGGGGGAAATGGCAGACAAAATCGGCAAACAAGATTTAGAGGTCAAGATGTAAATGCCGAACTGCACCTTGCATTGACGGAAGTATATGAAACCCAAAAGCAGGAAATAACCCTAAACGGCAAGAGCATTCGGCTTACCATTCCGGCTGGTATTGAAAATGGCCAGGTAATTAAAATCGCAGGACATGGCGCACCTGGTATAAACGGCGGCCCAAATGGTGATTTGTACATTACGTTTACCATTGAAAATGATACCCCTTTTAAACGAGACGGCGATCATCTATACAAAAAGCAGGAAATTGATCTGTACACCGCTTTGTTAGGGGGCGATATTCAGGTGGATACTTTTGACGGAAAGGTTAAACTGAAGGTAGCGCCTGAAACACAACCGGGAACGACGGTCAAATTAAAAGGAAAGGGATTCCCGGTTTATAAAAAGGAAGGAACTTTCGGAGATTTATTCATTCAATATGAAGTCAAACTTCCCACCCAACTGACGGAGGAAGAAAAAGCATTGTTGTTGCAATTAAAAACCATTAGAACCCATGAAGACCAATAACTTAGTCCGTATCGATCAAGTAATTACGCATTATCATGTGGATGCATCTTTCATTCATTCCTTAAATGATCTGGGGCATGTAGCATTGATCGTTGAAAGGGATGAATCTTACATTTTGGAAGAGCAATTAAAGTCGCTGGAAAGCCTGATTTTTTTTCACACGGACCTTGAAATAAACGTAGAGGGCGTCGATGCAATCGCGCATTTGTTGAAAAAAATCGAAGCCCTGCAAGTTGAATTATTGGTTGCTAAAAACAAATTGGGTTTATATATAAATGCTTGAAATAAAATGCCCTGAACCATTATTTCGTATCAATTCGAACGACCAATACCGTCTTCAAAATAAGCCCATTCCCAAAATCCGGATTCAACTGGGTACGGTCATTGCTAACTTTGTACAAAGGAAAAGCCATCGTAGTCTTATCAAAAGTAGGGGAAAAGGATTTAATGCTCCATAACACCCTCATTTCACGAAGGATCAAATTGTATATTAGTTTAATGCAAAGCACGCGTAACCTTATTCTGCAAAGATGTTAGATATCTATTTGTAAATAAAACGGATAAATAAATGCCGTATGTTTGTTGCAAACGCGCATCCCAAAGGTCAAATTTGAATTAAAAAGTCCGTAAAATTCCATTCTAGCAAAATGACCCAACCTTCACCGGAACAAATCCAGCAATCCTACGCCCGACTACAACAGGAACTGCCGCTTTTCCAACAGGATATTTTTAACCTGGGCTGGGAATTTACCCATGCCGTCGACCCGTATAAATGGCTCAAGGTAATTTATACCCACAACCAAAAATTGGCGGAATCACTGCTTATTTTTCGCAAAAAACTCCAAGCAGCTACCACCAATTATACGCTGGCACCTGTCCTCGATCTCCTGGCATTGCATTATATTATCAATACCGACGGTCCAATTCCAGAACAAGAAGCAGACGATCCTTTTGATGCGTTCGATGCAGCCATGCGTTATGCGCAATCGCTGTGCGTACACTTGCAGCAAGACGAACAGGCGGAGGCAATTTTGCGCATCAACGGGAAGGAATTGCGGTATGGGGGAATCGCGGCACCGGGCGTGAGTGCAGCCTGGGCGCTTCGAAATGTGGGGCCCGTGATCAACCACGCGCGGTACGGTCGCAAGGACATCATTCCTTCTTTTGCCTTTGGATTTGACCCCAATCGACTCGATTATCGCTTAAAAAATGCGTTGGTGCTGGCTGATTTTTCACAACTCGCTTATTTTGAAGCCGATTTTGTAGAAGCCCATATGCGCCTTTGGGGGTACGACACGTTCCGCTGGGTAGAAGATCCAGAAACCGATACTCAGGTTTTTGTGGCCGGAAAAGACGATTTTTTAATCATTTGCTTTCGGGGTACCAGCAATGGTCGGGATGCGTTGGTAGACCTGAATTTTTTCAAAACGGATGCCGTGGGCGGGCGCGGGCGCGTACACAGGGGCTTTCAACAATCGCTGGAAGGCGTTTGGGATCGACTCAAGGCTGCGGTAGACGAACTGGGTGCGGATAAAAATCTGTTTTTTAGCGGGCATAGTCTAGGCGGCGCCTTGGGGCAATTGGGTGCCTATCGGTTTTCCAGCAATGACTATAAAGTGGCGGGGGTATATGTTTTCGGCGCGCCCCGTGTTGGTAATCAGGAATTTAAGTCTGCCTACAATGAACGGTTGCTGGATCAAACCTATCTCCATATCAACGACGAAGATCTGGTGCCACAAATCCCGCCGCAGTTGTTGGGTTTTCACAACCTGGGTGGACTACCGCGAAAGTTCGACAAATCGTATCGTATCAGCGGTCCCGATATTTTGCTGGATGATGATGGGATCGAATTTGACCTGGATGGGCTGGATGTACAGCGGCAGGAAGCCATTCAGCAAACGATGACGGAGGTGCAATCTTCTATTCGCAGGTCTACGCATTTTTTAAATACTCAGGCGCAACAATTTGGCGAACTTGGGCAGGGTACCGATTTTAAAACCAGTGCGGTAGATGACCATAGCCTCCACCAGTATTTATATAAGCTTGGTTGCGCTATTTTGGAAGCAGAATGGCAAAAATTGGAGCAAAAAAGTCGGGAGAGGATGATATAGCATCCATGGCACGAATTGGTACATCTTTACCACCTATACCCTTAAATTTGCCAAAAGTTCAACCCGTTATACCATGCCAGCACCCATCCGAGTAGCCGTTATATTCCTATTTTGCCTCTTTAACCGCCCAAGTCAGGCCACCAATTATTATTCCGATCCCTCCCTTGCCGGCAAAATGAGCAATCCGGGTACCGCAGCAGCGCCCTGGGCCAATCTGAGCAGTGTTTTTACGGCCAATAAGACATTTTTACCCGGTGATACCATCTTTTTAAGAACAGGCAACCATGGGTACACCATTATTAAAGGTGTAAATACCGATTTTGTGGTGATCACGCCCGAACCTGGGCATCAACCGATTGTCCCTCGAATCCGGGTGTCCAGCACCGCCAACACTTCGGCGGCTTACTGGAAGTTGTACGGACTCATGATACAATCCGAATCGACGGGTACGAATGCCGTGCCTTCCTATAATTTGATCGAAATATACCCTTACGCCACGCATATCACCGTTAGCCATTGTACCATTACCTCCAACCTGAACACTGTCGGCTGGACCCGCGATGATTGGCGCAACCGATACTAGCCGCGCTTTCCGGGGCAATACGCAAGGAATTGGCTGTTTTGATGGGGTGTTTTTGAATTGGGTGATCGAAAACAACATCGTGATGACCGACCATTGGCACGGCATTTCGATGTATGGCGCGGTGAATTGCCGCATTATCAACAATACCGTCATTGATCCGTATTTGGTTTCGACGGTAGATCCGTACGACAACAATGCCACCAACATTGGCCCCGCTTGGATTCTGATTTCCAAAAAGACCAATGGACCACCCAGCTCGGGTAATGTTGTCATCAACAATTTAGTGGCAAACAACGTCTTTTTCACTACGCCTGAAATGGGTACCGGATCGAAAAACATCGTGTTGGGCGCCCTTTCCAACTTTAGCAACTATTTTGTGGATGTGTCCGACATGGCCGTTCCAGTTAGTTTCAATTTGCAATTGTTGCCCGGTTGTTCGGCCATTGATGCGGGTGACACTTTATATGCACCAGGCATTGATTTTGAGGGTGTTATGCGGCCACAGGGGGCTGGAATTGATGTCGGGGCTTATGAGTATTTGGATTCTATACCAACGTCTTCGGTTTTGACCCTCGATGCCTGGAAGCCGCTGCGCATTTACCCAAATCCTTCGCTGGGCACTTTTCAATTGTTGTTAGAGGGTTTTGACCGGGAAACGGAAGGTATTTTAGGGGTTTATAATGCGGTTGGTGAAAAAGTACTTTCGCAGCAGGTATTTTCCGCTGGGCAAGAGATTGTACTTCCTGCGCAGTTGCCGCCTGGCATATATTGGGTGCAGTTTTGGGTGGGGCGCAAGGGTTATGTTGGAAAACTTTTGTTACGATAAAATAAAAACAAAATGTGTTAAATGTAGCGCCAAGTCTTGTAACTTACGATGCATTCCTTTATTTTTGTGTCTCAAAATTTAATACCAGCCCATAAATGGGTAAAAAGAGTTAAATAAAATGCTTTAAAAGATAACATTATGCTGATTGCCAACCCGATTTATGATGTGGTATTCAAATACCTGCTGGAGGATCTGGACATTGCCAAAGAATTACTTTCGACCATTCTGGGAGAAGAAATTCAAAGTTTGGAGATAAAGCCACAGGAGACGGCCACCGAAAAATCGGGCGGAAGCATCAGTATATTGCGATTTGATTTTAAGGCTATTATCAAAAATAAAACGGGAGCAACCCGCAAAGTGCTCATTGAGTTGCAAAAAGCCAAAAAAGCCTTCGATGTGATGCGCTTTCGGCGGTATCTGGGCGAAAATTATCGAAAAGAAGATAGCATTTTGAACGAGCAAGGCCAGATTGAAGAACGTCCCTTGCCCATTTTGACCATTTACTTTTTAGGCTTTCAGCTGGATAGTATTCAGTCTGGAATCGTGAAAATCAACCGGGAGTATCGAGATGTGGTTACCCAGGAATTGCTCGATATTAAAGAAGATTTTGTAGAATTATTGACACATGATTCCTATTTAATTCAGGTGCGAAAATTGCCTAAACAAGCCCGCACCAAGTTGGAGCGCGTTTTGCAAATTTTTAGTCCTTTGTACCAAACCACTTCCGATGTACACCAATTGGACTTTCAAGGGGAAACAAACGATCCTTTGGTGAAAAAGATGGTAGACCGACTTGGGCGTGCGATTGCCAATGAAGAAATCCGTAACATTATGGATGTCGAAGATGAAGTAGATCGCGTTTTTGAACGTGCCATGAAGCAAAAAGATGAAATTATCGCTGAAAAGGATAATCAATTGATGGAGGAGCAACAAAAGGCCGAAGCAGAAAGACAAAGGGCAGAAACCGAAAGACAAAGGGCCGAAGCCGAAAAACAAAGAGCCGAAGCCGAAAAACAAAGAGCCGAAGCCGAAAAACAAAAAAATCTTGCCCTTCAAAAGGAACTTGACGCCTTGAAAAAACAAATCAAGCCCTGAAGATATTTAACGAAAGCAATACTTTTGGTCTCCCTATAATGGAAACTCCATTGATTGACAAAGACTATATCGTCCAAAAACAAATAGGAAAAGGAGGTTGGTTTTTTGCAGTTATTCAGAAATTCCAACTGCTGAAAAACAAGCACTCGGATTAATCAGGGTTAGCGGATTTATTGATGCGTATGCATTGAATCAATTCAATTTGCTGCCCATGAAGGATGGGTCCATGATGTTACCGTTAAAATCGGCCGTCCGAAAGCAAATTGGCAAAAAAGAAGGCGACACCATACACGTTACACTTTATGTGGATGCGTCGCCCTTGGTCGTACCTGATGAAATTTTAACCTGTTTATTGGATGCGCCAAAAGCCTACCAGTTTTTTTTAACCCTTTCAGACAGTAATCAAAAATATTATATCGACTGGATTACAGAATCTAAACGCGTGGAAACCAAGGTTGATCGAATTTGTAAAACATTAGAACGGTTGGAGAACGGGTTAAAATTTTATGATTGGTAAAAGTGCCTTATATTTGGGTTAAAATATAAGCACCAAGCACATTTTGCCATGAAATCATACTTTATAGCGGCTTTCCTGCTTTTGACATACCCCTCTATTTATGCCCAAACCACTTGGCATAAAATCCCCTTGCCCGGCTCAGGTTATTATTCGGAATGGGGCGTGCAACCCGTGACCAATGGTGCGATCCTACGATCAAAACATGGAAACCGTAATATATTCATCAGCACCGATCAGGGCCAACATTGGAAACCCTTAAACGGCCCGTTTGCCGTGCTGAATGAGCCCCTCAATGCGGGTATTCGCGCTTTGCGATATGGCGCGCAAGATTCTATTATCGTCATGGATGGCACAGACGAAAACGGGCTGGTGCGTTGTTTCCTGACCAAAGACCTCGGCCAAAGCTGGCAAGAAATCAAACCTGCGCCAGAAGGCATTACGACCGCGCCATTGATGGTGCAAAAAGGCCAACTCTTAACATATGGCTATTTCCCTTATCGGTACAATGCATTTAATAATCAATGGGATAAAATTATTAATAAGCCCTTACGCCTGTACGCGCAAGGGTCTACGTTGTGGCTGCACAGCCAGGCAGAGGCCCAAGACAGTATTTATAAATCATTGGATGGAGGCTTGACCTGGACAAAACCGTTTCGACTTTCGGGCAATCGAATGCTTATTCGGGGTGATACCTTTATGACCACCTACCCATTTCAGCGCAGTTTCAATGGCGGGCAAAATTGGGAGCCGCTGCCACCTTTTGGGCCAGTTAATGAGTTGTATGATGACGGTAAATATCAATACATCGTCACGGATCGTAACACCTTTCGATCCACTGATTTTTTTCAAACTTATGATACCGCTTTTAATCAGTTGATTACCAATATTATACGATTAGACGCCCAGCACCTTCTAAGTTCGGGCATCGATGGTTGCTATCTGTCCAACGATGATGGATTGCATTGGGAACGAAGCAACACCGGCATTGGACCGAGCGATTACGGGTATGGCGTAAATACTGTCGGCGATTACTTGGTTGCGTTTTATACTTTTTTCGGAACTTCAGGGAATCGCTCATTGCAGGCTTTTTCTTCAGATAATGGGAAGAACTGGAAGGGTTGCGTGGAAATCCCCTATTTATTTCGCTTAACGCAGGTAAAAGATGATTATTTTGGGGCCTACGGACCGGCACTTTTTCGTTCGCAGGGAGACATTAGTCAGTGGGCAAGGGTTGCTTTCCCGGAATTGGAAAACTTTACAGATCCGCGTTTGGCAGCTACGAACGACACCCTACTTGTATTTGCCAACCAATCTGACCCTTTACAATGCCGCATGTGGTGGACAAAAACCAGTGTCGAACCGCTTGTTTTTCATCCCATTAGCCCTGTTTTACCTTTCATACCAAAGGGCTATGTAATGCATAAAGGTGCTTTGTATATCACAGATGATTTCAAAATCCGGAAAACAAATAACCTGGGTCAAAGTTGGGAAATGGCAACTACACCAGGCATCGGTGGTGGATTGTACAGTGACAACAACCGATTGTATTTTATTGGATTTCAAGGTATTAAATATTCAA
>JBBAVI010000078.1:9212-16596 GCA_040397785.1 Saprospiraceae bacterium | reverse complement strand
CACCCAAGGAACTGCCGGAAATACTGATTTTCCCAAATCCAGTGAGCGACCAATTGTATGTACAATTTCCAAAGAACACGGGTCCACAAGCAATGCGCATATTCAGTGCGCAAGGAGTATTGTGCTGGGAACAAAAAAATCCGGGCCAAAATA
Source organism: Saprospiraceae bacterium (assembly GCA_040397785.1). Classification (GTDB taxonomy): domain Bacteria; phylum Bacteroidota; class Bacteroidia; order Chitinophagales; family Saprospiraceae; genus M3007. Next base: position 16,443 of record JBBAVI010000078.1, on the reverse strand, counting down.
TTATATTGGATACTCAATCCTGGCAACCGGGGGTCTATTTCTTGGTTTGGGAAGTAGAAGGGAAGGCATTTGGGAAAAAAGTGGTGAAAAAAGCACCTTGATTTCCATTTATTTGTGCAAAAGATTCGAATGAAGTAATCCCCCACCTTTACGCCAAACTTCCGGCGTAACCCCCACCATTTTCCGAAATACCCGTGAAAACGCTCTGCGATCCGAAAACGACAATTCAAAGGCTATTTCCGAGCAGGAATATTGTGCCGATAACATTGTCCGGGCCTTTTCCATGCGTAATTGCAAAATATGTTGATGGGGTGGCATGCCATAAATTTGTTTGTACAAACGCAACAAATGATAAGGCGAAATACAGGCAATTTGGGCCAAAGCATTGAGCGATAAAGGCTCGGAAAAATGGTCCAATACGTACCCATGCGCGCTGCTCACCCGCTGGTACAACGCCTGCCGGGTGGTATTTTTGGCAAAAGGAAGTTGATCTAACTGGGTTTGTACCGCAAATAATTGTTCCACCAAGGCTTCGGCTACCCCGTAAAAAAGTGTGTCCCATTCCACTTGCGGATGAAGTGTTTCCAATTGCAGGGTGTGCAAAATACATTCGATGTGCTTACCCAGTTTGTGCCCGCCTTGACTGTATTTATGTAAAACAAACTGATTTTTATGCCAGGGCAGGTTTTTGCTGTTTCCAATTTCCAATCCAGTCGTCCCTTTTGCAGCCGTATATACTTCGGTCAGCGTTTCTTCACTCAAAAACAAACACAAGCCATCCACTGGTCGAGCATACTGTGCCTCCGCCAGCACCTCTTGTCCGGGCAAATGCACCATGTACTGCCCCACCGCCACCTGATGCCGCTGTTGGTCGACCCAAAAATACTCCGGACCATTGATCGGGATACTGATATGCAGTTTGTGGCTACTCACCGGATGATAAATTTCGGAAATACGCGTGCGTTTCAGCTCGTTGCGCGTGGTATTTGGCGTATCTGTCCATTCCAATTCCCCATGGGCAGCATGGGCGTGCATCAAAACACCTTTAAAATAGTTTTTCACAAATAAACAAAGCAATTTTTGCCCCCATTTCGAGTGGACAAGGGTGATAGTTTTGCGGTACGCTTGGCTTTACCAGACAAAGTTATCCGACACAATGGATTACCATCTGCTGCCAGCGCAAACGACTTAAATTAATAGACCAAAACATTTTTTATGATGAAGTTTGTAAAATGGATGATGCTCGGCATGGTTGTAATGGGCCTGCAGCCCCAACTGGAAGCCCAAACCGTACCACCCGCCCTGCAAATGAAATTTGATCAAATCCTCGACAGCATGCAAGGGTTATTGAAAATCAAATCATTGGGCGCTGCAATTCAACTCAACAACGATGCCGTATGGGCCAGTGCTTCGGGCATTTCTACCGTGACACCCTTAGACAGCGTCAGTACCGACCATGCCTATTTGATTGGTAGTGTCGCGAAAACGATCACATCGGCCTGTATCCTGCAGTTGGTCGACGAAGGGGTGTTGTCGCTCAACGACAGCCTGCATAAATGGCTCGATACCATTGAATACATTAACCCCAATATCACCATCCGGCAATTGTTGCGGCACCAAAGCGGTCTTTTCGATGTGCTGTATCACCCTGATTTCAACAGTGTCATTCAATCCAACACCAATTATATCTGGAGTTTATCAGATGTGGTCAACACCTTTATTTTGGCCCCTAATTCCCAGCCCGGTACAACTTGGGCTTATTGCAATACCAATTATATGTTGCTGGGCATGATCATCGAACAGGCAACAGGGCACCCTTATTACCAGGAATTCAAAACACGCTTTTTTACTCCCCTGAAATTAAATAGCCTGAAAATCCCGCCTTTCGATGGTCTGCCCGATACGATCGCACATGTTTGGTTAGACATCAACAACGATGGTCAGCTCGACGATATTCACAACATTTATGTTACCTGGAACTCCTTGTTCTCGGCAGCTGGTCCGGCAGGCTGCTATTTCGCCAAACCAGCCGATATGGCCGTGTGGATGCGTACTTTTTTGGGTAAAAACCTGGTATCAGCCAACATGCTGAATGAAGCCAAAACCACTGTGGCCACCAATTTACCCGTACCAACCCGGTATGGTTTAGGCGTTATGGAGCGCAACTACCTGGGCATCAAAGGCTTTGGGCATGGAGGTGATCTAACCTATTCATCCACCGTTTTTTATTTTCCGAGTAAAGACATCAGCATCGCCGTTTTGGGCAACGATGGCTCCAAAACTTCCTGGAAACTCGCGCCCGTGGTGACCGCGCTACTCAAAGGATACATGGATTATTGCGCTTTGGTTACAGTCGACGGACCGGAAAAGCCAGATATTGAACTGAATTTGCACCCAAATCCATTCCAACAGTATCTCGAACTGGATGTAAACCTGCCGCAAACAGCCACTTCCGTGCGGTTACAATTGTACAATGAACAGGGACAAAATTGTGCTGCCAAAACATTTTCATCCTTGCCAGCGGGCACTCAAACGCTTCGCTGGGATGGACTTGGAGACCTTTCACCCGGCATGTACCTATTGGAAATCTCGGTGGATGGGCAGCTGTTACAAAGCAAAAAGGTGTTGAAACAAATTAAATAGGTTTTAAAGTTGGGGTTAACAAGTTGGGTTGACAGCATCATTGCCTTACCTTTACGGGTAAATATTTAAAAATAAGCACATGCAACCAACCGTACTCCTCACTGGCGGAACAGGCTATATCGGCACCTGGATTTGTAAATACCTGCTCGAAGCGGGCTATCGTGTACGCGTGACCGTGCGCGACTTGGGCAAACCTGAAAAATTTGCCCATTTAAAGGCCCTGGAAACGGGTACGCAAGGCGCCCTCGAATTTTGGGAAGCCGATTTGCTCCAATCCGGCCAATATGATGCCGCTGCAAAGGGTTGTGAAACCATTTTTCACGTAGCCTCCCCTTTTATCCTGAAAGTAAAAGATGCCCAAAAAGACCTCGTGGATCCGGCTTTGCTGGGTACACGGAATGTCCTGGAGGCCGCCAATCGTTCGGGTACGGTTAAAAAAGTGGTGTTAACCTCCAGCGTGGTATCTATTTACGGGGATGCCAAAGAAATGACCGACTTGGGCCTTGATGCATTTACGGAAGCCAATTGGAATACCACCAGTTCTTTGACCCACCAACCTTATGCCTTTTCAAAAGTAAGCGCCGAAAAGGCTGCCTGGGAAATGGCCAATGCGCAAAAGCAATGGAAACTGGTGGTGCTAAACCCTGGTTTTGTAATGGGCCCCTCCCTGACCGACAACAGTGATTCGGAAAGTATCACCTTAATGAAAGACTATTTAAAGGGCAAATTTGCGACTGGTCTACCCAATGTTGAATTCGGATTGGTGGATGTACGGGATGTCGCACGCGCGCACGTACTTGCAGCCGAAAACCCGCATGCAGAAGGCCGCACCATCCTGTCGAATATCTCTGTGAGCATGCTCGAACTATCGAAAATAATCAAAAAAGTGCGCGGGTCGGGCAAAGGATTGCCTTTTATGGTGGCCCCAAAATTTGCAATGAAACTGATTGGTTTTCTGTTTGGGATTACCGCCGAATTTGTCGAGAAAAACGTGAATTACCCTTTGCGTTTTGATAATACCAAAAGCAAACAAATGTTGGGCATGGAATACTGCCCGATCGAAGAAACTATAGGTGATATGGTGCGGCAACTTACCAAGTATAGTTAACGCAAAGTGGTTATGAAAACATCTGGATTCTAATCCATTGAAAATCAATTTTTTTATCCATCCATCCTTCAAATCCACTTAAATCTGGGTATAAACATCTAAGCAATTTTATTTCGAATAAATCCCAAAACTCCATATATTTACCCTTATTTTATTAAAATTACTTGTTTTCATGATCCAATTTTTACTACCTGCCCTGCGCAACTGTCATGCATGGGTGCTTTCGGTGATGGTATTGTTGTGCCTAAACGCCACGACTGGTTTTACCCAAGGCCCCGCTGGATACATTTATTGCGCCCCAGAAAACGGCACCTTTACGTTACCCGCTAAAAGTCATGTAGCGTACGGGGCCGATAATAAATTCAAATACCTCTATAACCAAACCGGCACCATTACTTTTGATAATGAAACTTTTGGGGGTGATCCAATTTTTGGTACCTACAAATCGGGCTATTACAAACTGGCAAATGATGCCGAATCGGTCTCTATCCTCGAAGCAGCCATCCGAAAACTAAAAAAACACTTAAACGGTACTGCAACATTGAGTCCCACGGCCATTAATTTAGTGGCTGATACCATCCAAGATAATATTTTTGTGATGGGCGATTCCAGTTCGGTGGTATTAGCGGCTTTTGATTTAATCGCATTTTATGAAGCCCAACAAGGCGCATTTTTTTTAAGTGCTCCTACAAAAGGCGGTTTCCCGAATAACCCGGGTGCAAACGACGGGTTTGAACTGGTTCGCGCGGTGTTTAAAGTGCAACAAGGCATTCAAGACTATATTTATACCCCCGAAAAAATCAAAAAATACAAAACCATTTTAACCGGTCGTAAATTTCAGACGGCCAATTTCTTTCCGGGTGTTTGTCCTGCTCCTACCAATCCGCAAACTACTTATACCGCCAGGGTAAATGCCTCTATGCCAACAGAATATGGCAAAAGAACGGCTTTTTCGTCTACCCCCGCACGACGCCCAACAGGATACTACCTCGCCCCCGGAAGCATTGGAACAGTGCATGTTCCGACCAATTTGGTCAACAAAGGCTTTAAAATCCTCGTAGGCGCGCACACGTTTGAGCGCACGGGAAATAATCCGGTGCGGCGCTTTTTCCGAGTCACCAATACGTTCCCGATTACCGATACGCTTACCGAAATAGCCAATCCATTCGGCGGCGGTATTTACATCATCACGCCTTATGAGGCGAATGAAGGCATTGCAGAAATTCAACTGACGAACGTTGTGCCCGCGCCTTTCTTTTCGGCCAAAAGTTTTGACCAGACGACCCTACAAAACTGGCTGACCGAGCAACGCAAAAACCCTGCACCCTGGGCTGATTTTGAATCAGATAAATATATGATGCAGGTTCCCACCAACTGGATATACAATTACGCCGATCCAGTCACTTTGATGCAAGACTGGGACGAACGCATGGATGTAGTTTCCAAATTATTGGGATACCCGGCCATCCGCAATAATACGATTTTGTACCTTCAAATTGATGTGGATATTATGTTTGGCGGCTACGGCATCGGAAACCCGCAGATCAACAATACCTATAACCCACTGGACGTAGAAAATGGCAATAAGAATCATTGGTTTTTACAACCGGGGGTCGATTTTTGGGAAACGGAATTTCATGAAATGGGGCATGCGCAGTTATTTAGCGGTTTCCCAGGCGAAGGAGAAGCAGCAGTCAACTTGCTGGCCGCTGCCATTTACAACCGTAAATACGGGGTGAACATTGATACTGCGCTGGGTAAATCGTTCAATAATATACCACAAGTCACCCGCGATCAGGCGGCACTCAACTGGATGGTGACCCCCAATTTTCGCGCAGGGAACCCCATGGATATTTCTAATACGACCAAGGATGAAGTGCGGTATCAGCAACGTGGCTATGCAAAATATGTGGAAATGGCGGCGCTGTTTGGCTGGGGCGTACTCGATTCATTTTACAAAAAAGAACAACTGGATTTCATCGCACAAACGCCTCCCGACGGCTTGAGCGAGGTGGATAGCCGAATTTATCGGTTTTCAAAAGCGGCCGGGATTGATATGCGGCCCTTGATTCATTTTTGGGGTGTTCAACCCAAAAACGCCGCAAAACTTAAAACCTATTTAGATGCGGCCAATTTGGGACCTTCCAAGCGCATTTGCGAGCGGTTGAACCATTATAAATCCATCATTCCGCTCAATAATGCGCAATTTTTAGCCCATGCCAATACCTTTTTTGGTGGCAGTGTACCCGCTGGTGGCGACCCTGATTATGGTTCTGGATGGTACAATATTTGGCTGCCGCAATACAATGCTGGCCACGGCACCCTGGCGCAACAAGCGATGCAAAATATCATCGACCTGTATTTTCCCGGCGGTTGCCCGGTCGAAACCCCTACCCCGGTGGTTTCGGTAAATAATGCGGGCATTTGTCCGGGCCAAACGGTTACCCTCACCGCGAGTGGTGCCTTGTATTACCAATGGAGCAATGGCGCAACAGGTAACAGCATTGTTGTGAGTCCCGACACGACGACCACGTACACCGTCATTGGCAATACCGCCGGATATGATGCTGCACCGGTAACCGCAAAAGTAACAGTAACGCCGGTTCCAAATATATCGGTAAATAGTGCAAGTATCTGCGCAGGCGAAACCACAACGTTAACAGCCACAGGCGCAGAGAACTTCCTTTGGAGCAACGGCGCCACCAGCCCAAGCATCGATGTGACACCGGACGCAAACGCGACCTACACCGTAAGTGGAACCACCAACGGATGTACTTCAACCCTGGTCAATACGGAAGTAACGGTACGTCCTATTCCCGAAATTTCGGTAAATAGTGCAAGTATTTGTGTAGGCGAAACAGCAACCTTAACCGCAACGGGCGCAGAGAACTTCCTTTGGAGCAACGGCACAACTACTCCAAGCATCGATGTCTCACCGGATGCAAATGCAACCCTCACCGTGAGCGGTACGACCAACGGATGTACTTCAACCCTGGTCAATGCGGAAGTAACGGTACGCCCCATTCCTGTAATTTCGGTAAATAGTGCAAGTATCTGCGCAGGCGAAACCGCAACTTTAACCGCAACGGGCGCAGAGAACTTCCTTTGGAGCAACGGTGCCACCAGCATAAGTATTGAAGTAACACCCGATGCAAACGCGACCTTCACCGTGAGCGGTACCACCAACGGATGTACTTCAACGCTGGCAAATACGGAAGTAACAGTACGCCCCATTCCGGTTGTTTCGGTAAATAGTGCAAGTATCTGCGCGGGCGAAACCGCAACCTTAACCGCCACTGGCGCAGAGAACTTCCTTTGGAGCAACGGCGCCACCAGCCCAAATATCGATGTCTCACCCGATGCAAACGCAAGCTACACCGTGAGCGGTACGACTAACGGATGTACTTCAACCCTGGTCAATACGGAAGTAACAGTACGCCCCATTCCGGTTGTTTCGGTAAATAGTGCAAGTATCTGCGC
>JBBAVI010000078.1:0-9112 GCA_040397785.1 Saprospiraceae bacterium | reverse complement strand
CAAACGCAAGCTACACCGTGAGCGGTACGACTAACGGATGTACTTCAACCCTGGTAAATGCGGAAGTAATCGTAAATCCACTTCCAACCATAAATTTGGGGGCCGATACCATCTTGCAACAAGGCTCTACCGTCACCCTGAGCGCCAACAATGGACTGGATTTAAGTTATCTATGGTCTAACGGGGCAATTACTGCCGACATCAGTGTAGCAGCAATGGGTACTTATAGCGTAACCGTAACGAATTCAGCAGCTTGCACGGCTTCCGATGAAATTGTTGTAACGATTATCAGTAGCACCCAACAAGCCATTGCTCAAGTAAACATCGTAGTCGCCCCAAATCCAACCCAAACGGAAATACGCATCACCTGCACCGGCGCTTCCATGGAGTCCCTGCATTTGATGGATCCATTGGGCAAAAGCATCTTACATGAAAATCTGAGTAAAAAAGACGGCGAATTTTACAAGCTGCAATTGGAAAATCTACCCGCTGGTACGTATTTTGTTCGCATCCTGGGTAATGATTTCAGTAGAACAATCCCTGTGGTGAAATATTAATTTTTCGTGCTGCCCACTTTTATAATTGTCAACGCAAAGCGTTTCATCTAGCTTTGCGTTGACAATTTTTAAAACATTTTAACTAATTCTATTTTAAAAAAATCCATTAGCGGCAACACATGCAACCCATCCTCCCGCTGGTAATTGTGGCTGTCGGGTGTGATCAAATAAGTACAATCGGCTTGAACATCCTTGGCAACTTCAAAAAAACCAGCCGATAAAGTAGGCGCATTGCTGAGTTTTATTTCAATAAGTACCTTTTTTTCTTTGGGCGTGATCAACAACAAATCGGCCTCTGCCCCTTTTTGGGTTCTGTAAAAAAAGTACTGCCAGCGCTGAAAGGTGCTGCGCCGAATTTGCTCAATCATATATCCTTCCCTGGTTAGTGCAAATTAAAAATCCAATTTTGAATTTGCACTAATTATTTTCTAAATCGCCATCATACAACCGCCTGGCGTTTTTGCGCATCACTGCTAAAAACACCAACTTTATATGAAACCATTGCTTCTGATTGCCGCGCTCGTCCTTACCACAACTTGCTTGTTCGCCCAACGCCTGCCGGTAGATTGCAAAAAGGCGCCCATGTTTGTAGTGAATGATTCTACAGGTGCAAGTTATTTACATACGTTAAAAATTGATAATGCAAGTGGTACGGCAAGTCTGACGGCGCTTCCAAACTCCTGTGGACAATATGTGAATGGCATTGGATATCGCCTTCAGGATCGCATGGTATATGGCTGCCAAGGAGGTGATCTGATTCAAATTGACGGTACGGGTGCTTCAATAACCTTGGCTAAGTTGTCAAGAGGGTTTGTCGCGGGTGATGTTACGCCAGACGGTCATTATCTTGTTGCGTGGGCAATTGACAAGCTTTTATTAATTGATCTTGTATCCGGCAACTATGAAGAAACCTATATCGATTTTAAACTTCCGCCGGGAATGCAAACTTTTATTACGACCGACATTGCTTTCAACCCCGTCAGCGGAATATTATATGGATTTGATGCGGCGCTACAAAAACTGGCCACCATCGATATTGTCACCGGAAAAGTAACAATTGATCCATATGTAATGACTGATATATTTACGGGTTTACCTGCCTTGTTTTTTGATGCTTACGGTAATTTATGGGGTATTGGCACGTATTATGAAGAAAAATACCTCTATCAACTGAGCGCTTTTACTGGTGAAGTACTATCCAAAATACCCATTCAATTTATTACTGGCGGCAACCGATCCGATGGCTGCAGCTGCCCCGGCGCTTTTAATTTTCAAAAAACAGCCTTCCCCGACCATGTTTCCCACTGTGGCAGCCTGGATTTTGTTTTTACCCTTTCCAACCGCACCGGTGCTACCCAAACAGGCATTGGTATCGAAGATTGGATTCCCGATGGCGGCACGATTGAAAAAGTGGTTAAAAACCCCTTCGGCGGCCAAATCCTGAGCGGCGTCGGTACCGATTATCTACTCATCGAAAACATGGCGGTTCCCGAAGGCGTAGATTCATTGGTAATCCGGGTAAAATTAGACGATGTACCAACAGGCATTTATAAAAACCAGGCCACGCTGAAAAATGTAACAATTCAATCTACCCAGCCAGAAAACCTGGTTTCGGACGATCCAAGGACCCATTTTCTATTCGATTCGACGGCCTATTACGTGGATGACCTTCAAAACACACTGTCTGCTGATGCGCGGGTGCTTTGTCCAGGCGACGCCACCATCCTGGATGGAAATATGCTCGGGGCAAAAAACTACCGCTGGGAAAACGGCGACCAAACCCCTACCCTGCGTGCAACTCAAAGTGGTACTTATTTGCTTGAAATTCAGACTGATTGCGAAACCGGAGTAGATACGTTTATCGTCCTGGATGGCGGCATTACGGTAACACTCAAACCGGATACGCTGATTCAAATTGGGGATACCGTTTTGCTGCAACCCAGCATCACGGGCGCTGGACAGTATTTTGACCAACTTTGGACCGCCAATCCGGCAGATCCGAAACAATGTGCACATTGTGCTTATCAGGCCGTTTATCCTTATCAAAAAACACAGTACAACGTGTTGGTTACCAACGAATTCGGGTGTACCGCCACCGACGAACAAATCATTGATGTAGAACGCGATCTTTATGTGCCCAATGTTTTCACGCCGGATGGGGATGGCAACAATGACCTTTTCCTGATTTATGCCAAAAATCAATTGCAAATTGATTATTTTCAAATATTTGATCGCTGGGGCAGTCTGGTGTTTGAACGCAACCAAATCCAAACCAACGATGAAGCCAATGCCTGGAACCCACAAGGACAGGAAAAGGAATTTCCCATCGGTGTTTATACCTGGATCGCGGAAGTGTTGTATCCAGATGGAAGACGAGAACCTTTGAAAGGAAATGTCACCTTGGTTCGTTGAGGACAAGTTGGCGGTTCGTTTTTAAAAACTAATTTTGTGGATGTTTTCAGTCAAAGCCTATTTTTTAAAAAAAACCAGCACAAAACACATCAAAATGAATAAAATTTGCTTGTTTTTGCTCCTTTGCGGTAGCCAAATCATTGCGCAAACGCCCGGCGAACGCGCATTTGAACGTACCGCCAAAACATTGACGGGCGCTAACCTCGGGATAACTAAAGCGGCCTTCGCGGCCAATAAACCCGGATTGTCGAAAGCAAAAGCCAATCCTAAAAATATTGAAATCGTCGAAAATATCGCTCAAGATGGACTGGAAAAGGCAATCTACCATTTCGGCGTGACGGGAAAACAACCACTTTACGAGGTCATATTGGAATTCTCTGACGAAACACTGCGCCAGGAGGTTTCCGAAAAAATGTTCGGCCCACCCAACAACCCTGCGCATCCCAACCGTTGGATTTTGGGCGTGCAAGGGCGCGTTGTGTCAATTGGGTGGAGCGATAGCAAAAAATTTGCGTTTGCCGCCAATCTGCCTGGTACAGCATTGGCAACCAGCGATCTTTTTAGAATACCCGCCAATTTTGAAATGCATAAAAATTTGCCGCCGCCCTCCGAATGGCCTGCGATAGAAGTGGCACGATTTTTTGATGAACTGCAAATGCAAATTGATGCGGGCGCTACCGGTTTTGCCGGTATGAAAGGCGGCCCCATCGACAATTATTTTGAGTGTCTCGAACCCCTGAGTACGGCTTCTTTGTCGGCAATAATGGTAAATCCGGATAAAACGATGTTCATCAACAATGAAATGACCTCCGACATGAGCCTTGAAAGCGCAACCAAATGGAAGGACGATTTGACCAAAATACTGGACACCCCCTCCCCCAACCGTTGTAAATTAGGGCGCAATAACCTACCGAAAACCCTGTTTGGGAAAAAAGCAGCGGTGTGGGATGTGTTGGATAAAGACAGCAAACCCACCGGTGTCCGTGTTGGATTGGTGGCTGCCGGGGATTTGTTGTACGGTGTTTTTGTGGTGGTAATGAAGGGATAAGTGTCGTTTAAGTTTTTTACAAATATTTATATATAAATATTTGTAAATATATTTTAAACTACAACATCTTTATGTAAAAAGTGTTTCGAATGCACAGCTTGCACTCAAATAAGAGGGGCAACCGATCATTGTCTAAAAAAAGGAACAAAAAAAGCAAATCGCATGGAAAGAATATTTAACATACTGCTATCTGATCGAACCAAAGAAGTCAGTGAAAGAATTATTTTGACCATTGCGATAATTAGTTTTATTGTACACTTGTTTATCATAATGCTGGTACATTTAAATTTCATTCACATCGAATCAAATTTAGTAAGCAGCCCAATTGCCGCGATTTACACCCCGTTTTCTTTCATCCTGGTGTATGAAGTTTACCTTTTGATTTATTATTTACCCAGATCTATTACCATTTATGTAGGTAAACAATATGAAATTATTACCCTGATTATCATACGAAGACTTTTTAAAGATTTGGCAAATCTAAACCTGTCTTCAGCGTGGTTTGAAATTAACAGTGATTTGCAGTTTACCTATGATGTGCTTGCATCGGTTATTCTTTTTTACTTTATTGCACTTTTTTATAAGAGTATCAAAAGGAAAGAAACCACCGTTACAGGTGTCCAAGAGAACCTGCAGGAAAACATAAAATATTTTGTACTCATAAAAAAAGGAGTCGCAGCGCTTTTAGTGCCTGTTTTATTAATAATTGCCATTTATAGTTTCGCTATGTGGTCAATTTCAAAACTTTCATTTAAAAGTATCAATAGCATATTTTTTGATGAGTTTTTTACCATTCTGATCATTGCCGACGTAATTTTATTACTTACCTCGTTCTTTTCCTCCGATAAGTTCCATAAAATCATGCGGAATTCGGGTTTCGTAATTTCTACGATCCTGATCAGACTTTCCTTTTCCGTAGACGGATTAATCAATACTATTTTGATCATCAGTGCTGTGACTTTTGGATTATTAATGAATCTGATTCACAACCAATACGAAAAAAATGCGCAGGATAACAAGTTCTAATTCAAAGATCCAAGGGAATAAAAAAACCGCCTCACTTACCCAAGTGAGACGGCTAAAATAAATCAACCCTAAATCAAAAAACAATTTCTACTGCTTCATCAGTTTTCCTGACTGTATTAAACGGCCATCACCGTCGTACAACTGCGCGATGTACATACCCGGCATCAAACCAGCCGCATTCCAGTTTTGCAAAAATTCGCCCTCTGGACGGAATCCCTGGAAAACTTCTGCAACCAATTTGCCTTGTACGTCAAATACCCGCAAACTCAGTTTGGATGCCTGATTTACCTGGAATTTGAAGGTAGTTTGTGTGGTAAATGGGTTTGGATAGTTGGTCATCAACACTGGTTGTTGACGCAGACCCAGGCTACTACCACCGTAATTATCTTGGGTAGACGTAATTAATTTACCCCCACAATTACCGGTTCCGCTTTGTGGCATTGCCAAATAAGGGAAGGTACTGGTGAATGGAACATCATTCTTTTCAACACCTGTTGTATAAGAAAGCACATTGACCAACTGAGCAGTCACCGGATTTGGTGCGCCAGCAGTGTAATCATCATACCACAAACCAACGGCAGCCAATACAACACCACCTACTGCTTGCAATTCAATACGGGTTACATCATCCTCCAAGCGGCGACCGTTCGGAAAACCATCCATATTCGGAATCGCTTGAATGCTGGTATTTGCATTGTAAGCAGGATCGGTCAAACCCAATACCGCTGCATTTACCAGACCTAAAGAACTGAATTTTGGGTCGTTGCGGGGTGTAACTGGTACCGCCATGTTCAAACGCAACATATCACCGCCATTGGGTAAAAAGTTGTTAATGAACGGTTTACCAGGTGCCAATGGGTTGCCACCTTTACCGGTAGCCAATTGATACGGCGCCAAATTCGGAACACCGGTATGGAATATAGGCCACAAATCCACCGAGCGTGGCTGACCAGCGCCTGGCAACAACAGGGTGCCAAAAATAGCGTCATCCAATGCCGTTCCCGCTAATGCCGGATTGCCTTTCAAACCAAACAAGCCATTTTTACCATTGCGGAAGTCGAAAGCCTGTAAAGCATTGGACTGAATACGCAATGGACCAAATGCAGGTACCGCACCGCCAAACTGCGAATCATCCATGTACAATGCCAACTCCGGATTGTAAAAATAACCATCCAGGGTAAGATCACTGATCTCATCATAAGGTGTAATGGAATTCCAGAAATCCTTCTGTCCTACTGGTATCACCGCTTCATTGGTCAACGGCATGCCCAAGCGAGAAACCTGGATCCATGGACCAGAAAAACTCGGATCACCCGTGGTAGACAAAGTGCGGATTTGTTGGCGACTTGCAGATGCCCACACACCAATTACATAATTTGGATCCAAAATATTGATCGGTGTTGCAGGTGCGCCTGTTTTCAACAAAGAAGAAATCGGAATTTGCAAGGCAATGGTGCTCACATTCATACACTGCAAACCGTCCACCGGCGTACCGTTTTGACGTGGAGCATCGCCCAAATCAAAAATACCACCCAGGTCTACAAAAAACGGATCGTCGGTTGTACCACAAAATACGGTTTCACCTGTACCCGCCGTTGTAATCGCACCGCTCATCAAATTTGCATACGTAGTACCCAAACCCACGGCAGAACTGATGGAACGGTCGCCAACGTTGGGTGGAGGAACGATACCATTTTGCACGATCGTCTGGAACGTTGCACCGCCATCGGTGCTTTTTTCGAGCGTATACGTGGTTTTGAGGTTTTGTTGGCCCAAACGAATATTAAAAAACGTAGTTGGGTCCTGGTTTACCTGGTTAAAGGTAAAACGGTACGTAATTTCATCCCCTACTTTCGCCGGGTCATTGTCGATGTGGATTTCATACCGAACATTTTGACCAAAAGAAAAATAGTTGGGGCCGCCTTGTGGTAATTGCATCGGCACATAGGTAGCAATGATGGTAATGGTATTGGGCTTATCCGGGCTGCGGAAAGCGTATACGTCCACGTTATCTGCCAGTGGATCATTGGAAACCAAGGGCGCTTCCCGGTGGCTTGAAGCCCAGCTGGCTGAAACCGCCATCGACCATAAAGCAATTGCCCAAAGACCTTTTTTTATGAAAGAAAATTGCATTTTGTTTAAATTTTATCGTTTTGGAATAGATTACTGACCTACTTCAGTGCCGCTCCAGGGGGTTGCCACGTAAGGGAAAGCAGTTTTAAAAGGTTTGTCATTTTGATTTACACCCGTGCGGTAGGAGATCACATTCACCAGTTGGGGTGTAACCGGATTTGGACTACCGGCCGTGTAATCATCATACCAAAGGCCAATAGCGGCCAAAGCAACGCCTGCAACTGCTTGTAATTCAATAGCCGTCACATCATCTTCCAAGCGACGACCATTCGGGAAACCATCCATGTTAGGAATCACTTCCAGGTTTGCATTGGTGTTATACGCCGGATCTGTCAAGCCCAACACTGCAGCATTAAGGATACCCATCGGGCTGAATTTTGGATCATCACGGGGGGTAACCGGTACCGCCATATTGAGGCGCAACATATCGCCACCATTTGGCAAAAAGTTGTTAATGAAGGGTTTACCCGCAGAAAGTGGGTTGCCAAATTTGCCCGTAGCCAATTGGTAAGGAATGACATTGGGAACACCGGTGTGGAATATAGGCCAAAGATCCACTGAGCGTGGCTTTCCAGGGCCAGGCAACAATAACGTACCAAATACCGCATCATCCAGGGCAGTACCAGCGAGGGCAACATTGCCCTTTAGGCCATACAAACCATCCCGACCATTGCCAAAATCGAAGCCTTGAAGTGAATTCCGTTGGATGCGCAAGGCAGAAAATGCAGGGACTGCACCGCCAAACAAGGCATCATCCATATATAAAGCCAACTCGGGATTATAAAAATAATCATCCAAAGTATTATCGGCCAATTCATCATAAGGCGTAATGCGGTTCCAGAAGTCTTTTCTGCCAATTGGAATTACGGCTTCATTGGTCAGGGGCATACCCAGGCGCGAAACCTGAATCCAGTTGCCGCTGCTTACTGGTGCTGCACCATTGGCTTGAAGCGTCTGAATTGCCTGACGACTAGCAGATGCCCAAACACCAATGACATAATCGCTGTCGAGGATGCTGCTGGGAACTTGGGAGGCACCTGTTTTCAACAAAACGTTGATCGGAATTTGCAGTACAATAGAATGCACATTGTAGTTGCCCAAGCCATCGCGGGAGTTGCCATTTTGGCGTGGCGCATCGCCCAAGTCAAAAATACCGCCGAGGTCTACAAAAAACGGATCATCGGCAGGACCACAATACACCTTTTCGCCCGTTGTGCTGCTTGTGATGGCACCGGCAATCAAGGCATCGTAAGTAGTTCCCAAACCCACGGCCGATTCAATGGAGCGCGGTCCGATATTCGGTGGCGGTACTTTGCCGTTGGTAACGATGGTGATAAAAGACTGGCCGCCATTGGTGCTGCGTTCCAGGGTGTAGGTTACTTTCAGGTTTTCCTTACCAAGCCTAATATTGAAAAACGTGGTAGGATCTTCACTCACTTTTTGGAAAGTAAAGCGGTACACAATTTCATCACCTGGTTTCGTGGCATCGTTGTCGATGTGGATTTCGTACCGGATGTTTTCACCAAACGTACTGTAGTTCGGGCCACCAAAAGGCAATTCAGCCGGAATGTAGTTGGCAATAATGGTGATGGTGTTCGGATCGTCTGGACTGCGAAAGGCATACAAATCCGTGTTGTCCGCCAAGGGATCATTGGCGATCAAGGGCGCTTCCCGGTGACTGGAAGCCGAGGTGACTGTACTGAACAGACACCAAAGCAAAGCGGGCAAGAGTACTTTGCCGTACAATGCAGGTTTGAGTAATTGGATCATCTTTATTTGTTTTAAATTAACAAGTAAAGGCATATACGAGGGGTCTGTAGCGTTTGGATTTTGGAATGTTGTTAAAGTTGAAATTCTGAGGTGACACCTTCCCGAGGTGACACCTTCCCGAGGTGACACCTTTCCGAGGTGACACCTTCCCGAGGTGACACCTTCC
>JBBAVI010000077.1:0-27301 GCA_040397785.1 Saprospiraceae bacterium | reverse complement strand
TCATCAAAATTAATCATTTCCTATATGTTTACATCACAATGGGGTCACACCCCTTTATATTTTGGCTACTAAAAATATCAAAGAGAAAACTCAAATTGTCCTAACCCTAATTTTGGTCGATGTGACTACGATGAAAAATCGACCATCTAAATGCGCATAGTCTAGTACCACACGCAAGAGGTTTTGCTTAATTACGGGCAATTCCACTTGGCGATAGCGAAGAAATACAACCGTAACTTTTGCCATTTGATGGGCAAAAACCAATTCTCCAAAATCTTTATCTTCTGTAACTAAGATAGCAGATTCCTCATAAGCCATTGAAATAACAACCAATTGCCTAATGCAACTGGCTTGACCTAATATCCACTTTCAATTAGTGCTTTTACGAGGGCTCCATGAAGATTTTCATCCGTAATGATCATGCCTCCAACATAACTTCATCCGCAATCATTCTTGCGGCATAAGCTAGTGCCGCAGCCACTTGCTCCATATTTAAATGAGGATATGCCTCTAAAATATCTTGAATGCTAAATCCATCCGCAATTTTGCGGACCACCAATTCAACCGTAATCCGAGTCCCTTTTATGATCGGTTTTCCAAGCATAACCTTGGGATCGCGCACAATAATAGATTCTTGCATGAATGATTCATTTTGTACAAATATACGTGCAAAAAATTCCACCAGGCTACTTAAAACAATCCAACTCCTGACTAGGAAATGATTTATTCAAACGCCCGGAAGTATCGGCCTGGATGGGATAAAAACAGGTGGTTTTGCCCGTAAAAACACTTGCATCGGGCCCACATGCAACGCGACAAGCGCTTCCTTTTACCGTGTATATTATATTGTTTTTTAGAAAAACGACAAATTCATACTTGAAAGGGCCAATGTAAGGCGTTCCGTCCTTTCGGTTGCCATCCCAGGCCCAGCTGGGAATGTTCTGATAACTAAACCCGTTCCGATCGAACAGCAAGGTATCACCTACCGCCGTATAAATCAGGTAAGCATCGAAAGCGAGCACATCGTCATTCACGGCCGGAACAAAGTAGTCGTTGATGCCGTCCCCGTTGGGCGTGAAAACGTTGGGAACAAACATATAAGCATCGCCAAAGGTAAACTCGACGGGTTCTACACCGCAGCACGATTCATAAACCTTGTTGGTGGTCGTGGTGGTGTCTTTTTGTCCGACACAACTAGACAAATTAAGCATCAAAAGAAAAGCGATGAAGACCAAGGAGTGTTTCATATACATTTTTTTGTTGAGTGAATTTTGTGGTTATTTTTACGCGTGCTGTATTGTTTTGTGCATGCCTTTCAGGCCACGCTTAATGTATTTTTTCCCAAAGGGCCGATAAACGTGTGCCATTAAAAACGACCGAAATGAAGTAGGTTTCTGGGGGATAGGCAGTAAGATCAAAGACTCCTTCCCCGATCATTTGCTGTACCAATAAATCGCCCGCAAGGTTAAAAATGCTTACCAGCGCGTTGTCGGGGACTCCCACTGTTTCAATCCTGAAAACACCGACACCAGGATTGGGCAGGATGACCAACTTGGGTGGGGCTTCTGTTAGCGCTTGTGCAGGCTCCTCCGCGCGCTCAGTACCTGCTGCATTTACCGCGACCCGGCACAATTGCCGAATGGTTCGGTTGCCTGCGGCATCATAGGTGAAACAGATGTCGGTTTGGGCAGAAAGGGTAAGCCCTTCTGCCAATAAGACGGTAATTATTGCGATTGTTCTTAACATTTGTTGTTTATTTATATTCAATAGTCCAATTCAAAGAATCCAGTTTGCTTTTGGAAAGATCATATCTTTTTAGAATATTATATTCCGATGTTACTTTTTCCCAGGGAACCTGATCGATGGTGTCGCGCGAGAAAAAAAACAACATGATCGGTCTCGGATCCATTTCAAATGAAGCGAGCCATGCATCATTTAAGTTTTTACTACTATTGGCATAAAGCAATAACAAATTGTATTGCTGAAGATCCGAAAAAGGGCTACTACCTTCAAAAAGTGTTGTATCGGGATATGGTTTTGGACTGAAATTATATAGAATATCTTTATTGGTTTTATTAACCAAAATAATTGTGGAATCAGGTTTTATTTCACGACTTGGTGGGCATCCCATTAGAGATAAGACAGACAATAATACAATTCCGAAAAGCAATTTTAATTGTGTCATTATTTTTTAAATTTAATGTTTTAAAATGCTGAAAATCAAGCCTGGCAGGAATCCATAGTTATAACTAATTGGAAGATCAGTCCAGTGAAAAGCGGAAGACGTGGGGTTAGGTGTTCTGTTAACTCTTCCAGTTCGTGGGTTGACATAAGGACTTCCTGTTATACCCAAACTGTTTCTCCCAGTAATAAAAGAAGACCTATCAAAAAAAGTAGGACTGCCTTCTTCATAACCTTCCTTCCCGCTACCTGCATGCTTGTCAAAATAATTGGCCGCCAATTTACTGGCACCTGCTTCGTACCAACGGGTTTCATGCAGCGAGGCACCAAACAATGCATCCACCACGTAGAAATCTGTTAGGCTGGGTAAGGCAATTGTTCTTAAATAAAAAGTTCCAAATCGTTGACTTTGAATATAGTGGCCATACTCGTGTACAAATAGATGGTCTCGCCAGTCTGGTGTTAGGCCTTTAGGCCCAATGATATAATTTCCTACCGTAAATGCCCCGTCATCAAACTTTGTACCTAAAACAGTAACACCATAGCGACTATTAACTTCAGTTACATTGCCAATATAATTGGTACCCAAAGATATTCCAAGGCCAAGAGCGGTTTGAAACGATTGCCATGTAAACCTGGAGACCAGTTCGAAATATCTTCCAATAAAGGACTTGTTTTCATCTGTTTTGAATAAACCAGCCCAAATTCTAAAATCTTTCCTCGCAAGTCCATTTGCTCTCTCAAGCGCATGATTAAATCTTTGGCTGGAGGATTCAAAAAAACCAAGACCAAATCCAAGAATCCATACATCTGAAATAACTAATTCCCCATCTGGATCAGTAAAGCGTAAAGGATTATTCAATGCATAACTGTACCGGTTATAATTTTGGGTATAATCGGGCGTCTGTATGTGATTGTCTGGGCTTAACATACGTCCTACTAAGGGGTCATATATACGGCCGTTCATATTGATGAGCGTAAATTGTGGCAAGTGTTCATGGCCAGTAAAGCCACGGTACAACCACGACGGAATAGACTGTACGCCCGTATAAGCCCAGGTAGAAGTATTGCGTTTACGTCCCCAGGCATCAAAGTTTTGTTCAGCCTGTACGGTTCCAGCACTATTTGTAAGCGTGAGGAGGGAGCCAATATGATCGGTATAGGTGTAATAGTAACTATCGGCACCATTTTCGCGCACCACCATCGCAACTACACCCTGGCCTGCGTTAATGTAATGAATATACTTGGTTGAACTACCCGTAATATCCTTTTCATAACCGGCAAAATAATATCTTGTATTAACCACACTGCCACTTTGCGTTAATACACCTTTAATGCGCTGATAATCAGATCCATAAGTATACGTAAGTACATTTGTGCCTTCCGAAATCGTTGCTGGCTGGAAATACGGCGTATAGGTAATGTTTTGTGTTAATGTCGGAATATTTGAGGAGGGGTTTGTCACACTCGTCACGGCATTTAATTTTGAAATGCCATAAGTATAGTTACCTGCATCTGTTTTACTGCTAATATTTCCGGTACTTGCGTAGCTCATGGTAATCGTGGAGAGGCCCGTTCCGGAGGAGGTCAATAAACGATTCAAATTATCATAAGTAAAGGACTCGGTTTTGCCTTTTATGGCATCATTGCGGCTATTCAAGTTGCCGCTCTGATAATTCCAACTGAGATTGAGGTCTTGTATTCCGGTAGTCAAATAGCGGGTCGGTACACCAAAGTAATACGTGTTGGTAGAGGATAAACTATTACCAAGCGTATAGGCTGTATATTGATTAAAGCCATTCATACCAGAATTTGTAAAAATGGTTACCGTATTATTGCCATTTTTTAGTGTATTGAGATATCCATTGGCATCGTAGGCCGAATTGAGGGTAAATCCAGATGGATACGCAACACTTGTTGTCCTGCTATAGGTATCATAACCATAGGTGGTGGTATGGGCTGTTCCATCTACCGTAGTTTTTTCGGTATTAATTCGACCATAAGTGTCGAACGTATATTCTTGTAATTCACCTGCAAAACCTGTAATTTTTTTAATTTTATTAGTTGCTGTGCCTGACCCCGAAGGAAAATATTCATTGGTTGTTGTACCTTCTGGTCCGACGCGTTGCGTTACACGTCCTAGCAAGTCATAACTTGTTGTTGTTGTCTGGTTGAGTGCGCTTATTTGGGTAATCATTTGCCCCAGCGCATCATAGGTGTATTGCGTTACACCTGCATTAATATCTGTAAGTTTGGTTTGGCGTCCATAAGCATCAAATTCATTAAGGACTAATTGCGTCGCTCCTTGATTTACCTGGGTGGCATTTCCCTGGCTATTGTAAGCATAGGTCAATGTTCCCCCATAATCCGTTGCACTTGTCAGCTTTCCTGTGGCATCTGTTATTCGGGAAGATACTTGTCCTGCAGGATTGGTAGTTGTAGTTGTTAGAAGACCTCCTGTATTATATGCATATGAAATGGTAGAACTTCCTATGCTGTTTGAAGTGCTAATCAATCGATTGTAATCATCGTAGGCATTTGTATTGGTTAATATCGTTTCACCTGATTTATAGGGTGTTGTGGTGGTATATATATTACCACGAGCGTCATAAGTTACTTTTTTAGTAATCAACTGGTTTTGGAAACCTTCTATTTGGGTTTTCTTTTCTCTGTCGAGGAGATCATACCAGACTTTTAGGTCTGGTTTTCCTGGATGAGTGGTTAAATGATAATGAATGGTTCCGTCTGTGGAATTAATGTCCCAGGCATAAGCCTCCGTTACAATCCACCCTTGTGGCATGATCGTGGTTTGCAACCTACCGAATTGATCGTAATTGAAGGAAGTGGTAATCCCATCTATACCTGTTTCACTCAAAGGCTTCCCCCATTTTGGATCGAAAGTTGCGGTTGCCGTTTGGCCGAGGGTGTTCGTTGTAGAAAGAGGATATCTTCCTTTAGAATCGTAAGTACTCGTCATACTTCTGGCAGACATACCACTGGGTGTAACGGTGGTGCCAGTCTGGTTTCCAAGGTTATTATAATTATAACTTGTTGTAACACTTTGGGCTTGACCGCTAAAATTGGTTTTACTGGTCAATTGTCCAATGGTGTTATAACTCAGTGTCGTAGTGACAGCATAGGCAGGGGGGCCGCCATTGCGTATATTCGATACTGTGATAGAAGTTGGTCTTGCAGGTATTGGGGTTCCATAGGTTCCATAGACGGATGTGACGGTAGTTGTTTCTGTACCACCTGTATAGGTTATGTTTTGGGTAACATTTCCATAAGTATCATAGGTGATATCATTCGCCGTAAAAGTCTGTTCAAATGGTTTATTTTCGTAGGAATAGGCTGTTTTTACCCAAACACGTTTTGTTCCAGTTCCTTGTTCTACAAACTGATTGGTTAAATCCGTCTTACGGAGAAGCGTGTTGGTTGAAGTTAAATAGATACTTGTCTGGAGTGGGGCTGAAATATAAAATGTTGTATTGAATTCAGATTCCACAATAGATTTTTGACCAAAATCAAGATCATTTGCCGTAACTTTTTTAAACCCTAAAAATCCTTTTCCTGCCTTATGCAACTTTGCTTCTTCGTAAGAAAACTGCTTGGTCATATTGCCACCGATACCATCTTGTGCATTCAGTTCAAACACCAAATTCATGGGAATCTGGATGTTATTTAGCGGATAACTTGTCAGATTGCCTCGGGTATAAAAAGTACCTGCTTCTGTCATTCTTTTATACGTCCATTCGGTGGTATGGTCCACTCCATTTTTTACCTTATGCAACAAAAGGTCTTTTCCTGCCTTATAGTAAAATAAAATATCAAAAGGTTGGGTATAGAGACCCCGGTTCATTAATTCTGAACGCCCATCTCCATTAGAATCAAATGGGAAAACAGTTGGGCTACTTACAAAGGTTTGACTGTAATTATATTGTTCGGAATAAAAATTATCACCACTGCTATAATACATATCCGTCTTTGATGCCTGTTGGGTTGGTGTCACCCAATAATTCCATGCATTCGCAATATCCATCTTCCCATCACCATTGTAGTCGGAAATAATAATTTTATCACCATAATAAGATTGATTGATGATCGGCGTATGAGAAAATGTAAAGGGTGTTTCTACAAATCCGGTGCCTGTTGACATATCCTTATACCAAGGCGCATTATTATCTGTTGTACTTGTTCTACACAATATATCCGTCTTTCCGTCTCCATTAAAATCTCCAAAGAAGAGCAAGTGCCACTTAGTTGGGAATCCTGAAGAATATATCCTTTTAGCAGTTGTTCCTTCAAATGTAAATATTTCACAGGTATTATTTTGAATCAACATCAGATCGCTTTTACCATCCCCATTGAAATCAACAACGTTTATTTTATCTGATAAGACCCAACCAGAGGTAGGAAAACTTGCACTTCCGCTAATAGAAATGCTGCTACAACCGCCAGAGGTTCCCAAGCATAAGAATGCATCGTAATTTCCTAAAACATTCCCAAGTAGGGTAATGTAATCAGATTTCCCATCTCCATCAAAATCCCCGGGGTAAATAAAGTTTCCATTTGGATTTATTTTTGTAAAGTTTACTTGTGGCAAACGATCATAATATGTATTAAAATTAGTACCATTATTTTTACTTTCATAGGTTCGGATATTGAGCAATGTTCGATTACTCCCCGAACCTGTTGTCTTAAATGTTAAAATATCTTCTGCGCCATCCCCGGTAAAATCACCCGTTAGAAAATTATATAGATTGGGTACATCTTTTTTATTTACAACCGTACTTCCAGCATCTAATGCGATGATACCTGTCGCACTTGGATAGATAAAGGTGTTATTTGAAGGATTAGCATCTTTTAGATATACCTTAAAATCGGTATGTTGTCCAATATTGACCAAATCTCTTGTGCAAACCATCATATCGGAATAACCGTCAGCATTGAAATCTCCGTTAAAAATATCAACCTGAGAGCCCGCAATCGCACTGGATGATTCGGATGCGAAAGACGTGGGAATATCACCATATTTAAAGATCGTAGAATTTAAAGAAGAGCCACTACTTCCTGATTCGGTTACTTCCCTTAAAAAAGAACTCGTATTGTTGAATGCGTAATTAAATTTATATGTTTTAAAAGCGGCCGCTCCTTCGGCAGTTACCGTAATTTGATCAAGCAGATACTTACTTACGACGGAAGCATTTGCTTCGTAAGCAGTATTTATATCATTACGAATAGTATATGTAAATTTTAATTTATTATATGGAGTTAGTCCTGCTGCTGCGTTACCGGTATAATTTATTTCATCTATTCTTGAATCAAAGTCAACATTCGTATATTTGAACTCAATATAGTTACCGTCATTATATATTATTTTATTCAATCTCCAGAAAAGCACTACGGTATTATTACTGTTCAAAAAACGGGAGTCAGTCGAGTTGCCATATTCCATTGTAACCCCCTCCTTTGTAACTACCGAAAACCATTGCGGCCCACCTCCAAAAAGCCCATTTGAAGTAATTGTCGCAAAATCCTCCAATTCTTTGCCATAAGTTGCACCACTGGCACCATAGGTACCTGTTTTACTGATCAATCTTGTTCCATCCAACGCAAATCGATCTTCAGTACTTAATTGTACAGGTTTAATTCCTCCATTATGGTATATTGATTGCCCTATTCGTGTAATCATTGATAATCCACTGATATTCCAACCTCGACCAACAACACCATTACCCGCCAATGAACTGTAGGTAATAGAAATAGATGGTGCAACACCATTTGTTCCGGGAGGAATTACGATTGGGATTGAATAAATAGCATTTCCGGAAGAAGCATCCGCTGCGGCTTGAACTGTACCAACAGGTCGGTTCAAATCTATTGTTTTAGTAAAACTGGATGTCGTAAATAAGGGGGCATAAACCGTGTTTTGGGCTGACAGCCCAAGTAAAGAAGTAAAAAAGAAAATTGCACTGGTAACCACCTTAGTAAAAGAAAATTTGGTGCAAATTTTCGATGGAACGAAAAAAAATGAAGAAAAATGGGGCATAAAGAAAAATTTTATAGTTAAAATTAGATTTTAAGAAGTCTGGCATTTTAATATTTAATTGCCAGAAAAAACCTACAACCACAGAACTACCTACAATTTCCGTTTCAAATATACACCCCAAAACCAATAGTTGCCAAAATTAAAAATGCAATTTGTTTAATATCAACAAAACAGTATTAAACCACAAATGCTTAATGTTAAAATTTTGCATTTATGACTTTTTTATGGTAAGTGTTGTTGTGGCAACCTCATAAATTGCAAATAACAATCTGTTTGCAAGCATAATGGACAACACCACATCTTAGAAAGTTCCCAGGCTAAAACCGTCCCCTAAAAATCTGTCCCCAACGCCAAATGCAAAATCGGTTTCTGCACCACCCGGGTTTCGATGCCCCAGCCATAGTCAGCCCGTAAATACATGCCAAAAATGGTCGCGCGTGCCCCCACGCCGTACCCGGCCACGAGCGGATCGCGGAAATAATTCACTTTTACGGTTACCACGGGCGCTTGTCCCACCGGCCCATCGGTCAGGTACACAATGTTGATCGGGTTGTCGCCGCCATACGGACTGCGCCCCTGCCAGGCGGAGCCCACATCAAAGAAGCCGACAAGTTGGAAATTACGCCAAAAATTGCCCATTACCGGCTTGCGGGAGAAGTATTTAAAAATTGGAACCCGCAATTCTGCATTCAACAAGGCGTGGGAATTGCCATTTCGGATATTCTGGTTAAAGCCACGTATGTTTGATGCCAGGGTCTGGAAAGCAAAATTTTCGCCCTCCGGCAAGGGAATGTTGTTGTTAAACTTGGGAAACAACCAATTGTCTACACCACCCAGGAAATAAAGCATCTTTTCGGAACCGAACGAGGTGCCTGCCGCAAACCGCAAGGCCAAAATGGAGCGCTTGTCGAGCGGCTGATAATGCCGGGCGTCTATACCGATCACGGTCATGAAGCCTTTGTTCAATTTTATGCTAAAATTGGGGTCGGAATTGACATCAAAACGCTTGACGGATTCGACCCAAACCTTGACGCGGGTACCGGTGCGCAAGTTCAAATCCACATCTTCGGTGTTGTCATACACGGCGCTCAAGCGTATGCCAGCACGTTGTTCGGCATAATTGGGCGCTTCCAGGGTGGCATTGTTGGTGCTCAAGGTAATGGCTTTGTCTTGCCGCAAGGTGGCCATGGCCCGCACGCTGAAAAAAGGATCGAGTGGGTAACGCAATTCATATTGGGCCAGTACGGTGTTGGTACGCACCTGGGAAGGGTCCTGGGCACTGCCGGGCAGACTTCCATCTACGGCATTGACGACCGTTTTGCGGTACAGGGCAATGCGTTTGTCCAAGCGTTTCTTTTTATTGTCGAACCACAGGTAATATTCGGCGCCATTGAAGGTAGTCGGCAAGCGAAAACCGGCTTCCACGACGTAATCTTCCAATAAATCCTTGAAGTTAGCCCTTAACAAGACGCCAGGGGGCGGTGTTTTGAAGCCATCCGGCGACCCGGCATAACTATCTAAACCGCCAAACAAGAGGTTGTTGTCAACAGTGGTGGAAATATAATCGGTGCGGAAACGCAGGCGATAGGGGATAATGCGGGATGGATTGAAGCGAATTACGCTGTTTTGTTTGCCCATTTCTACCCAGGGGCGGGTTTGCAGGCGGGGCGCATTGCCGGGCGGAAACAACATGGAATCGGCATTGAGCACCGCGCCAGGCGTCAAAGCAGGTTCCACGGGCTTGGGCGTAACCGCTTTGGGTTTAACTGCCGGCGCCGGGACTTTCAGATAATCGGGCATTTGAAAATACCAACCGGGTTGAATCACGGGAATGGTATCTTTCATTAGGTTTCGATCTTCCGCAGGACCAAGTTTGGTTGTATCGTTTTGTTGCGCTTCTATTAGCTTGGGTTGCAACGGAATGGGAGCACCAATCTGATTGAGCTGGATCTCGCGTGCGCGGGTGATGCGGGCTATTTGGATGGCGGTTGGATCCGATTTGCGCACATAAAACAGGGTTTTGCGTTCCCGGCGCATCACTTCCACCATTTTTCCGCTTCGAATCGTACCGTGTAGCTCGGTGAGATTTCGATCGTAATTGGTTTGGTTCCAGGTTTTTGCCCGTTTTTTATACACGGGCATCAATTTTATACTGTCAATTTGGGTCGAATCGATGTTTTTCAGCACGGTATCGATGGGGGCTAAAAATACCGAAATACGCGCGAGCGGCCATTCCCCGAGATTTTTAGTATCCAGGGCTTTAATTTCGGAGCCATCTTTTAAATATATAACCGCCTGATTGTAGGCTAAATAGGGTGTCAATTCGCCTGCCGAACGGTTCACAATACCATTTTCCGTGCTCAAAAAAGCATAATGGCTG
Source organism: Saprospiraceae bacterium (assembly GCA_040397785.1). Lineage (GTDB taxonomy): Bacteria > Bacteroidota > Bacteroidia > Chitinophagales > Saprospiraceae > M3007. The sequence goes on along the minus strand of JBBAVI010000077.1, from coordinate 16,691 downwards.
CTGTCGATGCTGATCGGATTGCTTTCGTCGGTAAAGGGCGTTTGGGTAATTTGAATGAGTTCGGGGCTGCGGGTTTCCAAATCGAAAAAGAAAAGATCGAACCGGCCCAACGGCAGGATCGAATCTAGTTTTTGAAGGGAAAGCGTATCCGAAATGCGGTTACTGGCAAATAAAATGCCTTTATGTCCGTCTAAATGGGCATAAGAAGCGTCCAGATCATCCCAAAAATCCTGTGTTATGCGTTCGGTTTGTCTTGTAACCGTCCGGTAAATAAACAAGTCCGAATATCCTTTCACGGCAGCGGAGAACACGATTTCGGTCGGACTGATATGGTCCATGCTAAACACCCGCTGAAATTCGGGCGACAGGGCGCGGTGTTCTCGTTTGCCGGTTTTTACCTCTATTTGCACCAATTTGGGCTGGTCGCGTTGTTCCACCAACACACTCAGGCGCTGGTTATCGGGATTCCAGGCTAGTTGTGGATAATTATAATCGGTGGTTTGTAAGGCGTTGCGCACGCCGCCGCGCATCATGAGTTTGCGTTTTCCATCGGAAACATCGGCTACATACACCCGCCAGCTGCCGAGGTTATTGCTTACCCAGGCGATTTTTTTGCCGTCCGGACTGATTTTTACGTGGTAAAGTGGGCGTTCTTTTTTATTTTTAACCGCAAACAAGCCTTTCTTTTCGGGTAGTTGGTGCAGTTTTTTTTCTTCTTGGTACCGGTTGATAAAATAGGTCAGCAGCGCATCCGTGGTACGTCGGTATCCGCTGCCCAGCACATACAAAAAGCCGGCATCAATGCTGCGGTTGATGCGGGTGAGGTACAAAAGGTTACTAATGGTGCCTTTCCCATAATGCAGGCCGATATAGTACCAGAAAGCCTGGCCTGCCAACCGCGGATACGCTTTTGCAAAACGATCAAAATTGGCGAATTTTTTATGCATCAGGATGTCGCGCAACTGATTATCCACCCCGGCATTCCACTCTTCTCCGCAGTAAGCGCCTAATCCTTCCGTGTACCAGCCGGGCAAGTTGAGGAGCACCGCATTTTGCACAATTTCCTGTAAATTAGCACCATACAACATCGAATTGATCAGCACACCTGCCACACCCTCGCGGATTTGTGCGCGCAAATGGCGGTGGTCGCCATCAAAATACACGAATATCTTATTGCCCACCACTTTTGTTTCACCCGCGCGCAGGAGAAACAGGTCGTCTTCGCCAATATTGCTTTGTTTCAGGTCGGTGATGTCGCTAAACACCAGCATTTCAATTTTATCGGTCATTTGGTGTTCCAGCAATTGCTGCACCATAGGGAAATCCAGTTCGGCCGTTTGCAGGGCAGCCTGGGCCACATTGCGGGCGTCGCCGTACCAGTAGGTGGTAAAACTGGCGGTTTCGTACAGCAACCAATCGTCAAATTGATGGTGGTATTGTACCCGGTTTTTACCAAAAGAGGTTTGGGAAGTCGTTTGCGCGGCACTCCAGAAAGGGGGGAGTACCCAAAAAATCAGAAGAAAGGGTCTAAAATAGTCAATTTTGTACATGAGCCGCGCCAATTTGCTGTAAATATGGGGCATTTTCAGGGTTTGGCGCAAGTGAAATTCGGCATGGGGTGGCAAAAAGGGGAAATACTAGGAAAACAAATCATCGATGAGCAACTGATTGGTTACGGCCATTAAGTAATGTTCGTTGATTTGGCTGTATGTTAATTTTAATCTTGCCAAATTAAGGTGTTTTTAGGCTAATTTGGCAGCATAATAATTTTTAATACTTTAAAAGTAATTCATAATCATAGCCTATATTGCTGCAGCAACGTTTATCTCAATGTAAACCAACACGCCTATGACGGCGATTTCTGCTAAAAAGTAAATAATCCCGAGGTAGGTATGGAGCGGAAAATAGATTATTAAAAGGCTTAATGTTAAAATACAATAAAGTAAATTGGCAATACCGATCACCCTTATGAACAAGGTCCAATTGCCTTTCAGGAGCAAAAAACAATTTGCTGAATAGACACAAAAACAAGCGGCTATTGCTGAAAGATAATTCAGTACCGTTTCAGGCGTTCCAAAATATGCGTTCAAATTTTTTAATACGACAAACAAAAAAAACGCAGAAAGCAGCGCGCCTGAACTATCTATCAAGAAAAGTGTCCTAGGGTTTTGGGTTAGATGGGTGATTAGTTTCTTTATCATAAGGCTTTAATTTATAGGTGTTTGCGGTGGGAGTAAACATTTTATCCTACCCCCATTTACCTAAAAAAAATCCGCCCGGACATCTAAAAACGTCCGGGCGGATATATATCCAAAAAAGAAAAATCTACTAATTACCGCCTTCCAAAGCAGCAGCGCCGCCCACGATTTCACCCAATTCGGTAGTAATCGATTCCTGACGTGCTTTATTGTAACTGATTTTGAGCGATTTCAACATTTCCTCTGCGTTATCGGTTGCTTTGCCCATGGCTGTCATACGACCGCCGTGCTCGCCTGCGATGGTATCGAGTACCATTTTGTGAAACGACAATTGTAAAATGCTGGGCACCAAGGTTTCCAACAATTGCATTTTATCGGGTTCAAAAATATAATCGACTCTTTTTTTCGACTGACCGGGTGTTGCTTCCAATTTTGGCACCGGCAACCAGCGTTCTGCAGTTGGGAATTGTGTGGCAGCGTTGCGGAAACGGCTGTACACAATATCAATCGTGTCGTATTTGCCCGATGTAAAGGCTTCCATCAAAGATTTGGCCAGGGTGCTTATGTTGTCGTAGGTAGCCGTATCGTACAAGCCAATATGGTCGGTGTTGAAATTCAAATCGCTGTAACGACGGCGGAAGTAGTCGAAGCCTTTTTTACCAATAAACATCACGGTAACTTTGCCTTCACTGCGTTGTTTGCCGTATTTTTCATTGATCAGGGCGACCGCTTCTTTATTGATGTTGGTGTTGAACGCGCCGCACAAACCCCGGTTGGAAGTAACCACCACCACCAGGGTGTTTTTTACCTCACGGGCTGTTCCAAATGCCGTGGATGCATCTCCATCGAGGTTCGACAGGATGTTCGACAACATGCGGTTGAGTCGGTCGGCGTAAGGACGCAATTGTACAATGGCATTTTGTGCCTTGCGCAATTTGGCAGCCGATACCATTTTCATCGCTTTGGTGATCTGCTGCGTCGAAATAACCGACTTAATCCGTTCGCGTACTTCTTTTAAGCCTCCAGCCATTGTAGGGAAATGATGAATGATGAATGATGAATGATGAATTTTTGAATGATGAAAGATGATTTTGGCAATTACCAAACAACATCATTCATCATTCATCATTCATCATTAAAATTTCTATTTCTTGTATTCCTGCGCCAAATCAGCCGCCAAAGCTTTCATTTTAGCGAGGCTGCCGTCGTCTAGTTTGCCTTTGCGGAATTCTTCGAGTACCTCAGGAAGTTTGTCTTCCATGCGCTCGAGGAACAGGAGCTCAAACTCGTGTACTTTATCGAGCGGCACATCGCGCAGCAGGTTGTTGGTACCGAGGTAGATGATGGCAACTTGTTTTTCTACAGAAACCGGGCTGTATTGTGGTTGCTTCAGGATTTCCACGTTGCGGGAACCTTTTGCCAATACGGCCTGGGTAGCTGCGTCGAGGTCGGAACCAAATTTCGCAAATGCTTCCAACTCACGGTATTGCGCCTGGTCGAGTTTCAACGTACCAGATACTTTTTTCATTGATTTGATCTGCGCGTTACCACCTACCCGGCTAACCGAGATACCTACGTTGATCGCCGGACGAACACCAGAGTTAAACAGGTTGGATTCGAGGAAGATCTGACCGTCGGTGATCGAAATCACGTTGGTTGGGATATAGGCAGATACGTCACCTGCTTGTGTTTCAATGATTGGAAGTGCGGTCAAAGAACCACCACCTTTGATCAAGCCTGCTTTCACGAGGCTTTCTGGCAGGTCGTTCATTTGGTTTACAACTTTTTCGTTGTCGATTACTTTTGCAGCACGTTCGAGCAAGCGGCTGTGCAGGTAGAACACGTCACCTGGGTATGCCTCACGTCCTGGTGGGCGGCGAAGCAACAAAGAAACTTCCCGGTATGCAACGGCTTGTTTTGACAAGTCATCATAAACGATCAGGGCTGGACGGCCGGTATCGCGGAAAAATTCGCCGATTGCAGCACCTGCGAAAGGCGCGTAGAACTGCAAAGGCGCCGGATCAGAAGCCGAAGCGGCAACGATCACTGTGTAAGCCATGGCACCGTATTCTTCCAACGTACGCGCTACTTGTGCAACGGTGGATGCTTTTTGTCCGCAAGCCACGTAGATGCAATAAACAGGTTCGCCGCGATCGTAAAACTCTTTTTGGTTGATAATGGTGTCCACCGCAATCGCCGTTTTACCGGTTTGGCGGTCACCGATGATCAATTCGCGTTGGCCACGACCGATTGGAATCATGGCGTCAATCGCTTTCACACCCGTTTGGAGTGGTTCGTTTACGGGTTGACGAAAGATAACGCCTGGTGCTTTACGCTCTAAAGGCATTTCGTACTTTGCGCCTACGATTGGACCTTTACCGTCGATTGGTTGGCCCAGTGCGTTTACAACGCGACCAGCAAAACCTTCACCTACTTGGATAGAAGCGATCAGGCCGGTACGTTTTACGACCGAACCTTCGCGAATGGAATCAGAGGAGCCCATGAGTACAACACCCACGTTATCTTCTTCGAGGTTCAAAACGATGGCGCGTACACCATTTTCGAATTCGACCAATTCGCCGGCTTGAGCGCGGTTGAGGCCATATACGCGGGCAATACCGTCGCCCACTTGCAATACTGTACCGACTTCTTCAAGGTTGGTATCCGCTCCGAAGCCCGAAAGTTGCTGTTTCAGTATCGCGGAGATTTCTTCTGGTCTGACGTCTGCCATATTTATTGAATTAGTTGTTGTTATTGAGTTTGTATTTTGATTGGGCTTTTGAGGGCACCGTTGAATGCAACATTGAAATGCTTAGATTTCGCGGATGTACAAGTTTTTGGAGAATTGACCTTTCAGTTCGCTCAATTTGTGCGAAAGGCTGGCATCGTACCGTTTGTTGTCGAATTCGAGTACAAAACCGCCAATCAAGGTAGGGTCGATTTTGGTTTCGATTTCGAGGTTTTCGAAGGTGGTGCCAGTTTCGAGCAGTTTTTTGCGCAGTGCTTCCATGGCTGCTTCCGACAATTCGGTTGCAGTAATCACTTTTACCGAGGTGATTTTGTTCATCAGTTTGTACTGATTTACAAATTCGCTAGCGATTTCCGGGAAAAAAGCCTCGCGGTTTTTGGTGACCAACAGCGTGAGGTAGCTCATGGTGAGGCTATCAACTTTGCCATTAAACAACGCGTTGAGGGCAGCAATTTTTTTATCGTTCTGAATCACCGGACTTTTGAGCATTAGTTCAAGGTCACGATTTTTCACAGCGTTTTTCAGCATCAATACATCGTTGTGCACCGCTTCCAACTTGCCTTGACTAGCGGCAAGTTCGATGAGCGATTTTGCATAACGGGTGGCGATTCTTATTGAAGACATGGTGGTGTGCGGTAGGTTAGTTCATTTTAATCTGGCTCACCAAGGACTGGGCGAACGTTTCCTGCTCACCTTTGTTACTGAGTTCGCGCTGGAGCACTTTTTCTGCAATTTCGATGGCCATTTGACCTGCTTTGTTTTTCAGGTCCACCATGGCAGCCATTTTCTGGTTTTCAATATCATGGATCGCGCTTTCAACCTTGCGTTTGTACTCGGCGTTGGCGCGTTCTTTGGCTTCGGCGATGATTTCCTCTTTGGCTTCTTTGGCTTCTTTCAGAATTGCAGAGCGCTCTTCGCGTGCATGGGCCAGCAATTTCTCATTTTCTGCCTGCAAATTGGCCATTTCCTGGCGTGCCATTTTAGCTTGGTCGAGCGCTTCCTGGATGTCCAATTCACGTTGTTTGAGTGCAGCGCCAATCGGTTTGAACGCGAAGCGACTCATCAGGAACCAGAAAATCAGAAAAATGACCGTAGTCCAAAACATTAACCCTGGTTCGGGCTTGATCACTGAAAAATCTGCTAAAAACAGCATATCTGAGACGATGATTTATGGATAATTTGAATCTGCACCCGGAAGTGCGTTTCGTAGTTTTGGTTTTTCGAAGCATGTTGTACGTGCTTCATGTACAAAGAATAGTGGCCGGGTTGTTGCGTCGCCAACCGCTTCGCTTCAACCCGGATTACTTTTCTTAGGCTGCTTTTACGAAGAAAGACAATACCATACAAACCAGGGCAGCACCCTCAATAAGAGCCGCTGTCAAGATCATGTTTGAACGGAAATCACCCACTGATTCTGGTTGACGTGCGATGCCATCCATTGCTTTGCCACCAATTTGACCGATACCGATGCCTGCACCGATAACTGCCATACCTGCACCAATTGCTGCGTACATGTGTTATATATTTAAAGTTTTAAAAATGCTTGTTTGTTGGTTAATCAGGATTATTTTGTGCTACAAGTCAATCTTAATGGTGTGCGTCGTGGTGTGGCTCTTCAATGGCCGTGCCAATGTAAACCGCAGATAACATGGCGAAAATGAAGGCCTGCAAAAATGCCACCAATAATTCGAGGGTCATCATAAAGAGCGACAATGGCACCGATGCAATGATACCGGTAATCGTTCCACTCATGCTTTTTCCGGCACCACCAAATATGAAAATCAAACTTACAAAACTCATGATCACAATGTGACCTGCAGTAATGTTCGCAAAAAGTCGCAGTAACAGGGTAAATGGCTTCAAAAAGAGCCCTAAAATTTCTACAGGTGTTAAAACCAGGATTTTCAACACGGCAGGTACACCCGGCATCCAAAGGGTGTGTTCCCAAAAGTGGCGGTTGGCGCTAAAGGTTGAAATCAGGAAGGTGATGAGGGCCAAAATGATCGTAACCGAAATATTGCCGGTTACGTTGGCGCTGCCTGGGAAGAACGGAATTTGACCCACCAGATTTAAACCCAAAATGAAGAAAAATGCCGATAATAAATAAGGCATGTATTTTTCGTACTTGGGGCCAATGTTTGGTTTGGCTACTTCATCCCGAATAAAGGTATAAAAAGGCTCGATGAAGTTTTGCAGCCCTTTGGGTGCTTTGCCGTGGTTGCGTGTAGCGGCATTTGCTACGGCACGAAACAGGAAAAACAACAACAACACCGTCATCAACATGGTAAACACGTTGCGGGTGATGCTGAAATCATAAAAACTGGTAAAACCACCGCCCATCACACCGCCATCCAACGTTGTTTTAGCATCCAGGTGGTAGCAAGTATTGTTTGCGCCAATTTTATAGACAATTTTTTCTTTACCCGCTTCTGTAGTGATCGTTTCATGGGTAGGATCGCACTGGAGGGCTACTTCGCCTTTTGGGAAAGCAGGATCCTGAATCCGCATTACATTGCCATGTACCAATACATAACCATCTTTTGCGATGGTGCCGTTGCCGTGATGTTCGGTCTTGAAAGCACCAGAAGACGTAAATGTCCAGCCTTGTCCGGGTGCATACAGGATCACCGGAAGATGAAAATAAACATCCCCAATGATTTGGATGGCGTTGGCATCTGCAATATGATGTACTGCATTATCGCCTGCACTAAATTCTTCTTCTTTTTCTTCGTGGGCACCACAAGGGCAGTCCCCATGCATTTCTGCACCGTGTTCAGCCGTTTCGGCACCGGAAGTTGGTACTTCGTGCGTTGCCTCCGTCGGTTGGTGGTTTGCTTCTGTTTTCGGGCTTGTAGGTTCGCTGCCATGCTGAGCAAATGCGAAAGCTGTTAAGCCGCTGAATATCAATGCAATGCAATATTTACGAATTACTATCATAACCGCGTCTGGAAAGGCTTTTTTCAAATCGGGGTCAAAGGTACATTGGGAAATTCGTTTTAAAAAACCAGGAAAATTATTTTTCAGAAAAAAATAAGGATTCAGGCTTATTTAGACCGGTGTCACCGAATTATATTTGGAATGTTTCATTTGTGTTAACGGGCTTTTGTACTTCATTGCCTTTGTAGATGTCACAATCGGCCCGTTTAGCGCATATAGGCGGCAAACCACTTGCATTCTTTCACCATTTGGGCGTAAAATTCGGTGCCCCAAAAATGTTTGCGCATCAGTTCATAGTATTGCATGGACTCGGCAGGTAGCACCGGAATCAGTTTGCTGCCGGGTTTATAGCGGCACTCGGGGCTGCAAAACCACTGTTTTTGCTGGCACCGGGCAGCCATAAAAGCAGCGCGGGCAGCCAATTCGGGGTTGCGCGCTTCTGAGAGTGCTTTTTCGAAATAAGATAAGGCCACACTCAGATCGGTATTTTCCCGATTGCCCGAGGGCGACCCGGTGAGCGGAAATACCGGACCTTGGGCCAGCCGAAGCCAATTGTAGCCACTTCGGTAACTGTCCATAGCCTCCCATTCGTATCCGAAGTACGACATGTTATAATAGCCCAATCCCATCAGGTAATAATACCAGGCTGCGATGGGGGCATTTTCGCCTGCTGCCGCTTTTGCGCGGAACTCAAATTCGATCAGTTGCTCGATAATTTCTTTTCGATTGAGTAATAAGGTATCTGTTATGGGCCGATTAATATATTCGTTGGTGACTTCTCGAAAGGGGCTGTATTGGGGCATTTTTGCCAGTTCGGTGGGTAAAATATTGCGGTAGGTGGCCAGCGCGGCTTCTGGCTGACCAATTGAAAGCAAGTAGGCGCCTTTGATTTCGAGCAGCCGCGCCTGTATCTGGGCCGGATTGGTATCCATCATCATGGCTTTTTCCAGGAAGATGGGGTTGTTTTTAGCAGCCTCCTGGAGCAAGTCATCCAGGATGTCTAGTTGTGGGTTGAGTCCCAGTGCGGAAGGTTCGTAAGCGGCCAACAGGGCTTTGCCGGGATGTTGCGTGGCCGCGTATGCTGCGGAAAGCCATTCTTGCAAAAAAGGTTTAAAATAGGGGTTTTCTTTAAAAACGGCATAACTTTCGATGCGAAATGCGGCGTCATCGGGGAAGGGAGTAGCCGGATTGATGCGAATAATCTGCGCAAGCAAGCGCCAAATTTCTATTTGTTTCGACAAATGTTGGTCGTATAGATCGCTACTTTTGAAAAAGGACTCAGCGCGTTTGAATGATTTTTCGGATGCATATTCATCGCCCGCAAGCAGTTCGAGGTAACCAATCATGCAGCGCCATAACTTTGGATTGGGGGTTTGGTTATCTTGGATGACTTTACGCGTAAAATTCATCAAATCGAGCAGGTGTTTCGACCCTTTTTCACGCGCAAGGGAGCCGATGGCTTCCCCGTGTTTGATATCGGTCACTTTCGTGCGGAGATATATTTTCTCGAGTTCCTGCACTTCACTGGCGAGCAAAAGGTCTAATTGAGGGTTGCGCGGATCGAGTTGATACACCGTTTGCATGTCTTCGATCGCGTGGGTGTGGGCGCCCCCTGCCCGGATCACGTGCAGGGTGGATTTTTCGGCGTCGGTTTGGCAAAGTTGGAGGGTTGCTTTCCAGTCGGCGTCATTGCGGATGACGAAACTGCGGTAAGCTTGGGCGCGTTTGGAGCCACAGAATCGGAAAACCATGGAATACCGGTAGGCTGCCTCGGGGTATTTTCCCAATTTTTGCAAAGCGCCCGCGAGGTGTCCAAGTGTCCAGAAAAAAACGATGCTGGGCTTTTTGCGGTCCACTTTGGGCATTAATTGATTGTATAAATCGACGGTTTGTTGCCATTTTCGGGCATAATGGGCCAGGCGAACAATTTGGTATGCGTATCGGAGTTTGACAAAATGGGAGCGTGTGTCGTTGAAGCGGCCGATGCCTTCGCGGATGAGTTCCTGCATCGCGCCGGTATCAATTTGGGGTAGTTTCCAGCGGTCGCTCCCGCCGATTACGAAAGGCTCACATTTGCGGGTAAACATCAGATAATCAACCACTTCCACGCAACTATTGATGGCAATCATTTCTGCAAAACTATTGCCTTCCATGGCATAGGGCAGGAGGGTGCGTTTTTGTTGGTCGGCAGCACTGGCGCGTAATTCACTCAACTCCCCAAAACTTGCCTGATACACCACATATTCTACGTGCTCGGGGTTGGGTTGGCTGCAATACCGTTCGATCCATTCTTCAATATTTTCCTTTTTTTGCGGATCGGTGTTGAAAAATACCTTGTCGTAGTAGTCGTCCCAGCGGATAAAAAACGGTGCGTATGCGGCATTTTTATTCACAATTTCGGGGTACAAAAAAGTATAACCATAAAAAGGCTCGATGCCGGTACAATTGCCTTCGGGTGCGGGCGGGGGGAAGAACGAACTGCAAAACAGCCAGCAGAGCAGCAACCCAATGCTATATTGAAACGGCACAAATATTTTAAAATATCCTGATTTTACCTGTTTTTTACCCGAAAATTGTGCCATATGGTTTGCAGCGTGTAAGATGGAAAAGCGCGTATAACCGAACTGTCGGCCTGAAAAAAGGCCAAAACTGCATCATCCACCAAGGCAATTGTGGCCGCTAGTTGGGCTGCTTCCTGTAACAATGCAGGTGTGATGCGTTCGATGCGAATCTGATCGCCGGGGCGAAGATAATGGCCGCGCAGGAAAGTGGCTTTTTGTACGGATAAGTTTAATGGATTTGCCAATGTATCAAATCGGGAACGATCCGAAAAAAGGCTGTCTTCCGGGTTGGCGATGATTTTCCATAAGTGGTCATCGCGGTACACCAGGGCCCAGGAAAAAACCGGCAATGCCACATCCAGCGGTAAAGGATAGTGTTTGGGCGCACCTTGCACGTATTTTTTGGCATCCTCCAAATCAAAAATGGAGTTTTGGGTGCTTGGATCGTCCAAATCGCCGGTGTTGTACAGCATGAGCATGCCGCGTTCGACCGGGGGCACGCCCGTTTGTCGCGGAAATTTGTACTGATGCAGCCGAATGGTGGCGCTTAAGCGAAAATGGGCGGGTAAACGTTTTTTAAGTACCTGTAAATAAGCAAAATAGGCTTTTTGGGTGCTGGCCGACCAATCGAAATCCAATTGGATTTCGGTGGGTGCTCCTTTGGTTTTAAAATTAAAACGACCTGGAAACTGGGCGCCTATACTTTCCAGGGCATCCAGGGTTTTGCCAGCCAGCCACTCAATTTCAGCAGGGGTAATGTCCTGAAAAACGCTGTTGGTCAGAAAAATACAGGGAATAATGGTTTTATTGGAAAGCAACTGGGTGTCGCGGCATTCGAGCAAAGATAGCGGCTCTATTGCGTGGGTGTCGGGATTGCGCCCAATATCTAAAAACTTGACATACAGTGTATTACAGGAAATACCGTGGAGGTATTGATCGAATGCGGGCGAGATGGCCAATTCTGTTTGCCAATAATAGAACCCCGTTTTACGCGGTCCGGGTGCGGCTGTACAAGCGAGTAACAGGAATAAAAAGGGGAGCAGCCTCAAAACTGAATCGTATAGGAATAGGTGGTTTCGGCGGGTTTCGATTCGGGTTGCGGGGCGGGTGTTGGGTTGGTTTCGGTGAACGTGTACTGAATTTGCATCACGGGCGCAACGGGTTGCGGTGCAGGTTTTTTAAACTGAATGCGTGCTTTTCGGTGAAAAAGGACTTTTACCCCGCGGTTTTTGCCTACATCAAACTTCATGAGTTTAATAACGCGGCAGGCTTCTTCGTCGCAACCATGACCAATGCCTTGCAACACCCTGGTTTCAATCACATTTCCTTTATAATCAATGCCGTATTCTACCAGCACGCTGCCTTCAATATTGGCTTCGAGGGCCGCCGCCGGATAGCGCAGGGCACCGTACAGGAATTTGGTCATTTCCTTTGGGCCGCCTGGATACTCGGGTTGGTTGATAAACTGGGGCTTTTTCTTATCTTTTTCCATGTTGGAGCCTTAATTGCAAAAATTGCTCAAAAATACGCAAGGTTAGAAATACCAGCACGAAGAGGACGCCATAAAAAAGTACCGGGCTGGCGCTAAAACTAAGAAAAGCATCAATCGGAAATGCAGGTAACTCGAATGGTAAATTACGAAGGGGGATGCTATATTGCATACCGCCGCTCAACAGTCCAAGCAGTGGCATCAGAATCAGGATGGCAAAAACGACGGGTATCAGGCGCAAAATCCAGTCTGGTGCAGCAGGCATGGCTTTTTGTACCCGTTGTTCCAGGGCCCAGGCGGCCATCACCCGATCGGCAAAACCGGCCTGGGGCTTTTCCAGAGGCAGGGCACCCAACCGTTGTTGCTCCAAAACAATCGCATTTAACCGTGCTTTTAAGGTTTTATCCTGCTCCAAATACATGGTAACCTGCTGCTGCTGGACAGGATCCAACAAGCCATCTGCATAATCCCAGAGGAGTTCGTCGTTGAGCAAAAAGTTATTTTCCATATTATACCAGGATAAAAGATGTGCGGAAATAAGGGGTTATATCAAAAAACAAGCCGATCATGGTTAAGGTTTAACGCCATTCTTTGATTTCGGCTGCAAATTTATCATCCAGTACGGATTTTAAACGTTGGCGCGCCCTGCAAAGTTTTGTTTTGGCATTGGTCATGGTCAGTCCCATGATTTCACAGATTTCGTCGAGACTTTGTTCGTACAGGTAAAAAAGCGTAATAATACCTGCATCATCGGCCGATAAATGGGCGATGGCCTGGTGCAGGGATTTGTTGCGGTCGTTTTGTTCGAGTGTTAGCGCACTATCGGGCGTGCCTTGGTCGGGTATCTGAAGCGACTTAGAATCGTCGTCGAGCGAGCGAATATCGGGATTTTTCTTTCTTAAATGGTTGAGTGCGGTCGTGAACACGATGCGGTACAACCAGGTAGAAAACTTTGCTTCGCCCCTGAAATCGGGCAAATACCGAAAGGCGCGCAGGAAACTGTCTTGCGCAACCTCGTGGGCATCTTCCCTGTTTTTGACAAAACGCAGCGCAAGGGTAAATACGTAGTTTTCGTAACGTTTTACCAGCATGCTAAAGGCGCTTTGCCGACCGCTCATGGCCATTTGTATGAGCGATTCATCTGTAATTGTTGCTGCCATGTACGAGGCCTTCAAGGTGTTTGTGGTGTCAGACACACTTGTTGGTAGCAAGGTTACAGATTTTTGGGACTTATTTATGCTAACGTTATTTTTTTAGCCGTAATCGGTAGTTTATTCCTACGTTGACCAACAACCCAAAATTTCCAATATCCGTGTTTTCAATGCGTGGCAGGTAAAAACCACGACGGACGGACAGCTCGAAATAGAATTTGTTAAAAAGCCTGAATTCAGAACCTACTCCTGGAAGCAAAACATTTGAACGAGGTCTTACATCGGAATACAATTGATTGCAAGTGCAATAATTCCCAAAATAATACCCTATTTCTGCTGAAATGTACAAGAAGTTGGTACGATATATGTCCCATTGCGCGTAAGCACCTCTGATTCTAAAACGTTTTTCATAAATGGTAGATGGCCGCTCCCAGATTTCAAAATTACGAAATCCGATATGTACTTTTTGGGTTACAGCAAGTGAAATTTTGGTATTTAAAAAGAGTTCCTCAGTAGATTTGAAATCATTACCTGATCTTAAACCTCCAATTCCGAAGGTTAAGGTATTTCCGAATGACTTCCAAAATGGGCTGGCTTGACCAAAGGTCATGTCTGCACAGATAAAATGAAGGCCAATCAAGATGTAAATATGTTTTTTGTTCATGGTGCTTTTCCAAATTTATATTCTAATGCGCAGAAGGCATCGGGGCGGATGAAAAGTTTATTGGTTTTAGGAAAATAGGATTGCTCAATCCCAAAGTTGAAGTACAATCCACCATATAATTTTTTTGAAAATGTGTAAGAAAATGATAATCTGGGATATATGGGTTGGGCATTATACAATGCATCCGTGTTTTTTTTAGATTGAGGCGAAAAGTTGTTCATCAAAAACCGTCCTTCCAGGTATAAAAAGACGTTTCTTCTTTTAGAAACAAGATATTCTTTTCTTAATATAACACCGCAACCCCTTCTCACCGGAATTAAAAACGAATCCTTGATCGTTTCTTTTACTTGAACGTAATTGAAACAGGCTCCAATCCAGAACGATTTTTTTAGTTTTATCAGCACTTTTGGTGTAAACGAAAGGGCCAAAATTTTGCTTCCATCAACGGATATATCTCTGAATTCGTTTCGTGTTATAGATTTAAAGGCAAAATCAGTTCCAATCAATGCGTAATTAGCCTGCCCCTCCAAGTAGTTTGGTATAAGAAAAAGTACTATAGAAATACAGGCAACTATAATGCATTTTTTCATGTTGTTAAATTTAGAATAAATGGATCATTCTGAGGTGTTTATATTCTATAAAGGTAATTTACCCAAAATATAACTTTTAAATTGCCATATTTTTTGTAAAATTACCCTTATGGAAGAATAATACTATTTCATAGATTTAGAATCCATATCTGATAGCGGATGATGTTTGTCGGTCAGCGACTGTTCCGCAAAGTGGTACAGTAACATTTCCCCAACCTTGGACTGCGCCCATATGCCTCCTGAATAAGATGTGTTTGAACATGCGAAATGATGAAATAATGTCCCAGTTATTGACTCCAGAAATTTTGTCATTCCAACCAGGAGGCATAAATGGATAAGTAGCAATTGGGCCAGGACCCGCGAAAAAAAATGTATCGCCCCAAAGTGAGCAATCCTTGAGTTCTGATTTGTCTTTACTTACTAATGTTCCAAGGAATCGATCAGAAATGGTGCCCCCGGTGAATCCATTAGTTATTGTATTGCAATAATCAGTATACCATGTAGGTATATCGGCAGCGTCAGTAATTGTACTGGATAGTCCAGCACTATCTGCAACAAACTTTAATCTATCGGAAATTGCGAGTTGGGAACGAATATTTAAACCAATGGTATCGCCGTAAAGTTCGTACTTAACTCTTGTTGAATATTTTCTGACTTGTACGGTAATGACGTTTGTATCTGCTGTTGGTATAGCCTTGTATAAAATCCATTGATCGGTCGTGGTATCAATAGCGATTGAACTTACGCGTATCCCATCCAAATAAAATTCATAGTACACTTCCTGGTTGTCCGATCGATCTTCGATACCATTATTCCCAATGGCAATTTCCTGAATGGTGTTTTTTCTGCATGAAACCAAAATTAATAGCATTATAAATGCAATTAATTTAGAAAATGTGAAAATGTGAAAATGTGAAAATGTGAATTTTTCATAACTTGTAATTTTTTTTAAAATTAAGGTTTAAAATCTTCTGAATAACTAAAATTTAAGGCACAAATCTAAAAATCATTTAGATTATCAAACTATCCTCTCTTATATTTCTTCCGTATGTCGGTTAACATTGAGCCAGTTTGATTATTCAACTTAATGCTTTTTAGGTTTTGTCTTTTCTCTTATCATTCAGATTGGTTGGTACAAATTTATAACTTTAAACTTTTAAATCAAAGTAGTAATATAGCCAACACGAAGTGGTTTTGAAGGAAATGTGCTAAATTTTTCATTTTGTTCGATTTTGAAAAATTAATAAAAGTTGCAATATAATTTTGTGGCATGAAAAATCACCTACTTAGCATCCCCGAACGCGTATTTGTCGAAGAGGCCCGAGCGAACACCCGGGACAAAGGTGCGTACATGAAATTGTCAGTATTGGTCATGTTGGATGAAGGTTTCACGCATGATTTAGTTGCCACGGCATTAGGAATAGGTATCGGCACTGTAGGAAACTGTAGAGGCAAGTATGAAAAGGAGGGGCTTGACAAATTTTTGGATCGCCACTATGTCCCTTACCAAGGCCGGTTAGACAACGATCAACTCCTAGCGCTTGAAGATGAGTTGAACAAAAACTTGTATGCGAGTTGCAAACAGATAGGCACATGGATTGAGGATCAATTTGAAATCCAATACAGTGAAAGTGCAATAAGGTCCATTTTAAGAAAGTTGGGTTATGCGTATAAAAAGACAAGTGAAGTTCCATGCAAGTCAAATTTTAAGGACCAATCGGAGTTTTTAGCGCAAATGGTGCCATTTATTGCGGAAACAGACGAGTCAGAAGAATCAGTTTATTTCATGGATGCCGTTCATCCGCAGCATAATACGCGTTCGGATTACGCTTGGATAAAACGCGGCGAAGAACGGACGATCCTAACGAATACAGGTCGGCAGCGTGTGAATATAAATGGCGCGATGAATGCGCTACATCCCCAAGAAGTAATTGTGCATGAAGCGGAAACGATCAATGCACAATCAACGATCGAACTGCTGAAAAAACTACTTGACAAGAATCGGGATAAAAGCCAAATCTATATATTCTGCGATAACGCCCCCTACTACTATTGTAAGGTGCTTCAAGAATGGCTGGCTTTAAATCCCAAAATTATGTTGTTGCATCTGCCGCCTTATTCGCCGAATTTGAATCTAATAGAGCGTTTATGGAAGTTTTTGCGAAAAAAGATCATCAATCTTCGTTTTTATCCCAATTTTAAAGATTTTAAGGAGACAATTTTGAATTTCTTTGAGCACATCGAAAAATACAAAGATGAACTCAAAACCCTCATGGCACCAAATTTTCAACTGTTCTCGGTATAGCTGGGGGTAGGTATTGGGTATTCAAAACCACTTCGCGTTGGCTATAA
>JBBAVI010000076.1:0-27522 GCA_040397785.1 Saprospiraceae bacterium | reverse complement strand
TTAGTTGTTAGTTGTTAGTTGTTAGTTGTTAGTTGTTAGTTGTTAGTTTGGACATTACTGAATAAGGTTGATATTCGAGGTGACACCTCCGCGGGTTACCGTTTGAGATGTCACCTCCAAGGGTTACCGCCCCAAAGCCCAAGGCATGTCCAAACTAACAACTAACAACTAACAACTAACAACTACCCCAAAATTGCTTGGCGTAAAAAATTGACCAAACCTGCGCTCGCGGCACAATACTCGGCTACAAATTCGGGAAAATCAGGACGGAGTGCTGTTTCGGGGTCCATTTCGGCCATGAAATAGAACTGTTTATGGGCGATGAGCGGGTATTTTGCTTTTAATTCCTTGAACTCGGCGGGCATTACTTTGTTTTGTTCGCCTTTTGTTTCGCCAAATTTTTGTACAAAATCGGGCGCTTGTACCAGTTCCATAAAGGTTTCGGGATCCTGGGCGATGGCGGTACGAATGCGTTGCAACGGCACTTTTTCGAGTTGGTACGCCCCGCCGCCGATCATCAAATTGCCAAATTCGAGGTGCATGTAATAACCAGGCACATCTACGGCTTTTTTGCCGCCCGGATTGATGATGGCCGCTACATTGGTTTTGTACGGACTTTTATTGGTTGAAAAGCGCGTGTCCCGGTAAATGCGCGGAATACTTTCTTTCGCCGTGCTTTGTAAGTCGGGTTCAAAAGCCTTGACGCGTTCGATGATGGCTGCAACCGTGGCCTCCCAAGGCTTTTTCAAATCGGCTTCATACCGCGCTTTGTTTTTATCAAACCAGTCTTTGTTGTTGTTTTGGCTCAATTCGTATAGGAATTGAAGCGAGGCAGTATTGATCATTTTTCCGTGAATTTTTGAATGAGCGCTTGCATGCGTTTGCGGTCCTCCCGTTTTTGAATAACGGTGGGCGGTGCCGCGCGTTCGGCGCAATGTTGAATAGAACAACGTTCGCAGGTGACATTGATGTCCATGGATTCAATGTTGGGGTCGTCCCAAAAGGCGATGCTGCGCTGGGCTTGTTCATCGAGGAACACACCCAGCATAACGCCCACGTTGCGGCCGACGGTGGGGTAGCCCTGCTTAGCGATGGAGATGACCAAATATTGTTCGCCACTGTCGACAAAGCGTGCGCGTTGCACCCCGGACACAGCGTTGGTTTGTGTTGGGTTGTGTGCCTGCAATTGACGCAATAGTTTGACAGACAGCCATCTACGACAATAATGTTCATTCAGGCCTGTTGCATGCGGTTGGTGCTTGCGGTTGAGGTGCAACTCTTTGTCGATGTCAAAACCATCCCGCTCGGTATCATGGATGATACGCATAAAAAACACCTTATCCAGTTTGAAATATTTGGTCAGCAGGTTGAAGCGCTGGAACAACACTTCCGGACTGGCCTGGTATTTGACCATCAGATCGATCAAAAATTGTGCGTTCCAGGTTTTTAGGCCAAAAAACGCCTGAATATCGCGCACAAAAGCATTGCGGTTAATCAGAATGGCTACTGCAAAATAAGCAGCCTGGTAATTGTTCAACACCTCTTCGAAGTTGTTGATACGCAACATGTTAGAGGCAAGTGGGCGCTCTTTGAGTTGCAAGGCGTTGAACCCGCATTCTTTGGCCAATTGAAAGGCACGTTGGCGTTCATTCAAACGTTCGTTGAGTAACAGCCGCTTTTTATGCGGGTTATACACCGCCCGCAAACTTTGCAGTTCGGGGTATTTACTCAAACTTTTATCATCAATTTTATAACCGTACGTCGATTCAAGGATGGAGACTAATTGCGCTTCCGGTACGCCGCCGTTTTCAGGCAATTGATGCAGGCGCACAAATTCATCGGCGGCGTCTTCAATTTCTTCAAAATAATTGACCCGCAATTCCTGATAGGCGCGCAAGGCTGCAAAGAAAAAGTTTTCATCGCGGAAGGAATAATTGCGCGCAATTTCCAGCAATGCCGAAATAAAGGCGTTTACCCGATCGGGTGCACGTGCAATAATCTCAATAACCTGTTGAACTTCAATGCCAAACAGATCGAGCGGGATTTCATTTAAAAAATTGGTTTTTAACAAATCGCCGATGGGGGCAAACTGCTTGGTGAGTTCGGGGGTCGCCAGGAACTCCGTACTAACGTTCAGTGCAGTTGCCAGGCGCTGCTGGTTTTCCGGTTGCGGGTATTTTTTACCCTTTTCTATTTCATTGAGGTAGGAAATAGAAATGCCCGACTGTTTGCTCAGTTCCTCGAAATTCCAGCCTAATTCCTGGCGAAGCTGGCGGATTTTTAATCCAAAAATGATACGTTCCGATTGGGTTTTGGCCATAATGGGACAAAAATACGGAAGCTACCGGGAACATTTCTAGTTTGTTTATAACTAGGCTAATCTGCCAGCCCGGACACCCATATCGAGATGGTTTGCTCCGGGTAATTGACCAAAACTGGCAAATCCGGTGGACAAATCAATTGGGTAAATACATGGTTATCAAAACCTTTAAAGAAGCGTATTTCCATGTCCCACAAGGGTGTAGCGTGGTAGGTCATGAGTCGATCGGTGTGTTCCAGCATTTCCTCAAAAGAAAACCAGTTATCGGCTGAAAAACGGTAAAACCAAACGGCAAATGCCAGCGCGCCTTCCTGGCTGCTGTTGTGGTATGCATCAATATATTGGTGCATGAGTGGAGCGGCAAGTTCGGCGCTAGTTTCGGCCGACTCGCCTGCGGTTTCTGCGATAGCGCGCTCTGCCAGGGTGCGCACTACATTGCGGAAAGCTGTTTCATCTTGTATCAAGGCCAAAAACGCTTCCTGGGTGTCTACCGACCAGTCATAATGCAACAACGTCCAGTTGTCGAGCAAAACCTGGTCTTCAAATAAAGATTTTTCAAATGCCTGGGCTGCGGGTACCCCGAATGTATATTCCAGGTCTTTCCATTTATCTGGACCCAGACCTTTGATATCATCCAATTCCTTGCGATCCGTAAATCGGCCAAAAGTAAGACTGTCGCGGCGTTCAATAATACGCTGTGCAGTGGCCTTGCCGATCCCTTTACCATCGCCATTGCTTGGGTCGTCTTCTACAAATCGTACAATTTGGCTGGGTGTAGTGACGTGGTTGAAAAAATCTAAAATGCGGTTATGGATCCAAGGATTGCTCATGTTGCTTGTTTTGGCACAAAATAGGTGCTTTGAAAAGCGCTTTTAGTAATTTAGCTTTTAATTTTCCATTAAATCTATTCTACTTTTGCTAAAACTTTGAACATGCGATACCTTGTATTTTTACTTATATCTTGTTTTGTGCGCCTATTACATGCACAAAATGCAGAAGATCAAGTCATTCCGGGTACAAAAATTAGTATGGTTCCGCCGGATTCGTTTGTACTTGCGCAAAAATTTAGCGGGTTTCAGCACAATGCAAGTGGTTCATCGATCATTGTTGCCGAATTACCCGCACCCTTTCAAGTGATGACCAGTGCATTTACTAAAGAAGCGCTACAAGCGAATGGCATGGAATTGCTTGGTAAAGAGCCGATTACCTTGGATACAAATGCTGGTTTGATCTTTTTTGTTCGGCAAACGGCGAATAATTTGGTGTACCTAAAGCAGATCCTGGTATTTGGGGATAGTACCCATACGACCATGATCAATGGTATTTATCCTGAAAAATACAAAGAGACCTTAGAGGAAAAAATCAAAGCATCCCTGCGCACCGCCCATCCATCGGGTAGTTTTATCAGCCCGGAGCAGGCGGCTCCTTTTGAAATTGATGTAAAAGGAACGCCGTTTTCGTTTGCGAACGGACTGTCGGGAAGTCTTTATTATGTTGCGCAAGACGATGTACAAGTAGAAGGCAAAAAATCTTCAGTGATTATTGTAGGCAGTGCGATCGGCGAAGTGGCAATTGGCGACAAAAAACAGTTTGTACTAGACCGCTTGATGAAAATGCCGAATGGCGAAAACTTAAAGCCTGATTCAATCCAGCAAGTGCGCATCGACGGGATGGATGGCTATGAAATTACCGCCCACCAAGAGAATAGTCAAAATGAAGCGTTTTATCAACTAATCCTGTTTGACGACGCAGGGTCGTATTATATTTTTGTAGGCATGGCGATGTACAATCAGGCGCAATTTTTAGTGCTTTTCAAGAAAATTGCCCGCACCTTTCACCTAAAAAAATAAACTTGCTGCCAGGTATTACCCCAACAGCAAGTTTTTTAAAAAACAATTTTAAGCAGATTTATTTCTCGGCGTAAGCCTGGAAGCTATTCGCGATGTTTTCAGCCGCTTTTTCGAAGCCGTTGGCAAATACAATTACCACCAACAGGTTGGTGCTGCTTTCGGTATCCAAAATAGCCATTACAATTGCGTTAACGCCATCCTTTTTGCCCACTACGTAATATCCTTCAAAATCATCGATGCTTGCTTCCGCTGCTTTTGAAATCACATCATAGTCCAAACCTTTGGCCATTTCGGTAACGGCTTCTGCCAAATGGTCTTTTGTAACGTTTTCGTCTTGTACCGGAATGATGCTCAACGCAATGTTGTCGTTTTCAGCAGAATATTCTTCGGCGTTGTTAGTGGTAATTTTAAAGTTGTCTGGTACGGTGAATGCTACGCCGTGGGTATCCCAGTGCATGTCTGTTTGTGCAGAAAGGCTCGCAAGGGTGCAAGCGAAAAAGAAAACAGGCAAACATGATTTTAAAAGCATCTTCATTTTTATAGATGTTAGGTTAATGATGGCGCAAAGGTAATGGCGCGTTTGAGTAACGCAAGCCCTCCACCACGGAAATACAAATCGTTAACTAAAATGTACCCCGTTTGTATTATTTACCGACCGTTTAATTTTATAAAACGCCGTATGCTCCTATTTTCGTCACTTTGAAGCATGATATGGTACAATCCTGCTGGCAATTGCTGGACTTCCAAATCAAGGTGGTTGAGCCCTGGCAGCGTGGTAATGTTGCGCTGTTGTAGTTTTTTCCCGTGGGCATCTATCAAAGAAAGTTGCAGCGAACGGCCATCTGTTTCTTCAATAAGCACTTGTAATAGGTCCACGGGTGGATTTGGGAAAATGTGCCATGTAAAAGCATCGGCAGCGGGCTTTTCAGAGGTGTTAATAGTTGGTTTTGGCCGAAACGCTACCTGGATATACTTTTGTACGCCGGTTGAAAGTTGAAAAAAAGGCGTTTGTGCGTTGGGTAATAATCCAGAACCAGGTATAAGACTGGTATCGGCATTGCTTAACAGCATAAAATAGGTGTCTGGAATAAGATTTTCAATGAAAAACAGACCTTGCTGACCGCTTAGAAGTGTGCGCACAGGAATCGAATCACTGTTGATCAAACTAATCGGTACACCTTCAAGGCCTGCTTCATTTAAATCCGGAAACCCGTTGTTGTTTTCATCCAACCATACCAGGCCATCAACAGCGGCCCGTTTTGGTGCAAATCCTGCCGCTAAGGACAACAGTCCGCCGGCTTGCAAGGTACTTGGATCGGAAATGTCACCGGGATTCAAGCCCGTGGTATTTTCATAATCAGATAATGCGGCGGGCAAAATAAAACGCAAGGAAAACTGCCCGCCTGGTGGTGGAATAGAAAACGCATAGTTTCCTGTCTGGTTAGTTTGTTGCGCGGAAACAAGCGTACTTGCCGAATCTAATAACAATACGGTCGCATCGGCGATGGGGATTTCCCCCACATCCTGTATACCATTGTAATTATCGTCTACCCAAACTTGCCCACGCGCTTCAGCAGGTTGAAATTCAAGCGGCGGAAATAGTTGTTGTTTCGGAATTACACTAGACGGAATACGCGCACTGCTCCAACGCAATTGGGCAAACGCGCCGCCGCCCAATTCATAAAATTCCATCCGAATACGTGCTTTTTTACCCGCATCAAGGTCTATTGCGCCTGTCCATTCTGTTGCACCTTGCGGTATCCATTTGTCAATCAGCAAATTGTCATTTACCCAAAGGCGTACTCCATCGTCGGTTATGGTGTGAAAAGTGAGTTTTTCATTAAAAAGTGGCAACACAAAGCCCTCCCAACGCACGGCATAGTTATCATTCGGCAACAATGGATCTGGCCCGCCTGCCCCCCAGTCAAAATCGACCACCGGATCAATGCGGGTGACACTCGGCGCTACCGAAAAATCAAAGTCGTCTTCGTCATAATACCTGCCCAACAAGCCTACGCCGGCGCCTAAAGGAGAAGCGTTGTAAATCAAGCGCATGTCCAAATCTGCGGTTGGCATGATGAAGGTGCGGGGCAAATCTGTGTTATTATTGTCCGACCAACGCAAAAAGGTGTACAAGGAGTCGCCTGAAATGAACGCACGCGGTGCATCGATCGTTCGTTGAATGCCTGCTACTGCTATTAAATCCAGGGGAACGGGCAAGGTGCTCCCATCCAGGTTCAATTGCAGCCCCGGCGGACCCACTACCCGCAACGCATGCGCAAGGGGATAAATGTCTGAAAATACGGTCCGGCTCAAGCCGCCACTGTCTACGGCCGTCAAATAAATCCGAAACCATACGTCTGGATCGGTTTCATACACGTTCGGGATAACCCAAAACCCGGTGTTGATGTCGCTTTCAGGACCCAAAACCGGATGGGTATGTATATCATGGTGAAAATTAACGCGCCAAGTCAGGAGCGCATTCCCCAGGGTTCCTGTTTCAAAATCGGTTGCATACCCTTCAAAATAGATAGTATCGCCGCCGCGCCACAATAAATTCGGATCCGGGTAGGTGATGAACGGCATCGGGCGCTGGTTGCTGGTTACGCTGAGTACCGCTTCGAAACTGGTGTCAGTCCCCAGCGCGTTGGAGGCGATGCAGCGCAACAAGGCCCCGTTTTCGGCCAAGGTTACAGGTGGCAATACCACTGTTGCTGTATCGGCACCCGGAATATCCACCCCATTTATTTGCCAGCGGAAATTCATGGGCGTGTTGCCATATACTCGAACGGAAAAGGCAGGCGATTCACCCACGGATGCCAGGGCCGCTTTGGGTTGACGGGTAATCAACGGCTCGCCATTGCCCACAAAAAACACATGGACCAAAGTGCCGTTGCTGGTGGCGGTATTATCGGCATCCGAGCCGCCGCCCAAACCCGCCCGGGCGAGGTAATAAAAATCGCCATTTGGACTAAAAAAGAACTTAATGGGGCGGTTTATGCCGGTAATAAAGGTGCCTGTTACTTGGCCGGTATTCAAATCAATGGCCTTGATATACCCATTACAATAGTCTGCATAAAAGAATTTACCGGCAAATTCGGGTGGGTAGTTTGCAAAATTGTTGCTGCTAAAAGCGGCCCCAATGGCTGCACAACCCAACGAATGCGGGTATGCGTGTTTGGGTTCTTCGTAATTATCGGGCGGCGTTTGTCCGGCCAAAGGACCTTCAATAATGGGCCAGCCATAATTTTTACCCGCCAACACCTCATTAATTTCTTCCCAGGCAGCATTACCCACATCACTCAAAAAAATACGGCCTGTCACTCCATCAATAGCCATCGAAAACGGATTTCGAAAACCGAGGGCATAAATGGCGCGGTACTGGTCGTTGGTTGTATTGTAAAATGGGTTATCCGTCGGGATCGTGCCATCGTCGTTGAGGCGCAGCACTTTTCCGGCGGTTGTTTGCAAATTTTGGGCTCCCGCTGCATTGCCGCCATCACCCACGGTCACATACAATTTGCCATCGGTGCCAAATTCCATGGATCCGCCGTTGTGGATGGTGGCATTGAGCACGTCCAATTCAAAGATGATTTGTTCGGAGCCCGGAACCACCTGGTCGTCATGCGCCATCACGCGTATGACCCGGTTGTGGTTTTCACCCGGCACCGTATAAAATAGGTACACCCACGGCTGGTTGCCGAAATCGGGATGCAAGGCGATGCCGCTTAGGCCGCGTTCGTTGTAGTTGTCGACCGTCAGGGTATAAAAAGGATCGGGATGTAAGGTTCCATCGGCATCTACGAGCAGGATGCGGCCGTCTTTTTGGGCGATAAATATCCGGCCATCATTGGCTTGCCGCATGTCGGTGGGATTTAGTTCTTCGGCAATGATGACCTCTGCGAAGCCTGGGGGGACAATGGCTGCATTGGCGGGAAACGTGGCGCACGTTAGGAAAAACAAAGCAAACAGTCGTAGGAATGGGCGCATGACAGGTACAAGATTTTATTTGTGTAAATATCTGTTTTTTGTTGGGATATGTTCACGGAAAAAAGGGGTTTGGTTGATTTTGGTCATTTTGTTTTCCATGGATGGTTTTTTTCTACAAATGCATGACTTCTCCGAAGTCGGGATTTTGGGTTTGGGTTGGTTGTTTCTTTCTACGCATGCCTCTACAAATGCATGACTTCTCCGAAGTCAGGATTTGAGTTGTGATGATTGTTTCTTTCTACAAATGCCTGACTTCTCCGAAGTCAGGCATTTGGGTTTTGGTTGGTCGTTGTTTTCTACAAATGCATGACTTCTCTGAAGTCGGATTTTAGGTTGGGGTTGTCGTTTTTATAAAAATGTGCGGTTTAGATTACTAAATAATGCATATCCAAGCCAATAACTATTTCCTACTTTTGCTCTGCCTAAAATCGTGGTAACCAAGTCGAAACAAGCCGCAAACCAAACCCCCAAATCGTTTAGCTTTTATTTCCCAACTCAACAGCTGCGTTTATGCATTTCAAAATAGCCTTTTTATTCCTTTTTTTGACGGCAAGTACCCAAATGCAGGCCATTGGTATTTACCAGCCCGGCGACACCTTATATATATGGTCTTTTTCGGGCCTGATTTTGCGCAACCGTCCGGCCTTGAATGCAGCCCGTTTGAAAACAATTCCGTACGGCACTGCTGTGGTGGCCCTCAATTATAGTGGCAGTAAAAACACCGATGTGGATATTATTTCGGCGTTTTCCCAAAACAACAAGCAGTTGCCTGCGGTCGTGATAAAGGGCGATTTTGCGTGGGTGGTGTTTGATGGCGATACAGGTTATGTGTACGATGGGTATTTGTCTAAACTGCCGGCTTTGCGCCAGGTGAAAACCAATAGTGCCAAACAACCGGTTTTTGAAACCTTTCAAGTGTATGCTGCCCGCAATTTTGGTTTGCTGCGGGATATGAAAAAAGGCGTATTGGAGTATGGAAAGCAATATGTTGAAAAACAAGTATTTGGCAATGGTATTGTGATCGATACTAAAATCGAAAAAGGCGGAGAAACCAGGATCATTTTGCCCGATGTATCCTTGGAAGAAACCCTTATGCTGTTTAAATACCTCACCGGCTGTACCTGGGATGTACCCGTGAAAGCCAAAAAAGGAACCGAAGTCAACTGGAATATGTCCAAAACCTCCGACACAGAATGGTCTTTCGGCAATGATCATTGTCAATACCAAATTCGGTATTTCCCAGCCACTGCGATTTCCGTGTACATGTATGAGTGCTCGGAATAAGTCATATTCGGTTTTGGTCTGGTTTTTTTTAAAGCCAAACGGAAAAAGTGCAGTTGCTCGCTTACCTTCGCCCCACTATAAATACCTTTCAAAAGTAAAAAAAGATGCGCCAACAAATCGTTGCCGGAAACTGGAAAATGAACAAAAACTTCGACGAAGGGGTAGAACTCACGCGGGGTATTTTGGAAAAAGTAGAAAAACCACAGGGTTTGGTTATTTTATGTACTCCTTTTCCGCATTTGCGGGATGTGGGTAAAATGATCAAAGTGCGCAAAAACTTTCATTTGGGGGCACAAAACATGCACCACGAAGAGAAAGGGGCATTTACCGGGGAAGTTTCTGCGGATATGCTCTCGACGGTTGGGGTGGAATTTGTTATAGTGGGCCACTCTGAACGTCGGTTGTACAATAAGGAAAAAAACCAGTTGTTGGCCCAAAAAGTGAATGTTACGCTCGCAAAAGGCATGCGCCCTATTTTCTGCTGCGGCGAACCGTTGCATATCCGGGAAGTGGATACCCACGTGGGGTATGTTTCCAAACAATTAAAAGCGGGTCTTTTTCACTTGCGGGAGGAAGATTTTCGCAAGGTGGTGATTGCCTATGAACCTATTTGGGCTATTGGTACGGGCCGCACTGCGAGCAGCGCACAAGCGCAGGAAATGCACGCTGCGATTCGTATCCTGATTTCGCGCAAATATGGCAAATCAGTGGCCGACGAAACAACCATTTTGTACGGCGGTTCGGTAACGCCTACTACGGCCGAAGAACTGTTCAGCCAACCCGATGTGGATGGCGGATTGGTAGGAGGCGCTTCCCTTAAACCCGATGATTTTGCAGCCATTGTGGCTGCTATGAAATAATTTAGATATGCTGTTGGTTCAGGACAAATTGGTGAGTGACGACGTGGTGGAACGTCATTTTATTTGCAACCTCAATGCCTGCAAAGGCGCTTGTTGCTGGGAAGGCGATTTTGGTGCACCGTTGGAAAAGGCAGAATTGCCCATTTTGGATGAAATTTACGACCGTGTCAAACCTTTCCTGAGTCCGGCAGGCATTGCCGCGATTGAAGCGCAAGGCAAATACGCCTGGTTTGAAGAAGGCGATCAATGGGGGACCACCCTAATTGACGGCGGACCCTGCGCGTATATGAGTTACGATGCGCTGGGCATTGCCAAATGTGGCATCGAACAGGCCCATAAAGCAGGTGTCGTGGATTTTAAAAAGCCCATTTCCTGCCATTTATACCCGATTCGCGTAGAGAAAAATGAAGAAATTGGGTTTGAAGCCTTAAATTATGATGTCTGGGATATTTGTTCGGCTGCTTGTACCCTAGGTGACCAGGAGCAAGTATCGGTGTACGAATTTCTGAAGGAACCGATTATCCGCAAATACGGGGAAGCGTTTTACGAAGAATTGGATGCTGCCGCACAGTTTATCCGGGGCGAAATGGAGGAGGATTAGTCGCCTTGCGCGCGCGCCACACGAGCACGCGCAGGCCCAGTCGGTCGCGCACGACCCGACCCGCATACCAGTCGTAAGGTGCGGTTCCCAGGTCGTGAATGTTGTTCATGCAATAAGAATACACCAGTTCGGGCTGCAATTTGAGGTTTCCCACGGAAAACGCCAGCCCCAGGCCAATATCCAGCGCCCAACGCGCCCGATAAAGACTGATGCCTTGGGTTTGGAGGTGGTTGATGGTATTTACCCCGACGCGTCCACCGAATGAAAGCACGCTGCGCATGGGGAACTTGCCAATTGGGTTGGAAAAAACAAAATGCATCGGCAGTTCAATATCTGAAAATGTGTAGGTTAGCCGCTGTTCCAGGTTGTCGCTGCGCAAAATAGCGGTATTGCGGGTGTGAAAAAAGCCTAGTTCAGCCTGAAAAGCGATTCCTTGCATAATTTTCCTTCGATACCACGCTCCCATGGACAAACCGGGCTTTCGAAGTTCAAATTCGACACTCGAATTATTGCCAGTTGGCTGATTGAGCGGAGAAACAGCAATGTTTTGAAATTCCAGGCCGGTGTACCCGCCAAATTCAACGCTTTTTTCCCGAGAAACAGCATGCTGACCAATGATACCATGGAAGGCAAGAAAATTACACAGGATTAACAAGTCTAATTTACGCATGCTTTCGTTGTATTTTTACATGACAGAACCAGTTATATTTCCATTGATGCTAATTCGTACGGCCGGGTTGCCTTTTGCGGCTTTGCAATTAAATTTACCCGATTGGAATGGGTTGCAGGAACTTGAAGGTGCCGGACAAGCACAACTAAAAAATGCATTCGAGGGATTGCAAGTATTTGAACAAGTGCGCATTACAGATCCATCCGATTCCTTGCAAAAAGAAGTAATGAATCTGCGGCGCAAAGTGCTCAAAATGCGTTTGCCGGAAGCCCGGTCTGCCGTCCGTTGCTCACCGCTTTTGCAAGCCCAACGACCCGATTTATACCAAAAAGTGGCGGCTTGGAATGCAGCACTGGAAAACCTGGAGCAGCTCAAGGCCCAACAAAATGACCAATATCAGTTGGCCACGCACCAACAGGCAGTATTCCTGCAACAATTTGCCCAATCCGAATGGCTGCAACGCGCTTTACTGTTTTCCAGCCATGCCTTATTGCAGCAATTGCCCGCATTTGCCTTGCAAAAACTGGATCATTTAGACAAAAAAGACCGACAAGTACTGTTGTCTATTTGGCAATACCAAAGCAGGGGAGCCACCAAAACCGCGCCTTTGAGCCGGTTTACGACCCTGGAAAGCCACCGCTGGCAATCAGAGCCGATGCCCGTTTTTTTTACCGAAACCAAAGCTATTGCCACGCCGAATGTTGCTTTTTTGCCAGTTTTTTATGAGGTTTTATTGCAGTTTCCCTTTTTTTACACGGCTTTAAAGGTGCAGTTGAATCCGAGTCTGCAAAGGCAGGATGGTAAATTTACATTTTTGTATTTTGACGGGACCCGAGAAAGTTTTCAACAAGCGCCTGAAAATGACGTGTTGAACTGGTTGGTACCGCAGCTACAATCGAATGGCGTGGAATTGCTTTTTCCCATGATCAAACAGTTGCTTTTGGGGCAAATCGAGGCCAGTGAACCGGACATTGAAGCCTATATCCTGGAACTTATTGACGTGGGACTGCTCGAATGGCAATTGCCCGAAAAAGGTTTAACAGCCTCCTGGTGCAGTAATTTGTACCAGTTTTTGGGCTTTTTACCCACTGAAGCGCCTATTGTGGAGGCGGCCCATTTGCTTACCTGGATGCGTACTGCTGCGCGCACCCTGGCTTTTTTATCGGTGGAGGAAGCCCGCACGGCCCAGGAAGCCTGTTTGGACCAATTAAGTGCCTATTTTACCCGTTACGGGGTTCCAATGCCGCCCATCCCAGCCGAGCAGGTATTTTTTGAAGATGTGTCGTTGTCTATAGAAAATACGGTGCCCCCAGTGGCCATTGCAAGCCTGGCCACAGCCGTACACCACCAATGGCAGTCCAGCACCGAGCATACGATTACCGGGATGCGCGCACAATTGCAGATTTTTGGTAAAAAATGCCTCTCAATTGGAACGCAAATGCTGTTTTTGGATTTTTGCAAGGCCTTTATGCAAGATCCCACGGCCCGACAGGCACCGGAAACACCCGTACGCATTCCGGTATATTCTGGTAAAATTGGGATGATACTCCAACCTTTTTTGGAAAATGGACAATGGCGGGCGGTTATAAACGGCTTGTATCCGGGCGGCGGAAAAATGTATGCACGCTGGTTGCATTTGTTTTCCAGTACCCTGCGCGAACAATTGGAGCCCTGGATGGATGCAACAGATGCGTATCCTTTTCCCTGGTACGACTGGAACAATGCCAATTTTCAGCCCCTCACGGGTACGCGCGCCTTGCGTACGCCGGATGCGCGCAGAAACGCGACCAACTCCTTGAATTTAAACGCATTATGGGTACGTCATGCCGAACATGGGGAAATTGTGCTGTGGGACGACCAACAAAATAAAAGGGTACAATTGATCGATTTAGGCTTAGAAGCCCCTTCTGTAAAACCACCTGTTTTTCAATTATTGTGGCATTTGGGCACGCCTTATGTGTCGGTGGCGGCGTTGTTGCCCCAAGAAGCCGCCTGGGTACCTGTACAACCTGCTTGTTTTTATCGCGCTCGCATCGAAGCAGGGCCTTTGGTGCTTTTTCGGGCAAGTTGGCACCTGGAAGCCGCTTGGTGTGCCCAGTTTTCCGAACAAAAAAACGCAGATTTCTTTTTTGCTTTCCAAAAAGCCTGCAAATCACTGGACATTCCAACGCAATTTTTTGCCCGCGTAAACCAGGAAAAGCCGCAATATTTCGATCAAAACAACCCGTTTTCGATGCTACAACTCGAAAAATGGATGCGGCAACACCCGGCTTCTTTATGGATTACCGAAATGTTGCCGCTTCCTGCCCAGGCTGGCGATTCTGCTTCTGAACTAGTGTTGGAAATAGGGTAGTTAAAATGCGCCCGTGGCCCAAACCAAACCAGCTTCTGCCTTTTTATACTCACTCAGCAATTTGAGATACTTCACCTGGGTGTCTAGCAAACGTTGTTCGCGGGAATTGATCAGGAAAATAGAACTTTCGCCAAAACGAAAACGCTCCATTTCGCCTTCCATCAAGGCGCGGTAGGAACCTACAAAATCGCGGAAAAGGACCACCTGATCGGCTAAGTTGTTGATTTCGTTGGCATATTGTTTTACTTTGTTTTCAATATTTTGTCGTTTTTGTTGCAAACCCAGTTGCGTTTGGGCAATTTTAATTTCCGCCAATTGCAGGTCGCCCCGTGCTTTTCGGTTGAGCAAAGGGTAGCTAAATTGCACGCCAAATTTGATGTCATTGGCGAGCATACGCGGACCTTCGCCAAAGTTGACCTGCGAAAATTGCCAGCCATTGCCCAAAATATTGTAATTCAGATCAAGCACCGGCTTGCGTTTTTCGTTTTTCCATTGCCTTTCTACGTTTAGGCTTTGCAATTTATTTTCATAATATAACAAATCGGGGTGCAGGCGCAATGCCACTTGCAGCAAACTGTCGCGGCGCATCTCCGGGAGTTTGTAGGCATTTTCCGGCCCTAAAATCGGCGCTGTACCCAAAGTTTGGAGGGCCAGGGGCTGCTGATTTTGGTCCCACAGATAATTTTGAAGGGCCAGGGTTGCATTTTGCAGCTCCAATTGGGCAAAATACACATCCAATCGGCGGTTTTGGTATTGTGCAACGGTTTCTACGGTGTCGATGGCGGGTTTGTCGCCCTGGATAAAACTTTCACGAATGCCCTCTACCCGTATTTGTGCTTGTTGCAGGGCTGATTCATATACACTTAATTGATTGGCTGCCAATACCCACGACCAATACACCTTGGCTGCATCGAGCAGGAGGGTATTGAGTTGGGTGTTGCGTTCGGCTTCATTCAATTGCAGGCCAATGCGGGCAATGCGCAGGTTAGCCCGGCGTTCGTCGATCAGCAGGCCCTGACCAAGTGTCCAATTCAAACCGAAAACCGCCTGGCCATTAGCAGGTAATTTCGACTCTGAATTGAGGTATTTGCCCTGCGCCGTATTGTAAGCACCTTTCAATTCGAGGCCAAACCAGGTGGGCAATTTCAATTCGGCCTCGTTGTAATCGAAATAGGAATCGCCATTGAAATTTTTGCTGTCGTAAGTATACGCCAATTTGGGGTCGAACCCGCCTTTTGCCTTGAGCAGTGCTGCAGTGGCTTCATTTCGGTACAGATCGGCTTGTTGGGCCATAGGGTGGCTGCTGAGTACCTGTTGCCGAAACGTATTCCAGTCGAGTACCCTTTCTTGTGCATGCAATTGTGGTCTTGCACCCAAGTATAGGACAACTAATAAAAACGAGATGAACGTTTTATATATATTAAAACAGGTTTTTTTATTTGGCATTCTTGATGGGTGCTTTCAATTTGAGTTCTTCTTCTTTTTCTTCCATACCTTCCGATTCTTTTTTGGTTTCGCTTGCCTTTTGTACATCTTTGTACAAATCAGCTGGGAAACCATTCAGGATCCGCCAGAGTTCGTACCATACAGGAACATCATTCAAAAAGGATACCCCTTTTGCGCCACCGCCCACTTGCAATTGGATTGGCCATGATTGTTCCTTTTCGGCAGGTCCCACCAGTACCCTGAATTTACCATTTGCACTAATATTCCGATCAATAGCGACCACATTGCCTGCAAAAGTTCCTAAAGAAACCCCGGGCCAACCGCTGAAGAAAAAAGCCGGCCAACCATCGAACATAAACCGCACCCGGTTTCCAACCGTAATCAAAGGCAAATCCAGTGGTTTTACATACATTTCTACCGCCAATTGATAATCTTTGGGTTGAATACTTACCACGGGATAACTTTCTTTTACAATTTCGCCAATACCGGGCGTAATGGCTTTTACAATATATCCATCCTGCGGTGCTACAATGAAGTAAAAACCAGCGCGTTGTGCATAGTTTTCGCGTTCAATTTCGAGTTTATTTACAGAGCCTTGGGCGTCGTATTGATCAGAAAGCGTGCTGAATTTATCGCTTTGTGCCTTGGCAATTTTATTGGCGTACTCATTGGTGGACAATTGAAGATCACTGCGATAAATGGCCCAATCGTTGCGGCTGCTTTCGTATTGGTTTTTTGCGGCAATGATTTTGGTTTGCATTTCTTGCAATTTCAGGCGTTTTTCCTCAAATTCGGTCAAGGACTTTAAACCCTTGTCATACAAAGCCTTGGTGCCATTGAATTGCCGTTGAGCAATTTGCAGGTCAATTTCCGATTGTAGCACTTTAATACTATCGCTTTGTACTTTTAAACCAGCCTGCACAATTTTATTTCGAATTTGGCTGATTTTATTCACCAATTCGCGTTCCATGGCGCCGATTTGGGTTTCCAGTGCCCCCACTTTTCCACGGTAAGATTCGATGGAGCCGCGCTTTGCATCCACCTGATTACCAACCCGTTCTACGAGTTGCGGATCGAAGTAATCTGATTTTACCTCCGATAAATGCACAATCGTGTCGCCTTTTTTAACAAATTGCCCTTCTGTTACATACCAATGTTCGATTCGGCCTGAAATGGTGGCGTGGATGGTTTGCGGACGTTGTTCGGGTCGCAAGGTGGTTACTTTTCCATCTGCGTGTACATTTTGTGTCCAAGGCAAAAACAAAAAAACAAGAAAAATGCCCAGTAAAATGAGCAGTAAATTGCGAAAAGAAAGGTGCCAATGCGACAATTGAGTACGGTTAGGTGCAAGCAGGCCCTTCATATCCTCTGTACATTGCACCTCATTATTCGATAAATTGAGCATAATTATATGGATGTTTCGTTTTGGGTGCGGAATATTTTTTCGTAGTGGGATGTTTTTTGCAAATCATCGAAAGCACCGTCAAACACCAATTCCCCGTCTTTTAACACGATGATCCGATCGCACATGGAGGCCAGGAGCGGATCTTCGGTGACGGTTACGAGGGTCCAGGGTTGACTTTTATCGGTCACTAATTGGGCAATTCGCAACCGATCGCGGAAGTTCAGGTTGCCCACGATAGATTCCATGACCAATAATTTAGGCTGTGGTAAAATGGCCCGCGCAACCAATATTTTGGTAATTATACTGCCTGGAATGTTTTTACCTGCTGGCAACAGTTCTGTTTCGATGCCATCTGGATGTGAACGAATAAATTCATTCAGGCCGACCTGTTCGACAATTTGAAGCACCCGTTGCATGGGAATGCGCTCATTGCCTACCGTGAGGTTTTCGTGGATGGTTCCTTTAAAGAGGTCTTCCTGAGAAGATAAATCGCCAATATGATCACGCAAACTGCGCAGGTGTAAATTGGATTTGGGCAGCCCATTAAAGAGCAAATTGCCCGTAAAATCGCGTTTTATCACCGATAAAATTTGCATCAGTGTACTTTTCCCGGATGCATTGTATCCGGCAACTGCTAATCGCTCCTTGGCTTTTATCTTCAAATTGATGTTTTTCAAAATCGGCGCTGAGCCTTCTTCATATTGGTACGACAAATCGCGGAGTTCTACCTCCAGTGCCGCCTCGCTACAATAGTCTTCCACGCGGATGCCATCTTCGCGCTCTAGCGGTAGATCGGCCACTTGTCCTAGTTTTTCGGCGGCAGTGATCAAATCATAGCCCGTTTCATGCAATAAAACCAGTTTTTCTACGGAGTCTACGACAAACAAAATCAAAATTTCAGATGCCACAAACTGACCGATATTCAGCTCGTTGCTCATTACCAACAAGCTGCCCAGGATGAGGAAGCCGCTCATGACCAACACTCTAAATACAATACCACTTGCAAATTGAACCAACAAAATGCGCCAGTGTTTTGACCGTGCATCCAAGTACAACATCGTGAGCTCATCGGCGCGTTTGAGCGGCAACAAGGATTCACCCGCCAGTTTAAACGTGGCGGAAACCCGCCCCACTTCTTCCAGCCAGTAAGCCAATTTGTACTTGTATTTGGATTCTTTCAAACTCGTTTGAATACCTTTAGGAACGGTCCAATAAAACAATACGACCAAGGTAAAAATGAGCAGGAGCGAAAACGTGACAAACGTGGAATGGTAAAAAGATAAGAGCATGAGGCTCAGAATGATCTGCAACATCGCGGTGCTGCCATCAATCAACAATTTGGGCAGTCCTTTCTGAAGGGTCAACGTATCAAAAAAACGGTTTACCAATTCAGGCAGGTATTCGTTCCGCAAAAGTTCTAGATTCAGGCGCGGAATCCGCGCGGCAAATTCTATTGCAGAATCGGTAAAAATGCGACGCTGCATGTATTCCATCACCGAAAGTTGCATCAAACGCAACAATCCAACCATCAAAGCACCTACAATGATAAACAGCACCAAAACACCCCAAGAGGCTGAAATACTGCCCCCTGCAATGAGTCCAATGATTGCCTGCACACCCAGGGGCAAGGATAAATTGATCAGCCCCGCTACCAGGGCGTACAATAAAATATAACGGATTTCTCTCCGGTAACCGCCCAACAGCCTCGACAGTCGTTGTATCGGCGTGAACGAGGATTGCATAATTGCTGCCATTCTTTGTTTGTTTAAATATAGACTTGTTGCGGTGGGAAATGGGCGTTTGAATGCCGTTTTATGCCGCACCGCAATAAGACCAATGTAAAAACAGTGTCAATAGGACAAGGTTCAAAGCATTACTATTAAATTTTGAATTTCGTCATGCTTTTTCATATCAACTGTATCTTTGCAAAAAAAATCAAAAATTTTGAAAATTCAAAAACGTATCGATTTGTTGGTCCAGTTAGGACAGTATTTACAGGATGGTGGTGATGCTGAACTGGACATTGTGATTCGTAAAAGTACTGCTGATAACCCGTGGTTTACGGAAGAAAACGTGCAGTTTGCTTTACAATCTATTTGTTCCTCCATGTTACAAGAACGGGATCTTAACGCCTGGATTGCGCAATATACGCTGCCGGAATCCGATTTTCCTGAAAAAAATATAGGATTAGTCATGGCG
Source organism: Saprospiraceae bacterium (assembly GCA_040397785.1). Taxonomy (GTDB): domain Bacteria; phylum Bacteroidota; class Bacteroidia; order Chitinophagales; family Saprospiraceae; genus M3007. The sequence continues at coordinate 8,544 of JBBAVI010000076.1, read as the reverse complement.
GGCAATTTACCCTTGGTTGGGTTCCATGATTGGCTTTGTGTTTTTGCCGTGGGCATGCGCGCAACAGTGAAACTTTCGGAAAAAGATCAGCATTTATTGCCATTTTTAGTGAAAAAAATGGCCGAATGGGACTTTGAATCCTGGTCGTACACCGAATTTTTGAAACCACATGAACGCTTGCACAGTTTTGACGCGGTGATCGCAACGGGCAGCAACAACACCGCACGGTATTTTGAACAATATTTTGGTAAATACCCGCACATCATCCGGCACAACCGCAATGGCATTGCCATCCTGAATGGACAGGAAACCGCCGAAGACTTGCATGCACTCGGTATTGATATTTTTTCCTATTTTGGTTTGGGTTGTAGGAGCGTCAGTAAATTATATGTTCCTGAAAATTATAATTTTGAGCCCTTGCTGGAAGCCTTGCACGCTTACAATGCATTAGCCCTGCACAACAAGTACATCAATAATTTTGATTACAATTTTACCCTGTATGTACTCAACAACATGCCCTACATGAACAATGGCTGTTTGTTGTTGCGCGAAGACCCTTCTTTACAGTCGCGCATTGCATCGGTTCATTATGAGTATTATACAGACTTAACTTCCTTGAATGTGCATTTGGAATCTTTGAAAAACCAAATTCAGTGTATCGTTGGAAAAGTAGTATTACCCGATCACACCGTATTGGCGTTTGGGAAATCGCAAGCGCCGTCTTTGACCGATTATCCAGACGAGGCGGATGTAATGGCTTTTTTGTGTGGGCTTTAAACGCCTTCAAATGCAACAAAACCGCTGTACACCCATTCGCTGAAGCCGATGCGCAGCCAGTCCTGTTGTTCTTCAAGCACTGTTACCTTTTCGGACACAGGCAGGCGGTACAATATTTTAAAATCGGTCCCTGGCCCCTGGCGTACATTGAGTTCGTTGGAGCCGGTTACCATGCCTGGTCGACTGAGGATGGGTTGTACCAGCGATTGATGCATCCAGCGATCCTTGCCAATTTCAAGCCATACATCATTGCGGCCCAGGATACGCACCAAGGCTCCATTGGGCGATACGTCGACAACGGATGCCTGACTGTTTGGGTTTTTCCGCACATTGGCACCTATATTTGAATCGATGATGCCAATGGAAGATTGAAATTCGAGGCCCACAAAATTAGCGCTCACCCATTGATTGGGTGCAATTTGAAGCCAGGTTCCATTGGTGTCGTAGTATTCGACTAGGTCGTTTTTAGCCAATTTTCGCAAAATATTAAAGGTCGTTCCCGGGCCTGAACGCACATTGAGGCCTGCGCTCGTTACTTGTCCATAGCCTAATCGAGGAACAGGTAACTTGCTCATTTTCAGCGATATGAGGTTTTTAAATGCCGACCATTGTATTTCCTCCAGCATCATTTTAGGACAGTCTTTGCCCGTAATATCATAATGGCGGTATAAATCATGAATGCTCAAATTGTATTTGTAGAGCAGATGTGCCGCCAAATCGGCTGAATGCTGGTAGGTAGTAGGCCAGTCGCCATCCGAATTGACGCACATTTCAAAACCAATCAGGTAAGCATTGGGTGTGCCCGAACCAGCCCGGATACGCTCGCCGTCCGATTTGTATTTGCTGGCGCCCACATGGTAGGCCATTTCATTATCAGGAATACACTGATATATATTGCCGTCATCGACAATATAATGAGCAGAGGCATATCGGTCGGTCGTATTAAAATACCGCGCATTTGCCTTGGCATTGGCACCTTTATCTTTATTGGCGGTCCAATGTGCTACAATCCCTTTAATTTGTTTGATCGCATAGGCATTTTTATCGCGCAAAAATGGGCGATTACGCGGATTCGTGAGCAGCTCTTTCGTGATGGGTAGCATATCGACAGTTGGTGAAGTGTAAACAATAAAGGCGTGGTTATGAAATTCAGGTTAATTTTGCGTCAAATCTATACCATGCGATTTGATATTCTGACTGTTTTACCTGAATTGATTGAAAGTCCGCTCAATCATTCGATTATGAAGCGCGCCAAAGATAAGGGCTTGCTGGAAGTGTATTTGCACAATTTGCGCGATTTTGCAGCTGGGAAGCATCGTCAGGTAGATGATTACCAGTTTGGCGGTGGTGCGGGCATGGTGATGAAGCCCGAACCGATTGCTGCCTGTATCGAACAATTGCAGCAGGAACGGACCTACGATGCCATTATTTATACCTCGCCGGATGGTATTCGGCTGGACCAGGAGCTTTGCAATCGTTTGTCGATGCTGGACAATGTACTGATATTGTGTGGGCATTATAAAGGGGTGGATGAGCGCATTCGGGAAACCTATATTACCCTGGAAATCAGCATTGGTGATTATGTTTTGTCGGGCGGCGAACTGGCGGCGGCGGTCATTGTCGATTCGGTGGGCCGGCTCATTCCCGGGGTACTCAACGACGAAACCTCTGCCTTGTTTGATAGTTTTCAGGACGATTTACTCGCGCCGCCTGTGTATACGCGTCCGGCCGAGTGGGAAGGTAAAAGTGTGCCAGACGTTTTATTATCCGGCCATGAAAAAATGATTGAAGATTGGCGGCTTGAGCAAAGTTTGGAGCGCACCCGCGTTCGCAGGCCCGATTTATATGAAAAATATGTGCATAGCGGACAGTAATAAAATAAATTCTGTCAAACCCTTGCGCTAAAACACAAAATGTTTTACTTTTGCGGGTATGAATTTATGTCCAAACTGTGCAGCAGAAGCAATTCCTGGGGCAAAGTTTTGTCATCGATGCGGGGATCCAATTCGGGAAAAAACAAAGCCTTGTCCGGCCTGCAAAGAGCAGAGTCCGTTGGCCTCTGTTTTTTGCCACCATTGTGGTTTTCATTTTGAAGGCAAACAAAGTCAGCAGCAACTTTACAAGCCTGTTTATCCGATGAATTTTGACGAATCGGACCTAACAGAGCAGGTAAAAGCCTTGTTTTTCCGCAGTTTGCGCGCCCGGATTGCCTCAGAGCATGAAATCAGTAAATACAGTGAATACGTTGAGCGGTTTTATCAATCGCGTTTTCGGGAGATATATGGGGTGCGCGCCGTTCAAATCGCCCGGGATGTAAAATTGCAATGGGAAAGGTTTGGGGTAGAGGCATTGCGCGACATTGACCATAAAATTGAACAAGATTTTGAGGGATTATTAGATTTCTTTTGTATCCAATATTGTCCGGATTTGAATGGGGTGATTTTGCCAACCGCCATTTTAAAATATGAACATGCCACGCCAGATAAAACGGATTTGGGGCAAATGATTTTCGATTTTCTGGACTTTGAGCACGAGGAGGAGCCGTTTTTCTTCAATTTTATCAGCATGCCCGAGCAATTATTGGCCAATGCTTGTAAGCAGTATTTGTTTGCGGATCGCAAGGAAAAGGTGTTTTTTATCGGCGATTTGTCTCTAAAAGGCAATTGCAAAGAAGGATTTGCGATGACTGATCGCGCGATTTATTGGCGGGCACCCTTTGATAAAGCCCGTCGAGTACCCTATGAATCGCTGAAAACGGTGCGTCGGGAAAAAGACTGGATTACAATAGATGGGCATTTTTTTACAAGTAATCCGGGTTTGAATTTAAAACTTTTCAAATTATTGAAAAAATTGCGATCCTGGCGCACGATTTCATAACACCTAAACTTCGCACTGTATAGATTTTTACATGGTTTTTAGCCCACGTTGTTGATAATCAACACTCAGTACCACATTCAATGCTGACTTTCAGTCGGCGCCTATTATATATTATTGAAAAGAAGTTAACATTTCAATCAATACGTGGTTGAGTGATCCAATTGCAGCGGGCAAATCCCAGGAATCTCGGTTACGTACCGCCACTTCATTGGAAATACTGCGCAATTCCATAAAAGGCGTACCGGATGACAAACAGGCGTAAAATACCGCTGCGCCCTCCATACTTTCTATTTGTGCATCGGGGTATTTTTGTCGAATTTGATCGATGCTTACTTGGGAGCCGTGCACCTTATTGACCGTAATGCCATTTTTTACGGGTAAAAAACTTGTTTTGTCGGCATCTGGGTGGATTAGCACGCCTTTTTTGCACCATTCGGGCAGGTGACCCATCATATCCATTTCATATAAGTCCGTAAAACGGCCATCTGCTTCTTCTACGCCGAGGTCGGCGAAACGTTCGGAACCAACAAAAACCACATCGCCCAACTTTAGGAGCGGGTCCAAAGCGCCCGCGATCCCGGCATTAATTACCAAATCAGGTCGGCTGCTGTACAAAATACTGCCCAGACTCCAAGTAGTGGCCACCATGCCCACTCCACTGATGAGCGGCAGAATTTCCAGTTTATCTTTGGAAAACACACCCGATTCGTCGTGTTTAAAGCCATCGTTGAGCCAGTTGGTGGTCGGCGCAATTTCGAAAGGGGTTGCTGCCAGTAGTAAAATCCGCATGAGAGAAAGAAATTTAGCACGAAGGTAAGCGCCTTCTTTTAGCGATGCGAAAAATCATTGCTACCTTGGCAGCCGTTTACACTTTACACTGAACTATATTACGCAAGGCCTTCGGTCTAAGATATTGATAGCCAGTGTTTAGTATGAAAATTAATGCTGCCTTTCAGGTGGCACATAGACTAAGACAGCATACATTATGAAAAAAGAATGGTTTGACTCGTGGTTTGACTCCCCATATTACCACATCTTGTATAAAAACCACGATGAAAACGAGGCCAAAAACACCTTGGACAGGATTTTAAGGGCGATGGATTTAAAGTCTGGCGCTCGGGTGCTCGACCTTGCTTGCGGCAAAGGTAGGCATTCAAAATACCTAGCAGAGCAGGGCTATGATGTAACTGGAATTGATATTTCGCATGCCAGCATTGAATTTGCGCGGCAATTTGAACAAGAAAACTTGAGTTTTTATCAACATGATATGCGCTTGCCTTTTCGTACCAATTATTACGATGCGGTACTGAATATGTTTACCAGTTTTGGCTATTTTCATTCAGACCAAGATCATTTGCGCACCTTATTACATGTTGGCAAAGAATTGAACCACAATGGATTGTTCCTACTCGATTTTTTCAACACGACCTGGGTGCGCGCACATTTGGTTTCGAAAGATCATAAAACGGTGGATGGCATCACGTTTCAATTGAAAAAATCCATTGAAGATGGCTATGTGTATAAAAGTGTTGCCTTTCATGCAGATGGCAAGGATTTTCAATTTCGGGAAAAAGTGCGATTGTTTGAATATGCCGATTTTGAGCACCTTTTTGCGCTGGCGGGCTTACAGATCGTACAGACTTTTGGCAGTTATCAGTTGGAGCCGTTTGATCTGGATTCCTCTCCCCGTTTGATCCTTATTGCTCGGAAAATGCCCGTATGAATACCCTAATTGATCTCTTACAGCAATGGGATGCACGTATGTTTTTTTGGATCAACCAAGGTTGGAGCAGTGAAATCCTGGATTCTATACTGCCCTTATTGCGTGAACGGTTGATTTGGGCCCCGTTTTATTTGTTTGTTTTAGTTTTTTCGCTCTTAAATTATGGTAAAAAGGGCTGGCTACTTTTGGGGATTTTATTGTTGTGTTTTGCGGTAGCCGATTTTACGAGCAGCAGTATATTAAAAAAACAGGTACAGCGTTTGCGTCCTTGCAACGACCCGGTACTTGCAGCGCATATACATTTGCGGGTTCCATGTGGGAGTGGCTACAGTTTTACCTCATCGCATGCAGCCAATCATTTTGCGGTGGCCTTGTTTCTGATTGGGGTATTTGGGCATCTAAATCGGTGGATACGGCCCAGTTTGTTGCTTTGGGCAGGTTCTATTGCACTTTCGCAGGTATATGTGGGCGTGCATTATCCGGGTGATGTACTGTGTGGTGGGCTGTTAGGGAGCCTGATCGGGTGGGGGGGAGGCCTCCTTTTGCGCCGCCTGGATGGCCATCCTGGATGGAAGAAGGCAGGTTAGTGTTATGATGCTCCGTACTTAATCACTCGCCCCAAAGCCTCTGAACCTACCCATAAATTCGGGAATATATTCATCAACATACCACAAAATATAATCACGCAAGGGGAGGGTATGCGGGCCCTCTTCCTGGATTTCCAACATATATAACGGAACGTCCATGGTGTGTCCATCAAATTCCACCTGAACAAATATGCCCCAGGAAAAATCAAAATCTAGGATTTCTATGATAGTTACCTGAGCACCAAAATAAATTTGGTCAAATGCGCGTCCAACATACATTGCACGCACCGGATTTTCAAATTCGGTGTCCAAAAACACCAACCAGGCGTCCAAAAAATCCGCTTCCTGTTTAATTTCTACCAAAAATTCATTAATTCGTTTCCAGGAGTCCACTGTTTGAACCCAGGTTTCGCTGGTCAACAGGATGTTTTTTATGCGTTTCCAATCATTTGGTTTATCACGGGGTGGCACTTTTTCTAATTCATCTACATTAAACTCCGATATCCAAAACTCGGACTCAAAATGGGCACAAGTGACCAAGTACGTTCTGGGCATCGCACGCAAGGTGTGACTATCAAAACGAACGGTAACATACGTGCCAAAGCTAGTAATCTGTCTTATCTCCGTTACCACGCCCTGCCAACCGCGCATGTCCGTTTTTTCATCCTCGCCTAATACCGGCTTGGGACCATCCTTGACACGCACATGATCATTGATGCTATACATTACATTCAAAAAAAGTAAAACGCTGCACCCAAGGAAATATAAGCAAAACGGTCATTGCCCTGGGTACCCGTAAATGAATCCATTTTATCCGTATTTACAAAGTGCACCATTACATCCAGCATGATTTCTATGCGTTCAGAAGCCATAAACGTTTCATAATCTTTGACAAAACGATCCAAGCGTGTCCGAAGGCTAAAGCCAACCGGAATTGATAATTCCCGGGTTGGTGTGCCGGATTTTTTACCTGACGCATTGTAGCCAAATGATTCAACCACGATGCCCCCTGGGTTTGTGCGCCGCGCCGACCTGAAACTATTAAGTCCATAACCTACAATGCCAAATGCAGTAATCCAGGCATCTTCCGGCCTACTAAACAAAACGGCGTTTACATTCAATAGCAACTGCAAACTATGGTCGTTGAAAACAGCCGAAAACTGATTGTTTACTTTTACCCCCCGCAGGCGGCCATGAAACCAGTTGTAGCGAAGAGATAAATACGGATTGAGGACACCTGTTAAATGAACACCACCTCCAAATCGGACTTCACTCGGATTGCGTAAGGAAGGAATAAACTCTCTTTTGGTTACATCCCCGTTAAAAGCAGTAAATCCGCCGTTGATACCCAATGCTAAACGCCCGTTTATGTCTTGGGCAGCTGCTTCAGGCAGATTAAAAAATACAATAAAACAAATCCACACCAATGGGTGAACAAATAATCGTTTAAAATCCATGATTGAAGACTAAAACTGCTAGAGCAGCAATGATTCGTGTAAAGGATGAATAATGGAATTGTGGTTCCAGGATTTTTTTCCAAGCGCAAAGATAATGCAGTGTGTTCATATTGCGCCTTAAACTTATTTTTGACTTTCCATTATGTACACGTAGGTGAATCAACCTACCATTTCGATTTATTTCACACAGTAAACTTCATAATATATGTTTCTATCAAATGCCGCAAAGTATTTCTGCTTTGGCTTCGAATTACAAAAGACCGGATGCTATTTTTAGGGTTTTCGTTGCGCCCAAAACAAACCGTTGCACTATGCCAACGGTGTTGGTTGTGCACATAAATGAATGGGCAATAGCAAAAATAGTAGTCACATAATCTATATCGCCAATTTGTAACAAAGGATACAGTTTGTCGTTTGGATCAGTTTGGCTCAGTCCGAATATTTTGCCCGATTTTTCGTCTAACATTCCTGTTTGCAACCGCTGGTCTATTACGAAATCAAACATTGCGTAGTTGCCAATTTTAATAAAACTGCGCCCCAAATATGCTTGTAAATTGGGCATTTGCATCATCATTTCCGATTTGGTTTCCATTCTTGGTTTAATATCGCCGAAGTTCAAAACATAGGCAGGAACCGGCTCTACCCCCTTGATGCTAAATATGGTATCACAAAATGGTTTAGAAAACCAGATTTGGTTATTGGATTGCTGTATAAAACCCGACATTTCATGCCCGGAGCCGTTTTTCTTTGGGTCGTAAGGTGCAGCGCGTGCTGTTAGTTCGCCTATTTCGTTGTAAAACAATAAGTTATAGTTCTCTGACACGATACTTGGATTATATTCATTGTAAACTAAGTAAGTATGTTTCTGGTCATTCGTAACAAGGATGTCATCCCCATAAATCCCGTTAAATACATCTCCTTTAAAGGTGCCATCTAATCCATATTTCATGAAAGATTTTTTTGCTGCAGCAAGGCATACAATCTCTTGGTTCTTTGCATCATAGTTAATATTATTTAACCCATCAAAAGCATTATCGGCATGACTATCTTGATAACCTATTTTGTTTAAAAACATTCCACGGGAAGATTAGGATGATTGAATGCTTCATGGCAGAGGTGTTTT
>JBBAVI010000075.1:0-28780 GCA_040397785.1 Saprospiraceae bacterium | reverse complement strand
AGGTGGGTCACTTTACACCGTTACAGGTGGGTCAGTATGGGCCGTTATATTCAAAGAAGCCTGCAAAAAGGCACTTGCCCCCAATGGAAAATATGTATCCATTGATGAAGAAAAACTATTGTTGGATTCAAACCGGCTAAATGTTATAAAAGAATATTGTGAAGCCGGTCGCATAAAAGCCGTGATTGATCAAATCTATCCATTGGAAGACATAGTCGAAGCGCACAGATATGTGGAAAAAGGACATAAAAAAGGTGGGGTTGTTATAAAAGTAAGATAAAATGAAGCACAACACATCCCAAGACAGGTCCCCTTCAAAGTTTATTTTGCTCGTTTTGGCACTTTCTATTCCGTTTTGGATACTTGGTGCGATCGCGCCGGACACCACTAAAATACTTCCGATCAAGCTGCCCATCAGTGCGTTAATGACTTTTTGCCCCTTCTTAGCAGCAGCAATACTTGTTTACAGTAAACAAAAATTGGAAGGTGTTCGTGGTTTATTGAAATTAACCTTCGATTACAAAAAAATAAAATACAAAAAATGGTACTTGCCGATTGTTTTGTTGATGCCCTTCATGGCATTGATATCCTATTGGTACGTAAGCCTGACAAGCGTAATGATCCTTGAACCCCAACTTTCAAGTTCATCCATTGTCGCCTTCTTTTTGATGTTTTTTATAGGCGCCATTGGAGAAGAACTTGGCTGGAGCGGTTACCTGATTGAACCTTTACAAAACCAGCACGGTGCCTTGAAGGCAAGTATTGTTTTAGGCTTTTTTTGGGCGATCTGGCATATTATACCATTTACGCAGGCGCATCAAACGCCAACATGGATCGTTTCCCAATGCATCGGCACCGTTTTTTTACGGATTATCATGGTTTGGATCTTTAACAATACTGGAAAAAGCGTTTTGGGGATGGTGCTCTTTCATACGATGATCAACATCAGTCCGTACCTCATTCCGAATTACGGTACCCATTATGACCCTTTTATATTTAGTGTACTGTTGTTGGTCATGGTTGTGGTTATTGTGATTTTTTGGGATTCAAAAACATTGGTGTATGGTCGGCTCTAATAACTGATCCCTGCTCGATGTGGTTGCCTGCAGACTTTTAAGCCATTAGATTAAGGTTTCTATCTTTAATGAATATGCTTTAGAGGTGGTGGCCCTTCCTCTTTAACTTTTAAGATCGCTTCTAACCAATATTCCCAAAATGCCGAATCCGCTGGTTTATTCGGGGCAAGCCAATACTCACCACCACTTAATATATCTGTTAAGTCCGTTGAGCCCGTAGATTCCCAATACGCTTTAAGCATATATAACACTGCTTCATAACCTTCTTTCTCAGTAATCATTTCATTACTGGAAATAATGCCTTCTTCATTTATTTTACCGTCACTTGATAATTTCATCATTGTTCTTTTAAAGCAATTGCAAAGCCACTTAAGATAACAAAAGCCTATTTCGGAGCTTTACTAGTTATGAAACTGATGTTTTTTCAAAATCTACTCCTGTCAATTTCGCCTTCTGCATTGCATTTTTCAAAGCATCACTAACATATAACCCTGACGTGATTTCCCAATAATCTTGAGGGGCAAAGAATAGGCTATAATTCGCAATTTTAGCATACGAAAAGACAGGTTTTATTATATAGGTTGTACCAGAAACAAACATAGTCTTTTGTTCATCTATTACATCAAGCTTATATGTAAATCTCGGGATAAAATACTCCTTACGCTCATTACTTCCATTGACTATAGCGTTAATCCAAACAAGCCCTTCCTTACCTGTTAGATGGTCGCTAATTAATTTTTTCATCTTTTCAGACATAAGTGGCCAAGCAAGATTGTTAGGTTGGTAATCTTGCCATAAGTGCTTAATTTCTGACAAATCATCACTAACCTGCAAACCACCTTTTCCTGTGGCTACTTTTTTAAGAAATAACTCAAAAGGCAATTCGATTCTTCCAATTACATCAGGTATTAATTCGTGAGATAACGGTGTGTCTCCCTGTCTGTATGCAAAAGCTGTACTCGGTTTAACTTTTTCAGCTAAGAAATAATATTCATTCATTGTATTACCAACCTGTTTTATTAAGCATATTAGGATTTTGTAAAAGTGGCTGCTTTACATACTGGTCAAACAATTGCAAAAATTTAGCTTGATTTCCAGCAGCACCAGCATCAGCTGCTCTCATACCCTTCAAAACAAACTCGTGATATTGACCAGGGTGTTTTGAATAGTGATAAACATCAGAAATGTCTACTTTATTCCAAGCTTCATCAAGTCCTAAACCGTACTTGTTTGCAATAGACTCAAACTGTTCGGTATATTTAGAAAAATGTTTATTTGAAGCAATATGGTGTATTATTTTCCTTCCCGCATTAGCGGCAACTTCAGATCCACCCACCGCCAACTTCCTCATCCCGTAACGCCACAATGATGCGGAAGCATCCATCCATGCCTTCGACACCGACTCCATGAACAACGCCTCCACGGTTCCAGCCAGGTACTTTGGGGTTTGGTCGGCGAATGCGTAAAGTCCGCTTACATCATGATAGCTTGGGTTGTTTTGAGTGGCAATGGTTGCGCGTTGTAACCAATTTGTAACACCATCCAATGCATGTATTTTCTCCCCATAATCCCCACCAAATCCATTGTCACATTCAATTTGTTAATTCCCTTCCATCCTGCCGTATTTTTTAGTAGGTAAAAGTATCCGTTTTACAACCTCCGCGATCCAATTTTTGGGGTAAGCAAAGACCACGCTTTGTTATGTGCTGCCTTTCTTTATTTCGTATGATTTGTCAGCCTTTTTGAAGAGAATGTCAGCCTTTAAAAGGTCACCACAAATTTTTCTTACCTTACGACCTAAGCTCTCAAATGTCGTTGGTTCAATTTCTTTGCCATGAAGTTGTGCATACAATTCAGGTGTAATTACGTTTGGTTTTATTGATTGATCGTTGTAGTAATTATACCTATAAATAATATTTAAGACCCTTTTTTGCGCATCGTCCAATCCAGTTAATGATTTTCCTGTTTGTGTCTCAATTTGTTTTGTGAAGTCAACAATTGTCAACGCTGTGTCTAAGATATAAACAGGCGTTTGTTCCGAACTGGCTGTGGGGTGTTCTAAGACAAGTCCTGATTGTTTCAAGTCAGACAGAACGTCAAAATGATTATTACTCGGACTTAGCAGGATTGTGTAAAGCCGTTTTTGATTGAGTCGTTCTGATTTGAGTAAATAGGCTAAAACTAATTCATGTTCTTGGGTTATTTTACCGTCAAGTCGCTTACTGAGGTAACTGTAAAAGGAGTTCACCCATCTTTGTGTTTCATCATCCATAAGTTTGCCTGATGGAATCACTAAAGAAATCGTATCGGGAACGGAAAGATCATAGTAAGGCACATCAATCTTATTTTCAAGACAAACACTAACCAATGTTGCCATGCCTATTCCTTGACTTTCAATTTTGTCAAATGCTTTTAAAACATTAGCAAGTTTTGGGTTTTTTGTCTCAGGAACGCCCGATATAATTCGCCTTATCTCACTTTTAGTTGAAATGTTTAGAATAAGCATCTTTTGCTTAAAACTTCCAGGGTTTTTGATTTCAATACTTTCTCCTGGATTAATTTTAATCGTAATAAATTTATTAGCAATGTAATCTCGATGTGCAAAAGCGTTGTTTATTACTTCTCGGACTAACTTTTCCGGAAACTCAGGTTCGCTTCTACCTCCACCAATATAGCTTCTGCCAACTTTAATATGTCCCCAAACAAATGAGAATGCGTCATCCATTAAGTTAATTACATCGTTTTGATAAATCCTTTTATCTCGTCCAATGTCATTCCCTGTTTCAAAATAGCAGTCAACCTCAGCTCTATATTCAAGATATTGAAAAGGTTCTTTGCCAAATAATAAAAGCCCAAGTACAGTTACAGCGCCTTCTGTATTTAAACAGTATCGTCTTGTTAAAAAGTCTACTGCATCTTGAAGATCTTTCTTAACAGTTTCTTTTTTACCTGTAGTATTTACTTTAATAATGAATTGATTGATTTTATCAATATCTAAATCATTTAAGGTTGCCTTTATAACTGGACTAATCTCTTTTGAATATTCTAACTCGGCTTTGTATTCCCTATGCTGCATAATTCTTGTCTGAGGAATTGCCTTATCTTGGGTCAAAACACGCTCATAATGGACACCGCCAAACTTTAAATATTTTAGGTCTTCACTTAACGGATGAACTATTATAATGGCTAATGTTTTTCCAAGAACATTTCTGTAATCAAAGTCTATGTTTTCAAATAAGTCAGGGAACACCTCATTGTCATTCATGAAGAATTTATTCCTGAGTTCTATAATTCGACCTTCATTGTTCCTGTCAAAGCCGGGAAAAGTGTATTGTTTATTTCGCTCTCTGATACCACAAATTACATAGCCTCCATTTGTGTTTAGGTACGCACATATAGTTTCCTTAAGCGATTTCCAGTCATTGCCAGTTGAGAGATCTTTCAATTCAACGATAGGGTCCTCGATGTCTTGAAATTGCCCACTTGATAGGCTGGTTTCAATTCCTGAGATTATTTTATTTACTAAGTCATTTTTGTCTGTCATAATTGTTGGCGAAGGTAGTTCGTTTTTTGTCAGATGATCAAGTGGCAAACTGTCATCTGAAATTGCACCGACGCGTAAATATACGCACCCATTCGATACAACAAGCAAAGATACCCCCACCACTCTATACTATCCAAAAAATTGCATTTCTGTTTTCATGCACTTCATAATGAAGTGATTAGGCCCAAATAAAAAATCCCACTTGCAAATCCCCCAAATCCACCGCATATTTGTCCATTGCAGCCGAACGAAACCAATCCAACACTGTTTATAGTCAACTATGCGACAATTTGCCCTGATCGGCTACCCCCTGGGACATTCTTTTTCGAAGCGCTATTTTACCGAAAAATTTGAACGGGAAGGCATTACGGATGCCGTGTACGAACTCATGCCCATTGCCGACTTGCATACTTTTCCCGAAATTTGGCAAAAACACCCCGATTTGGTGGGTATGAATGTCACCATTCCGTACAAACAGGCGGTAATGCCCCTGCTGGATGCGCTCGACGAAAGTGCGCGGGAGGTGGGCGCCGTCAATTGTATCCACCGAAAAAACGGCGCGCTGGTGGGATACAACACCGATGCTACGGGTTTTGCGGCCGGATTAGACGCCGTTCATTGCCCTTTCCCTTTAAAAAAAGCACTCATACTGGGCTCGGGCGGGGCGGCTAAAGCGGTTTCCTATATATTACGGCAGCGCGGCATTGCCTATAAGTATGTGTCCACCAGCCAAACTGGTGCTGAATTTGTGTCATATTCCGATGCAACCCGACTCCTGGAAACGGTGCAATTAATTGTGCAAACTACCCCCCTGGGTATGGATCCTAAACTGGAAGAATACCCACCGATTGCACTTGAAAAACTTGGCAATCAACATTTTGTGTATGACCTTATTTACAACCCTTTGGAGACCTTATTTTTGCTTAATGCGCGTAAACAAGGCTGCCTCATCCAGAACGGCTTGATCATGTTGCATACCCAAGCCGAAAAAGCATGGGAAATCTGGAATACCTGACGTTTCTTTGTGGGACCAAAAAACCAAATTTAGCCGCCTAACCATAATCGTACCGACATGCAAGTAGATTTTAAGAATACCGAAATTGCATTCGCGCATTTCTCCAATGCCGAATTGAAACGCACCGCCTGGCTATTTAAAATGATGAACAAAGCCTGGCTGGTCAAATATGGCTCTAAACTAGCGCTCTGGGCCGTAGAAAACCGCCTTCCTTTGGCCGAAACGGCGGTAAAAAGCACCATTTTTCCACAATTTGTGGGCGGAACCACCCTGCTCGACAGTCAGCCCACCATCGAAGCCCTCGCGCATCACAACGTACTGACGGTACTGGATTACGGCGCGGAAGCCAAGGAAACCGAAACGGATTTCAATTATACGATGAACGAAAACATCCGGGCCATTGATTTTTCCTCCCGCGCAAAAACAATCCCGGTGGTGAGTACCAAAATTACGGGTTTGGCGCGTTTTGGCTTGCTCGAACGCATGCAGGGTGCGCAATCGCTTAGCCGCGAAGAACTGGCCGAATACCGCAATGTGCTCAAACGCATCGACGCCATTTGCTACCATGCCGCCAATAAAGGCATTTCGATTTTTATTGATGCAGAGGAAAGCTGGATTCAGGACAGCATCGACCATTTGGTGTGGCTGATGATGAAGCGCTACAATAAAACCCGGGTGGTGGTGTACAATACGTTTCAAATGTACCGCACCGACCGCTTGCAGTTTTTGATTGAAAGTTTTGACCGTTCGCGTAAAGAAGGTTTTTTATTGGGCGCTAAATTAGTACGCGGCGCCTATATGGAAAAGGAACGCAATCGGGCAGTTGAAATGGGCTATGCCAGCCTGATTAATGCCGACAAGTTGGCTACCGACGACCTATATAATACAGCAGTGCGTTTTTGCCTGGATAATTACGCGCATATTGCCATGTGCAATGCCAGCCACAATGCCGAAAGCGCTATGTTGCAAGTGCATTTGATGCAAAGCAAAGGTATTCCGAACGATCATCCCCATTGTTTGTTCAGCCAGCTGTATGGCATGAGCGACAATATTACCTTCAATTTAGCAAAAGCAGGCTTCCGGGTTGGCAAATATTTGCCTTATGGACAGGTGCAGGATGTGATTCCGTACCTTATTCGACGCGCACAGGAAAATAGTTCTGTGACGGGCGATGCGGGCCGCGAATTAGCTTTGGTATTACAGGAGAAGCAGCGACGCAGACTGTAGCCGTATTTTCAAAAAAATAAACACATTTTTCACCATTAGCTTTGTAATTGGGTAATAATCGTATTACCTTTGCGCTCGCTTTTGAAACAGGTATAAATTTTAGCGCAAAAACAATGGAAATCATTGCGATTCAGGGACATATTAAAGAGGGTTCCGGTAAAGAAAAAGCACGCAAACTCCGCGACTCGGGTATCATCCCGGCGGTAATGTATAAGAGTGGTGGCGGTGAGAGCCATTCATTCGGCATCAATGCTCCAGAAGTACGCACTTTGGTGTTCACTTCTTCTTTCAAAATGGTAGAAATCACTTTGGATGGCAAGGTGCGTAAGTGCATTTTGAAGGATATTCAGTTCCACCCGGTAAATGATCAGGTGATTCACCTGGATTTCTTGGAACTGGTTCCGGGCATAAAATTCAAGGCTTCTGTGCCTTTGCGTTTTAAAGGTACCGCTCCTGGCGTAAAAAATGGTGGCAAATTTTTGACCAAAATGCGCAATATTAACATCCTTACTACACCAGAACACGTGGTGGATGAGGTTTATGCGGATATTTCTCAGATGGAATTGGGCTCTACCTTACGTATTCGAGATATCATCATCCCAACCGGAGTTGATATTACCAACAGCCCGGCTGTGCCAGTTGCTTCGATCGAAATTCCACGCGCACTCCGCGGAAAATAAGGGTTCAACACCTGTATTATGTTTTATGCCAAAGGCAAGTCGCAACCGACTTGCCTTTGGTGTGTTATATTTATGGTAATCTATTGCCAGGTATGTGACACTTGGGTAGTTTTGCCGTTATTATAGCCAACTCAATCAAAACCTATGTTGAAAAAACTTTTTTTCGTCCTCCCGATCCTGCTGGTGCTGCTTTCTTGCAGTAAAACCGCGTTTACGGGCCGCAAGCAATTGAACCTCATCCCAACTCAAACCATCAACCAATTAAGTTTTACCGAGTACAAAACCTTTCTTCAGCAAAACAAAACCGTATCTTCTGGAAAAGAGGTAGACCTGGTACGACGGGTAGGAAACGACTTGCGGGCTGCAGTAGACGTTTATTACAAGGCTAAAAACATGCAAAAGGACCTCAAGGATTTTGCTTGGGAGTTCAATGTGATAGATGATGACAATACGGTAAACGCTTTTTGTATGCCTGGTGGTAAAGTGGTGGTGTACACGGGTATTTTGAAAGTTACCCAAAACGAAGACGCCCTTGCCTGTGTGATGGGGCACGAAATTGCGCACGCATTGGCCAACCACGGCAACGAACGCATGAGCCAGGGCCTGGTAGCCCAATTGGGCCTGAGTTCACTTGATCTTGCTTTGTCGCAACAACCGTCTGCTACACGTCAGGTTTTGATGAATGCGGCAGGTGCTGGCGCTCAAGTAGGCGTTTTATTGCCATTTAGCCGCAAACACGAGTCGGAAGCCGATGAAATTGGCCTGTACCTGATGGCTATGGCGGGTTACAACGCCAATGAAGCCGTCCCTTTTTGGGAACGGATGAATAAATTGGGTGGTGGCCGTCCACCCGCGTTTTTAAGCACCCACCCGGATCCCGCCAAACGCAGCCAAACCTTGAAAAGTTTGATTCCTAAGGCACAAGCGTATGCGCGTCGTTACCCGGTTACAGCCAGTTCGAGGTCCAAAAAGTAAACTACAACACCTTGCTCTGGATAGTTCCATCCTGCAAGCGCGTTGCTAAGAGATCACCCGATGCTATTTCAGACGGGGAGCGCAACAGCTCCCCGTTTTTTGTGGTGATGCTATATCCCCGTTGCAATACTTTATCGGGATGCATGGCGTGGCACAACAACAGGGCCTGGTCCAGTTGTTGTGTTTGGCGCTGGATAAGATGCTTGACCCAAACAGGTAAATTACGTTCGATGGATTCAAGTTGAGCCGTTTGTTTGCGTTGAAAATCGCGTATGCCCCATTGTAAGGCAGACTCCAAACCTTGCAATGCAAGTGTCTGATAACGAACTTGTTGGGTGGATATTTGCGCCAAATAGTTGCTCAACCCCAATAATGCACCCTCAAATTGGGCATTGTGTTGCACGATAAAATCGGCAACAGCGGTAGGTGTTTTTAAACTGCTGTGCGCCACCAGATCGAGCACTGTTTCATCTACATCATGGCCGATGCCCACCAAAACGGGCAGGGGTAAATGCGCGACGGCCTGACAAAGATGCAAACCGTCAAATGCGGCCAAATCAAGGCGCGCACCACCACCGCGTAAAATTGCCACGCAGTCGAATTCGGTCGCTCGTTTTTCAATTAATTCTGCAGCGGCTTTTATTTCCGATTCGGCATTGCGCCCCTGCATGGCTGCTGGAAACAATTGACAATCAAACTGATAGCCAAAAATATTTTGCTGCAAATGTTGGTTAAAATCTTGCAAACCCGCTGCCGTTTCAGAACTGATAATGGCGATGCGCTGTAAAACAAGGGGAAGCGGTAGTTTGCGATTTTTTTCCAGCAGCCCTTTTTTGCGCAAAACCTCCAAGGTTTCGCGGCGTTGCAGGCTCAATTGGCCAAAGGTAAAGGTCGGGTCGACATCCACAATTTGTAATTTCAGGCCATAACGCTCATGAAAATCGACTTGCACGCGAATCTTCACTTCCAGGCCTTCGATTAAAATGGCTTCGAGCGTTGGGCCAATGCTGCGCAATAAACGTCGATAATCGGCCGCCCACAATACCGCCTGGGCCTGGGCGATGGATTCGGCCCCCTCCCCTTTTTGCACCAATTCGAAATAGGTATGTCCCCGTGACTGCCCGGCTTGCGCAATTTCGGCAGCAATCCATACGGGTTGCTGAAAATTGAGGGCCAGCACCTGCCGGATGTGTTCGTTGAGGTCGAAAAGGCTATACACTTGCATGGGCTATTTTTTCAGATAGACCAGTATGCGATCTTGTGCATTTTTCTGCACATTCATATAAAAAAGATTCAGATCGCCTGGATGGTAGTTTTTGGTGCGCATCAGTACACTGCCCGGAAATTTAGGTTTTACACTCATGACCACACCATTGTACACTTCGGCATCGGTGAGTTCCGGGTAAATGGCACAAAAGGGCCGCACTACCCCGCCCATGTTGGCCGATTTGGGCGCATATACCCTGGGCTCAATACTCCAATTAATCGGGTTGGTGCATACGATGCCTTTTTGGGGTAGTTTTTCTGCGTTTTTAAGCACGTAATTGCGTTCGTAGGTACGCCAGGTACAATAACAGTTTGTTTGATCGGGTGTTGCACAAGGTTTGGCCGACTTAAAAAATGTCGGATCAACGGGCCAACCAACGATATATGCTACCACCAATTGTTTTTCAAGGGGTGTGCCTTCAATTACATCGCGCAACAGGAACATGGCGTGCATTGCCCCTTGGCTATGACCTGCCAGGATGAATGGTCTGCCCTTATTCCAATGCTTTAAATAATAATCGAAAGCCGCTTTTACATCCTCATAAGCGATATCCAGGGATTGTTTGGCCGATTTTTTATCCTTGGTATAAAAGGCATTTAGATGTGCCTGTCGGTAGCGCGGGGCGAAAATACGGCCACACCCGTTGAAAATGGAAGCCTGAAAAAGAATGGGCGATTCGTCTGTTTTTTTATTCAACAGGGTATCCTCCACAGCCCCGTTCCAATTTTTTTCATATTTTTTAGAGCCTGTATAGGTCGTTGGATAAACATAAAAAACATCTACCGGGGATTTTTCATCCAGGTTTTGCACATCTGAACAGGGGGTTCGATCGGCAAGATCCACTTTGTCGGGATGCGCAGCCCAGTTGGCCATATTGGTATAATCAGGCTTAACAGGCGTTAGGGCCGAATTAAAAGCCCCCTTGGGATGTACCCAGCCGCAAGCGGTTCCTAAAAGTAAGAGCAGTAAACACACATAAGGAATAAACTTTATCTTAAACATATACCCAGATTTAAATGGATTTGAAGAATGGATGGATAAAAAAATTTGATTTTCAATGGATTAGAAGCCAGCCGTTTTCATAACCACTTTGGGTTGACTATAAGATCCGTATTTAGAAGGAAATTAAACATGAATAAACGGTAAATAACACGATTTATCCATAAAGATCGGCCAATCGTGTTATTTACAAGGTAGATACACGTTATCTCTTGATTAACAATTCAGTGCGCCGCAAACGGAGATTACTTGTCCGGATACATATCCGCCCATATCGGAGGCTAAAAACACGCAGGTATTGGCCACTTCTTCCCCTTTGCCGAGGCGTTTCATCGGAATAGCGCTCAAATAGCCTTCTTTTGTTTTTTCATCCAGCACTGCCGTCATTTCGGTTTCAATAAAACCAGGGGCTACGGCGTTGCAGCGAATGCCGCGCGAGCCGTATTCTTTGGCAATCGACTTTGAAAAACCGATGATCCCCGCTTTAGAAGCGGCATAATTGGCCTGACCTGCTTGTCCGAACACACCCACCACCGAGCTCATGTTGATGATAGAACCGCCTGTGCGGATCATGGGTTTGAGGCAATGTTTGGTGAGGTTGAACACCGATTTCAGGTTGGTATTGATCACGTCGTCCCATTGCTGTTCGGTCATACGCAGCATCAACGTATCGCGGGTAATGCCGGCATTATTGACCAGTACATCAATTTTACCAAAATCTTTAACAACTTGTGCGACAAGGGCTTCTGCTTGTGCATAATCACCTGCGTCACTTTGGTAAGCCTTTACAGAAGGGCCCAATTCAGCGGCCAGATTTTCAGACCGTTCCGCCGAAGATGCCGATACATACGTAAACGCTACCTGTGCGCCTTGTGCTGCAAACGTGCGTACGATGGCTTCACCGATTCCGCGCGCGCCACCGGTTACGAGCGCGACTTTTCCATCTAATAATCCCATGATTAGTTGTTAGTTGTTAGTTGATAGTTGTTAGTTTGGAGTGCAAAGGTTAAAAATTATCGTTTTCCAAACACGGAAATCCTGTACTTAATAGGCGAACGAGAATCTTTTCCGCAACTTTGCGGCTTAAAACAACCCTGTTTTGGATCAAACAAATAAACCGGACGCCTATGCTGCGCTCCGGATTCCGGATTATCGCTGGTTTTTGGCGATGCGCATGATGACGACCTTTACGGTACAGATCATGTCGGTGGCGGTACAATACTTTGTGTATGAACTCACCAACAGCCCCTTGATGCTGGGCTTAATTGGCTTGGCAGAGGCGGTTCCGGCCATTGGCATCAGTTTGTGGGCGGGTCATTTGGCCGATAAATACAACCGACGGAATATTTTGATTGGTTGTTTATTGTTGCTGTTGTTGTGTTCTTTGGCGCTTTGTGGATTGGTACTTTACAAGGACACCTTACCTGTTTCGACCCTATTAATTGCGGTTTATGGGATTATTTTTGCAAATGGGATATCGCGTGGCTTTTTCAGTCCGGCGAACTTTGCCTTTTTGCCACAATTGGTAGATCGCAAATTACTGCCCAACGCCATTTCCTGGAACAGCAGTACCTGGGAGGTAGCGAGTATTGGCGGCTTGGGCATCGGCGGATTGTTGTATGGTTTTTGGCATGGCCCAGAGTTGGCTTTTGGGGTAATGTCGGTGTTGTGTGCTTTGGCTTTGGTGTGTACGCTGCAAATCACCTCCAAGCCCGTACCGCCGACGCATTTGATGGAGCCCGCGCTCGTTCGCATCCGCGAGGGCTTGCGGTTTGTTTTTAGCAATCAATTGATTATCAGTACCATTTTATTGGATTTGTTGGCGGTATTGTTTGGGGGTGCGGTGGCTTTGTTGCCTGTTTTTGCCAAAGATATTTTGAAAGTTGGTCCGGAAGGCTTGGGTATTTTACGGGCGGCCATGTCGATTGGGGCGATTTCAATGGCCTTTTTTATAGCGCACCGTCCATTGGGTAAAGGGGCAGGCAAACTATTGCTGGCCAGTGTGGCAGGTTTTGGGGCTTGTATGATTGGCTTTGGCTTGTCGACCAATTTTTGGCTCTCGTTTGCATTTTTAGTCACGGCGGGCATGTTGGACGAGGTGAGTGTGTTTATTCGTTCCTCGCTGGTGCAGCATCTTACGCCAGAGCACATGAAGGGTCGGGTATCGTCGGTGAGTACGATCTTTATCACCTCTTCGAATGAAATCGGGGCTTTTGAGAGTGGTTTGGCGGCCAGTATGATGGGCACCGTGCCTTCGGTGGTATTTGGCGGGGCGGTTACGTTGTTGGTGGTCTATTCCACCTGGTTACGGGCACCTAAGTTGCGGATGTTGGATTTTTCGCGGTTTCGGTGAGGAAATCGTTAGCATTTCCACATGTAGAAACCTGAATTTGCATTAAATTTAATGCAATACGATCACGGATTTCCTAAAAATAGCACGCCCTTCCGTGGAAAGTGTAAGAAAATACATGCCTGCTGGCAGGTTTCCTACGTCCAACAAAGTTCCTTCAGATCCTGCTAAAACATTTCCAGTTCTGTACAATTGTCCCGTAACACTGCGCAGCTCTAAAATTGCCGGATTTTGCAATAACGCACTAAATTCCAGGCGAATTTGATCCGAAGCAGGATTGGGAAATACCTGTACCGAAAAATCATTGGAAACGGTTGATACCGTTGTTACACCCACAAAAATTGTTCTACAACTGGTGTTGGAACCATTTAAATTACTCGCGGTGAGACAAACCTGGTAGGCACCCTGCGCTGTGTATACATACAATGGGTTACTTTCCTGACTTGTTGCTCCGTCTCCAAAAGTCCAACTCCATTCAGTAGGATTGTGATAGGAAAGATCATAAAAATATCGCCCCAAAACACCCAATGAATCATCCACCCTGAAATGGGCTACAGGTATATTTTGAATACCCAGGCTATCACAACTGCTTCCATCTACAGGACCAAGGCGATAATTTGGTAAATTGGGTAGACCAAACGAGACACTATTATCGAAAAAAGGATCGTTGTAACGAAAATCACAGGCCTTGCCTTTTGCATTTGGGTATCGAACAGTAGAAAATCCGCCGCCCTTGTAAACTATATAAATTCGACCGTCAGGACCATAAGACATATTGTAAGGTCGTTCTTCCAATATAGGAACCAGATTTGCTGCGGTTAGGCTATCCGGGATAAAATTGACTGTATCTGCTGAAAATTCTATATTCGGCGAAACCAAATCATATTGGAGCACGTAGGGTTGGACAATGATAGGGCCTGGGATGGCAGGGGTAAACTGGTTTTTGGCAAGGCTTACATATAAAAAGCGATCATCCGGTGAAAATGCAGCGCCTCCACCCGGTCCAAAACTAGTTTTGGGGAATGCTGGCTGGTGGTAATCTACGCGGCGTTCGTTGGAAAGCAAACCGGAACATCGATCAAAATCGAAAACACTGAAACCTGTAAAGTCGTTTATATCCACATAATAATTACCGGAAGGAGAAAAGGTATTTCCGAATGTAATTCCAATTCCGAGTGGGCTGGGCTTGGTGCCAATTTCCTGCAACCACGGCCCGGATATTCCATTTGGGTCGAGTAAAAAGCGGTAGTGCTTGTTTTCATCCGCATGCGTAATTACAATCCACCAATCTCGGCCATTCGCATGACGCACGGCGGTTGGTTGGGTAAAAAATCCGGAAACCAGTACTTCATTTTTGTTCAATACCTTGCCGGCGCCGTTGTTGGCACGAAGGTCGAGGCGCGTTACCCTGAAATCGAGACCAGCGTCACGATAAGCATTACTTGGATTATCATGGGCTCCCCAATCCATATGGAAATAATAAAGGATACTGTCTTGTCCAGGCCTCCTTAAGAAGAAAGCGTTTTGCGGCACTGGGTAGGACTTGTAAAGGTAGCTTTGCTGCAAATTAGGATTTAGCCCTTCTGAATTTTCTATGATTTCACCATTCGCATTCAACATGCGCAACCCATTGGAATAAGCAAGGATTTGTCCATTGCTGTCGCTATAACAGGCCATACTGTAACTGACAGACAGTGAATCTTCTCTAATTTTAATGGAAGGAGGATCGGTATTAAAATCATAAAAGAACCGGTAAAAGCATTTGCTACACCCCCAACTTCCCAAGGGCCATTGGTAGTCCTCTTTTTGAGCAGTAAGTGTTGATGCGAACATTACAAAATAAACGACGAATAAGACCTGGGGCAAAATGATTTTTGGCATAAAATGATGTTTTAGACAATCTACAATAAATATTCTTGGTAAAGCTTGTACAAGTTTACGGCGAGAAACCCAAAGCCATTTAAATACCTTTTACTTTGCTAAAAAGTTGACAAATATAAAAACTACAGACCGTTATATAAAACAAATTCAACTACTTTTATTCAAGTCAACCCATCCCCTATTCAAGCCTGAATTTGGAAATTTGCTTGAAAACTGTTTTCTTTGTATCTCACTTTAAAAACTTATAAAATATGCAATTTTCGAAACAGGATGCCCGCACGATGTTATATCGTTTTGTTGGCACATTTACTTTAGTTAGTATTTTTTATGATGTTTTAAATATGTCGGGCATTGAAGGATTTGACATGCATCCTCGGTATTTCCCGGCTATTACTTTTGCTGTTGTAATGTATTTTGCGGATCGCTCCAGGTTAGTTGCGGCGCGTTAAGATTTTCAGGGCTACCATAAAAACGTTCAATTGTTTATAAAAAAACTGTTCCGCAAGAACGCTTTGTTTCTTACGGAACAGTGGCACGGAAGGTCACGTTATTCACCCCAATATTCGCACAGAAAAAGGTGCCAGGGCTAGCATCTGCTTGGCCGTTTCTATGCCATGCAATTTTCCCTCTAACTGAATATCCATCAACACCAAATCAACCTTTGGTTTGTTCAAAACTCAACAAGGCAGGTGCTCCTCTACTCCATGCGGGCAATACATAACACCTCATCTCGATCAGCCGATCTTCTAAATCAGCTGCGATAATAGGTTCATCTTCTACGATTAATACCTTGTGATTTTCCATATTGGTGCAATAATTTGCGTCAATACAGATTAAATATCTCGCTTGTTTTAATAAAACAACAGGTATTTACCCTACATGCGCCTGATAAGTAGCGGAATCCATCAACGCATCCAGATCTGCCGGATTCGCAATTTCAATTTTGATGATCCAACCCGCGCCATAAGCATCAGAGTTGATCAGCGATGGATCATCTGTAAGGGTTGTGTTGAATTCAAGTACTTTGCCAGCAACAGGCATAAACAAGTCGGAAGTCGTTTTTACGGCCTCAGCGGTGCCAAATACAGCATCTTGTGCCACCACTTTACCTACTGTTTCAACTTCTAAGTAAACTAATTCGCCCAGTTCACTTTGCGCAAAATCAGTAATACCAACCGTTGCCGTGTTGTTGTCGCTTAAGCGAACCCATTCGTGTTCTTTGGTGTATTTGCAATCAGCAGGAAAATTCATAGTACGTGGTGGATAAAATCGTTGAAAAATGATGTCAGGTTTTCTGCGCTGAAAACCGGGCCAAAAATAGTATTTTTCATGCGCCATCTTTAACTGCTTGCAAAAACTTTTTCATTTCCCCACCTCACCCCTTATATACCGCGTTTTGTCGCCTAAAAATCTGCTTTTATGCTTATAGGTGTCTATTTTGCCGATTTTAACGCGCAGCATTTGCATTTTTAGAAAAATCTCACCTTTCTTTGGGCGTGGTTTTGCCAACGTTTAGTGCGTTTGCCCCCGTCTTATGAACAACCCATTTTGTTTCGACACGCTATCTATTAAAAAAATGAAATATACACCAGCGCCCTCCGAGTTGTTTCAACTCAACCGCAAACGCTTTGTGCGGGAAATGAAACCCAATACCATTGCTGTTTTTAATTCCAACGACCAAATGCCCCGCTCGGGCGATCAATTTTTCCCGTTTCGTCAAAATACAGGACTTTTTTACCTCTGTGGCATTGATCAGGAAGAATCCATGCTTGTGTTGTACCCCGATTGTCAGCGCGAGGGATTTAAAGAATTGCTGATCATCAAGCGCACCAACGAGCATATAGCCGTGTGGGAAGGCCATAAATACACCAAAGCGGAGGCTAAAGCGGTCTCTGGCATTGAACGGGTGCTCTTTTTGGATGAAGCCGAAGTGGTTTTACACGAACTGTTGTTGCTTTCGGAGGGCATTTACCTCAATTTGAACGAAAACGACCGATTTATTACGCCCGTGGAAAGCCGCGATGTCCGTTATGCCCGCACCCTTCAGCAACGCTACCCCGCACACCAATTGCACCGCTCTGCCCCCATTTTGAAAAAATTACAAATGGTAAAAAGCCAGCATGAAGTGGATCTGATTCAGCACAGTGTGGATATTACAGGCAAAGCGTTCCGCAGGGTGCTCGATTTTGTGAAACCGGGTATTTGGGAATATGAGGTGGAGGCCGAAATTATCCACGAGTTTATCCGCAACCGCTGCACCGACCATGCCTATACGCCCATTATCGCTTCAGGCAAAAGCGCTTGTGTACTCCACTACATCGAAAACAACCGCCAATGTATGGATGGCGATGTGCTTTTGATGGATTTTGGCAGCGAATATGCCAATTATGCCGCCGATCTGACCCGTTCTATTCCCGTAAATGGCCAATTCACGCCACGCCAAAAAGACGTTTACAATGCGGTGCTACAAGTATTACGGGAAGCCCGCGCCATGCTGGTGCCCGGAAATACGCTCGATGAATACCAAAAGGAAGTGGGCAAAGTGATGGAAAGTGCCTTGCTGGGCCTCGGCCTCATTAGCAAAGAAGACGTAGCGCAGCAGGATAAAGATAAAATGGCCTATAAAAAATATTTCATGCACGGAACGAGCCACCACTTAGGGCTTGATGTGCATGATGTATGCCTCCGCTATGAACCTTTCCGCGCAGGCATGGTATTTACTTGTGAACCAGGTATTTATATTCCGGAAGAGCAATTGGGTATCCGCCTGGAAAACAACATCCTGGTTACCGACCATGGGCCCATTGATTTGTTTGCGCAAATTCCGATTGAGGTAGAGGAAATTGAAACCTTGATGCACGAAAACGCATACTAAACGCGTACTAAAGGCGTACTAAACGCGGTTGCTTGTTACCAGTCCTTTTTTACTTTTGAAGGCCGGGTCGCGGGTGCGAGGGCCCGGTACGCCAGGGCATTTTGTGCTTCTTGCTGTTGCACGCTGTTGGCCAGCATTTGGCGGGCCGCTTCGGCTGTTAATGGCAGGGCTTGTTTGCCTTTTTTTCTGTTTGGATCTGCCTGATCTAGGTAGTCTTTCCGAGGCCTTTCTACGGGCGGCGGCGGCGGCGGGGGGGACTGCGGGGGTGGTTCTTGCAAATCCTGCTTTATATTTTTGGCAATTTGCAGGTTTTTCTTAGCATCGGAGGCGTTGGGCAGTAAACGCAGGCTTTTTTCGTAAGCCTCTATGGCTTCATCATATTGGCCTAATTGCAACAGCGCATTGCCCAGGTTGTAGAGCGCATTGGCACGATCGGGTATTTGGGCTTGACCTTGTGCTGCACTTTTGAACAGCAACATGGCTTCGTTTAAATTGCCCTGGCGGTAAGCGGCATTACCTGCATTATAGGTAGCGGTGGCACCTCCTGCTTTGCGGTAGGCCAATTCGGCTTTGCCAAAGGCGTTTTGATCGTACATTTTTTCGGCCTTGCGCATTTCCAGGTGCGTTTGGGCAGACAAAGTGCCTAAACAAAATAAAAGCACAAAACAGCCGATAAAATAATTTTTTTTCATCGAATTATATCTTTTTACGCCACCAAAGCAGCTGTTCCACCATTAATAAAAGCAAAATTGGGAGCAACAGCCATTGATAATAGCTTACATAAATGGTGCGTGTTTTTTCTTTTACCACTGTTTTGGCCAACTGGGCAATTTCCGCCTGAATGCCGCGAATAGCGGATGCGCCTTCGCTCAACCGAAACGATTTGCCGCCGCCTGCTCTGGCCAGGGACTGTAAGAACGGTTCGTTGGAAGCCGTTCGAATCAATTGTCCGGTGTAATCTTTTCGAAAACCGCCGGTTTCAGCCGGAATTGTAGCACCACTGGGCGTACCCACTTGTACCGTAAACAATTTCATACCATCCGCCGCCGCTTGTGCTGCGGCTTCAATGGCGGCGGGTTCGTGGTTTTCGCCGTCGCTGATCAAAATCATGGCATGTCCGCCCTCATCGGTTTTGGTAAACATGCGGGTACCTAAGTCAAGCGCCGATTTAATGTCGGTACCTTGGTCGGTGATAAAATTGGGTTGGGCGGTTTGCACAAACATGAGCATCGACTCGTAATCGGAGCTCATGGGCGTTTGAGGAAAGGCGGCACCTGCAAAAAAAAGCAATCCCATCCGCTCCCCATCCAGGGCTTTAATCAAATTGGTGGTAAATTCTTTGGTTTGTTTTAACCGACTGCCCTGCACATCGGCAGCCAACATGCTATTTG
Source organism: Saprospiraceae bacterium (assembly GCA_040397785.1). GTDB lineage: Bacteria > Bacteroidota > Bacteroidia > Chitinophagales > Saprospiraceae > M3007. Next base: position 9,500 of record JBBAVI010000075.1, on the reverse strand, counting down.
AAATATCGAGGGCAAGTAGGATATCCGAACTGGCGCGTTCGGGCGGCGCAACCTCCACTGCTTTTTGTGGATTGGCCAAAGCCATCACCAAAAACGCCAAAGAGCATGCAAAAAGACTATTTTTTATCCAAAAACGCGGCGCAGAAAACCCCATAAGCAAGCGTTGTTCGAGGGCTGGCGAACCCAGGCGACGCAAGGTGCGCGTACGCCAACGCCAATACATCCACAACAGGACCGCCTGGAACAACAGGATCCACAATAATTGTAACAGGTCAGGATTTTCGAATCGCATAAGGGATGAAACGACAGAAGTGCGGTAAAATTGGATTAAAAAACGTTAAAGTAGCGCTTTTTACAGCACGGATTCTGCAATGGCTTTGCTCGTTAGTACATCACCCATGGTGTAGTAGTGCAAGCAAGGTACCCCTGCTGCTTTGAGCTCTAGGGATTGTTGAATGCACCATTCAATGCCGATTTGGCGTACAGCCGCATCATCTTCTGCTTTCATGACCTCCTTAACCAGGTCTTCCGGAAAGTTAATGAAGAATTTGCGCGGAATCGAACTCAACTGGTATTTTTTGGTAAGCGGCTTCAATCCGGGTACAATGGGTACATGGATGCCCGCCTGTTTGCAAGCCGCTACGTAATTGAAATATTGACTGTTATCGAAAAACATTTGGGTGACAATATATTCTGCGCCAGCATCTACTTTGTCTTTAGTGTATTGCAAATCGCTATTCAAATTGGGCGCTTCAAAGTGTTTTTCCGGGTAGCCTGCAATGCCGATGCAAAAATCGGTTTTTTCTCCATTGAGGATGTTGGGATCGAGGTAGCGCCCTTGGTTCATATCGGCAATTTGTTGCACTAGGTCGAGGGCGTATTTATGGCCGTTTTCCTCTGGCAGAAATTTATCTTCAAACTGGCGTGCGTCGCCGCGCAAGGCAAGTACATTGTTGATTCCCAGGAAGTTAAGGTCAATGAGTGCATTTTCCGTTTCTTCGGCCGTAAATCCGCCACAAATCAGGTGCGGTACGGCATCTACGCCATAACGGTGCATGAGCGCTGCGCAAATACCCACGGTACCCGGGCGTTTGCGAATGGCCGTTTTTTCATAATACCCGGAAGGACGTTTGTTGTAAATAAATTCTTCGCGGTGGTAGGTTACATCAATAAACGGCGGCTTAAATTCCATCAAACCATCGAGGGTTTTAAAAATCGATTGCATGCTGCCGCCTTTCAGAGGAGGTAATACTTCGAAGGAAACCAGGGTATTTTTATTCGCCGTTTTAAAATGGTCGGTAACTTTCATAAAAGTGTGCCAGGATTGATAATAATTGAATGAATTGAGGCGAAAAAGGGCATTTATACCAGTTTTCCACCCATGCGGCTATTCGCCACGAAGGCAAACCAATTTTTCAACTTATTGTTGCGACTCGTAGCGGGCCTTCATTTCGGCTGCTTTGGCTTCATTGCCCGTAGTGCGGTAAATTTCAGCCATGGCCTGTAAAATGCGGGCATCTTCTGTTTGCCGGTCAAGGCCGAATTGCAAGAAATGTAAAGCGGTCGTCGGATCTTGCTTTTCTTTCCAATAAAACTCGTAACCCATTCTATGACAAAATGATACATATTTATCAGAATTTGAGCCATCCAGATATTTCATGTATTGATCCAGGAAATCGCGGAAATTGGTGTTGTATGGGATCTTATTTGCAATGAATTCAATTTCGTGGAAAAACTTGTCTAACTGCCGATCCTGTTCAAATTGGGCTGCAGCCACTGCCGAGCGCATTACGAGTGCCGATGCGTAGTTGGGATTGATTTCCAGGGCACGCTTGAGGTGGTAGTCCATGGTGTCAATCAGCGCTTTTTTCACCATATTATCCTTTTCCTTCAAAAAACGATCGGTGTATAGCGAGGTTACGTAAAAGGAATGGGCCCTTGCGCTGTTGGTAGATACATTTACGGCTGCAATATTGAGCGACATGGCGTCTTTCCAGTCTGGAACCCGCTTTATGGTGATACCCGCAAAAATACCACAAATTGAAAGCACCGCGATCGCCCCGATAAAGTTGAAGCTTTGCCGTGTTTCTTTGATCCAATCGGGCAATTTATAGGCAAAAAACCAACCAAATGCCAGGCAAAATGCAATGGAAGGCATGTAAACAAAACGTTCATTCATGAAGGAACCCACCGAAACCAAAAGATTAGATACAATGCTAAGGGTTGCGATCCAGCACAAAATGCTGTAGGCCATCACACGTTTTTTCCCAATATTAAGCAACGCCCAAACACCCATGCCCAAGTATAAAACCAGGGAAGCGATGGCGCGCCAATCGGTCCAACCCACCTTGGGCACATGGTACGGATAATAATCGTGCGTAAGCGGATAGGGAACAAACAGCAACTTGATATACCAGCCCAGGGTCAGGAAAATGGTGGCCAATTTTTGACCCAAGTTCATGTCCAAAAACGGATCATTCATCAAATCGGTCACCGCTTTACCATGGTCGAGCATAAAGCCGAGCGCGTTGAAGCGCACCAATACAAATATTACAACGGCAATAAACAGCGGAATGGTTGCCGCGCCGATGCGGGAAAGTGGCACGCTGGTGAAGGCCCAAACCGTGAGGGGTACTACAAACAGGAAGGTGAGTGCATTTTCTTTGGACAACATGCCCAATAACAAGCAGAACGAAGACAAAAACAGCCAGCCAATTCGGTTAGAATCGAAATATTTTAAGGTGGCATATACCGCCCCGAGGCAGCCCAGGAGGGCCAGGATTTCATCGCGGCCTTTGATATTGGCCACACATTCGGAGTGCAGCGGGTGCATTACAAACAACAAAGCCCCAAAAAATGCTACACTGGTGTACCAACGACCTGTTTCAGTCAATGGAAACAAACCCGCCAACACCCGGTAAAACAAAGCACCCGTCAAGCCATATAACAGAATATTGATAAAATGACTAATATGGGGTAAATTCGGGTTTTTCGCGCCCCAAATACCGATTTCAGCTGCAAAGGTTGCCAAAGACAGTGGCCTGTAACGTCCACCTTCGAGCAAAAACAATTTCTTTTTATCTTGAAAATAGCCCATAAAGCTATCGGCTCCAAAAATATCACCCCAGCCAGCAAATCCTTTTTGCACAAAAGCATTTTTCAAAACCACCATTTCATCGTCGAGGATGTACCCGTATTGAATGGATGCACCATACAAAACAAAGGCCAGGCCTACCAGGATCAGGGAGGGTAGCCAGTGGTTGCGCCAATATCCTTTGGCAAAAGTTTGGGTGAGGGGCGCTGTTTTTACGCGTGGTGGGCGCGCCGCTTTAACGGGTTGTTTGGCAACCTGTTTAGGGGTAGTAGCCGGTTTTGACGTTTGTTTTGGATTGGATTTGCTCTTTGCAGCCATGTTGCTTCATTTTCGAGCGGCAAATATCGCGTTTCTTGTTCGCAACAGGGTATTCTTTGGGGGATTGTTTTTCCATCGGCTGCACCCGTGGTTGGGTATATCGCCCTGTTGAGGCATTTTTTTTCTGTATTGTAAGGTAGTAGCGTCGTACGCCTTGTTGGATTCAGAAAAGAGAAAGACTTACCAAAAAATTTGCAAGCCTTCTGATTCATACATTTTCATCATACCATCTTTGCTTAAAATGGTCATTTTTTGAGAAATTGCCAACCAAATGAGCATTCGATCGAATGGATCGCCATGATAATTTGCTTTCAGTTGATGGTACGTTGCACATACCCAGGGATCTATGGGAAGTATTTCAAGGTCCATTCGTTTACAAACATCTATTAGTTCTTCGGGTGAAGTTTGGTCCATCTGCAACTTTCCCAACCGATATTTCAAAGATATCTCCCAAAAAGTGATGGCACTTACAACCATATGTTCTGATGGGTTTTCAATCAAGGATTTTACGGTATTCGATAATTTATCAGGTTCTGTTATTGCCCAGATAAGGGTGTGGGTATCCAGCAAATAGGTCATAGCTCGAACAATTCGGATTCCGTCATTTTAAAATCATCCCGAAAAGAAATCTTTGCCTTGTTGGCCAATAACCCGAGTTCCCGTTTTTTAAGGGCATCTGTGTTACGCGGTACCAAATAGGCAACGATTTCTTTTTTTTGGCCGTAAGCCAAGGCAATGGATTCACCTTCCCGAACCCAATCGAGTATTTCGGATAGATTTGCCTTAAAATCACCAATCGTATATGTGCGCATGGGTAAGTTTTAGAACAAAAGTACAAAAACTTGACAACTTGTCAAGTTTTTTTTCGAACATTATTTTAACACCAACATTTTTTTCATGCTACTTCCAAAAACGGTTTCCACTTGATACAACAGGAGCGCCGTGTTGTTGATGGGCAAATCGGCGCTATTCAGGATGAATTGCTGGTAACCAGGTTGAAACTGCGCTTGTTGGGTGTAAAGGAGATTGCCTATTAAATCGAAAATTTTCAATTTAACCAGTATTGCTTCGGTTTGTGATGAAGCTTTGTAGGGTTTACCCGCCGAAGCACTAGCGAAGGAGGGTAAATAGAAACCGATTTTAGTTTGCGATTCAAATGGATTGGGTTGATTTTGAAACAACGTAAAATCAAAATCCGCTGTTGTGCCTGCAGTTGGTCCATTAAATTGCAATCCGATTTCCATGCGTTGATCCTGCTGGTAGGCGGCGCTTGGCGTGATTTCATCAGACAAATACAGGAAATCACGGATATTCCCGTCGGCTTGCGCGCGGAAAGTCAGTTCAAAGGCGCCCGTTTCAGCGCCATTATAAGACGTGGTAAGTGCCTGTTCAAAAACACCAAAATTGCCCAAATTCATGTCTCTGGAAATTGGCTGGACATTCAGGAGGCTCAGATTTTGGAAATTCAAGGTAAACTGATAGGCTTGTACGCGCTCATGCGCGTTAAGACGCAGGGTGAAGGTTTCGCCTGCTTTAACAGCGCGGTTTTCGGTAGATAGCATTAAGGTATGCCCATTGCGCGCCTCCGATTCCATCGCCGAACCGTTTGTAATGGCACTTCCGTTCAAATCTCCAATTTTGATGGCTACAAAATCCTGAAAATTTGCCCATCCTAAAAAGTTTGGAAGCGTAATTTGCTCGTTGAAAGCAGCCTGAAACGGATTAAGTGGATTCGGAAAAACGTAATTTTTTTCTACAAAACGCCAGCTGGTGTTGTTTTGAAAAGCGGTGTCAATGCCTAAAATTAGTTTGCGCAGCTCTACAATGTCAAAAGAAGTAATCGAGTTGGATTTGTTAATATCGGCTGCAATGATTTTATACGGCGAGCTCAAGGCCTCCAGGGCTAAAATATGTTTTGAAATAAGCACTAAATCGTAGGTTGATACGCCATTTGCTGGATTATCATTTTTACTGGGTGTAATAACGACCTGGTTACCTCCCACGCCATATGCAACGTAACCGCCTCCAACACCTGTTTTAAAAAATTGCGAATAAGGCACCGAAATGAGGCCCGAACCCGCAATATGGATTGACACATTTTCTACACCTTTATTTGCCTCCGTTGCAGAACCGCCACGCAAAGAGAGCGGTTGGCCGCATTCAGAATTTTGGTCTTTGACCGTGACATTCGTCGTACAAAAGCCTGCATTTCCAGCCTTGTCTCTCACCCAAAGATCAAGGTCTCTGACGCCTAATTCAGGGCAAGTAAAGATTACATTTGTTTGGGGATTGCCGTTAGCCTCTAGTGGAAACCCAGTGCCCGTTCCGCTTTTACGCAGCCCAATCATCAATTTATTTTGGGGCGTACAGTTATCTGAAAGGGAGAGTAAAAAATCCGATGCCCAAAGTTGTATTTTCCCGTTGCTGAAAATATTCACAGTAATACCAGGCAAACATTGGATACTAGGCTTTCCGGTATCCTTTATGGTAAAATTGGAAGTGCAGGTTTGTACGTTTCCGCAGGTATCTTCAATTGTCCAGACAATTTTATGCTTTCCGTTGGGCAATTGGGGCAAAAAGTAGGCATTTGAATCGGCCTGGGTGTTCCAGCGCACTGCGGCCGTGCGGGTTTGGCCGGTTTGGGTAATTTGCAGGGCAAAACCGTATTTCTGGTTGCCGGCGACCTGGCGTTCATCAAATTGGCGCGGGGTGCCACCTGTAAAGTTGGGATTGGTTGCATTACCAAACAGCACCTTGTTCCAGCCCAATCCGGCGCTGCCGAGGGTGGCACTGTTGATGACCGTTTCGAGGGTGTCATTTTGGTCCAAATCCAGGAATAATTGGTATTGAATTTTTGTAGCAGCCCCCAGGCAGGAACCCGTGATATCGAGTGCTAAGGTTGCTCGCTCTTCGCATAGATCATGCGAACTTATCGTGGGGTCCCAATAGTAGGTTTCATTCCAGTAAAAAAAATGATTGTCGAAACTGTCCCCGATAACGAATGATGCTGGTTGGCAATTCAGGACCAGGCTGTCAGGGGCATTAACGGGCGACTGGCAGTATACCACGCTTTGAAAAGCGTATAAAAAAGAAATGCAAAAAAGTAAAATGCTTGGGATAGACGCCTTATTCATGATTCAAAAACATTTAATATTAATCGATTTTTAGATTTAAAGGGTTGCGTAAAGCAGCAAAATCATCGCAACACGATCATTTTTCGGGTAATGACATCTGTATCGGATGCTATTTTATACAACAGCGTTCCTGTTGCATTTTCAGGTAAATCGGTACGATTTACGGTAAATTGATGGTAACCTTTTTCAAACTGGCCTTGTTGGATGTGTAGGAGACGGCCTGTAAGGTCAAAAATCTCCAGTTTTACCGGCATTTCACGCGGGGTTACAATGCCAATTCGGGTAGCAGTACCCATCGGGTTGGGTTGACAGGGATATGCTTCAAAATTTACATGCTGGGTAGGAGCAACATCCCGTCCATTAAATTGTAGCCCAATATCCATGCGTTGGTTGTGCTGATAGGCCTCACTTATGGTGATATCATCGGATAAATACAGGAAATCACTGATTTGACCATCGGCTTGCGCGCGGAAAGTCAGTTCAAAGGCTCCCGCTTGAGCGCCATTATAAGACGTGGTGAGCGCATGTTCAAAAATACCAAAATTGCCTAAATTCATGTCCCTGGATAGCGGCTGGACATTCAGGAGGCTCAAATTTTGAAAATTTAGGGTAAACTGATAAGCTTGAACCCGTTCGGCTGCGGCGAGCTGCAGGGTAAATGTTTCACCTGCTTTTATGGTTCGGTTTTCGGTGGACAAAAGCAGGGTCGCGTTAGACCGTTCCACCGCATTTTTATTGGAGGCATTTAAAATTGCATTCCCATTTACATCCCCTACTTTAACCGCAACGAAATTAACATCATATTTGTTTGGCGTATCAGTGTAAAAGGAAATTTCATTAAATGAAGCCTCAAACGGATTCACGGCATTGGGGAAAACGTAGTATTTATCTACAAATCGCCAACTGGTAATGTTCGGCAGCGTATCGTAAATCCCTAAGATCAATCTCCGCAATTCAACAATATCAATCGAAGTAACAGAATTGGATTTATTGGCATCGGCGGCAATGATTTTGTACGGTGAATTCAAAGGCTCAATACCCAGGATATGTTTGGAAATGAGCACCAAATCGAAGGTTGAAACACCATTGAGCGGATGATCGTTTTTATAGGGTGTTACTCTTAAATTTTGGATCTGGGGTGGAATGGCATTAAAGATGTAATTGCCCAGTTGATTGGTAAGAGTGGTGAATTCAAATGCAGGAAATCCATTGCCACCGAGATTTTTTGCGGCAATTCTCACATCTACTACCGCGGAATCGGCCTCGGTTGATACATTGCCTTTTACTTTGGTGATTGGGAAATATTCGCAATTCATATATCCGTCCATCAAGAGGACATCTGTGGTACAATAATTTGAATTGCCCGCTTGGTCCATTACCCATAGTTCTACGGAATTATACCCTATATTTTCGCAATAAAATTCAACATTTTCTATTGAATTACCATTCATTTCTATCGGAAACCCTGTCCCGGTCCCGGTTTTTCGAATGGCAAATTTTAGTGCTGTTTCAGGCGAGGTATTATCGGTAGCTGTTTGTAAGAAATTCGTATACCCCACAAAGAAATACTCTGGAAAAGGAAAATTCCACGATAACCCACTCAGACACAAAACTTTCGGTTTTTGGGTGTCTTTTATGGTAAAATTGGAAGTGCAGGTTTGCACGTTCCCGCAGGTATCCTGAATGATCCATATAATTTTATGCTTGCCGTGGGGCAGTCGTGGTAAAACGTACACATTTGAATCTGCCTGGGTATTCCAGCGCACGGCGGCGGTGCGGGTTTGGCCCGTTTGGGTAATTTGCAGGGCAAAACCGTATTTTTCGTTGGTGGCTACCTGGCGTTCGTCAAATTGGCGCGGAATGCCTATATAATTTGGAACGCCCGCATTGGCAAACAACACCTTGTTCCAGCCCAATCCGGCACTTCCAAGGTTGGCGCTGTTGATGATGGTTTCAAGGGTGTCATCGCCATCCAAGTCGAGCACTAATTGGTACTGTATGTTATCTGTACTGCCAAAGCAAGCGGCGGTGACGGTAATTTGGAGATCTACGGCAACTTCGGAGAGGTCATACACCTGGTTCGGTGCATCATACCAGTAGGTTTCCTTCCAAAAGCCTGGATCGTTGTCGGTCGTATCGCCTATAAGCGTGTTGCTCGGCGGACAATTAACCAAAATCGTATCCTGCCATGCATTCAAATTCAGATTACCTGCAAAACATTGATTTGCGCTTGCAATTAAAATACAAAACAAGATAATGGGTAAAAAAGCGGATGTATCGGTTCTTTTCATGGTATTATTTCACTTTTGGATTAAGGCACCTTGGTTATGCAGGTGATTTCGGTGTACTTATCATTTTATAATTCAAAGATAGGGAAAGTAGTTTGTCGTCCGTTGAACTTTCAGGGGATGTGTTTAATATCTTACAAAACTTATTAGGTCCCTGACGCTTCCGACGTGTATTGAAAACGGCCGCCCCACGTTATGTGAGACGGCCGTCCGTTCGTCGGGGCGACCAGTCGGGGCGACCCTCGCGGTCGCCCTACGCACGGTCGCCTTTATACGTCCACCCGCCTTCGCTTACGCTTCGGCGGATAAATTGGGCGCCCGCTAGGGGCGCCCCTACGCTTATTTCGTCTGTATCATTTTGCGGGTTGCACTATCCGTCGCCGTTTCCAACTTGTAATATAACATTCCAACCGTGTTCAACAATACTTTGTCAATTGAAATCGTGTTGTACCCTTTCGCGTACGCTGCCTTCTGGTTGTAAACCATCCGACCTGTTTCGTCGAATATCGACAAAGTAACTGGAATTAGGTCACCCGCCTGCGCTGAAGCATTCGCGTTACCCGCCTGCGCTGAAGCATTCGCGTTACCCGCCTGCGCTGAAGCATTCGCGTTACCCGCCTGCGCTGAAGCATTCGCGTTACCCGCCTGCGCTGAAGCATTCGCGTT
>JBBAVI010000074.1:0-29172 GCA_040397785.1 Saprospiraceae bacterium | reverse complement strand
TGGAAATATCCAGACAGGGATCGTTCAGGTCCACGCTGCCGTTCAGGTTGTCTCCGACCAGTGTAGCTAAATAATAGGTTACACCTGTTTGCATGGTAGCGGGGTTGAAAGCAATAACAGGGCTGCTGCTCTGCACGATGATGCTGCCCAAGGTGTCATTGGTGTTGGAAAAAAGTACATAGCGCAGGATGTCGTTGCCGTCCAGCACGGCATTGTTATTATACGGCACTGTCACGCTGCTGGGGATGCAGATATTGAAGGATTGGTTATTTACTGTGCCAGCGAAGGTGGAGCAGAGGCAGGGGGCTTCTGGCACACCGGGTGGAATATCGGTCAAGCCAGTGAAGCCATCTGTTCCAGGAATAAAAGCGTCGAGATCACAAATGAAATCGAAAGTATTCGTGTTCACGTTGTACTGATGCAATATGTCTGGTGATGAATTGCTCCAAGCGGTGGTATAGCCTCCGTTTGTTGTGCCGCCTTCGCCGAGAGGGGTTCCAGCGTATACCACCGTGGATTGACTTGGATCGGTTGTATTGATCTGTACAACCACATCAGTACCAGACATCACCCCAAAGCCGTACAACACTCCATTTTGGTAAAAAAATTCGGAAATGATCATTCCTGATGGCCATGCTCCGACAAACACAATATTATTAGTTAAAGGATCATAAGTACTTAAGCCAGCCGAAGGAAAACTTCTACAAAGGTAAATAGTACCATTAGGGGCGATAATTGATCCGCCATATGTAGTATTTGTTTCGGACCAGATCGGATTAGGATCGGGTAGCGTATAACGCAGCAACCCACCAGCCTGTACCAAAATATCACCGTTGGGCAGCACTAATACATCGCTCGCGCCTCCGTTGGTTCCTGATAAATTCGCAATTGGGCACGCTGTACAATTCATTAAATCTATTTTATAAAGCTGGCCATTCGATTTAATACCATATAGTATAGGCCCGGTCATCAGTGGTTTTTGTGGGGCTTTCAAAGGGTATTTCTGGTAAATGGCTGCGGTGAGCAGGAGTGCTGCGCTGGTGATTAGTAGGGCAAGTTTCATCGTTGCAAGATTTTAAATCTTAATGTTTTGGGTGGATGTCTTTAGGGGGGGCAAAATGGTTTGGTGCATTTTTAGGGGCGATGACATAGCATCTTTTTAACAACTACACCAAGCATCCGTAATTGCCGTAGCCGCTATCAAAAAACTCCCGGGTGGCGCATTGGGCGGCAAACAAACCTGAAATGTGCCTGTATTGCCCGAAAAAGTTTGTGTAAAGGTGCCATTTGGCGTGGTATAGCTTAGGTTAAAGGGTGGCACGCCCGTGAGAGTGGCTGTTACTGTGGTACAATCTCCCGCGCACAAATTCGGGTTCCCCACTGAAAAAGACACTGTAGGCGCGTCGCGCCAGGTAACTTGTGCAGCGATGTTGGAAATATCCAGACAGGGATCGTTCAGGTCCACGCTGCCGTTCAGGTTGTCTCCTGCTATAGTAGCCAAGAAATAGGTCACACCGGTTTGCATGGTAGCGGGGTTGAAAGCAATAACAGGGCTACTACTCTGCACGATGATACTGCCCAAAGTATCATTTGTATTCGAGAATAAAATGTATCGAAGGATATCGTTGGCATCTAATACTGCATTGTTGTTGTAGGGAACGGTCACGCTGCCTGGTAAACAGATATTGAAAGTCTGGTTATTTACCGTGCCTGCAAAGGTTGTGCAAAGGCAAGGCGCCTCTTGTACGCCTAAAGGAAGATCGGTAAGACCAGCCAATCCACCCGGTCCCGGTATAAAATCGTCAAGATCGCAGACAAATTGAAAGGTATTAGTATTAACATTATACTTATACAATATATCCGGCGATCCACCCGCAAAAGTGGTAGTGTAGCCATCGTTTGTTGTACCACCACTATTAATGGGCACTCCAGCGTAAACAACTATTGACTGATCTGGATCTGTTGTGTTGATCTGGACGACTACTTGCGAACCAGACAAAGCGCCAAAGCCATATAACACTCCATTTTGGAAAAAGAACTCTGCAATACTCATGCCTGCAGGCCAATCTCCGATAAACACAATATTGTTGGTGATGGGATCATAAGTACTTAACCCCGCTGTAGGAACAATCCTGCTCAGGTAAATGGTGCCATCTGGGGCGATAACTGAACCGCCATAAGCCGTATTAGTTTCGGACCAGATCGGATTGGGATCGGGTAGCGTATAACGCAGCAACCCACCTGAATGAACCAATATATCGCCATTGGGCAATACCAGGACATCGCTTGCGCCACCGAAGATTCCCGATAAATTCGCAATGGGACACGCGGTGCAGTTCATCACATCTACTTTGTATAGTTGTCCATTGGAATTGATACCGTATAAAATTGGCCCAGTCATCAGTGCTTTTTGTGGGGCCTTCGAAGCGGGAATCTGGTAAATTGCTGTAGTAAGCAGGAGTGCTGCGCTGGTGATTAGTAGGGCAAGTTTCATCGTTGCAAGATTTTAAACCTTAATGTTTTGGGTGGATGTCTTTTGGGGGGTGCAAAATGGTTTGGTGCATTTTTAGGGGCGATGACATAGCATCTTTTTAACAGCTACACCAAGCATCCGTGATTGCCGTAGCCGCTATCAAAAAACTCCCGGGCGGCGCATTGGGCGGCAAACAAACCTGAAATGTGCCTGTATTGCCCGAAAAAGTTTGTGTAAAGGTGCCATTTGGTGTATTATAGCTTAGGTTAAAGGGGGGCACGCCTGTGAAAGTGGCCGTCACGTTAGTACAGTCTCCCGCGCAAACAGCCGGGTTAACTACTGAAAAAGACACGGCAGGTGCGTCGCGCCAGGTAACTTGCGCAGCGATGTTGGAAATATCCAAACAGGGATCGTTCAGGTCCACGCTGCCGTTCAGGTTGTCTCCGACCAGTGTAGCTAAATAATAGGTTACACCTGTTTGCATGGTAGCGGGGTTGAAAGCAATAACAGGGCTGCTGCTCTGCACGATGATGCTGCCCAAGGTGTCATTGGTGTTGGAAAAAAGTACATAGCGCAGGATGTCGTTGCCGTCCAGCACGGCATTGTTATTATACGGCACTGTCACGCTGCTGGGGATGCAGATATTGAAGGATTGGTTATTTACTGTGCCAGCGAAGGTGGAGCAGAGGCAGGGGGCTTCTGGCACACCGGGTGGAATATCGGTCAAGCCAGTGAAGCCATCTGTTCCAGGAATAAAAGCGTCGAGATCACAAATGAAATCGAAAGTATTCGTGTTCACGTTGTACTGATGCAATATGTCTGGTGATGAATTGCTCCAAGCGGTGGTATAGCCTCCGTTTGTTGTGCCGCCTTCGCCGAGAGGGGTTCCAGCGTATACCACCGTGGATTGACTTGGATCGGTTGTATTGATCTGTACAACCACATCAGTACCAGACATCACCCCAAAGCCGTACAACACTCCATTTTGGTAAAAAAATTCGGAAATGATCATTCCTGATGGCCATGCTCCGACAAACACAATATTATTAGTTAAAGGATCATAAGTACTTAAGCCAGCCGAAGGAAAACTTCTACAAAGGTAAATAGTACCATTAGGGGCGATAATTGATCCGCCATATGTAGTATTTGTTTCGGACCAGATCGGATTAGGATCGGGTAGCGTATAACGCAGCAACCCACCTGAATGAACCAATATATCGCCATTGGGCAATACCAGGACATCACTTGCGCCACCGAAGATTCCCGATAAATTCGCAATGGGACATGCGGTGCAGTTCATCACATTTATTTTGTATAGTTGTCCATTGCCATTGATACCATATAATATCGGCCCAGTCATCAGTGCTTTTTGTGGGGCTTTCGAAGGGTATATCTGGTAAATTGCTGTTGTAAGCAGGAGTACAGCGCTGGTGATTAGTAGGGCAAGTTTCATCGTTGCAAGATTTTAAACCTTAATGTTTTGGGTGGATATCTTTGGGGGGGTGCAAAATGCTTTGGTGCATTTTTAGGGGCCAGCCGAGCGCGAGATAGACTTCTATGACATCCTCAATCGAAAGCAGGTGTTTTTTGGGTATCTTCACTTCATGATCGCGTAGCAACGTGCGCAGTTCGCGCTCGCTAATCTCGTACTCAATGGCAAGATTATAGCGCCTTTTCATGTAGACCAAATGCGAGTATTCTCCCGGAATTTCTACATTCCGGCCATGAACATGGTAGATAATTGATTTTGACATAAAAGTGGAAGTTTATTAAGATTGATAAGTCCTACGCCCGTTCGCGCAGTAAAGGATCGTATTAAAACAAATAAAATAAACCCTGTGCGCATGCACAAGCCTAACTAAACTTAGTGAGAAAAGGACGGAATTAGGTCAACAAAAAATGGCAGCGAGCAAACGCGCCCAGTAACGGAGTAAGTAGGAGAAACGCATGATGGGGTAGTGGCAATGTGGTTTAGTGTGGCGGGAGTTACCTTACTTTACATTGCGCTAGACAAAATTAATACAACTTAATATAAATAGCAAGTAATACTTTCATGTTTTATCAAAGAAATATGGGGGTTGATAATCAATACCTTATGAAATAAATTTACATAAAATTAATATTAGTGCTGATCATGGGGTAAAAACCCAAAAGAGTAAGAAAGTAGCGATTGCACCGAAAAAAGGATTTTGCCGAATATCGTGGTATTACATAAAAATCCCGAATTTTGGTGAAAGCCAAAATTCGGGATGAAGCATGTTTGTAATTTCAAATTACACCGCCCAGATTAGTCCTTATCTCCTGTCTTGGGCGCGTCTTCGGTGCTTTCTGATTTCGAGCCGCTCACATAGTCTTTTGCTTTTTCCCAAAAGTCTTTGCCGTCTTCGATTGCTTCGGCGGCTTCTTCCTTGATTTCACCCAGCAATTCGCTGGCTTTATCGCTCAGAAAACCCAGTGCGCCACCTTCATGGGCCGCAATTTTTGCTTTGGCAGCCTGTAGTTCCTCCATTTTTTCAGCAGCTTCTTCTTTTGCTTCTGCAGCGAGGGCTTCTGCCTTTTCGCTCAGGTCGGCAAATTTTTCTGAAGCGGCATCTTTCAAATTGGAAAGGGTTTCACCCACCTTGTCGGCTGCTTCCTGCGCCGTGGTTTTTACATTTTTCAAAAAATCTTCCATGGTTATGTTGAATTTAACAATTAAGAGGGATGTTCTTCCCAAATTTGGGCTAAGTGTACAATCGTTTCTGCCGCTTTTTCCATATCCTGCACGGAAACCCATTCTTGTTTGGAGTGAAATGCGTGCTCACCCGCAAAGATATTCGGGCAAGGTAAACCCATAAAAGATAAACGAGAACCATCGGTGCCGCCGCGAATGGAGCGCTTGAGTGGCTGTGCAAATCCGGCGCGTTGCAAGGCTTCCAAGGCGTAGGATACCACTTGCGGGTAACGGCGCAACACTTTCCCCATGTTGCGGTACTGTTCTGTGATGTTAACGGTCGCGGTTGCATTCGGGAAACTTTTGAGCACCCCGTCTACGATTTTCTGCAAGGTACTGGCATGTCGTTTCAAGCCTGCTTCCGAAAAATCGCGGATAATTAATTTTACCACCGCTGTTTCCAGGTTGCCTTCAAAGTGCATCGGATGGATAAAACCAGCCTTGCCCTCGGTGTGCTCTGGACTTAGTTTGTCCGGGAATTTTGCAACAATCCGTGCGGCAATTTTGAGCGCGTTTTCCATTTTACCTTTTGCAAAACCAGGATGTGCAGAAACGCCATGGATGGTAATAGTTGCTGCATCTGCGCTAAAGGTCTCATCTTCAATGCTCCCCGCAGTTTCACCATCAATGGTGTATCCAAAACGGGCACCCAGTTTTTTCATATTTACCTTATCTACCCCACGTCCAATTTCCTCGTCCGGCGTAAATAGGATGCGAATTTTGCCGTGCTTGATTTCCGGGTGGTCGATCAAAATTTTAGCAGCATCCATAATGGCTGCCACGCCTGCTTTATTATCGGCACCTAACAAGGTCGTGCCACTGGCTGTAATTACATCGTTGCCGATTTGATGGGCCAGGTCTTCATGTTCTGATTTACGGATTACTACCCCGGAATCATCGGGCAGCACCAGGTCTTGCCCCTGGTAGTTTTCATGCACAATGGGTTTTACGCCCGTGCCACTGCAATCCGGTGAGGTGTCTACATGCGAGCAAAAACAAATAACGGGCACCTGCTTTTCGGTTGTCGCTGGAATCGTTGCATACACATAACCATGTTCGTCCAGCACGGCATCGTCAATGCCAATGGCTTTGAGTTCGGCCACCAAAACGCGGCTTAAGTCTTTTTGCTTTTCAGTACTTGGGATGGTGGGGCTGTTTGGATCACTTTGCGTATCAATTTGTACGTAACGCAGGAATCGTTCTTTCGCAGTGTGCGGGTAAGGAAATACAGACATTTTTAAAAAATATTTTATTCGTTCGGATTGGCAGTGACATTCACGTCGCCCACTTTCACCGCTTTGAAATTGGCGTTTGTATAAGCGCCTTGCAGGTTCGAAATGGCAATTTGTTCAGGCAATGGATTGCCAAAGGGTTGTTGCGGGTTTGAAAAGGTAATAAATGCCGGATAAAAACGCCAGGATGGACTGGACGCATACACCGTATTAATCCCCAAAAGCAGTTTTCGGCTTTCAACAATGTCAAAACTGGTGACCGAATTACTGCGGTTGGCATCAGCAGCAATAATTTTCCAGGGAGAATCGAGGCTTTGAATACCAAGTACATGCTTGGAAATTAGTACCAAATCAAAGGTGCTAACTCCATTTAAGGCATTGCTGTCCCGGCGCGCCGTGATGCTGTAACTTCCACCGGCAGGTACAAACGGAAAGGTAAAATTGCCTGCGGTATCGGTTACGACCGTATCCAGCGCCGATCCGTTAAGGTACACTTTCACCCCGGCCAAAGGTACATCCCAAAAAGTTTTAATGTTGCCACTCACTGGAAATCCGTTCGGAGCAACCTGTTGATATCCATTTTGAGTTTGGTAACCCAGGTTATTGGGGTCCAGCCACTCTTTTAAGCGGGATTGTGGGCTGCTGCCCTGGCTCCAGGAAAGGTCGAACCGGCCCCAAAAGGAATTGACAATCAAGCATTCATTGGCCGGATTCGCATTGCCGCCATGCAATTGCCCAACAATACGTTTATTCGGATCAAACAAAGGGCTGCCCGACGACCCGGACTGGTAAATCCCGATATCGGGAATCACTCTCCAGTGCGTATTAACCGGACTAATGCCAAAAATGCCGGTCCAGTTGATGGTTTCTGGATGCAAAACAGCCGCCTGGGTATCTACGGATATTTTTTTAATATCGCCAATCGGGTGGTGGATAAACGTTGTTCTGGCTGCCGGACTGGTACTTCGGTTCCAGCCGTTGAAATACACGCCATAGTTAATAGGTATTGGGTTGGTTTTGAGCAACATAAAATCGGTTTCGGTCCGATAGGAAATGCGCTCACACCCCAACACAGATCGGGGTTGTGGTTCGGTCGCCGGGTTACTGCACCCGACCGCTTCGTAATCAAAGTCGAAGCGCCATAATTCAAATTCCGGATTTTGTCCAATCAGTTGGCAATGGTGGGCCGATAAAAAATAGGGGTCGTAGGTTCCGCCGGTATTGGCGATCAAGCTGCCGCTGCACCAGCCCGAGCCATTGCTAAACACCATTAAGATACGTGCAACGCCTTTTTTTTCCGTTTGCCAGTTGGCGCCTGCCGGGCAATTTACATTGACGTTGCAAGGCAAAGAAAGTCCAAAATTAAACAAAGCCTCTGCTCCTTCCTGAAGTGCCTGTTGGTCGTAGGCATAATCTGCCCTGAATAAATGGATTTTGCCAGATTTTTTAACCGAAACTGGCTCGTAATATTCTAGCAGGGTGGTTTCGCCTTTTAGCACACCAATGATAAATTTGCCGTTTGGGGTACAACTTTGTGCCGAATAGGCCCCGAAAACCTGGGTCTGATTGGGTGTATAGGCATAAAAACGACTGCCTTCTGGTAAATTAAACTGATCGAACAATAAAACCAGGCCCAAGGCCCCCGGCGCTTGCAGGGCACATTGCCAAACCCGGTCGCCATTGGACAATTGCGTCCAGTTTCCGGCATTTTCAAAGGTAAGATCTGCCGCAATCGGTGCCGCAAATCGATGTTGGCCCTGATTCTCCGTGTCTTCCTTGAGGGCTTTGGTTACATCAAGGCGCGGCAACACCACAGTGGGCGGTTCAGGCAAAGCAGCAGATTGCCAACGCAAGGGCGTTCCGCCCAGGTTAATTTGAGCATCGCTGTGCAGGTACAACAGCAAAGCAAGCAGGGTAAGTCGGTTTCGATTCATGACAAGGGATAATTGGTTGTACAAAAAGCGATTAAAAGTAAAGTATTTTATTGAAATGGATTCTGAATATCGGGGTTGTTTACAAATTCCGGGTCATTGAGCGTTTCCAGGAATTTAACAAGGGCGTTTTTCTGATATTCGGTCAAACCGGTAAATTTGATCGGGTTAGTTCCTTGAATTGGATATCCAATTTGTCGAATAAACGGATCTTCATTGGCGGCACCGGTACCGTTTTTACTGTAGTGATCCATCACTTCTTTGAGCGTTTTAAAGCGGCCATCGTGCATGTAGGGGGCCGAAAGGGCAATATTACGCAAAGTAGGTGCCCTGAATTTGCCTTTGTCGGATTGGTTGTTGGTCACGAGAAAACGGCCCAAGTCTTTAAAATCATCCAGGCTGCCTACACTGTCCAGGCCATTGTTAAAATACTTGTTTCCCGTATTGATCAGGCCGCCATGGCAGTGGAAACACTGTCCATCGGGCAGATTGACCCCCTGGTTGAGTGCATCATCGTTAAACATGATAAAGCCGTCCAGTTCTTCATCGTCCAGTAGGTTGGTTTCCCCCTTGAATACAAATCGATCGTATTTGGAGTTGCCGCTGCTGATCAGGATGCGTTCAAATTGCGCCATGGCTTTCGCTGCCAATTCTTTGGTGATTTCACTGCGGTCGCTGATGCCAAATGCCTTGCGAAAACGGGTTGGATAGTCTTTGTGCCGCTTCAACTTTTCCACCACATTGGTCCAGGTGTCGTGCATTTCAATCGGATCTTCTATTGGGCGCAGGGCCTGGTCTTCCAAATTGGGCGAATGGCCGTCCCAGAACAGGCCATTGTTGGCATAGGCCACATTCAGCAGGGACATTGAACTTCGTTGGCCACTTATGCCGTCAATTCCTATTGAAACCGCTTTATTATCGGTAAAACTACCCGCAGGCAAATGGCAAGAGGAGCAAGACATGGTGCTATCTGCGGAAAGCATCGGGTCATAAAACAAACGGCGACCCAATTGCACACCTTCCACGGTCATCGGATTGCTTGCAGGAATATCAATTTCCGGGAAATGCGCCGGTTTAACGATCGTGTACGACTGTGGCGTGTATGGAATGTTGAGCAAATCGCCCGTAGGGGCAACGGGGTCGGGGTCGCTGCCATTGCAGGCATTTACCAGGCAAATTACAAAGATGGCTACGACGGTAATCCAAATTTGTTGGATGTTATAAATGAATTTCATCGTTCGCAAATGGGCTATTGTTTGATGGTAGTAGCATTTCCAAACTTGCTCATAATGTCATTGGCCACCCGGAGTGAGTCTTTATTATTCGAAGTAGCAGGATCTTCTACCATATTGTAGTAACGCCCATCAGTCATGATAAACAACTTGCGCAAATCAATGTCAATGTTGAGCGCAGGTGCCGTCTTTGACACCGCAATAGGCTGGTTGAAGGTAAATGTTTTATACACCCCGTTTCCGCCGCAATGGTAAATCATAAAATGATCAAATTGATTGTTGATGTCGGCGTCCCCTTGGGCTTCAATTTTTGTAAAAATATAACTTTTCCAGCCCAGCCAGTATTCATTGTCGTTGTAAAGCGGACTGGTGGGCGAAAAATCAGCCGGGTTTTTACCATTGTCAGATGGTTTTACGCCATAACCCATTTTAATGCCCGTGTAAGTACCTTCCGGAACGTTCTGGAACGTATAATTCAGCAAAACGGACGTATCAGAGCTGGCATTATCGGGCGTAAAGTCCAGATAAGCGGATTCAGTGAGCCGCGTTTCTTCCGTGCCTTTTAACAAGGTTATATCAGAGAGGAACAAGGTAAAACGATTGAATTGCAGCGGGTAATTATTGCTGCCGTATGGGTAATTTTTGAATTTGATCATTCGGCTGGCGTCATAAGTAGATTTGAACGTCATGTTCAAATCCGTTGAATTAGCGGTTGGCGTTACTACGGCGGAATCGTCGCAGGCGCTGAAACATACCAAACTGCAGAAAAGTGCAAACAGAATACGCAATGGCATAAGGTGGTGGTTTTTGCGTGAAAAAAATTGGATAATTGTACAGGGACTCATGTGATGTAGTACAACACAAAAGTGGCAAAATTGTAAGGCAATATTCAATGATTTTACTGAGAAACCATAAAAACTTTTAGCAAGTTGTCGCCCATTGTCACTTTACGGTTCGCGAGGGGGGCCGACCAGTCTACACCATTGAATAATTGCTTGTAATCGATCTTCAGTTTTAAATCAAAATCGTACCCGGTTGCGTGTTCCAAATTGGTGCCCAATTGTTGGAATAACGTGGAAGGTAAGGTATTAATAGTGTAAACAAAGGTATCCGGTACGGTGCTGGCAATAGAATCTGCTGCTACAATGATACGCGCAAATACATACCCGGTATTTCGATCGATCCACAAATTATCGGCTTGGGTACGCAAAGGATGTGCAGTGGGAGCTTTACTGGGCACTACTTTATTGGCGGCATTGGATAAGCCCAGGTCAAACTGGATACCATCAAAAGTACCCGTTTCTCGAAAGGTACCCGCGTCTGTTTGCAGGGAAGTGCGTCGGAGCAAGATAAAATCATTGGTTAATACTTGCTGGGTGGTATCTCCGGCATTTGCGCCAAAACTGGCCATGGAGAGCGTGTCGGTGATGGGGTACCAGGCACCTTGTTGGCGCAACTGGAAATTTTGCAGGTAAAAAACCACGCTGTGGGGCCGAAACATCCCAAAATCATTGCGATAGGCCGTTTTTTCAAGATAAACGAGGGTATCGTACACATGGGAAAAAGAAAATCCAATTTTGGGATACACACAGCAGCAATTTTCATCCGCACTGGCATCAAAATTGGCTGCTTCGATTTCGAGGCAAGCTTCTTTTGGGGTAAAACAACCTGCTGCAACGAGCAACAAACATATAAATAGGTAGAATCGCACAGTTAAAGTTTAAAAGTTAAAACGTTCAAGCTATGCCCAGCGTTGGGTGCGCGGTATCCCTAACGCCTGTAAAAATTTATATTTTTACAGGCGCTTAAGACGGTTTTTCAATTTCCTTCATCATTTGTTTGATGATTTGCTTGACCTGTGAAGAAAACTCTTTTTCCTGAATCCAGAAATAGTAGTTTTTATCTTTCGCCAACACCTCTTTTACGGATTGGCCGTTGTATTTACCAAAATTAAACACCACTTTTCCGTCTGGCTGCACCCGCAATTTTTGGGTAGCATCCAGAAAGTTAAGGTCGTTGGTAAAAGTGTGCAGAGCTTGCATGTCATTTTTAATGGGCGCAGGTATGATGTTCCCGTCCTCGTTTAGCAAGTCCTTATTTTCGTAGGCTTTCAGCTGTCCTTTAAAAACATCCAGGGTTGCGCGCACATCCGCCAGGGCATTGTGCGCGTCTTCCAATTCTTTGCCACAATACAGGCGGTATGCTGCTTTGAGGGTGCGCGGCTCCATTTTGTAAAAAATACGCTGCACATCAATCAGCCGCCGTTTACTCAGGTCGAATTCCATGCCTACCCGCGCGAACTCTTCCATCAGCATGGGAACGTCAAAACGGTTGGAATTATAGCCTGCCAGGTCTGAATTACCAATAAAGTCCCAAATACTCTGCGCAACTTGCACAAAAGTGGGCTTATTGGCAAGGTCTTTTGGCGTAATCCCATGGATCATCATCGACTCTTCCGAAATGGGAATGCCAGGATTGATGAGGCTCATGAATTCGGTGTCCGGTTGACCGTTTTTATGAATTTTTATCAGCGCGATTTGGATAATCCGGTCGCGAATAACATTGAGACCGGTAGTCTCCACATCAAAAAACACTAAATCGCGGTCGAGGTTTAACCGAATATTTTCCATGGATTAAGTGTTCGCTTTTTGATAATCTGCCAGGAACTTTTCAAGGCCGCTATCGGTAAGTGGGTGGCTAAACAGGCCTAAAATAGCGCTCAATGGGCAAGTTACAACATCTGCACCCGCTTTTGCTGCTTGAACGATGTGCAAAGGACTGCGGATACTGGCAGCCAGGATGGCCGTTTCATAGCCAGCCATATCATATATTTCGTAAATTTCCTTGATCAGACCAATACCATCCCAGGAGATGTCATCAATACGGCCAACGAATGGGCTTAGGTACGTGGCGCCTGCTTTGGCAGCCAAAATTGCTTGACCAGCAGAGAAAACGAGGGTACAGTTGGTTTTGATGCCTTGCTCGGTAAAATATGCGATGGCTTTAATGCCCTCTTTGATCATCGGCACTTTCACAACGATATTGTCATGTAAGCCAGCCAATTTTTTACCTTCTTCCACCATGCCTTTAAAATCTACAGAAATCACTTCGGCACTCACATCACGGTCAGGGCCTACAATTTCGCAAATCGTTTTGTAATGGTTCAGGATGTTTTCTTCACCAGAGATGCCCTCTTTCGCCATGAGGGAAGGATTGGTGGTAACGCCATCGAGTATGCCGAGTTCGGCAGCTTCACGGATGTGATCTAAATTGGCAGTGTCTACGAAGAATAACATGATATGCGCTTGAGAAGTGAAAAGGCTCTTAAAATGAAATTTGCGAGGCAAGTGCATGGGGTTTAAAAAGCACCATGCGCTTGGCTCGCAAATTTAGGCAATTAAAAGGTTTTAAAAAAGCGCCAGACACACCGCTACGACCACATATCCTTGCTGCATTTCTGCCCTGGGGAGGTTTTGCAGGAGCTGATCGCCCGGCGCCAGCGCAAAGATACAATGCAGTTGGCGATAATTTTACCACTCTTTAAAGAAAATTTAATCCAACTTCGTGGTTCACTTTATAAAAATGCTTTCTTTTGCACGGTGATTTGCTTTTAGGCTTCCGTTAAATGCAAGGATAGGAAAATTTCTAAAGCCTCAGCAAAGCAATTTAATAAGCGTATTTTTTCATTTTTCCGCTTTGAACCCAACCCCCTTCTTTTAATATGACTGATAATCAGAGTCAATCTATATTCACCAATAATAACGGTTTAAATGCATCTACGGCTTATAGCGGCGATGCACTCGCCTGGCTGCATGCACTGCCCGATGGAAAAGCGCATACCGATTTAGTTGGCCTCGATAGTGAGTTTGCTATTCGTTGCATTCATGAACTGGTCGACTTTAAAAATTTTGAATTGCCTTTGCAGGTTGGACATCCAGGCAATGAAAAATTGCTGCATTTTTATTTCGAAGCCCGCAACCGCGAAAAAGTATTTGGCACAAAAAACCTGGCTTTCGGCTATCCTTTTGTGCTCACCAGGGTGGGGGGCTATGAAGTCGCAGCGCCGCTCTTTCTTTGGTCTTTCCAATTAGAGCCACACGCACAAAATACCGATTCCTGGTTGGCCCAACGCCTGGATGGCAAACAAATTACCCCAAATTATCCGTTTTTTCACCTGGTAGATGCCTATTTGGGTTTAGATCTAACGGCTAAAGTGCAAAAAATGGCCGAAAGTAAATCCTTAACGGCCCAGGGTTTATCGGATTTGTGTGAGGAGTTGCGGCGCAAATTGGGCTTGTCGGAAGAAGGTTTACCACTAAGTGTACAATCGTTGCCTTCCGAAATTGAAGCTGCGCAAACGATTGCTGCGGGACATTTGATTTGGGGGGCGGTTGCAGGTATTTTTCCAACCCTACCGCGCACAACCATTACACAGCCGCCTGTGGTTGCACCCGATTTGCCTGCGAATGCCGACAATTGGGGGCACTTGTTTTCTTTGTTGCCCCTCGACCCAACCCAGCGTGCGGTACTCGTGGCCATGCAGCAAAATGCACTTACCGTGGTAGAAGGCGCTTCCGGAACGGGCAAAACCTACCTCATTTCGGCCCTGGCAACCAATGCACTGGCCAATGGTAAAAAGTGCCTGGTGGTGTCTAAAAGCATCCATTCGCTGCGTCGTGCACAAAAGTTTTTACTTGAAAAAGGGTTTGGCGACGTATCTTTTATACTGCGTGATATTCAGGGTGATCAATTGATGCTGGCAGATATGTTGCGCATGGCAGCCGATAACAAAAATAAAGTGTCGTATGATGAAGAGCTGTTTAATGCCGTTTTAAATAAAACCCTGCGTATTCAAGATAGCTTGGATAATAGTTGGGTGGCTTTGCACAAACCTATTTTTGGCGACCAACATTTTTCAGATACGGTAGGACAGTTTTTACGTGCCAACCGATTAGAAGGCAAAGAATTGCTGGTAAGTCAACTCAATCCAGCCGATTTTGGATTCATTCGGGAGGAGTACGATTGGATTATTGCGGCAATTGCTACCAGCGAACCGTTGTTCCGGCGATTCCCTATTTTACAACATCCCCTTGCAAAATTGCACCATTCCGTATTTTTGGATCATACAGGAGCGAGTGGCCTCGATTGGACCCAAACACAGGTGCGCAACTTAATGGCAAAAGCGACTGCGCTGCACCACCAGTTTATCAATAAAACCAACGATTACGGAGAGGCTTTGCTCGACCATTATGAGCAGTATTACCTGCATTTACAAGGACAGGTAAGCAATATTCGCAATGGATTGGCAGATGGTATTTTGCGGTATGGCATCGATTTTGAAAAGCCGGTGTCTACTGCTGAAAAAGTGTATGGGGTGTTTTCAGATCGGTACAAAGAAATTGTAGCCGCTAAAGCCGTGGTAAGTACAGATTTTGAAGAGTTGTTGAAAATTTACGCGTTCCGCAAATATTTTGAGTTCGACTTTCCACCACAAATGGATGTACGCAACATCCGAAAGGTGTCGGATTTGAGCAAAAATTTCGAAACGGCCCTGCAAATGTGGCGCAAACGCATCCCTTCCATTGTACGAGAAGATGTGCGGCGTTTGAATGTAAAAAGTATTCACAACGAACTGGAATACCGCGAAGAAATACGCGAATTGGAACAATCCATGGATGCCTTCCTGGATGCGTTTAATGATTCCAATTTGTACGAAGAATCACTGCGCCATGAAATGCTGACCATTCCAAAACGCCAGGAATTTTTGGAACAGATGATTGCACAACTGGAAGAGACGCAGTTTTATTTGCGCGATTTTGATGATTTTTTCATTTGGCAACATCATTGGCTAAACTTAAAACCTGCTGCGCAAAAAGTAGTTCGGGCGCTTTGTAAAGTAAAACCCGCCAATTGGTCGGCCGCTTTCGAAAGCTGGTATTTGTACTATTTGCTGCTCAAAGAATTCCACCCGGGCCTCGTTTGGGATCAAATGACGGTGCAAAATATGCATGTTGCCGGACGGGAATTGCGCAATTTACTGCCTATGCACATCAGTGGTTTGTGGCAGGCACGCAAGGCGAAGGCGCTGCGTCAACTCAAATCGAGCGATAGTACTGCATTTAAAACCTGGTTTGGTAAAACAAATCGCACGCTTTCTGCCAGCAAACGGCCCGAAATATTGTTTAGTGACCACATTGAGCCACTCACCGAAACCTTGCCCGTTTTGCTCGTTACCCCGGAGGTCGCCCTGGATGTGGTGCAGGCATCAAAGAAAAAATTTGACCTGGTATTGGTAGATGAAGCACACAATATTTCAAAACAAGAGTGCTACCACTTGTTTGATTTGGCCGAACGATTGGTCGTGTTTGGCGATAGCAAACAGGATATGACCCCATTTGCGCAAGACGATTTTATGGAATTTTGTAAAGGAATTGGGGCCAAAGCCATGCATTTGGACTATCAGCATTCCGAAAGTCCACAAGAATGGGTGCGTTTTAACAAAATTGCATTTGACACACCGTTTAAACGCCTGCCTTCCGAGCGCAGCGCGCGCGAGGCCACCAGCATCATGAATGTGGAAGGCCGATACGATGAAAACACCCGCACCAATGAAGCAGAAGCCCGACAGATTATTGATTGGTTGAATTTAATTGAACCAACACCAGCCAAAACCTATCCAGTCGTAGGCATCGCCTGCTCTACCGTGGAGCAACGCGACCTGATTGCGGCACAATTACTGCGCATCCGACAGCGCAAATTGGCAGGGTTTGAAAAAATACAGCAATTACACCTCAACGGATTGGGGGTTTATCAATTAGCCGAATTGCAAGGCCAACATGTCGATATATTACTGCTGTCTATGACCCATGGTGCAACTGATGCACACGGTTCTTTATCGCGCGATTTGCATTTTTGGAACAGT
Source organism: Saprospiraceae bacterium (assembly GCA_040397785.1). Classification (GTDB taxonomy): domain Bacteria; phylum Bacteroidota; class Bacteroidia; order Chitinophagales; family Saprospiraceae; genus M3007. The sequence goes on along the minus strand of JBBAVI010000074.1, from coordinate 12,669 downwards.
GATGTGGGCATTAACCAGTTATATATCGCACTTACCCGCGCCTCCCAAAAAATTTACATCGCACATTCTATTCCAGCAGGCTTGTATGCGGTGCTTGCTGCCGATAAAAACTTATTTGGCACTTGTGTTTTGTCGCACTTGGTTACGTTTGCCGATTTTATTCAAAGGGGAGACCGGGATGCGGCAGAAGACCAGTTGCAAAAAATGAAAGAATTGCTGGGATTCAAGGATACTTTTTATCCGGTGAGTCAATTTATGGAAGAAGTTGAAATTGCGTTGCGCAGTTATTTTGAACGGAGTCAAATGCAATTCAGTGGTTTTGCGGCGGGCATGCGGGTACCATTATATGTAGATGGTAAACCTAAAGAAGAGCCCAGCAGCATTTTATTATTTGATGGGGTTTTGTCCAAAACGGCCGTTCCATCATACGAGTGGGAAGCCTATTTGAAAAACTATTTCAATCGAAATAACATTGAATATGTGTCTATTTTGTCGGCAAATTGGTGGAAAAGCCCAAAACAGGAGGCCAGAAGGCTCACCAGCAGGATGCTTAGAAGGGAATCGTGATCGGGTTTATGTCTTACCCTTGACAAATATTTGATAAAGTTTTTATACCAAATTACGGTTATTGGCATTGCTTTTGTTTTGTCATCAAAAAATTTAATATAACCGTGATGAAAAAAATTGCCTTATTAATCTTGCTTGCTGTTTGTTTGCATACGAGACCACTGGACGCCCAAAACCGAGAATTCCCCAATGCCATTCAAACTAAAATTAACTTAGTCGATTTTGGCGCGATTTACAACAGCGAGCCAAAAATTGGTCAAAGTTTTGAGTTTGGTTATGCTCGGCATGTTGCACCTTATTTAAATGTGGTTGTACCATTTAAACTGGGCCTGGCCAAACTTCCCAAAGCCACTGAAAATACCATCACCACTTCTTTCGACCTGATTTTCCGCCTGGAAAACATGAAGTCTACCGCCAAAGTGATCCCGTACGTTTTTGCTGGTGCGGGTTATTTTTTGGAAGATTTTGGCGACGGTCATGCCCAGTTTCCATTTGGCGGCGGGCTTAATTTCCGGGTATCTCCTTATGCATTTTTAAATGTGCAGGCTGAATACCGAAAAGCACAAGTGGTAAACCGGGATAATGTGCAACTTGGATTGGGCTATGTTTACCTGCTCCACAAATCCATCATAACACCCACCTTGCCTACCGATACGGATAAAGACGGTACGCCCGATGCAATGGACAAATGCCCAACCTTGGCAGGACCTTCTGTCGCGGCAGGCTGCCCGGATACCGATAATGACGGGGTCGCTAACAGTGAAGATGCTTGCCCGGAAGAAGCAGGGCCTGCTACCACCAAAGGTTGTCCGGATTATGACAGCGATGGTTTGGCCGATAAAGAGGATGATTGTCCGACCGACGCTGGTACCTTGAAAGGTTGCCCGGATACCGATAAAGATGGGGTGGCCGATAAAGAAGATGGCTGCCCAACCATTGCCGGAACCTTGAAAGGTTGCCCAGACAGTGATTTGGACGGGGTAGCAGATAAAGACGACAAATGTCCAAACGAACCCGGTACCGCCGCCAACGACGGATGCGCAACTGCGGGCATGAAAGATACCGACAGCGATGGTACACCCGATGATAAAGATGAGTGCCCAATTACGTTTGGTACGGTTAAAGGCTGCCCAGACACAGATAAAGACAGTGTGGCAGATAAAGACGACGAATGCCCAACCCTTTCCGGCCCCGTGAAAGGCTGTCCGGATAAGGACAACGATGGGGTAGAAGATCCAAAAGATAAATGCCCGGATGTGGCTGGAACGCTTGCCAACAATGGTTGCCCGGAAGAAGTAGACACGGATAAAGATGGGGTTGTGGATAGCAAAGACAAATGTCCAACGGTCGCGGGTATTGCAGCCAACAATGGTTGCCCGGAGGAAGTAGACACGGATAAAGATGGCGTGGTGGATAGTAAAGACAAATGCCCAACAGTAGCAGGTGCTGCTGAAAACAATGGCTGTCCGATTGTGAAAGACAGCGATAACGACGGTGTTTCCGATGAAAATGACCCATGCCCAACGATGGCAGGCAAATTCAATGGCTGCCCGGATACCGATGGTGATGGCATAAATGACAAATTAGATAAATGTCCGAATACAGCAGGTCCTGCCAGCAATTCCGGTTGCCCGGAAGTAAAAGCCGAAACTAAAGAACGCCTGGCATTTGCAACCAAAGCGGTGCAATTTGAAACAGCAAAAGCAGCCCTGAAAAGTGCTTCTTATGCTGTGCTGGATACTGTAATCACTATTTTGCGTCAATATCCTGACTATAAACTGGCGATTAGCGGTTACACTGACAATGTTGGCAGTGAAGAATCCAATATCAAACTGTCACAAGATCGGGCCAAGGCCTGTTACGATTACATCTTGTTCCGGGGAATTAAAGCAGAACGTTTGCGCTTTGCAGGATTCGGACCAGCACGTCCAATCAAATCAAATGATAATGCGGAGGGAAGAGAAATGAACCGGCGCGTGGAATTTGAGCTCTTATTAGATTAAGAGCCTTTAAGTATGGTAATGTGAAATGGGAAATAAAAAAACCGGAGGGGCCAAAAAACAGCCCTTCCGGTTACCATACTTCAAAATTGGGAGCTCAAATATACACCCATTTGAAGCAAAAATTTGTATTTAAATTGTTGACACTACTTATTTTACAAGTTTTGGCGTAGGGCCGACAAATAATTTTTGTGCATAATGGCCTGTCAGGTAACCCAAATTGGCCAATAAGCCACCTAATAAGCCCGTAAGTAGCAATAGATGTATAGGCCTCAAGCCTTTAAACAACATACCCACCTTTCCGGAAAGTAGACTCACATTGGCGCTATCCAGGCCGTATGCCAGTACAAACCAAAGTAAAAAGCCGGCACTAAAGGCTACGGTTGCACCTGGAACAATTTTAGTTGGAAAAATATAGGCAGCACCTGCACCCAGCACCGCTACCAACCACCAGGGCAACCCTAGTAAGGATAAGTTTCCAAGGATCGCAATGATCAAAAAAGTATAGCGAAGATTTCTCATGGTTGCTTATTGTGCAGTAAGGGTTAGTTTGGAAATAATGCGTTCAGGTGCTTCTGTCGTGGATTGCAGCAGCAGCAGTTCATTGTATTGGCCTTGCACCCAGGTATCTACCATATTATCATAAAAACGGCTGCCCGGGTTGCCCGATTGTCCGCCCGGAAATACCCCCAGGCCATGTACTTTGTCTTCCATTGAAACGATCATGCGCCACGATGGGCCATTGCTGATGCCGACCGCGTTTAGGGCTGTTTTATGGCCATTTATGGGTATTTTCATGCGCCCAAATCCTTCCAGGTTTGCAATATGTTTGATATCCAAGGCATGAAACTGGCCCCAATCAGCCATTCGGGTGGGGTTTTGCCGGAAGAATTGCTGCATGGCCAAAAAAGATTCGGTTACAATTTGGCGTGCAGTTTCTTTGTTGGGGGTGCCTGGATGATCAAAAAAGCGATTCAAAGTGTCTTTTTGTAGCATTTCAACGGTACGCCAGCCATCGGGTAGTTTCAATTCTTTGCCCGCTTTTTGCAACATAATTATTTCATCCCACACATTCACATAGGTTGAGTCCCACCAAACATCAAAATAGGTAGGGGCCCGTTTGTCTGCATCAAAAGTGTATTTCCAATTGTTTAATGCATCCACCATGTCCAGGCCAGAAGCATCCAGTTGCTTTCGATCGAGCAACTGCAACATAGCAGGCAACGCATCGGCCGCGCGCTTGCTGTAATTGTCGAGTTGCATGTTTTTAAAACTATCGATCGTGGCTTGCTGCAAATTTTGCAGGATCTGATCGGCCCGACGGCCACGGTAAGCATCAAAATTGCCCAGGTAGTAGTACGGATAGGTACTTGGCGTAGAAACCTGGTTGGCAGAAAAAACGTAGCCCCGCCGTGGATTTTTCATCGAAGGCACGGCTTCTTCCTGAATATAGCCATTCCAGGCATTGAGCGAGACGCGTCCGTCTAGCACAAAACGGCCTTGTTCTGGCATCCGTAACGGGAATCTACCCTGTACTTGTAAGGCAATATCGCCGGTGGAGGAGGCAAAGACAAAATTCTGGGCCGGACAATCGAATCCTGAAATACCGGATTTATAGTCTTGCCAGTTTTTACCCGAATTCAATTGCAAGAAACCTTCAATCAGGTTTTCCTTTGGGATATCGTGCGAAACCCACTTGTACGCACAGTCACGCAAAGGACTTTTTGGGTCAAAATCGTACACAATGGGGCCAAAAGAAGTGTACCGAACGGTATCATACACCGTTGGAGCGCCTTTGACTTCAATTTTTTCCACGACTTTTTTTATCGATCGTTTTTGGCCATCTACTTGATATTGGGTGCGTTCGGGATTTAGCCAGGTGATTTTAAACCAATCGGCAACATCATGGCTTACATTGGTTACCCCCCAAGCGATGTGATCGTTGAACCCGATGATAATACTCGGAATGCCAGGCAACGAAACCCCGTAACAATTCATAGTTGGGGTGTGTATTTGAATTTGGAACCAGATAGAGGGCAGGGTCAGGTTCAGGTGCGGATCATTGGCCAGGATGGGTCGGCCACTTTTAGATTTGGTTCCATCCACCGCCCAGTTGTTGCTGCCACGCAAGTAACCTTCCGGACCTTCTGAAAGTAAACCAGCATCCTCGAGGTCTAAATGGCCCGTTTGACTGCTCAAATCGGCTGAAATAGGTTGGAAGGGTGGAAATTGCACATGAATATCTTTCCATTGCCCGGTATCAGGAATAATGGGTATTTGATTTGGAATTTGACCAGGGTATAAAGAATCAAATGTGGGGCGACCAAAAATAGCGCGTGCGTTGGTTGCGCTTAGGTCGCTGTCGCCGCCTGCCAACATATCGGCCATTGTTTCGAGTACCAGCGCCGTTTTAAGAACGGTCCAGTGTTCGGGCTGATAATTGAGCAGTTTGTACTCAATTGGATAGTCGGCCGCCGACATTTGGTCGATATAGGCATTGACGCCATCCGTGTAAGCTTGCAATAATTTGAACGTTTCCGGGTCTTTTTGAAGTCCGATCAGGCTGTTTTCGGCAGCATAAACCATTCCGCGTCTTCTTGTTTTGCGATCAATTTCCAGCGTTCGGGTACCGAGAATTTCCGACAATCGTCCGCCCGCTTTACGCACCGTGATGTCCATTTGCCACAAACGTTGACTGGCGGTAACATAGCCTTGTGCGCGGATGGCATCTTCGTTGTTTTCGGCAAAAATATGCGGCGTCAGGATGTCATCGTACAAGATTTCAACCTTGCCTTTGAGTCCGGGAATTTTACCCTGTTTTTGTTGGCCTTTCCAGGCAGAAGCGGACTCGCCATTTTGCCAAAATCCGGTAAAGGGATTTAAAAAATGGCCCAAGGCCGGCAGGGGTGCATCACCCACCTTATGGGTGATACTAAGTTGCCAAATCACCAGTATGGTGACGGCGAGGGAAAGCACGAATTTTAATGTCCGCATATTTTGGATGGGTAAGATGTAGGGCGAAGGTAAAAAGGACCGATGAAAACTGCGCCGATCTATAAAACTCAATTTGTGTAATCGGAATGAAAATGTGCTATTTTGCTAAATCAATGGTTAAAATTTGGCGATTATGCAGCGTTTCGAAAAATAATCGACAGTCAGATAAAAATATCCATTTAAAAATTTGTTGAATTGGTGGGAATACACTTAAACTTGCACCAAGTAGTTTTTGTGTTTATTTGTTTGGGTTAGAATCCCTCGCCGCAATAGGTTGAGGGATTTCTTTTTTTGGGGAAAATCATGGGGCTATATGAGTGATTGGGGTATACCTTTGGGGTGTCCTTAGGCCAGGAAATGGACCTGCGGCGTTTTTCAACGGTAGAATAAACGAAAACAATCCAAGAAGATGAATTTTAAAATAGTTTCCTACGCGCTGCTGCTGCAACTGGCTGCTTGCCAGAATGCTCAAACGCCCAATACACCCTCAAAACCAGATTTAGCATTAAGTCCGACTGCAGTTGTACCGGAAAAATCGGTAGAAACAAAAGACAACAGCAAACCCCTGCCTGCGCACGCAAAGGTACGTACACCCAATGCTGCAACGCCAGATGTTCAATTTGACAATAAAACCGATGAGGTGTGTGGAATGGAAGTTGAGGAAACCTTCACTGATACTTGCCATTATAAAGACAAGGTATATGCATTTTGCTCTGAATTTTGTAAAGACAAATTCAAATCGCAACCGCTAAAGTACCTTTCCGGAAAATGATTTTCTCCTGGAAGGCTATATAAATTCAGGCAGAATGAAATAGTTGAGATAAAAGGCAATGCCACATTAACCCAACTATTTCATTTAACGTGTGTCGTTTTTTACAAGCGACCCATCGCGCCCGCAAAGGCAGTAAACTGTAAGGGCCAAATAACCCAGATCCATTCTGTTTTGAACAACAAAAGGCCTATCATAATTACGGTGCTGATGCCGAAAAGGATCCAATCGCGTTTGCGGTTATCAACGTATTCTTCATTTTTTTTCATATCAGGCGATATTTCTTATTGATTGGCGCAAAATTACAAACGTTTTCCAAAATCCAGCCGCATTTGATGAAAATCATCTGAAATCAAGATTACTTTTGCGCGTTTTATGCAGGCACATGCCTGTTAACCTATGCGCTAACCACCACCAGCTATGATTCAAATATTTGTCACCGGCGGCACCTTCGACAAAGAATACAATTATCTCACCGGCGAATTGTATTTTAAAGATACCCACCTGAAGGAAATGTTCCACCTTGGCCGCTCTGAAGTGGACATTGACATTAAAACGCTGATGATGACCGATTCGCTCGAAATGCGTGAAGAAGACCGCGCGATTATCGTATATAACTGCAAAAAAACGCCCCACAACAAGATTTTGGTGACCCATGGCACCGATAAAATGGTGGAAACCGCCAAATTGCTGGCCCATGAAAAAATTGAGGGTAAAACCATTGTGCTCACCGGAGCGATGATTCCTTATGCTTTTGGAACCTCCTCGGATGGTTTTTTTAACCTCGGAAGTGCCCTCGCGTTTGTGCAAGTGTTGCCGCCCGGGGTGTACGTGGTCATGAACGGACGTTATTTTTTGTGGAATAATGTGCGCAAAAATCGCCAAACAGGTACTTTTGTAGAGTTGGATGACGCAACTGCCTCCAACGACACGATGCCTTAACTGGGTAAAAAATTCAAATGGCCGCCAAATAATACCTGGTACAAAATGGCTGCAACCAAAGGAGACAACACGCTCAATCCCATTACATAAAAATACCGCCTGGGTACCCTCGAGCGCTCAATGGCCTCCGAAATGAGGGCAAGCAATAGCACCGCCAATACGATAGCGCCTATGATGAGCGTTAATAGGGTCGCCATGTAATCGTTGAGCAGCCAAAGGATTAACCATACCACGGTTTCTAATAGGAAAATTTCTGGCAATGTCATTCGAAAATTCATAAATCTTTGATTTGTATGCAATTAAAGCAATTCTTTTTGCCCCTTTTATGCGCTGCTTTTTGTTGGACAACCTTGCACGCGCAGGAAGGACCCGCTTCCAGCGAAGCGGAGTTCGAAAAGCAATACCAAGAACGGACCAAGAAAGATAAACTGGGGAACATGTATATTCCAAAAAATTTGGACGATGCCACCCTGCAATTGGATAAACTCATCTCTGAGGAGTCTAAATTGAAAATAAAAGCGATTCCGGAAGACAGTGTATGCCAACAAATGCACAATCGACTCGGACAATGGATGATCCTCAACTGGGGTTTTTATGGCGGTTCGCGCATTTCACATTACCTCCGCAGCGCCGGAATCACTTTTCCAGATGATCAGGCCGACTTTTTATTGCTTGCTTTTCACCGAAAACTGAATGGAAAGCCTTACAACATCAAAGAATTGGCAACAAATTTTCGACAAAAACGAAAAGAAGAATGGGAAAAAGAGCAAAAAAGTCGCAAAATAATACATGAAGAGGTGAAAAAGAAAAACCGCTGATACAAATCGGCGGTTTTTCCGCTTTAAAACACCTTACTTTTGCGCGAGCAAAGAATGCATTCGCTTAATCATAAAAAATCCCAATAATCACTTCGTAATACTATGGCAAAAAAATTACTAATTGTGGAGTCGCCTGCCAAAGCGAAAACCATTGAGAAATTTCTGGGCAGCGACTTTTCTGTGAAATCATCTTACGGCCACATCCGCGACTTGGAAAAAGGCAATGACTTGGGTGTAGATGTGGAGAACGATTACCTTCCAAACTACATTATCCCGGTTGATAAGTTCAAGACCGTCAAAGAACTGAAAGAAGCCGCCGCAAAGGTGGATGAAGTGTGGCTCGCAACGGACGAAGACCGCGAGGGGGAAGCGATTTCATGGCATTTGTGTCAAGTGCTGGGTTTGAATGAACTGACGACCAAGCGGATTGTATTTCACGAAATTACGAAACCTGCAATCCAAAAAGCGGTGCAAAACCCGCGTACGGTGAATATGAACATCGTAAATGCCCAACAAGCGCGCCGTGTGCTCGACCGCTTGGTGGGTTGGGAACTGTCGGGACTGCTTTGGAAAAAAGTGAAGGGACAATTGTCTGCCGGTCGCGTACAATCGGTTGCCGTAAAACTGATTGTAGAACGCGAGCGGGATATTCAGCAATTTAATTCGGCCGCTTATTTTAAAATTGTGGCTCAATTCCTGGCAAAAAACAACCAGGGTAAAGTGGTTGGCTTCAAGGCCGAGAGTCCTTTGCGGTATGAAAACGTAGAAGGCGCACAACAGTTTCTGCAACAATGTGTTGGGGCCAATTTTAAAGTTGATGATATTCGGGTGACGCCAACCCGGCGTCGACCTTCACCGCCATTTACCACCTCTACCTTACAGCAAGAAGCCAGCCGTAAACTCGGATTTTCGGTAAGCCGCACCATGCAGGTTGCTCAAAAACTGTATGAAGAAGGTTTTATCACCTATATGCGTACAGATTCGACCAATATGAGCGAATCGGCGCTGATTACCATTGGCGAGGAAATCGTAAAACAATACGGCGAACGATACCACAACTTACGTCGGTATAAAACCAAAAACGATTCCGCCCAGGAAGCGCATGAAGCCATTCGTCCAACGTATGTGGAGCGGCAAAGTGTAAGCGCCCAGCGCGATGAGCAACGTTTGTACGAACTCATCTGGAAACGCGCGATCGCCTCTCAAATGGCCGATGCGGAATTGGAAAAAACAACCGTCGATATTGGTATTAGCACCCAACCCACGGCCAAATTGGTCGCTGAGGGCGAAGTGCTCAAGTTTGATGGTTTTTTGAAATTATACCTCGAAAGTACCGATGATGAGGAAGAAGAAGCCCAGGGCATGTTGCCGCCTTTGAGCAAAGGACAGGCGCTGGATCTCGATAATTTGACGGCAACTGAACGTTTTACCCGCCCACCCGCCCGCTTTACAGAGGCTGGTTTGGTAAAAAAACTGGAAGAATTGGGGATTGGCCGTCCTTCCACGTATGCGCCAACCATTTCCAAAATCATGGAAACAAACCGCGGTTATGTCGTAAAAGAAAGCCGGGAAGGGGAGGAGCGCATTTATAGAATATTGGTACTCAAAGATAATAAGATTACCAATACGACCGGGAAGGAAGTAACGGGTACCACCAAAAACGTGTTGTATCCTTCCGATATGGGCATGATTGTGATTGATTTTTTGGATTCCTATTTTCAAAACATCATGAATTATGGCTTTACGGCCGAAATTGAAGCACAATTTGACCATGTTGCGGAAGGTAAAATCGATTGGACCAAAGTGATTGATGGTTTTTACCGTCCATTTCATACAGAAGTAGAGAAAACCTTAAAGGAGGCAGACCGCGTGAGTGGCGAGCGTATTTTGGGGGTAGATCCTGCCACTGGACGCACGGTTTTAGTGCGCATGAGCAGTTTGGGAAAGCCTGTCATTCAAATTGGTACTGGCGAAGAACTGGAAGAAAAGGAAAAACCGCGGTATGCCAATTTGCGTCTAGGCAAAAACCTCGAAACGGTTACGCTGGCAGAAGCGCTGGAAAGTTTCCAATTGCCACGCAACCTGGGCGTGTACGAAGACTTGGAAATGATTGTAAGTACTGGGCGCTATGGTCCGTATGTAAAATATGGCGAGCAGTTTATTTCGCTTGCCAAAGGTCAGGATCCGTTTGAACTGACAGCCGATGAAGCAATTCAATTAGTATTGGCTAAGTTAGAGGCCGATAAACCGGTGGGATTCTTTGAAGGTCAGCCCATTACAAAAGGCAAAGGCCGTTTTGGTCCATTTATCAAATGGGCTGATTTGTACGTAAATGTACCGAAAGCCATCAATTTTGATTTTCTGACGGAGCAACAAGCCCTGGATTTATTGGCGTCAAAAATTGAAAAAGAGTCCAATCGCTATATCCAGCACTGGCCTGAACTGAAAATCAGCGTCGAAAATGGTCGCTGGGGTCCATATATCAAATTCGGAAAGGCGATGCTCAATTTGCCTAAAATGGACGGTGCTAAAATGACCGCCGATCATGCCCGCAATTTGTCATTGGAGGATGTAAAAGCGATCATCGAGAAAGAAATTCCTGGAGCTTTTGAGGTGAAAGCGAAACCTGTTAAAAAGGCTGGCGCGAAAACTACCAAGGAAAAAGCCCCGGCTAAGGCGAAAGCGCCTGCGAAACCCAAAGCGGCGGCTAAGAAAAAGTAGGTTTTTCGGGATCGGAAGGTGTCACCTCCAGGATTACAAACAGCAATTGATGCCAATGAAACTGTATCTATTTGCCTCGATCATCTTTTTTGCTTCCCTGCTTCCCAATTTGCTTTACGGGCAATCTGAACGCAGTTTCACGCTGGAAGGACGTGTTTTTGATCAAAAAAGTCAAGAACCCATTGCATATGCGAATATTTACAACCTGCGAACGAAAAAAGGCGCTGTTAGTAACGAACTTGGGTATTTTAAACTTCAGCAGCAGCGCCAACAGGATACCTTATTAATTACTTATCTAGGGTACAAGCAAGTTTTACAGTCTTTGGACGCGCATGCTTTATTTTATGAAATAGCAATGACGGAAAATGGTCAATTGCTGAATGAAGTAACCATTGTGCCAAAAGACAATACGTATCTTTTTGATATGGTAGAGGCTTGTCGCAAAAATGCACCGGAAACAAAAGCGACCGCCAAATCATTTTATGCCTTGAAAAGTTTTATTGAAGGCATTCAGGTGGAATTAGTGGAAGGCTTTTACAATGCCAATATAACCGGGTATGACCTGGAGGCGCTGCACATAAAAACGGCTCGGGTTGCCTTGCTGCCATACCGACGCCAGTTGTTTGCATCGGTGGAGAGTTCCAGGGCAATTTCGATGTTGAAATTGTGTGATCACAACGATTATTTCCCCAAAAGTCCGCTGGAAATGAGCAAAAAGGCCCTAAAGAAAAGTTACTTTTTGCGGCTCAACAACCAATATATCGATGAAAACCGCGATTCTGTTTTTGTGCTCGAGTATGTTCCCAAAGATACATCTGGCCGGTTTTTTTCTGGTTTTTTGTGGATTAATGCGGGCAAACAGAGTATTTTAAAGGTAAAAATGAATTGCCCCAATGCGGTTTTGCATCCATTTTTACCCCTATTTCCTACGGATACAATTACCAAGGTCGCGTTTCAGATTACCAAAACTTTTCAGCCGGTTCAGGGTAAAATGACCTTTCAACATGTGGATTTTTCCTATACCATTCAATACCATAATCGAAATGGCGAAAGTTACCCGGTTACTACCAGCGCCATTGTGTATGCTTATGATTTTAACCAGCGTTTTCAGTTGCCATTTTTTCGTTTTTCAAATACATCAACGGGCGATTACAAAAAAATTAATGCCATTCCTTACAACGCCTATTTCTGGAAGCATAACGATGAACTAAAACTGAATACACAACACAATGAAAATGAACGGTTTTATGATCAACCTAATGCCGTAACCAACACCACCATTTTTGAAGGAAATCAATACCTCGACCGTGGAATGTTGGAGTTTCCTTACGTACGCTGGAGCAAAAAACGAATGTATTTCCGCGGGCAATCTAACACGAGCGCGCAAGATATTGCATCTATCACGGGCACCTTATCGGTTCCATATCAGCTCAATGGAAAATTGTTTTTAGATATCAATCCATATCCCGACACTTTGCAAATTGTTACAGCCGCTATTTTTGACCCTTATGATAGTTTTTACCGGTTGCCGCTTGACAATACGGCGCATTGTTTTATAAATCTCTATTTCGATCTTGTTGAAATTCACCGCCGTAAATTGGAAGCGGCTATTGCGCATTCCGATAAAAAGGCGGCAACGATTGAGCAGATTTACAAAAAAAACCAGGCTGATTTAGATGGTTTTACCCGCCAGTTTTTTACCGATGTAGAAGGTGGTAAAGAAAGAGGCAGTATGCTCAAATGGAATAAATTGGTGTTTGAGCAATTAAAAGTGGACAATATGGATTTGTTTGGGCTAAAATGAGGTGACACCTCGGGAAGGTGACACCTCGGGAAGGTGACACCTCGGGAAGGTGAC
>JBBAVI010000073.1:0-29401 GCA_040397785.1 Saprospiraceae bacterium | reverse complement strand
CGGGATTCGGGGTAAAATCCTCAAACTGCTGGCTTAACCAATTGTCGATATGTTTGTTACTGTTTTCCAGTGTCCTTGTTTCTTTGTTTTTCAACTAAATCTTTGAGCATTACGCGGGCCCTAAACAAAAGGCTCTTACTGTTTGATACGCTGGTTCCCAACACTTCAGAAATTTCTTGGTGGGAGAGTTTATCAATTGCATACATGTTAATCACGATGCGATATTTCTCAGGGAGCTCCATCAAACAGGCGAGCACTTCATTGACTTCCATGGGCTCATCCACTGTTGTGGTTTCACCGGAAGTATCATCCAAAATATCTACCACTTCCACCATTACGGGGCCGTGTGCAGATTTTCTGAATCTCGACATGGCTAAGTTGATGAAAATACGCGTCATCCAACTTTCCAATTGAGAAGTGTTATTCAGGGTAGCAATGCTGTCAAAGACCTTAATGAAACCATCTTGTAACAAATCCTGAGCATCAGCGCGGCTGTTAGAGTATCGCAAGCAAAATCCAAACATTTTGGCAGCATATTTCTCATAGAGAGATTTCTGCGCCTGTCTGTCTTTTTTGATACATCCGGCTATGATATCATTGTTGTTTAGCAAGTAGCTTCGAAATTATGACGCACAAATTGCGATTGGTTGCAAAGAAAAATGGAAAATTTTGTGTTTTATAAGCACAGTAATGGGACCGACCGCATTTAAGGCCACTTTTGCGATGTAAATTTGAAAAATAGAACTTACTATCAATTAATGCATGCTGTACGATCGAAAGAATTTATCTGATGCCGAATTACTGCGTTTATACCGCGGTTTATTGAAGCCGCGATTGATTGAAGATCGAATGTTAGTGTTATTGCGTCAGGGCAAGGTGGGTAAATGGTTCAGTGGCATTGGCCAAGAGGCGATTTCAGTGGGCATTACAATGGCTTTGGACCCGGATGAATACATCATGCCATTGCACAGAAATCTTGGAGTTTTCACTTCGCGTGGCATTCCGTTTGGCAAGCTGTTCGCCCAGTGGCAAGGCAAAAAATCTGGATTCAGCAAAGGCAGGGAACGCAGTTTCCACTTTGGTACCAATGAATATTCCATCGTTGGAATGATTTCTCATTTGGGCGCGATGTTGGGTGTGGCCAATGGAATTTCGCTTTCACACGTTCTAAATCATCGCAAAAAAATCTCCGTGGCATTTTCTGGCGATGGAGGTACTTCAGAAGGCGACTTTCACGAAGCCCTTAACGTGGCTGCGGTTTGGCAATTGCCTGTTATCTTTTTGATCGAAAACAATGGTTATGGGTTAAGTACGCCATCGAACGAGCAGTTTCTCTGTAAGCAATTCATCGACAAGGGAATCGGTTATGGCATGGAGACCGTGCAGGTGGACGGCAACAATATATTAGAGGTGTATCATACCGCCGTGCATTGGGCGGAAGAATTGAGAAACAACCCGCGTCCAATCATTTTTGAAGCACTAACCTTCAGAATGAGAGGCCACGAAGAAGCCAGTGGCGTGAAATATGTCCCCACCCACTTATTTGAAGAGTGGGGCAAAAAAGACCCATTGAGCAATTACGAATCCTATTTAAAAGAATTGGGTATTTTGACTGATGCGATTATTGATCAGTATAAAAAAGAGTTTTTGGCAGATATCGAAACGGGTCTAGAAGCCACCTTTGCTGAGGAGGAAGTGACACCGGATTTGGCAGAAGAGATGAACGACATGTATGCTCCTTTTGAATTTGCCGTCGATTTCCAATGCCAAGACAGCGCCCCAGAAAGTGATCGAGAACTGCGATTGGTGGATGCGATTAAGGAAGGATTGGAGCAGAGCATGGAACGACATGATAATCTTGTCATTATGGGTCAGGACGTAGCTGAATATGGCGGCGTTTTTAAAATCACAGACGGATTTCTCGAGAAATTTGGCAAAGGCAGGGTTCGAAATACGCCCATCACCGAGAGTTCCATTTTGGGGGCGGGATACGGACTAAGTATTGCCAAACAAAAAGCGGTCGTTGAAATGCAATTTGCGGATTTTGTCACCTGCGGTTACAACCAAATCGTAAATAATTTGGCAAAAAGCCATTACCGTTGGGGTCAGCCCGCCGATGTGGTTGTTCGCATGCCAACGGGCGCAGGCGTGCAAGCCGGTCCTTTTCACAGTCAAAGCACCGAGGCGTGGTTTTATCATGTCCCCGGTCTAAAAATATACTATCCTAGCACGCCAGCCGATGCAAAGGGTTTATTAATGCGCGCCATTGAAGATCCAAATCCTGTGCTGTTTTTTGAGCATAAGTTATTGTATCGATCGGTGAGCGGCGGCGTAGCCGCCGCCCCCTACCTCGTAGAAGAAGGAAAAGCCACTGTCCATGATCAAGGAAATGATTTTTGCATTATCACCTACGGATGGGGTGTCCACAAAGCCTTAGACTGCATCAAAGAAAACAAACTCAATGGTCGTGTCATTGATCTCAGAACACTCATCCCGTGGGATAAAGAAACTGTTGCCGAACACGTGAAAGCCACAGGTAAAGTTCTTGTCCTCACAGAAGATACACTTACAGGAAGCATCGCATCAGACATCGCCGCTTGGATTTCAGAAAACTGCTTCCAAGACCTCGACGCACCCGTTCAACGTTTGGGTAGCCTCGATACGCCCGTGCCCCTAGCCAAAACCCTAGAAGACCATTTTCTTCCTTGGGAGCGCTTGCCATTGGCATTAAAATCACTCATCGAATATTGACAACTGAAAAAGGAAATATCAACCCAACACACCCCCTCTCGATCGACACCAGTTCTGAGGCGTCCCTGGCATTTTCCTTTGTGAATGATACACAACAGCACATTTTTCTAACGGGAAAAGCAGGAACAGGAAAAACAACCTTCCTAAAATACTTGCTGTCCCAAACCTTGAAAAAAACCGTTGTAGTGGCCCCCACGGGTGTTGCTGCGATCAATGCCGGCGGAAGCACAATTCACAGTATGTTTGGGCTTCCCACCCGAGCCTATGTTCCCACCAACGAACCGGTTGACCCCAACATTGCCAACAACACGGCGATGATTCGGGAGCATTTTCATTATCCAAAAGTAAAACGCGACCTATTTCAAGCGCTCGAATTGCTCGTGATTGATGAAATCTCCATGGTTCGGGCCGATTTATTTGATGCGATAGACACCGCACTTCGATTTGCCAGAAATAGTTCCAAACCCTTTGGCGGGGTTCAATTGCTGTTGATTGGCGATTTACTGCAGCTGCCTCCCGTGGTTACAGAACACGAGCGAGGCTTGATTTATCACTACTATTCAACAGAATTTTTCTTTTCATCAAAGGTTTTCCCAAGCCTCGAGCTGATTACCATTGAGTTAAAAACGATATACAGACAAAGCGATCGACAGTTCATCAACCTGTTGAACCAAATTCGCTCCAACCAAATGGAAAGTTGGGACTACGAAAACCTCGCCGAAAGAATCCAACCAGAATTCCAACCCAAAGAACCGGGATGGATTACACTTACCACCCACAATAAACAGGCGGAAGGGATCAATGAAAAGGAATTGGCAAAATTGGATGTTGCTGAAAAACAATATGTTGCCAAAGTATCTGGCGAGTTTAATGAAGGCAGTTTTCCTACCGAAGGTATTTTACGACTCAAAGAAGGCGCTCAGGTGATGTTTGTCAAAAACGATACTTCCTATGAAAAACGCTACTACAATGGCAAAATTGGTACTGTAACTCATATTGGCGGCAATACCATTTTTATCCAGTGCAACGATGGCAAGCCAGCCATGGAAATTGAAAGAGAAACATGGAAAAACCTGCGCTATAACTACAACCCCACCGTTGAAACTGTTGAACAGGAAGAAGTCGGCAGTTTTGAGCAGTTCCCAGTGCGCTTGGCATGGGCCATCACTGTACACAAAAGCCAAGGTCTTACCTTCGAAAAAGCGATGATCGATGCGGGAAAAAGCTTTGCGCCAGGGCAAGTCTACGTTGCGCTGAGTAGATGTACCAATCTCGATTCTATGGTCTTGTTGACAGCCATTCGGGCGCAGAATATCATGACAGATCAGCGGATTTTAGAATTTCACGAATCCCAAGCTAAAACACGCGACCTATTTGAAATTTTAGAGGAAAAACGACAGTCCTACCACAAACAACAGTTGATGGAAGTCTATGGTGTAAGACAGCTCCATTACGAATTCAATGGGATGATGATTGCGATTTCCAAAGAAAAAAGCGCGAAGATCACCACGAAATTTGCGGAATTGTCACCCATCCGTTTGCAGTTTCAAGAGATGGACGCTACGGCACAGAAATTCCAACGCTCTATCGCCAAAATTTTCCATGAGCATGAAGCCCATTGGGAGAGCTTAGAGAGACTGCCCAGTGCGGAAGAACAGGCACAAGCCCAGGAAGATCTGACCCAGTTGTTAATAGAACGATGCACCAAGGCGGGCAATTATTTTGCCGACCTATTAAGTGAGCAAATCATTGAGCCGGTGAGAAGATCTTTTAGTGAAATTGCGCGGGGTGGAAAACCGCTTGGATCACAAAAAATTCGCGACCGTGTAGGCGATTTCCAATCGCATTGTTGGTCATACATCAAAAAATTGTACAAAGTAAAATACGGAGAAGTGCCACTATTTGTGAGCGACAACAAAATCAGCAATCCCGAAGATTTCTAATTACACATTAAAGCGGAAGTGCATACAATCTCCATCTTTCACAACATATTCCTTGCCTTCTACCCGCAATTTCCCTACTTCTCTACAAGCAGATTCAGAGCCATAATGAATATAATCTTCATAGGCGATAACCTCCGCGCGGATAAATCCTTTTTCAAAATCAGAGTGGATTTCACCGGCTGCACCTGGGCCTTTAGTCCCTTCGGTGATAGTCCAAGCGCGAACTTCTTTCACTCCCACGGTAAAGTAGGTAATGTAGTTCAACAACTTATAAGCGGCATGAATGAGCTTTTCTACCCCACTCTTTTCCAACCCCATTTCTAGGAGAAACATCTGTCGATCCTCGAAACTTTCCAAATCGGCAATTTCCGCTTCAATGGCTGCTGAAATCAAAATCAAACCCGCATTCTCACCGGCGATGGCAGTTTTCACCGCTTCAACGTAGGCATTTCCATGATTCACACTATCTGGATCCACATTGCATACGTACAAAACGGGTTTGTCGGTTAGCAAATTCAAATCCTTAATAAACATTCTTTTTTCTGGCTCGATGTCTAGGGTTCTTGCATTTTGGCCCTTCAATAAATGAGCTTGAAATGTTTCACAAACCTCCAATATCTTAGAGGCATCTTTATCACCTGTTTTGGCTTGCTTGAAAACCTTTGAAATATTCTTTTCGAGCGATTCCAAATCCTTCAATTGCAACTCCGTATCAATGATTTCTTTGTCGCGCACAGGATTCACAGAACCATCTACGTGGATGATATTGTCATCATCAAAGCATCGCAATACATGTAAAATGGCATTGGTATTCCTGATATTTCCCAAAAACTGATTGCCCAAACCGTCGCCCTTACTCGCACCTTTCACCAACCCTGCGATATCCACAATCTCAATATTTGTGGGGACCAAGCTCAACGGATTCACCAAAGCTGCCAATTTGTTCATCCGAATATCGGGAACTGTGATTGTACCTACGTTGGGTTCAATTGTACAAAAAGGAAAATTTGCAGATTGCGCTTTTGCGCTTGAAACCGCATTAAAAAGTGTTGATTTCCCAACATTTGGAAGACCCACGATACCACATTGCATTGCCATTGGGGCGCAAATTTAGTTCAATATATCACCAATATCTTGCAAAATCTTACGTGTAAGATTTTCTGCAGTGTTAATACTATCACTTTCGGCATAAATCCGAATGATGGGCTCGGTGTTGCTCTTGCGCAAATGCACCCAATCATTATCGAATTCTATTTTAACCCCATCAATCGTATTCATTGGTTGCTTCTTATATTTCTTTTGGATTTTTTCCAAAATTCCATCTACGTCGGTTCCGGCTTGCAATTCCGCCTTATTTTTCGACATGCGATAATTGGGATAGGTGGACCTGAGCGCTGATGCGCTGAGTCCTGTTTCTGCCAAATAACTCAATATCAACGCAATCCCAGCCAAGGCATCTCTTCCATAATGCAATTCCGGCACAATGATACCGCCATTTCCTTCTCCCCCAATCACAGCGCCGATTTCTTTCATTTTCTCGACCACATTCACCTCACCCACTGCACTCGCTTCATATCTCTGACCTGCTTTTTCAGTAATATCGCGCAATGCACGCGTGCTACTTAAATTGCTCACTGTTGGACCTGGGGTATGACGCAAATAATAATCTGCAACCGCCACCAAAGTATATTCTTCTCCAAACATTTCAGCATCGTCGCAAATCAATGCCAAACGATCCACGTCAGGATCTACCACAATACCCAAATCACATTTTGACGATTTAACCTCAAAGGCAATCTGACCCATATATTCTGGCAGTGGCTCTGGATTGTGTGCAAAATGTCCAGTTGGCTCGCAATTGATTTCGATAACTTCTTCAACGCCCAAGGCCTTAAGCAAGGCTGGAACAGCGATTCCACCTACACTATTTACGGCATCAATCGCAATTTTATATTTTTGAGCTGCTATCAATTCTGGCTTTACCAATTCCAAAGCTAAGATTTTTTTGATATGCATCGGCAAATAATCCCTGTGCGTACGTGTACCCAAATGATCTACTGTTGCGAAAGAAATTTCGGCAGATTCTGCCAATTGCAAAACCGTTTCACCGTCTTGTGCGCTGATAAATTCCCCTTTGTAGTTTAACAACTTTAAGGCATTCCACTGCTTTGGGTTGTGGCTTGCTGTTAAAATAATTCCACCAGCAGCCTTTTCTTCTATCACAGCCATTTCAACTGTTGGCGTAGTACATAGACCTGCATCTAGCACATCCATTCCCAATGCAATGAGTGTATTAACTACCAATTCATGCACCATTGGACCACTGATCCGTGCATCCCTACCTACTACCACTTTTTTGCCTTTTTTGCGCTGCAAAAGCATGCTTCCATAGGCAGAGGTATATTTGACAACATCAATGGGCGTAAGGTTTTCACCGCTAACACCACCCAACGTACCACGAATTCCAGAAATCGATTTGATGAGAGTCATAAAGAAATGCAAAAATAACGAAATCCCGTCGAATTTGGATAGATTTCACGACTTATTCTTTATAAACAAGCGGAAACGTTTAACGGAAAACGCAACGAAATAAGCGTTAAACTTCGGGCGTTAAACAATAAATTTGCATCATGCAACCAATTATCGAATGTGTACCCAATTTCAGCGAAGGACGTAATCTTCAGACCATCAAGGCCATTACAGACGCCATTGAATCGGTGGATGGGATTCGCTTGTTAGACGTTGATTCAGGCAAAGCCACCAACCGCACAGTTGTTACACTCGTTGGATCGCCAGACGATGTAATTGAGGCCGTGTTTCGTGGAATCCAAAAGGCAGCGGAGGTCATTGATATGCGCAACCACACTGGGGAGCATCCCCGCATGGGCGCCACCGATGTTTGTCCGCTCATCCCAATTTCCGGAATCAGCATGGAAGAGACGGCAGTTTATGCTCAGAAATTGGCAAAACGCGTTGCGGAAGAATTACATATCCCCACGTATTTATACGAATACGCTCAGCCCAACCAGGAAAGAAACAACCTGAGTGTGATTCGGGCGGGTGAATACGAGGGCTTTTTTGATAAGATCAAAATTCCAGTATGGGCGCCGGATTACGGCCCTGCAGAAATGAATCCCACGGCCGGCGCCACAGTAATCGGCGCCCGCGATTTCCTCATCGCTTACAACGTAAATCTGAATACCAAAAGCACCCGCATCGCCAACCGCATCGCCTTTGACGTTCGCGAGGCAGGTCGTGTTAAACGCGAGGGCAACCCCTATTCCGGGAAAATTATGAACGATGAAACCGGGGAACCCATCCGCATTCCTGGCAAATTAAAAAGTGTGAAAGCCATTGGATGGTACATTGAGGAGTACAAAATGGCGCAAATCTCAATGAACCTCACCAACTATAAAATTAGTCCTTTGCATATTGCGTTTGAGGAAACTCGAATGTCGGCCGACGAACGCGGCGTGCGCGTAACAGGCTCCGAATTGGTGGGATTGATTCCTTTGCAGCCTTTGTTGGATGCGGGCAGGTTTTTCCTTGAAAAGCAGGGTTTGAGCACGGGCGTGAGTGAGGCCGACCTGATTGATTGCGCCATTCACAGTATGGGCTTGAACGAATTGGGGGCCTTTGATCCGAAGAAAAAGATTATTGAATATATGCTTCGCGATGAGAAGCAATCTAGATTGGTAAATATGACGGTTCGCGGCTTTGCCGACGAAACGGCAAGTGATAGTGCGGCCCCCGGAGGGGGCAGTATTTCCGCTCTAGCCGGGACACTCGGCGCTGCGTTGGGCACCATGGTGGCCAACTTGAGCGCCGCCAAAAGAGGTTGGGAAGATCGCGTACAAGAATTCTCTCCGTGGGCCGAACAAGGTCAGACCCTCAAAGACAAACTCATCGCATTGGTAGATGAAGATACGCGTGCTTTTGACGCCATCATGGATGCTTTTGGTTTGCCTAAAGACACCCCAGAACAAGTATCAGCAAGGAAACAAGCCATCCAAGACGCATCCAAATATGCAACCCAAGTTCCATTCAGAACCATGCAAACTGCGTTTGAATGCATCCCACTTTTGAAACAAATGGCAGAACACGGCAACCCCAATTCACTGTCAGACGTGGGCGTAGGTGCACTTTGCATTAAAACGGCTGTCCGCGGCGCTTGGCTCAACGTTTTGATCAATGCCCAAGGCTTGAACGATAAAACCTGGGCGGAGAATATCGTAGCCGAAGCGAGAGCCTTGCTGGCGAAAAATCACGCTGCGTGCGACGAAATCGTTTTAAAAATCGAATCGCAAATTGGTGGGTGATAATAGCTCACAAGAATTTTCAAAAACCCAAAGGCTGCGCATGTCGACACTCAATAGAATTCAGAAAATCCAAATCCGTATTCTAATAGCCATTTTATTGACGGGATTTTTGTCCCAGCAAGTCATTGCCCAGTTCGCCCCGGCTGCAGGGCAGCCGGGGTCTACGGCCCTTCGGGCCGACAGTTCCTGTTTTATCAATTGGGCCTCCAAATGCCATGTTCAGCGAGGACTTAAACAGATAAACCTGCCCGACTCCGGCTACGCCTCCGTCGGTTCCGCCCAATCAGCCATCGGACAAGCATCAACCAATGGTGTTGTTTCTCTCGGCGATGGCGGCATTGCAACCCTAACATTTGATCCACCCATCTCCGATGGCAATGGCTTTGATTTCGCCATCTTCGAAAATACCTTCCTCGATTCCTTCCTCGAATTGGCCTTCGTAGAAGTCAGCACAGACAGTCAGTCCTGGGCACGCTTGCCCAACGAAAGCCTCACCCAAACCAAGACCCAAACCGCAGCATTTGGCTATACCCAACCGACAAAAATTCATAACCTCGCGGGGAAATACCGACATCCCTATGGAACTCCCTTCGATTTAAAGGATGTAGCGATGATGAGCAACATTCGAATAAACGAAATTCGATATGTCCGAATCATAGACGTGGTAGGAAGCATCGACACACTCTATGCGCAACGCGATAGCAAAAACAGAATCATCAACGACCCCTGGCCTACCCCATTTGCTAGCTCCGGCTTCGATTTGGATGCGGTGGGCGTCATTAACCAAGCAGCGAAAAATAGCAGCGAAACATACCCCAATCAATTCAAACGACCCCTTTATTTCAATACTATATCGAATACAATTCACGTGGTGGCAAACGCAAATACAACCAATTACCAGCAAAAAAACGAGTTAAATGTTTACAATTTGGCCGGTAAAATCTGTTTCAAAACGCCATTAGACAATGCAAAATCCGCGACTCATGAAATCCAAATACCTTCTAGCCTTAGCGCAGGGACCTACATAGCGCGATACAATAATTACTCAATCAAAATTATCTTAACCGACAATCGCTGATCTCCCGATTCGATGGTTAACGGATAAACTCCGGCTGCAAGACCCAATCGTTTTAGGTCGATGGTCTCAAAATACGTCCCGGCTTCTTGGATATCCCAATTTCGCTCATACAGCACTTCTTGACCCAAAATTGTATGCAATTGTATCTTGATTTTTGATCCAGCAGCAGCCTCGAACTTGTAATTTACCGATTTCGCTGTCGGGTTTGGAAACACATAAAAACTGAATGGATTGTCCTGATTCTTCAACTTGGGACTCTCAATCAAAATCCACTGAGAACTCGTATCATTACAGCCCAAAGCATTCGTTGCGGTGAGTAAAATGCGATATTTCCCATTTTTATTGAAAACATGGGTTATTCGATCGCCCTTGGCAGAAGTATCGCCCAAACCAAACTCCCATTTAAATGTGCGATCCATCGGAATCAGCTTATTATCCAAGGCCTCAAACAAATACGATTCACGATTCTTTTCCGATGCGTTTTTTGAATAGGTAAACGATGCATCTACTTCAGGCACCACCGTAATGGCAGGCAACGACATAGAATCTGAGCAGCCACCACCCGAGACAAAAGGACTTATTGTTCGATACTTTACGATAAACTTACCAGCGATTTTATAAAGATGAGACGGAGACAGCGCGGTAGACAAACCACCATCGCCAAAGACCCAATTGTGTTGCAAACTTTTTCCATCGGCATTGGTGGATTGATTTGTAAAAATCGCCGACTGCATATTTGCACAGAATGCCAATTGATTCACCGAAACCTTAACTTTTGGCACAGAATAAACCGAAACCGTCTTAAACATCGAATCGCTACAGCCCAAAATCGATGTGATAGTCTTCAATTTCACCGTATAGTTCCCAAAACTTGAATACAAGATATTGGTATCACGGGTAGAAGCAGATTTCAACGCAAATTTCCCTTGATGCGTCCTTGCATCGCCCCAATTCCAATTGTATTTGGCTGTCGCCGATAGATCCGAATACGCATTCTGCAAATCCGTAATCTTCAACAACCCACCCTCACAGATTTCATTTGCACCGAGCGTAAAATCCGCCTTGGGCGTATTCACCACCGTTGCCATTTGATATGAAGTATCGGTGCATCCAACCGCATTTTTGACAATCAATTGGACATTATACTTGCCACCAACAGAGAAACTATGACTTGCCGCAGCCACATCAGCGCCCGCATTACCATCCTTCCAATCATAGATATACCACAACGAACCGCCCCCACTGCTCGCCGGATTCACACTCGAATTCACGACATCAAAGCGGTTGTTTTTATCGCATTGCGCAGCTTTGGCAAAAGCAAATTGAGATACGGGATGACCTTTCACCTTAACCACAATTGCCTCCGTATCCAAACAGCCCTCCGCAGAGACCACAATCAATTGCACCGTTTGATTCCCCGCCGATGAAAAAACTTGACTAAACGCATTACTTGTAGCGGTCTTAACTGGACTCACCGCCTTCCAAGACCTCGACAAAATACTATTATTATACACCATAGACTGGTCAGTAAATGTGAATTTATTTCCTCTTAAACAAGGTGAATAATTTGCATCGTAACCCATCTTCGCCAATGGTTTGGCCCATACCTTAAGAGAAAATTCGGCTGTAGTATCCAAGCAACCCCGGTGATCCAAAATGGCGATGTATTTCCCCGAATCGGACAAGGCAATTTTCGTAATGGTCAACAAACTATCCGAAACCAACAAATTCCATGGCAATTCCATTTTATACCAATTGTATTTCAGCGGCAGCGATTGATTGTTGGACACGGCCAAGACCAAACGGTTTTCCTCACAAATTGGATTATTGCCCTCCTTAACTCTTACGATGCCATTGGGCAATGCGATAACTTCCAACATAGCTGTTTTCACTAAACTATCATCCCCGTTGTTCAATCGCAGTTTAACCGTTTTGTAACCAGGACTCGAATATTTAACCGTCCAAGGCCCTTTTCCCGTGGCTTTCGTCGGCACAGCACCCGCACCAAAATCCCATTCGTATTGCCCAATTAGACCGTCCGACATGTCAGTAAATCTGGCAGTATCACCCAAACAAAATGCCGTTTTATCCACCTTGAAATTGGCCGTGGTTTTTTCATATAACAAACTAAAATCCTCAGCCTGTCCATAAGAACAAGTTCCACAACCCGTTGTATCGATACTATTATAGTCGCTGATCACCCGCATTCTCAGACCTTGATTCTTCTTCAAATTGGTTGGGGTCTTGATTTTCACATCAGCATAAGAAGTAGGTGTTGCCGAAACCTGGGCCGACACTTCCCCCAAATACGATTGAAACTTGCCATCGTTGTTGTAATCGATAAAGACGCGGACATTCTCTGCGTTGTAAAGTCCCACTTTCACTTTTACGGAATAGCTTACATTGGGTTTTACACGAAATACTTTGTCCTTGGACTTATCCAAATACTCCCCATCATCAAAATACGTCCCCGATTCAAACTGGTTGTCCGACAGTACCACTTTAAAAATACCAATGCCATAATTTGATGTCTGATAATTGGTTTTACTCAAGCAACTGGGCGATGCCGGGCTCGGAAAAACACGGAGCCATACTTTTTTGGTTTCGGTATTGGATGCCAAACAACTTCTTGCCGTAAGCGAAACATTATAAATCCCAGAACTCGTGAATTTCAATTCCGGATTGGCAGAATAGGCATTCCCCTTTGTCCAACTATAACCCGTTGTGGGCGTCAACGACCATTCAATGGGTGTAGTATTATTCACCGATGCAATAATTCTTTCCTGCAATTTCAGCGCTCCACCCACCGACAAAATGGAATCATAAGCAAACATTTTTGCCTTATAAAGACCCGAACCATCATCAAACAAAGGACTTTTCCAAACACCTCTGCCATAGGTACTAATGTAAATAAAACTGTAATCCCTTCCTTTGGGAGAATGATAAATATCGATATCGGTAATATCCATCCAAAGCGGCAACTCATTAGAAAACTCCTCCGTTAATGCCGTAGATGGATTGTGATAATACATTGCTCTGTCCGTAGCTATATACAATCCGGTGGGAGTAGCACTAGAATCCGCTTTCACCACATTGATAACACCATAATTAATACCGGCCTTTACGTTTATTGATGTCAACGGCGCGGTAGACCAACTCAATCCATTATTTGTACTTTGGTAAATTGCCGTTGTACTTGCACCATAAATTTTATTTGTGTCTTTTGGATCAACTTCCAATGTGCGCAAGGTAAAATTGGTAGGTGTAATATTAACAAATGTAGGATTTGAAGCCTCCGCATTTCTGCAAAGAAAAACTCTACCATCGCCACGAATCACGTACAAATGTCGTTTGTTAGAAACACTACTTTTTATCTCCCTAACATTACCCGTCCATCCAGAGGTCAACTTGGTCCAAACAATTTTGGTTTTGGATTTCACACTATCGCATCGCCAAACATTATTATACCCGGCAAACATCCGATTCGGATTCCCTTCTTGTAAAACGAAGGGTGTCAACCAACCCCCACCTTCATTGATGCCATTCACACCATTTGCGGCTATTGTCACAATTTCATTCCTTTCGATTGCCCGATAAATATCGCCAAAAACATAGGACCCATAAACATATCGCTCATCTTTAGGATCCACTGCACAATCCATCCCATCCCCGCCGTAATAAGTAAAAACCTCACCATTGTCATGTTGCATTGAACCATTATCCTGGTAACCATGTGCACCCAAATCATCCGTAGACTGTGCCACAGACAATCGATAAATCTGAGAATTCTGAATACCATTGGTGATGTTCACCCAAGTCGCTCCCCCATTTTTTGAATAGTAAACCCCGCCATCATTTCCCGCAAACAGGGTTTTTCCAGTATTGTTAAATTCTCCAATATGCTGATCGGCGTGAATATCATCGGCCCCACCCGCTCCTACCCAATGTCCACAGATTTTAAAAGTGACCCCCGCATCTGTCGATTTCCAAATATTGATTCCATGCACGTATACCGTTTTGGCATTGAATGGATCTGCTGAAATGTCTAAATCGTACCAGGCTTGACCGGAACCATCATTCCCTAATTCACTGTAGCCCAAAATATTGGCGGGTGATGTATTTTGTTTGACAAAATTAATTCCACTGTCTATGGAAAGATATAATCCTTGAAATCTCGACCCTGCGGCGACAAGGAAGTAAACCCTACTGCGATCTGCTTTTGACACTGCAATTTGACCTCTCTGCATTCCCGAAGTTGGTAAGCCATTGGCAATTTGTGAAAAATTATCACCTCCGTCTGTACTTCGATAAAACGTGCCATTCCCGCTGGCGTATACAATGTTTGGATTATAAGGATGATAAACCAAATCTGTAAAATTGGCGGAAATATTATAGAAGGGATTCGCGGGGGTCCAATCTTTGCCAGAATTGGTGGACTTAGAAATCCCTAAGTTATTGGCAGCCAATAGCACTGCCGAATTTTTTGGATGCATCACCAAACGATTTACTGGATAATTTCCAAAGCCCGAATTGCGTGATACAAAAGTTTTTCCTCCATCGGACGACATCAATACCCCATAGCCTGGGGCATCTCCAGCATCTCGATCACCGGTACCGATATACATCGTATCAGGATTTCTGTACGACACTACCATTGAACTCACTCCGAGGGTAAGAAATGGATTTGAAGGCGTTGTCGCCGATGATTTAGCCCCATTCCCGGCGCCCCACAACAGGTTCCAATTGGCACCATAATCTGTCGTTTTCCATACACCACCTTGTGGAGCAAGGGCAAAAACCGTATTGGTGTCGGTGGGATGAAAGGCAATCCCGTTGATTCTTCCAATACCCGTAGGTTGCGATGTTTGGTTGTATGGTTGTTTTACGGGCCCCACCGCCGACCACCGACCGGCGGTGGGGCACCAAGTGGCGGGCGCCATCGGTTTTCCGCCATTCAGACCATTGACCGACTTACCCCCGGCGGGCCCGCCACTTCCAGAACTGCTTCCGCTGCCGGAACCTGTGCCACTTCCAGAACCCGAACCAGCCGATGAACTACCACTCACAATGTTACTCGACAACTCATCCATCACACCAAAATTCCAATTCACATATCCCGCACTATCCAAATGATTGATTACCCTATACTCCCAGCGCTTAAAAACTTTATATCCCTGCCCTTTGAATGGAACCACACCTCCAAAATGTTGATCAAAAGCGCGTTTCACTTCATAATAATTAGGTCGCGGCGACAACATCAATTGCACCCATTTGATGGTTGTATCAACCAGTGGCATCTCCATTGGCTTCTTTGACTTTACCAACCCGGAAGTTGAACTACCCGTTGAAGGGGTTTGAGATAATAATGGCATTAACGAAAAGACCATTAACCCCAACTCTGCAAAAATGAAACGCAACAAACGACCTAGTCTCCGTGAATTCATACCCGTTTCCATCAATTAATTTCGTAAAATTAGGAATTTCCAAGGTGAATTCAACCAAAGAGAATCAGTTACTTCAGCAGACCTACCATATCGATGGTTTTTAAAAATGGACCTTGTACGTTATTGGTCAAAACAACAAAGCACTTGTCCTGATCCAAACATCGCCAATAATACGTCCTAAAACCCTTCCACCAACCGTTGTGAAAGCTCCATTTTTGTCCGTTAATCCATTTCACCCGCCAACCATTGGCATAAAACGCATCGGCACTTACCGCGGTTTGCGGCATTACCATCTGATTTTTGATATCCGAATGCAACAAATAATCTGTCCTTAACATTTGGTCCAATGACAACATCTCAAAAACATTGGAATAGACCCCTTTATCACCCATCGCACCGTTGTAAATATTGTCGGCAAACACATGCTTTTTATCATACCCCTGCACCGTATAATTCACCAATCCCAAACTATCAAAATTGCACAAATGGGAATATTTCATCCCACTAGGATTCATGATTCGATCCTTCACAAACTGACGAAACTCAACACCCGTTTGACGTTCCACAATCAGCGCCAACAAAGCATAGTTGCTATTGCAATAATCGTATCTCCCCGGCTTCGCAAAATGATTGATAGGCTGCGCATTCAACAATTGCACCACATCCTCATTCGTCAAATGGGCTTTGGGATCCTCCCATGCTTTCATATTGAAGTAAAAATAATCTGGTAGTCCGCTACTATGACTGATAAGATTCTGCAAACTCAAATTCCTGCGCGTTAATTCCGGAAGATACCAATGGACACTGTCCGATAATTTCAAATACCCATCTTGGACCAACATCATCATCGCCGTGCCAGTAAAGGTTTTAGAAACACTGGCCAACTGAAACAAATCTGCCGGCTTCAATGAATCCAACTGAGAAAATGTGGCATAACCCATCGCGCCAAAACACAGACTGTCGTTCTTATGAAACAAATACGTCCCGTTAAATATCCCATAGCGATACATCCTGCGAAAAAAACTGTCGATCTGAAACGCTGTAGTATCACTAAAACGGGAATATCCCGACAAATCGTAGGGGTTGATTTTGGGTTTTTTGGGAGGTTCGGGCATGCTTCGGAAGGACGTCATTGCCAACAGCGTAAGCAGCAAAACCAGTCCTTTCACGAAATATCGCATATTTACAAAAATAGGTACCACGCAATCCACGTACCAAAACCAACAAAAGCAAGTTACACACCCAAAAATCGAGTGTCCTTTCGAGTAAAATTAAGGCACATTAATGATCTTGTGGGTCTGAATACAAATTCTCCAACGAGGATTCTCCTTCACGTAATCAATAATTTTGGGCATCATCTTGTCCCGTTTTTCCCATTCTGGTTGGAGCAACAAAGCACAATCATCAGAACAAGTCGCGGCCCATTTTTCAGCCCATTCAAAATCGGAATCATTAAACACGATAACCTTTAACTCATGTGCCTTACCCATTTCATCCGCCGAAGGTTGCTTGAATTTCTTTGGCGAAATACACACCCAATCATAATTCCCCTGCAATGGATAGGCCGCTGAAGTTTCAACATGCACGCGATACCCCTCTAAATGCAGAGCATCAACCAAGGAATTACAGTCATACATCGCGGGTTCACCTCCCGTAATCACAACAATTTGTGCCGCCGTGGCTTTTACCCAATCGCAAATCTCAGAAACCGTATGCATCGGAAAACCTTCTGTTGGCCAGCTTTCTTTTACATCACACCAAACACAACCGACATCGCAACCTGCCAAACGCACAAAGTACGCCGGCTTGCCCGCATGAACACCTTCGCCCTGGATGGTGTAAAAATGTTCCATCACAGGAAATTGCATCATGTAAACTTGGCTTTGTACACTTCTAACGTATTCATCATCAGACCCGTAATCGTCATTGGACCCACACCTTTTGGCACTGGGGTAATGGCGCTCACCTTATCTAATACTGCATCATAATCCACATCTCCACGCAATCTCCAACCACTTTTACGACTTGGATCGTCAACGCGAGTTGTACCCACATCAATAATCACTGCACCATCCTTCACCATATCCGTAGTAACGAATCCAGGCTTGCCCAAAGCAACAACCAAAATATCTGCCATGCGGGTGAACGATGCTAAATTCTTGGTACGACTATGACAAAGCGTTAATGTAGCATTTCCATAAGTAGCCGCCGCCGACAACAACATGCTCATCGGACGTCCAACGATATTACTTCTTCCAACCACAACCACATGTTTACCCGATGCTTCGATACCGTAATGCTTCATCAACAAGGTAATTCCATAAGGCGTAGCGGGTTTTACCCCAGTCTCATCGCCCTTGGCCAACTTACCCATATTAATATCATGAAACCCATCAACATCTTTGCCCGGCAAAATGGCTTGGGTTACTTTTTGTTCTGAAATGTGCTTTGGCAATGGCAATTGAACGATTAATCCGTCTATGGTCTCATCGCAATTGATCTTTTCGATTTCTGCCAACAAATCGGCTTCTGAAATATCGGCGGCGAAACGACGTACATCACCCGCAAATCCAACCTCATCGCAGGCCGTTTTCTTAGCACCCACATAGGTTTGACTTGCCCCGTCTTCACCCACCAAAATCGCAACCAAACCGGGAGGACGATTGCCTTTAGCAACACTTGACTTCACCGCTTCGGCGATTTCTGTTCTAATTGAGGCGGCAGCAATGCTACCATCGAGAATAATGGCCATATTTTTACAAAAATACTCGCTATCCTCCAAAGTCGCTCAACCCTTGGCAATAAATCCAATAGAGAAAAAATGTTTTACAATAATTGCACTATCAAAGCCCCGTCGCCCCCTTCGGCCTCCGTTTCATGATGATAGCTCCGCACAAAATTCACCGTCTTCAGCAGCGTTTTCAACCCTTTGCGCAAAATACCATCGCCTCTGCCATGAACAATTTTCAATTGTTCATGCCCCAAAGAATAGCCTTCCTCCAACCAAATCAAGACCTCCTGTGTAGCCTCCTCCATTCGCTTTCCACGCACATCAATCTTCGTGTTGTATAATGATTGCCGTTCTACCCACTGATAACCACCCGTTTTACCCGTCTTTTCAGACTTGCCACCCATCGGCTTTTTTGTCAGCAACAATTCACCAATCGGTACCCACATTTTGATTATACCAAATGCCACCCAAGCCTTGTCCTTCTTAACTTCCAATACCTCACCTTGCGCCTCCGTTGCCGTACTTTTCACCAAAGCCCCAGGCACCAATTGTTTTACATTCGTAACCGGCACATCGTTATTAGAAGCCTGTAAACCCTTAGGATTCCCCGCCGCCGAAGCCGCATTTAAAGTTCCCAAACCGCCTTTGCCAGCCTGAACCGTTGACCCATTAACTTTTGACTTCACCTCAACCCCACCGCGCATCCCAGCGCCTTTACCCTTCACCGAAGCACCCAAATTTTGACCCGATTCCATATCACCCTTAAAGTCACTCAACGCCTTTCTGGCCTTCAAAGTGGCTTCCTTCTCCGCCCCATGTTCGCGTATCGCTCGAATCGTATTTTCGATTTGCTGATTCGTTTCGGACAACAATTTCTTTGCCTCGTCGCGGGCCGACAATAAATATTCTTGTCGTTTCAACTGCAACTTATCCTTCAACTGCTGATACGATGTTGTTAGCTCTTCCAAATGCCTCAGTTTATCATCGTACGAACCAACCTGATGCAATAACTGCTGATTTTGTTTTTCCAACGATAGCATCAAGTCCTCCGTTTTTCCCATCTGCTTGCCTGCCAACGTTTTGATTCGATCAATCCAATCCGATTCAAACCCTGTTTTTCGCATCAACTCAAGCGCAAACGAGGAACCCGGCTTACCGACAACCAAATGATATAAAGGCTTCAACGCCTCAGCATCATAGGCCATACTCGCTTGAACTACCTCAGAAATGCCCATGCCCCACTCTCGCAATTGCGAAAAGTGCGTTGTTGCGATCACAAAAGCCCCCGCATTCAACAACTGCTCCAAAACCGCCTGAGCGATCGGCGCTCCAAAACGAGGATCTGTACCGGCCCCAATTTCGTCCATGCCAATCAACGCCCGATCTGACGAATGAGAAAGCAAGTTTTTTAGATGATGTAAATGCGCACTAAACGTACTCAAACCCTGCTCAATGTCTTGACCGTCACCACAATCAATCCCTAAATATTCAAAGACGCCAAAGCGACTTTCGGGATCGGCCGTCACAAACAACCCGCACTGAACCATATACTGCATGAGCAAAACGGTTTTTAAAACCACCGATTTACCCCCTGCGTTGGGACCGCTGACAACCATAATGCGCTGATCACTCAAGACCAACGACAAGGGTATCGCTTCCTTTTTTAATTGCTTTAATTGCCTACGTAAAACCGGATGATACGCCCTTCGCAAAACCACTTGCGGCACAGAACTCACCTTAGGCCTTTCCGCCTTTTCCGAGATACACCAATCCCATTTCGCCAAAGCAAAATCCATTTGAATCAGTCGATCCATAATCTCTCCAAGTACGATTTGATGTGGCGATAATTCGGCCGTAATCTGTCGTAAAATCCGCTCCCGCTCCCGCCGTTTTTCAGCAAACAACTCCTTTAACCGGTTATTCATCTCCAACATCTGTGTTGGCTCCACGTATAGAATTTTCCCCGTGGCCGATATGTCTTTTACAAACCCCTGAACCCTTCGCTTAAACTCCGCCAAAACCGGTATCACCAAACGCTCCTCACGAACTGTAACATCTGTCTCTGCCGTAAATCCCTGCGATTTCCATTCCCTAAAAATCCCACGCATCACATTTCTCGCCTCACCTTCTAACCGATTGATTTCCTGCGATATTTTCGCGTATTGAGGCGTAGCCCTAGCCGATATTTCACCAAACTCATCCAGCACTTTACCCATGGCCAAAACAATCAACTTAGATGCATCCTCAACCGGAAATAACGCAAATAACAATGGCAGTTCCGAAGAACGCGCCTGCAATGCAATTGATAATTTTTGATATGTTTGGATTGTTTGAAGAACCGCGCTCAAAGAGGGCTCTTCCAAATAATAATTCTCTATTCCCAGATGCTTGATATCACCCGTAATATCACCGCCCAGCAAACTTAACACACTGGGAGACGTAACATTTAATTTTGCAATTTGATCCAATAAATCCAACTGCTGAATCACCAACTCCAAATCCGTTTGCATCTCCCATTTCAATGCCAAATCACGGGTTGAGGGATATTTAAAACGCCCTACAATGGCCGAACGAATTTGATCAAATCCTACAACCGATTCGAAATCTTCAGGATACTTCACCGATTGCCCTTTCTCGCATGCATTTCCGCCAACTGCAGTTGGGTGATTACTCGTTCCATCACAACATCAAAATCCGCCGGATGGGCTTTTAACCGCAACAGTTCCGCTTTAAAATCATCGTATTTCACCCCGTGCTTCTTACAGATGAAACTATAATCGCGAACCCAAATCGAATCGGGTAAAATGCCATAATTGTACTTCACTTGATGACCCGCCTCCATCACCATCACATCGCAAAGAACTGAAACCATTTTCTTTTGTTCGAGTTTGGGCTGCCCAGGACCACATGAAACGGCCAGCAACGACAAAATCGAGATTAAAAACAGGAGATTTCTACACTTCATGGGGAAAGAATACAAAATTACAACAATCCCTGCGGTAATTTTGCATCGCAAACACCCTATGAATCGCAAAAGCACAATCGCCAAAAATATCGCAAATATCCAGGCAAAAATTCCCGCCCATTGCAAACTCATCGTGGTGAGCAAATACCGCGACATTGAAGAAATCCAGTTTGCCTACGATGCCGGTCAACGTGAATTCGCCGAAAACCGCGTGCAGCCTTTGTTGGAGAGGGTTGCGGCGTTACCAAGCGACATTCAATGGCACCTCATCGGTCATTTACAGACCAATAAAGTCAAATTTATGACGCCTTTTATTGCGATGATTCATTCGGTAGATAGTGTAAAATTGCTGCAGGAAATCGACAAAGAAGCGCAAAAGCACGATCGCATCATCCCTTGCCTCATCCAACTGCATGTGGCACAAGAAGAGACCAAATTCGGACTCTCAGCAGAAAAAATTCATCCGTTTTTTCAGCAGATCACACAAATGAATCTAAATAACATTTCCATTAATGGAATTATGGCGATGGCGAGTTTTACCGAAGAACAATCTCAAATCGAGGCTGAATTTGACCAAGTGGCAAAAGCTTTTCAAGAAATCAAATCTCAGTACTA
This sequence comes from Saprospiraceae bacterium, assembly GCA_040397785.1. GTDB lineage: Bacteria > Bacteroidota > Bacteroidia > Chitinophagales > Saprospiraceae > M3007. Next base: position 7,555 of record JBBAVI010000073.1, on the reverse strand, counting down.
TTCCAACAATCCCCATTTCTGCGAATTATCCATAGGCATGAGCTCCGATTATAATATCGCCATTGAAAAGGGATCTACCCTCATTCGGGTAGGAAGCGCAGTTTTTGCTTAGTAATTGTTCAACATCATTGGCATGATGAGCATCGTAATGTCTTCATCGCGCTCGTTTTCGTTGGGGATTACCAAACCTGCACGGTTCGGAGCCGACAAACACAATTGTACTTGATCCCCATCCAAAGTGCTCAACATCTCTTTCAAGAATTTTGCATTGAAACCGATTTCCATATCGTCACCCTCAAATTCACAAGGGATCTTTTCCACCGCCTCGTTGGCCATTTCTATATCTTCCGCGCTGATTGTCAGTTCGTTGCCCGTAACCTTTAACCGAACTTGATAGGTTGTCTTACTCGCAAAAATGCTGATACGATTGATTGAACTCAACAAGGCCATCCGAGAAATGGTAATGATATTTGGATTCTCCTGAGGAATTACCGCCGCATAATCGGGGTATTTGTCTTCCAATAATCGGCAAATTAAACGGGTATCGCCAAAAGTGAAATAGACATTGGAACGATTATAATCAATAATAACTGGAGTCTCGTCGTTAGGTAAAGCAGTTTTTAACAAGTTCAATGGCTTCTTTGGAATCAAAATGCCGCCTTCAACGCCTGGATTGATATCCTTACGCGTTAATCGAACCAATTTATTCGCATCGGTGGCAACAAAATTTACAGAATCACCCTTAAACTCCAAGAACAAACCTGTTAAATTCATACGCAACTCGTCCGACCCTGCAGCAAACAATGTCTTACTAATGGCGCGCAACAAAACATTGGAGGCAACCGTAAAACTACCATCGGCATTGGTCTCAGGCATGGCTGGAAAATCCACACCATCCTGACCTGCCATTTTGTAACGACCGTTGTTATTAACTACTTCGATACCGTAAGTATTTGGATCTATGTTGAACGCCACTCCCTGATCAGGCAATGAACGCAAAATATCAATCACCATCTTACTAGGCACCGCCACCTTCATATTCTCCTTGGACTCAACGGTCATACTGGTGGTCATGCTGGTTTCTAAGTCAGTGCTATAAATCTTTAACCGATTGTCGCTTATGTCGAATAAAAAATTCTCCAAAATTGGAATAATCGGCTTGGACATGATGGCTCCGTTCACGGTTAACAGATGCTGTAAGAGTTCGGCAGATGGCGCTATAAAATTCATAATTTATTCGGCTTTGTTATAATTTTCCTTGGATACAAACATATTTCATCCTGGGCAACAGAAATACACATTGTACATTGTTTTATGAACACTATTTCTCATTGTCCTCCACTTTCTCCTCCTCTACAATCACAAACACATCTTCATTGTCTTTTTTCATCAAATATTTCTCGCGGGCAAAACGCTGCAAATTGCGATCGTTGCCAAACAGATATTTCTTTTGCTGATCTAACTCTGCGATGGCCTGCTTGTGCTCTTCGATGTTATCTTCTAAGACGCTTACTTCTTTTGCGATGCGATAGCGGAAGAACAAATTGTTCATATCGAAGAACGACATCCAGATGGCAAAAAAGCCGAAAAGGATATAATACCGAAAGCGAAACAGTGGATGCAACATAACAAGACAAAATTGCACTTTTTTTCCGTTGTTCCAAACCAAACTTTGTGGGGCTGTGCGATTATTTGTACTATTTTCGAGCACTGCATGATATCCTTTAGAGCCAGCCTAGTATTTACAACCATTTTGATCGCTATCTCGATGCTCAATGGATGTCAAAATGCACGCGAAAAATCGGGACCAGACGACATCGTGTGGATAAAGAACAGCCACGCTCAGTTATTTCGCATTGGCCTTACCAAAACAGATAGTTTTCTGGAGGTGTACGACGCCCCCAATTCGATGCTAAGTATCGGGAAATTCTGTTGGGGTAGCTCTTCAAAAATCGAGGGGTATCAAAAAATCGAAAATCGGTCGAAAATTGTGAGTTTATCGGCCATACATACTGGAATGTTGGCAGAGCTTGGACTAGGAAAATCAATTGTTGGCGTAGAATCGAAGCAATACATCGCCCACCCTGCAATTTACACATCATCACTACTAGATTCGGTGCAAGAACTCGCTCCCGATGGGCCCATCATACCCGAAAAATTGGCAAATCTCAAACCCCAAATACTCATTGGATACGTCTTTAACATCCAAGAAAAAAGCACCATCGAACGCATCGCCAAAAACCACTTCCTTGTGATTTGGAGCAACAATCACCTCGAACCTCACCCCTTGGCTAGAGCCGAGTGGATTGTCGCCATGGGCTGGTTATTGGGCAAATCGAAAGAAAGCACCGAATTGTTCCAAGGGATCTCAAAGGAGTATCTGGCCATTGCGAAACAAGCGGCAAACCCAGATCAGGGTAAAAAATCCGACATAGGCTCAAACAAATCCAACAAAAATAACAGGCCCAAGGTTATGATGAACATCCCATACAACGGTCAATGGTTTGTACCCCAAGGCCAATCCTATATGAGTCAGTTCATTCTGGATGCGGGAGGCATACCTATCACCCTTCAACCCGAGGGCAGCGGAAGCAATATGGTGGGATTAGAAAAAGCATTGCAGGCCATGCAACTAGCCGATATTTGGATCAACACAGACAATTGCAACACCCGAAAATGCTTGACAGAAATGGACCCTAGAGTGATGAATATCAAAGCATTACAAGGAAATCGTGTTTTCAATTTCAACAAAAAACTCAACCCCAACGGAAGCAACTCTTATTGGGATTTAGGTTGTATTTTCCCCAATCTTGTCTTGCGAGATCTGCATAAAATCATTCAGAATGATACGCAATCTCTGTATTTTTACCAACGATGCAAATGAGTAGACAGCAGGGTTTTTCTTTTTGGGTTTGTCTGGGATTGATAGGGCTGATTCTTCTCGACCTATGGCCGAGTCAAGGAAATGCGATTGCGTTTTGGCAAAGCGAAATATTTTTGGAACTCCGATTGCCTCGTGTGTTAAGTGCTTTGATTGGCGGCATTGCATTGGGATGGAGCGGATTGATGATGCAGACGTTGTTTCGAAACCCATTGGCGGGTCCGTTTTTGATTGGAATTACACCGGGCGCCACCTTCGGTGTCGCCCTCACTACCTACCTAGGAAGCAGCCTCGGACTCAATGAAACCCTCAGCCACATTGCCATCCAGCCCCTCGCTGCGCTCGGGGGCGCCTTCCTCGTACTTTCCATACAACTCGCACTCCACAAAAAACTCTCCCAAATGCACTCTCTCCTCCTGGTGGGACTAGTACTCGGATATTTCTTTGGCGCCGCGGTTGACATTATCACCCAAACCGCCCAAGCCCAGCAAGTGAAACAGTTTGTGATGTGGGGCATGGGAAGCTTTGATCGCGTCTTACTCAAAGAACTCATTCCATTGCTCGGCGCCACAATTATGGGTGGACTCATACTCACCTATCACCGACATGCATTCAACACCTATTTACTCGGCGATATCCATGTTGAAAGTGCCGGAAAATCTGCCAAAACACTCAGAAACTGGCTCATTGTTGGAAGCGCAACCATGGCAGCCATTGTCACTGCGTTTTGCGGCCCCATCTCCTTCGTAGGCCTCATCGCACCCCATATTTCGCGAAAAATCCAAGGTACCGAAGCACATCAAAAAAATATCTTCACCACAGCTATGGCTGGGGGATTACTCACCTTGGCCGCCGACATCATCGCCAACAACACATTGGAAAACAGCACCTTACCCGTAAACGCAATCCTTTCAATTATTGGTGCACCGCTGGTCATTTGGATGCTGGCGCGGAAATCCGGCTAAAACATCACTCCAACCTCTCCAACTTAATAATATTCTCAATCTGATAATCCAAGACCGGATCGTATTCTGTGAGCAACGAATGTCCATAAATGCTGCCGAAGGCCTGCCAAAAGATCGCTTCGCCTGTGCCCCGATAATTCCGCATAATCTCCCAACTCGTCTTGCCCGTTTCGCGATGCAATAACTTCATTAAGACCTGACCCTCCCCAATCGTTAGGTTTTTCAACTGATCCATATACATCTTTTTGATGCTCTCCTCGCACTGCTTCACATATTTGCTGCTCTCCCTACGACCTTTGATCGTCTGCAACTTATCCTCCATCGCCTTCATCTTCATCGCTGCCATCTTCGCATAAGGCATCGTCTTGATCACCCTGCGCTTAAGAATCAAATACTCACGTCGTTTCGCCGCATCCATACTCGCCGACACATAAACGGGATCAATCCGATCAAAATCCGTCACCTCGATGGTATCCACCGGCACTGCGTCCGATTGCGAAACCGCCGGCAACCAAAACAAAAGAAAAGCCATCACACCAAGTGCGAATCGCTTATCTACCACAAAAGCGACTATAGCCTTAAATATCAACCACTTACAAAAATAAACCAACCTTTTCATGTCTCTATTCTGATTTCAATTTACGATCTCGCATCATTCCCCCACAAACAAAACCCACGACCCCAAAAATCATCAATACCAACGATATCATTTGCGCCTGAGAGAATTCCATCCCCAAAAAATGATACAAACTAATTCCGTGCTCGCGAATGCTCTCAATCAACATCCTTTCCGCCCCAGCCATCATCATATAAATGGAAAAATACTGAAACGGCGCCCAACTGCGATTGCGCAATACATACCACAAAATCGCAAACAACCCCAATGCCATCAAGGCCTCATAAAGGGGCGTGGGATAAGCTGGTACCACCAACTGATAGCAATACTCGCCGGAGCTCCCCGGAATCATCTCCATTCCTGTTGATGCGTAATCTTTTCCCAAAACATTGTGAGGATATTTATAAGCCCAGGCCCAATCAGGCAAACCGGGGTTGGCTTTCAAATTGGCAATACCCCAATCGCCATCGCCGGAGAAATGACATCCAAATCTGCCCAATCCATAACTCAACATCATCGCCGGACCACCCGCATCGAACACATGGGTCCAGTGCATTCCTTTTTTCGCTGAGTACCAAATCACACCCGCCGCACCGCAAATCAATCCCCCGTAAAAGGTCCAACCGCCGCTGGTCAACAAATCCGTCAAAAACGTATCCCAATGAATTTCACTGGGCGTTTCGAGCAAATGAAAGATTTTCGCACCCAAAAAACCACTCAGCAAAGCAACCGTGGTAAGATTTGGCATATTCGCCGATGCAGCCATTTCTACGATAGTTTCAGAAGGCGCAACGCTGCGCTGCTTCTTATCCGTGACCCATGTCCGCCAAATAGAGAAACCCATCGCCAATGCCCCAAACAACCAACTTCCTTCGGTGGAAAAAACGTGATCCTGAGGAGAAAAACCATCGCCGGTTTCCACCATCAAATAAAGAATTTTGTACCCAAAGACAAAAGCCATCGCCGCATTGAGAATATACTCGTTGCGAGCCACGCCCACGCCGGTTACCTGTTTCACTTTTACCTTGGCGAACTGACCCAATGCGGTTCTGCGATCAAACTCAGACGACATCGCCCAGAAGGCTGCGCCGATGCTCATGGCGACAAAAAAGCCGAAAGTATTAACCACTTTTAAAAATGGTAGGGAAATTCCCGTTAAATCGTACAGAAAATGATAAAGGGTTGGAAACACAGGTGCAAGTTAATGCGCAACCTCGGCGTAATCAAATGCTGCGTTCACCCATCCTTCGGAATCCAACGAGGAAAGCGACACATCCGCCACGGTATTCACCAACAAAGGATCGTAATCGGTGGCCACTTTGATATAGTTATCGGTAAAGCCAAACATCACCCCACGGCGCTCTTCTTCTTCAAACAGAACCGGTCGGCGTGTGCCCAAATGCTCACGGTAGAAGGCCATGCGCTTTTTCTCACTGAGTCCGCGAAGCATTTCGCCACGCTCCATTCTCACCTTCACCGGCACCACATCTTTCATTTTTTTGGCAGTGGTATTGGCGCGCTCTGAGTAGGGAAATACGTGCAGGTACGACACATCCAATTCGTTCAAAAAGCGATAGGTTTCGAGGAAATTCTCTTCTGTTTCGCCGGGGAAGCCCACAATTACATCCACTCCGATTCCACAATGTGGCATCAATGACTTAATTTTCTGAATTCGAGACTGATACAAATCCGACAAATACTTTCTGCGCATTCTCAACAGAATCTCGTCGCTCCCGCTTTGCAAAGGGATATGAAAATGCGGAACAAAACGCTTGCTTTGGGCCACAAACTCGATAATTTCATCGGTGAGCAGATTGGGTTCGATGCTACTAATCCGGTAGCGATCCACCCCTTCTATCACGTCGATGGCTTTCACCAAATCAAAGAAATTCTGATTGTGTTCGACGCCAAAGTCGCCCAGGTTGACACCCGTAAGCACGATTTCTTTTGCTCCTTGTTGGGCCGCTTCCTTTACCAATTCGATGGTTTCGGCCACATTTCCGCTGCGACTTTTGCCTCGGGCCAATGGAATGGTACAAAAGCTACAGAAGTAATCGCAGCCGTCTTGGACCTTCAAGAAAATGCGGGTTCTATCGCCGAGGCTGTAGCCCGGAACAAATGTATTGACCTCTTTGATGGGAGCATTGTGAACCAATGTTTTGGGCTCTTTTACCAAGGAGTGCAGGTGCGATATCAATTCAAATTTTTCTGCCGCTCCCAGCACCATATCTACGCCCGGAATTTGGGCAATTTCATTGGGTTTGAGTTGGGCATAACAACCAATCACAACCACATATGCATTGGGATTGTGTTTGAGTGCTTCGCGAACCACTTTTTTACATTTACGGTCGGCGTGATCTGTAACGCTGCAAGTGTTAATCACATATAAATCAGCCCCATCCTGAAATTCCTTTTTCTCAAATCCTGCCTTGCTCAGTTGCTGTCCGATCGCACTGCTCTCAGCAAAATTGAGTTTACACCCAAGGGTATAGAAGGCTACGGTTGACATTTGAGGAATTTAGAAAATACAAAGGTACGAAATCCCCAGGGAATCAGAATATCAAAGCATATTCGAGGCTCCATGTCCCAATGAATTTTGGGGTTCCTGGTGCTTCCTTAGAAGGGTCGGTGGTGGGAGCAATCAGCTCTTGCTTAGTTTCGGCAACGCCATCACCGTCGGTATCCACCATGCCAATAAATAAGAAATTGTTATTCAAATTTCGCAAGCCAAACTTCAAAGCAATAGAATATCCCAACGATTCTCCGCGCTGTTGAAAGCCCAAAGAGGCCTGATAATCAAATGATTTCAATGGTAATTTATCCCAGGTTTGAATGCTATTGAATGTATTTAATGCCGTTGGCAAAGGTGTTTTGTTTGGCCCAACGTATAATATCGAATTGAAATTGTATGCTACTTGAACGCCAAACTGCAGTTGCTTTACTTTTACATCGCGCTGCTTGGTTAATCGATAATTGATCAGCAACGGAACATCCATACTCATGATACTAATTTTGGTATAAGACCGATTGATAGCCGAATCTCCGGGCCTGCCATTGGCGAAATTGCTGCCACGCATGCGTAAATCCAATCCA
>JBBAVI010000072.1:0-29459 GCA_040397785.1 Saprospiraceae bacterium | reverse complement strand
TGTCATTGTCTGTATTTTTGACCCTAAATGTACATCAAATGGGAATTACACCCTTGTAATTTTCGTCAGCATGATTTAATTCTGCCTGCGCATAATAAATTTTATCTACCCAACAATGCAAACTACCGGCTTTACAATGAATTGAACAGCCCTTGTGATACCTTAGGAATAAAAGTGCCAATAGTAGCATTCTGGCGTGCTGAGCAAGATACCCTATCAGCGCCTTTAAATATGAATTTCACCGACTTGTCCTATCATCAGCCAATACGTTGGTATTGGGATTTTGGTGATGGCAGCAGCGACACCACCCAATTCCCTTTGCATACCTATGCTACTCCTGGTATCTACACGGTTTGCCTGGAGGCTTGTAACGCATTGGGGGATTGCGATTCTCTTTGTCGAGAAATTTCAATTATTACAGTTGGAACCCAAACCGTGCAAACCTCCAAACCTGATTTCATACAAATTGCTCCAAATCCAGTACAAGATGTTTTAAATATCCAATTCGAGGAACCTTTTTCTGGCAAAGTGGATATTTATAATGCCGCCGGAGTAAAGTTGCTAGAAAAACAAATCCCTTCATTTACACAACAATTACAATCTATGGTGCAATCCTTGCCGCCCAGTGTTTACATTTTGGTAGCGACCAGTGAAGCAGGATCCATATTCACTGCTCGATTTGTCATTGCCAGGTAACTATTGAAAATACCTGATTTTAGTCAAACATCCATGATTGCAACAAAAAACTCCGCTACCAGGTTATCCCGGAGCGGAGTTAATTTTTGGTTTGATTTAAGATTTAAAATCAAATTTGCCCTGCTTATTGAGCAAGTTCCATCTCAATCTGTCGTTTTTGCACATCGGCCGCAATAATGCGCACCTCTACTTTATCCCCGATTTTAATGGTATGGCCGGATCGCCGTGCACGCGCACGCAAATTGCCGTCTTCCAGGGTGTAATCTTCGGCCAGGTATTTAAATTCGACCATCCCTTCAGCACGCGATCCCGGTAATTCTACAAAGAAACCACGGTCTACCATGCCGCTCACCACGCCGGTCATCACTTCCCCAACGTGTTGCTTGATAAATTCAACTTGTTTATACTTAATGCTTTCACGCTCTGCATCGGCGGCTTTGCGCTCCATGTTGCTGATGTGTTTACATTGTTCTTCGAGTTTGGCTTTATCGACCCTGTACACCTTTCCATCCAGGTTTCTTTCCAAAATACGGTGCGCCAACACATCCGAATAACGCCGAATCGGTGAGGTAAAGTGGCTGTAATGCGTGAATCCCAGACCAAAGTGCCCGATATTTTGGGCCGAATACACCGCTTTGGCCATCGTACGGATTGCCAAGGGCTCCAGCAGTTTCAAGCGTTCGTCGGTGCGCGATTTGATCATCAACTCATTGAACGATTGCGCCAATTGTTTGGGCGTATCTACCTTCAGTTTTACCCCCAATTCGAGGGCAAAACGGGCAAAATCTGCCACTTTCATCATATCCGGCAAATCGTGTATCCGGTAAATGAACGGAATTTCCTGCGCACTTTGGGCTTTTTGATCCACAAACCAGGCTACTTCCTTGTTGGCCAACAACATATAATCTTCGATCAACAGGTTGGTATCCCGGCGTTCTTTCACATAAGCTTCCAAGGGCGTGCCATCGGGTGCCAATTTGAAACGCACTTCATCGGTTTCGAAGCCGATTGCACCATTTTTGGTCCGTTCCTTGCGCATTTTTTTGGCAATACGGTCCATGGTTTTAAGCGCCCATTCTAATTTTGGATAAATTTCGAGTTCAGTTACGGTTTCTGCCGCAAAGCCATCCAATACCGTTTGTGCTTCCTCGTAACTAAATCGTTTGGCAGAGTGAATTACCGTTTTGCCAAACCAGCGACCCACCAATTGGTCTTTTTTGTCAAATTCAAATACAGCGGAAAATGTCAGGCGATCCTGATGCGGCACCAACGAACACAGGTTGTTCGATAGTTTTTCGGGCAACATCGGGTTCACGCGATCCACTAAATAAACGGAGGTACTGCGTTGATACGCTTCTTTATCCATCGGCGAATCCGGTTTCAAATAATGTGTCACATCGGCAATATGAATCCCGATTTCCAAATTTCCACTTTCCAACTCCTGGATACTCAAGGCATCATCAAAGTCTTTGGCATCTTCCGGGTCGATGGTAAACGTGAGCACATCGCGGAAATCCCGTCTGCGTTCAATTTCCTGATCGGGCACCGTTTCCGGGATGGAATCAGCTTCCCGCATGGATTCTTCGGAGTGCGACAGTTCAAATCCGGCATTTACCAGGATTTTTTTCATCTCAAAATCGTTTCCACCTACCACGCCCAACACTTCAGTGACCGCGCCCACGGGTACCCGGCCTTTACCTTCCTGCCAATCCGTAATTTTAATGACTACCTTATCATTGTCTTTGGCGGTGCTGATTTGCTCCAAAGGAATGTACACATCAATGGGCATGTTCGGATTATCGGGGTAGAACAGCGCGTATTTGCGGTTCAGGCGGATGGTTCCGATAAAAAACTCGTTGGCGCGTTTGAGCACCCGTAAAATTTCGCCTTCTGGTTTGCGCATCGATTGTCCCCGGCGCTGATTCACCCGCGGGGGCGCGGGGAAAAGCAGTACTTCCACGGTATCGCCGTGCAAAGCGCCATTCACGTATTTATTTGGCACGTAAATATCGGTATCCTGTAATTCGCTGACAATGTAGGCTGCGCCCGTGCGGGTCATATCCACCCGGCCCTGGATCACTTTTCGGGACTTATCGGTGGTGCGCTGTGTTTTTTCAATGGCGCGGGGTACGCGGTTCAAATCAAAAGGTTCTGCATCCGGCGCTTTTTCGATGGGTTCATCGATGTCTTCCATGTTGGTTTCCACCGCCCTTTTGACGCGTTTGAGGGGTTTGGGCTCCGTTTCGGGCGCATCCGATTCATCCGACACTTGAATGAGCCGTTGCAACACGATACCATATTTTTGAAGGCTGGATTCCATCACCGAACCGGTTTGTACCAGTTGGTTGAGGGCATGATCTACCGAATCTTTGTTGTTTTCGATGCCCAATTGGTCGATAATCTGACGAGGCGCGTACTGTTTTCTGGGATTAGCGAGCAACAATTTTAAAATGGCAATCTGGAGGTCTTGTGCAGTAAGCTTTCTACTGCTTTTTTGCTTTTTTTTGGTCATATTAAGTAAAATAAGATTAATGTTCAAATCTTGAACACAAAGTTGAGGATAAAACAGGATAATGTTATAAAAAGTTCAGTTGTGTTCAAAAAGATAAAAAAAAGAAAGCAAAAACCACCATTATTACAAAGAAACCTTCCGTATTCTCAAATAAACATCCACTTTTTTAAATATAAGTAAAATCTGGTATGATTCTTGGTACGTTATGGGCCAACACACACCAACAAATGTTTAGCATTTTAGTCATAGATGATGAACGGAACTTTCGGGAAGCATTAACAGAAAATTTAATATCCGAAGGTTACGACGTAAAACAGGCCCACTCAGCAGATGCTGCGGTGGAACTGCTCACTATGCATACATTTGACATGATCATCCTTGATCTGATTTTGTGTAAAATTTCCGTTTCCAACATTGATCTGGCGCTTGCAAACATGCCTTATGGCAAACAAGGCACGAATGTTTTGGCATTTTTGAAGCAAGCAGGCATCGAAACGCCGGTTTTAGCGATTTCCAATAAAGCCAGCGACGAGATCACAGAAATGCTGGCACAATACCCGCAGTGTTCTTTTAGTTTCAAATCCAGACTTACCAACCGCGCATACATTCAAAAAACAATTGAATATGCGCTGTTGACCCGTTTAAAGGAATCTGACGCCAACAATAGCAGTCCGTTGTACTTACTCCGTGGCATTCCCAAAAAGTTACACTATATTATACGCCAATACTTTATCTCTTTCGAGGCCTACTTGCACAATTTCAAGGGCATCCCGAAAATACGCATCGAAATAATTCAGGAAGATACCAACGACGACATGGGCATCCGGTTTTATCCACCCATGAACAGCCAGCGTATTTTTTATATGTTTAAAGAATTCGTTTTGTGGCTCGAAAGCAGCGAAAACGTAAGTCCAGTGGCCGAATTACCCATCGCACACGAACAATTGCAAAACCTCACCCTCCAGCTACGAGATGAATTGCAATACTATTCCGCATCAATTGCCGGGCGGTATTGGGATAATTCCTGGGAATCGTATGTGCCCGCTGCGCAACACCTTCCGTATGAAGGGATTATTGAATTAAATCCAATCAAAATCACCAACAGTTACAAACTGAAAAATAGCAAGCAACTCGGTTACCGGATTAATACGGCCTATAAAGCCTTAGAAAAAACAATTTATTCTAATATTCAGGAAAACAGAACCATCCAAACCCTGGATGCGATTATAGATTTCTGTGATCTGTACCAGTTTAAAGCCATCAAGCATTTGTGTATCCTGCAACAAGGAAACTATACCATCGCTGTGAATACCAAATGGAGTGATGCCGACCAATTTGCTACCAGCATCGCAAAAATCAACCTGACGATCCTGAACGATCTGATGCCCATGCTCGAAGATGCCATGGCCAATTTCCCTGCCAGCAACTAACTTTCCATTTTAGCATTTCATTATCTACCTGGTGTACAACTTTACATCGGGTTTCTACGTTTTGATGCCCAAACGAACTAAATACGCATGAAAAATTTACTTTTTGCTCTGTTTTGCCTGCTTGCTTTCCAAAATTTGAACGCACAATCGCCTGCACCAGCCGAAAAAAGCGACCCGGTAGCCAAGAAAATACTCGATAAAATCCGCAAAAAATACGAAGGTTATAAAACCATTGAAGCAGGTTTTACACTTTCCATTGAAGTGCCTACACAAGCCAAACAAGTCCAAAAAGGCAGCATCAGCCAGGAAGGCGATAAGTTCCGACTTGAAATGGACCAGCAAGTGATTGTAAGCGATGGTAAAACCACGTGGGTGTATCTGAAAAGCAACAATGAGGTGCAAATCAACAATGCCGACCCGGCTGGAACCGACAATGGTTTTCTGACCCCCAAAGATTTGTTGAAACGCTACCAAAAGGGTGATTATTTGTACGCCGTTACCGATAAAACCACTGAAGGCGGAAAATTATTGACCCAAATTGAGTTTAAACCGAAAGACAAAGGATCGGAATATTCCAAGTTGCGCATCAGCATCGACGAAAAAACCAATGAAATGAAATCCATTAAAGCTTTTGCAAAAGATGGCTCACGTTATAGTTTTATGATTACCAAGTTGGCGACGAATAAACCGCTTGGCGCTGGGGAATTTACGTTTGATTTAAAGAAATATCCTGGGGTGAAAGTGGAGGATTTAAGGATGTAGGGTTTATCACTTCCTCGCTAGCGCGGGGTTCCACCCCGTGTTTCAATCCTTCGGGTTCTACCCGCAAAATTGCAGACTCTTCATATAGCCTTGATTATCATAATATATAATTTATATTAAATCAAAAAATTGTGATTTTTTCTTAACTCGGGCAGAGCCCGAATGATCGGTACACGGGGTAGAACCCCGCGCTAGCGGAGGATGTAGCATGTCGGAGGTAATGATAATCAAATAATTCTCACTAAAAAGATGAACCAATTCAAATAAATAAAGAATGAAGTATCTTTTGATTTGCTTATTTTTTATAAATATATACACTGATGCTAAAGCTCAAGTGGATTCTGTGTCTTGTTTCTATGATCTATTTGGTGATTTGTATAAAGTTCAATGTTTAAAGGATGGCTCAATAACAACTATTCGTTATTTTGGAAAAGATAAATTAAGTAGTTTTGTTTTGCAAAATGATAAATATGATTTAGAGGGTTTACAGAAACGAATTACTATGAAGATTCGTGTTTATACAAACAGCTTTAAATCAGAGTTGGTTTGCGGACATAGGGAATTTGTTTATTGTACTGTTTTTGTTCAAGGTAGGTATTATGAAACTCGTATATTAAAAAGCGACTTTGACTACGAAAGTAATATTAAAATAGCCTCAATAATTAACGATTTTTTTAAACAAAATGAAATACATGAAATTTTTAATGCCTGTTTTGAAATGGAATATTTTGAATATGTGTATTGTAATGATATACGAAAGTCTCATTAGTGGGATTGACCTTTAACCTCGCTAGCGCGGGGTTCCACCCCGTGTTTCAATCATTCGGGTTCTACCCGCAAAACTTTAGGCTAACAAAATATTTAAATTTCCAAAATGTACAATTAATTGCAAATCTGCAAATTGCAGTATAGTTTAGTTCGGGCAGAGCCCGAATGATCGGTACACGGGGTAGAACCCCGCGCTAGCGGATTTTATAAAATCCCAATGACTTTATGATTACTTCCGAATGGCCTCTACCGGATCCATCCGACTAGCCTGTGATGCCGGAATCAAGCCCGACAACACCCCCACAATAACAGAAGTAACAATACCTCGCTAGCGCGGGGTTCCACCCCGTGTTCCAATCTTTCGGGTTCTACCCGCAAAACTTTAGGCTAACAAAATATCTAATTTTTTTCAATACACAACTAATTACTAACCTTTAAATTGTAAGATTTTCTTAGCTCGGGCAGAGCCCGAATGATCGGTGCACGGGGTAGAACCCCGCGCTAGCGGAGGAGGTAGCAAATTACTTCCGAATGGCCTCTACCGGATCCATCCGACTAGCCTGTGATGCCGGAATCAAGCCCGACAACACCCCTACAATAACAGAAGTAACAATACCCACCATCGTATTGCCCAGCGACAAATGAATATCGAAATCGATGGCTTGGGTAATCGCTTCGGTGGTAATCCAGATCAATATCAGGCCGAATAGTCCGCCAACCGCGCATAAAACGATGGCTTCAAACAAGATTTCAAGCAAAATAAACCAGCGTTTGGCCCCTAACGCCATTTTTATACCAATCAGGTTGGTGCGTTCTTTTACAGATACAAACATAATATTGGCCACGGAAAACATACCCACCACCAAGGCAAAGATTCCGATCACAAAACCAGCCATATTCAACACCCCGAATACGCTGTCAAACAAACTGGCAAGCACAGAAAGGGTATTGGTTGCGAAATTATTCTCCTCACGGGGCTTCAAACTGCGCTCCGAACGCAGTACCCCCACAATTTCGTCCTTCATTTCGTCCAAATCCACACCGGCTTTCGCTTTTACCATCAAACTGCTTTGCTGGCCACCGCCCTCGCGCCGAACATTAAAACCACGACGCGCCAGGGTATTGCTAACGAGTACCCCATTATCGAAATTGAACGGCTTCAAAATGTCTTTCCCCGATTTTTTCAACACGCCGATTACCCGCAATTTGCGCCCACCCGCACTTACTTCTTTGCCAAGCGGATCAATACCTTGCCCAAACAAACCATCGGCTATATTATATCCTAAAATACACACATCACTGCCGCTCTGGTATTCAATGGAAGAAAAATAACGGCCCTCGCCTTCAAATTCTAACCCAAACAACTGCCAACAATCTTCGGTGATGCCCAGAAAAAACACGTCCTCCGCATTGGAAGTATTAAACTTCACCGTTTTGGAACCAACAAATTGCCAAAACCCTACTTTATCGGCATTTTTTAGCCGCTCGTGCAAGGCTTCATATTCTTTAAAGCTAAAATTGGGACGGCGCATCCATTTCCAGTAATTAACGCCCGGATCTTCTCCCCAGGAGAATTTCTCCACGTAGATAACGTCATTCCCCAGTTTAGATAAGCTATTTCTAATGTTATCCTCTAGGGAGTTTACCGCGCTTTTTACACCAATAATACAGAAAATACCAATGGTTACACCGAGCAGCGACAAAAACGAACGGAGTTTGTTGCCCATCAATTGCTGCCAGGCTTGAGCAGCGCCTTCAGCCAGAATGCGTAGTATTTGGCGCATAAGCGATTTTTACTTTTGTGTAAAAGTCCGAAGCACAAAATGCCTGACAAAAATCATTCGATAAAGCAGGCGTTTTTGTCTATCAAACCTGCTTCATGGGCCTTTCTTGCTGCTCCATCTGCGTTTCGTAGGCCCGCATTTGATCGCTGGTCATGCTGCTGCCATCGTGGCTCCAGCCGGGCGGACCAAATACATAGCCCCATTTTTGGCGCAGGGTGCTGGCTTTTTGAAAGTCTTTCCTGATGTTGCGCCATTCGTGCAGCACAATATAACTAGGTGTTACTTTTTCCATCTGCTTGGTAAGGCCATACCGAATGGGCTGATAGTCATCGGCTGTCAACTCCGGTTGAAAGGTCCCAAAAAGGCGGTCCCATACAATCAGCAACATGCCCAAATTGCGATCCAGGTACAAGGCGTTGGAAGCGTGGTGTACCCGGTGGTGCGAGGGTGTGACCAGGATGTATTCCAGCCAGCCGAGTTTTCCAACATGCTCGGTATGGACCAAAATGCCCCAGGTTTGGGTTGCCGAGAAAATGAAAACAATATCCAGCGCGCTAAATCCCAAAAAGGCAAGCGGCAGAAAATAGATAAATCGGTATAAAGGCTGGAAAACCGAAGACCGGAAGCCGGTGGTCAGGTTGTAATGCTCCGAAGAATGGTGGGTAACATGCACCGCCCAGAAAAACCGACTGTGGTGATCCACGCGGTGCAGCCAATAAAACAAGAAATCTTCGGCAATAACGAGCGTAATCCAGTACCAAAGCCCCACCGTCCAGTCAATCACCTTGAATTGGAAACAAAGGGTAAGAATCACCACATATACACTCCTGAATAACAAGTCGATACCACTGTTTAGCAGCATCAAATACAAGTTGGTGAGGGTATCCCAGGTGGTATAGCTATGTGTTTTTTTGTAATTGCTCAGGAAAATTTCTCCCAAAATCACGACTACATAAATCGGCGTGGAGATCATCAACATCCATTGCTCGCGTAAAGATTCCATAAAATTTTAAACAAAATTGATATAAAGGTTAATCAACATCCAAATGCCCACTGCCGTCAACAACACGCCGGAAGCAAAAACAACGGTTCGGATAAATTGGGGGGTAATGCGCTGGCCGATGAGGTGAATAATTAAAACTTTGCAAATATCTGAAATGCACACCACAACCATCGCCGAAATTAAAAATAACATGGCATGGCTCGATTTTCCAGCCGCAACTTGCTCCGAATTGGCAGCCGCGCCCATACTGAGCCAAAATAGCCAGTTGGACGGATTGGCCATGTTGAGCAAAAATCCTTTTAACATGCTGTACCGATGCTTGTCTGTATCCGGATCAGCGGCTTGTACTGCCCCGGCCAAACGATCCGGCTTTCGAGGCCACATTGCAGAAATACCAAAACCAATGATCAACAAGGCACTTACTGTACCCAATGTAATATGAAAAGCACCCTGCCGGGCATAACCCGAAAGGTACTGGGCCCCTCTCCAAGCGGCTAATATCAACAGTACATCGCTCAAAAATGCGCCTGTTACCAACATCATGCCATGCCGGACGCCTTTGGTAAGGGTCAGTTTTAAACCAATAAAAAACAAAGGCCCCAACAAAAAACCATAGGCAAGTCCTGCCAATCCGCCTCTTAAAATTGCTTCCATATTCAGGCAAAATCCGCAATGCTTCCAGCTTTAATGCGCGAACATGTCGCCCGGAATTTCACGTTTAGATGCTCCAAGCGGACTGTATGCTACCTGCAGACTGCCCGGACCACCGCTGTTAAAATAGACAAGTTTTACTTGATGCCAGCCTTGTTGCAAATAGGCCATGCCCGTTTGTTCAGTTGCGCCATGCTCGCCATCATTATTCACAATCACTTGGTTATCAATATACAAGATACTTCCATCGTCCGAATTTGTCCAAAATTGATAACCCGTTGTGGTCGGAATATTGATAAAACCCTTCCAGACCGTGCCACAAGTACCGGCAACACAAATTGGATCTAAAGTAAAATCGAAAACATCCGCTGATTTATCGACCAAACCATCGGCAACAGACGCCGCCGTGTATTTACCACGGGCCGTTACTAATTCCATCCGCAAGCCAGGCTCGGGTGCACGGTACATAGATAGGGAAGGCTGCAAGGTAAGGATTTTAACGGTGGCCGTGGCCCCATTACTTTCCAAAAGCCCGGTTTTATACACTTTAGCCCGCACCGTACAAGCACTTTTAGGCAATAAAATCTGTTTGTATTCCGGTGAACTTTCTTTTGGTTCCGAACCATCTATGGTGTAACGGATCATCCCCCCTTGCGTTGGCGTGCTCATCACAACGCTTGGTGCCATTGTTTTTGGATCGTACTTTACTTCTATTTTGGGCTTTGCTACAAAAGCGCCATAATTCGCGATTTTCACAACGTAAGCATTTGACGTTTTAATCATGGCAGGCTTGTACTCCGGCAGGGTAATCACTAAATCTTGCCCCTCGGCAGTTGGCGTGCTTTTGGGTGTTTTGGGATCGCGGTAATCATCGCCCGGACGATCAACAGACAGCACTTTGGTGGCCATACTGTTTTCCCATTTCAGTTTTTCTTTGGTCGCCAACATGCTTACCTCTGTATTTGGGGGCAAATTGATGCCTTTTAACACTAATTTTCTATTTTCCGGGTACTTTGGAAAAATGGCATACAGCGATTTTGTTTTAGGATTAAAAGTATAAAACACTTCTTTTACAGCAAAACCGGGTTCTGGATCGATGGTTTGTTTGAGCAATACATCACTCCCTGTTTTCCAGCCATCGATGAGTTCTGGTTTAAAATTGCGGTTGCCTGTACTCCATTGATTGGTAATGCGCCACCGACGGGTGTTATAAATTGCTTCTCCATTGATATTCAACCATTTACCAATATCCGCAAGCCGCTCCTGCATAATGGGCGGAATTTGTCCGTGTCCATCTGGACCAATATCCAGCAAAAAATTGCCCCCGCGCGATACTTTGTCTATTAAATGCAATACCAAAGCCTGGGATGAATTGTAATCCTCAATGTCTTCCGCCCTGTTATATCCGTAAGAAGCGCCCATCCCGCGACTTTCCTCCCAGGCATGGTCCTCAAACTCCATATCGGGCTGATATTCAGGGGTGTACACGCCGCCATGTTTGAAACGGGTACCACTCCCCCACCGATCATTGACCACCACTTTATCTTTAATTTGGCTTTCGTTGTACAACCAACTCAAAAATTGCTGCGATTGCCAGGTTTCAGGACTTGCATCCCAGTCGCCATCCGCCCATACGATCCAAGGCTGGTATTGTTGTACCAGGTCGTACAATTGTGGCATGGAGTGATCGGCAGCAAAACGGCCCGGATCGAATGTCCACAAGGGATTGTACCATTCGTATAAAGAAAAATATAAACCAGGCTTCACCTGTGTTTTTTGCACGGCTTTAAACAAATCACCTACCAGGTCTCTGTTGGGCCCACGTACATCTGCACTCCAGGGGAAACCCCAGGTCTTACTTGCTTCATTGCTCGGCCACAAACAAAATCCGTCGTGGTGTTTGGACGTAAGCACCATGTATTTGGCGCCGGCATTTTCAAACATTTTGGCCCACTCGTCGGGATTGAACAACGCTGCTTTAAAATCATCGGCCAGGTCATAATAATTCCGGTCGCCGTAATTAATGCGATGAAATTCGGTCACTTTCCCATCGTGTGCGTTGTTTGTCAAGGAGTTAAGATACCACTCGGCATAATTGCCTTTGGCTGTGTAGCCGGGAACAGAATATACGCCCCAGTGGATAAAAATGCCGAATTTGGCATCGGTCCACCATTCTGGCGTTGGGCGCTTATCCAGCGATTCCCAGTCGGGCGTGTAAATAGTAGATATGGGCTGCGCAGTAGAAAAACACGGCAAAAGCAGCACCATAAAAAGCAGGGGCAATAAACACGAAATACAATTTCGGCGATTAACTGACATATCAAACTCATTTTAGGGAGTGTACGAATGGACAAAAGTAGCGATTTCGCGTTCCTTTGAAAAATTTTAATGAAAAGCTTGTTTATTAAAAACAAACCCTACACATTTGCAGCGTAACAGTACAACAGTACAATGAATTCGAACTGCACTTATTATTTTGGTTATTTTGGATACTTTTTCTATTTTAGAAAAGGGTCGGGGATAGCCTTTGGGTGTAAGTGAAGATAAAAAGCACTTATTTTACACAAAAAAGGAGTTCCTGCACGTCAGGGGCTCCTTTTTTATTTTGGTCCAATCCGAACAAATGAACACAACGAATTTTGATTTCCCAACGCAAAATAGGCCGCGGGTGGTGATTCAGGGCGTACCTGGGGCCTTTCACGCGGTTGCTGCCCGGCAATTTTTTGGCACAAATACGACCTTGGTACCCGCTGCAACCTTTGAGGAACTCGTGCAATTGGCTTGTTTGCACGCCCATGCCGACGCCGCTGTGATGGCCATTGAAAACAGCATCGCCGGTTCCATCTTGCCCAATTACAGCCTATTGCAACGCAGTCAACTGCGTATTGTTGGGGAAATATTGCTCCCTATTCGTCAAAATTTATTGGCCTTGCCGGGTGTCTCGCTACAAGACCTGACATCGGTGCACTCCCACCCGATGGCCCTGGCTCAATGCAAGTTGTTTCTGAAACAGTTTCCGGAAATTCAATTGGTCGAATCGGAAGATACGGCCGCGAGTGCCGCCGAAATTGCTCAAAAAGGACTGCGCAATCGGGCAGCCATCGCGAGTACTTTAGCAGCAGAACTGTATGGGCTGGCCGTTTTAGTCCCAGGTATTGAAGATGATCCCGTCAATTTTACCCGATTTTTAGTGCTCAAACCGGCAACAGATACCCAGCCCTTATCTGGTGCGAATAAAGTATCCCTCCAGTTTGGCATTCCACATCAAAGCGGCAGTTTGAGCCGTATTTTAACCATGCTGGCCGCTGAGGGAGCCAACCTGACCAAAATTCAATCGGCCCCCAAACTCGGGAAAGCCTGGGAATACCAGTTTTTTATCGATTTTATCCATCCGAATCCTGCCCACATTCCGGCTACCCTGCAATTGCTCGACGCGACCACCCAACAACTTCAGGTGTTAGGGGTGTATGAAGCGGGCAAAATACCAGAAACCCAACATTTAAATACTAAAAACATGCTAAACACCACACGATGATTCAAACAGCCGCTCGTTTAGCCCATGTTTCCGAATATTATTTTGCCCAAAAATTGCGCGCCATTGCGCAAATGCAGGCCGATGGCAAATCTGTCATCAACCTGGGTATTGGCTCCCCCGATTTACCCCCAGCACCAGCAGTGGAAACGGCACTCACAACGGCCCTCGCGCACCCGCAAGCGCATGCCTACCAATCGTACACCGGTATTCCAGATTTACGCAAAGCCTGGGCCAACTGGTATGCTCGCTGGTATAGTGTAATGCTGGATCCGAACACCCAAATATTGCCCTTGATGGGCTCGAAAGAAGGCATTTTGCACCTTGCAATGAGTTTTTTGGAGGCCGGAGATGTTGCTTTATTGCCCAACCCCGGTTACCCAACTTACCGTGCTGCCACCGTTTTGGCAGGCGCCACACCTTTATATTATGAACTGGACGCGCAGAATCATTGGTTGCCCGATTTAAAAGCACTGGCGACCCACGATTTGAGTCGGGTAAAAATTATGTGGGTAAATTACCCGCACATGCCCACAGGCGCAAGGGCAACTGCGGCATTTTTTCAAGATTTGGTCGATTTTGGACGAGAAAATCGTATTTTAATCGTCAATGACAATCCGTACAGTTTTATTTTAAATGATGCGCCCATCAGCATCCTGGCTGCGGAAGGTGCATCCGAATGGGCCCTGGAATTTAATTCCTTGAGCAAATCGCACAATATGGCGGGCTGGCGTATGGGCATGGTTGCCGGGCATCCTACTTACCTTCAAGCGATCCTGCGATTTAAAAGCAACATGGATTCCGGTCAGTTTTACCCGCTACAAAAAGCCGCCGCCGCCGCGCTGCATTTACCGGATACCTGGTATAAAAATCTAAATGCCCAATATAAAGTCCGCCAACAACGTGTTTTTGCGCTGCTTGATGTGCTGGGCTGCCAATATCAACGCGACCAGCAAGGTTTGTTCGTGTGGGCAAAAATTCCAGATACTTATCCAGATGGATATGCTTTGAGCGATGATTTGCTCGAAAAAGCACATGTTTTTGTAACACCGGGCGGCATTTTCGGTTCTGCCGGCGCAAATTATGTTCGAATTGCCTTATGCTCGGAATGCACCCTATTGGACGAAGCCACACAACGCATTCAATCATTTTTAAACGCTATAAAAGTATGACCGTCTGCATTGTAGGATTAGGATTAATAGGCGGCTCTTTTGCGCTTGGCTTGCGGGAAAGCGGGTTTGCCACCACCTTGATTGGGGTAGAGGCCCTGGCTGCCCATGCACAAAAGGCACTTGCGCTTGGATTGGTGGATAAAATCCTGCCCCTGGAAGCAGCTATAACCCAAAGTCAGCTGATTTTACTGGCCACGCCGGTAGATCATTTACTCCAATTGGCGCCGCGCGTTTTGGACCTTATCCATCCAGACCAGGTTGTTTTTGATGCAGGTTCTACGAAGCACCCTGTCGTACAATCCATTAAAAACCATCCACTTAGAAAACAATTTGTCGCAACCCATCCCATGGCAGGTACCGAATATTCCGGTCCTGATGCGGCAGTAAGCGGGTTATTTGAAGGTAAATGCGTGGTTTTGTGCGATACAGATAAAAGCAGTTCGGAAGCTTGCGCACTGGTAACGGCAGCGTATCTGGCGCTGGGCATGCGGTTGACAATGATGGAAAGCAATGCGCACGATTTGCATGTGGCGTACGTGAGCCACATTTCACATATTGCTTCTTTCTCCTTGGCGCTTACCGTTTTGGAAAAAGAAAAAGAAGAGCAGCGTATTTTTGATTTGGCGGGCGGCGGATTTAGTAGCACGGTGCGGTTGGCCAAAAGTAATCCTGCCACCTGGACGCCCATTTTTGAGCAAAACAGCCAACATGTGCTGGAAGTACTGGACGCGTTCATTGCAAACACCATTCAGTTTCGCAATAAGTTGAAAAACAAAGACTTGCAAGGCTTGAATTCCCTAATGGAGCAGGCAAATGAAATTAAACGCATCTTACAATAAAGCGTGTTTTCATTTAATAAAAACAACAATAAAAACAAAAACATACTAAAAGACACCAGCATGTTCCAAAAACATAATGATCGTCCGTTCCTGATCGCAGGCCCATGTTCGGCTGAAACAGAAACACAGGTACTTCAAATCGCCCATGATTTGAAAGATTTAAGTGCCCAACATCCCGGACAAGCCATTGATTTGTACCGGGCAGGTGTATGGAAACCGCGTACCCGACCAGGGGCATTTGAAGGGAATGGCGCACAAGCCCTGCCCTGGTTGCGCCGGGTAAAGGAAGAGACGGGCCTGCGCACCACCATTGAAGTTGCCAATGCCAACCAAGTGTACGAAGCGCTCAAATTTGGCATTGATGTATTGTGGATTGGCGCACGCACAACGGTCAATCCGTTTTCAGTACAGGAAATTGCCGATGCCTTAAAAGGCGTAAATGTGCCCGTTTTGGTTAAAAACCCGGTTAATCCTGATCTTGATTTATGGATCGGCGCTATTGAACGGATTGGAAATGCAGGAATTACCCAGTTGGGTGCCATTCACCGCGGATTTTCAACTTACGCTAAAAGTAAATTTCGGAATGCACCTTACTGGGAAATCCCCATTGAATTGCGCCGTAGAATGCCCGAAATTCCGCTCATTTGTGACAACAGCCATATTTGTGGCAACCGGGTCGATTTGCTTGAAATTGCCCAACAGGCGCTCGACTTAAACTACGACGGCCTGATGACCGAGGTGCACCACACACCGGATGCCGCCTGGAGCGATGCCAAACAACAAATTACGCCATTGGTGTACTACGAACTTTGTCAAAGGCTGGTCCTGCGCCGAGAAACAACCGATAACGTCAGTTTTTTAGAACACATTGAAAATTTACGGCATAAAATTGATGAGGTAGACCTGGAGATGATGAACCTGTTGGCACGCCGCATGCGCCTGGCGGAAGATATTGGGCGGTATAAAAAACGCAACAACATCGCCATTTTACAAACGGCCCGCTGGAACGAAATTCTGGAAAAGGCTTATCAGCAAGGTCGTGAACGTGGCTTGAATGATCCATTTGTGGAAAAATTCCTCACAGCCGTCCATCAGGAAAGCATTGCCCACCAAACCAAAATCATGCAAGAAGAAAACAATCCGGCAAAGGTGTAATCCCGAACATCATGCTGTACTTTTGACCTTCAAAAAAAATAAAAAGATGCGTCTACTCACAATCCTGGCATTAAGCCTTAGCCTTTTTGCCCTTTCCTGCGATAAATCTTTGAGTCCGGAAGAACAACTGGCCGAAGATATCAAAAAAATTGAACAGTATTTGACTGACAAAGGCCTGACGGCTCAAAAAACAGCTTCGGGCTTACACTACATCATCACGAAAGAAGGTGCTGGCAGCAATCCTACCCTTTCGTCGAGAGTAAACGTAAAATATAAAGGCTATTACCTGGATGGCAAAGTGTTTGACCAAACTGAAGGCACCCAAACCGTTTCATTTTTCCTCACTGAAGTGATCGTAGGTTGGCAGGAAGCGATTCCTTTATTGAAAAAAGGTGGCTCAGGCCAATTCTTCATTCCATCCGGCCTGGCTTACGGACCAAATGATTACAACGGCGTTCCGGCCAACTCGGTGTTGATTTTTGACGTAGACCTGATCAATTTCTAAGACCGGGTGATACAAAAATGGTGTTTGTCGCTTTTAAACTGGTCCTGGTGGCATATTTTGCTGGCGGGCGCGGTGATATATGGCACAACTGCCTGGTTTACATCGGGTTATTTTCATCCCGATGAGCATTTTCAAATCCTTGAATTTGCGAACTGGAAATTAGGACGCACCCCTACCACGGATATGGCCTGGGAGTTTGGCGACCGAATTCGTCCGACAATACAACCGCTGCTGGCTGCCTTTGAGATGCAGGTTTTAAATTCTGTGGGCCTCACCGACCCGTTTTTTCAGGTCCTGTTACTGCGGGTATGGAGTGGTATTTTGAACTTGCTGGTGTATTTTGCCTTATCGCGGACGCTGGATTTGGAAGAAAAATGGCAAAAAGTGCTGTTTTGGAGTTGTTTATTGTTGTGGTTTGCGCCCATGCTCGGCGTGCGTTTTTCTTCTGAAAACTGGTCGGCGATTTGCTGGTTAAGTGCAGCCCTGATGTTGTTGCAAGCGCCGCAAAAACGGGGAGCATGGGCACTTATTGGTGCATTATTAGGTCTTTCGTTTTGTTTGCGGTATCAGATGGCGTTTGCACTGATCGGAGTCGGTGCATGGTTGATTTGGGTAAAAAAGCCCGACTGGACGAGTTGGTATTGGTTGATCTTCGGTGGCCTATTCAGTTTGGCAATAGGCACTTTAAGCGACTTTTATTTTTATGGAGAATGGGTTTGTGCGCCTTATAACTACTTCACCCGCAATATTATAGAGGAAAAAGCGGCCGAATATGGGGTTGCGCCCTGGTGGTATTATTTCCCATCGGGGGTGGTAAAATTGGTACCCCCCATTAGTCTTTTTATCCTGACTGGGATGGTGTGGGGGATGTATAAAAAACCGCATCATTTGTTTACCTGGGCCTTTATTCCCTTTTTTCTGGGACATTCGGTGGTGGCGCACAAGGAATTGCGCTTTTTATTCCCCATGATGTATGTGGTACTGTACTTTGCAGTGGTGGGATGGCGCGATTTGGTGCTTCAATGGAGAAAACGCAGGATGCTCCGATACCTGGCAGGTATTTCCATCGGGATGAACACCCTGTTGTGGGTCTATTTTTGCACCCAGCCGATGCAAAGTTTTATGCCTTATTTTAGTTATTTATACCACCGTGCAAATCAAGGACCTATTGTATTATACGCAGCAACAGAAAGCCCCTACAAGCGCGTAGATGTAGCATCCTATGTTTATTGCCACCCCAATATTCAGGTCAAAATAGTGAACGATCTTGATTCGTTGGCTGCATTGGCACAACCCGGAAATTTGTATTTGTACCGGCGCTTAAAAATGGATCAGTCCATCCCTAAGGTAAAACTGGTGCCTGTTTACCAATATTTGCCAACGTGGGTACAATATTTAAATTTTAACCATTGGCAGGAACGCTCGCATATTTGGAGCATTTACGAAATGTATCCTGAATAACCCTAGCGGATGCCGGAAATTTCATTTTGAAACATTTCGACACATTTGCGGTCTTGCAAGGTAACAAAAACGGTTTTACCATCTTTTCCGCCAAAATTCAGGTTGCTTACTTTTTTCCCTTTGGTAGCAATGGTGCGCAAAAGTTGGCCATTGGGTGCAAAAACGGCCACTTCCCCGGCACCCCAGCGTGTCACATATAAATTGCCTTTTACATCGCATTTCATCCCATCGAGGCCATCTTTTTCAAAATAATGGAACAAGCGCTTGTTGCTTAATCCGGTAGGTGTCACCTCAAAAACCCAAATATTGCGCTGTATTGATTCATTCACGTACAGGAAACGCTCATCGGGACTTAAGGTAATGCCGTTTGTTGTACCCATGTCTTTTGCAAGCAATTGTGCGTTGCCATCCGGGGTGATTTTCCAGATTTGCCCGGTTCCTTTCGCCCAGTTTGGGTCGGAGGCGTACAATACATCCGATTTCGTAATACACAAATCGTTGGGTTGGTTGAATCGTGTATCATGGCAAAACACGGATACGGCTTTGCTCACGGGATCTACCTTTAACACATTATGTCCGGTAAAATCAGCGAGCAACAAGGCCCCTTTTGAATCAAACTGAATGCTGTTGGCGGTGCTGCCTTTGGGTAATTCCACAAATAATTCGGCTGGTTTTCCGGGTGGGAGGCGCGCAATGGTGGCGTCT
The DNA here is from genome assembly GCA_040397785.1 of Saprospiraceae bacterium. Classification (GTDB taxonomy): domain Bacteria; phylum Bacteroidota; class Bacteroidia; order Chitinophagales; family Saprospiraceae; genus M3007. The sequence continues at coordinate 10,484 of JBBAVI010000072.1, read as the reverse complement.
TTTTGCCAATTGACCACATACAGATTTCCCTGACGATCAACATTTGGGCCTTCGCAGTTTTCGGTAAAACTACCTTCCGGCGTCCGATCGGATACTTTATAATAGATGGGATGACAGGCACCAAACACCGAAACTAAGCCCAAAAAGACAAAAACATTTCTTGAAATCATGATTTATATAGTCAACGCAAAGTGGTTATGAAAACAGATGTCTTCTAATCCATTGAAAATCATTTTTTTACCATCTATCCCTCAAATCCAGTTAAATCTGGGTAGATGTTTTAATAAACCCGCAATAAGGATACGCCGTGGCTGTAAACCAACGATTTATGTGTTTTTCCGAATTTGCCAAGATCTTTTTGCCGCCATACATCCCGCACTTTTTGGTAGTCTTTCAAACCCAAATCAGCCCAGTTTATGGGGATCGTTTGGTCAGTTTCTGACAAATTGAACACGGCAACGGCCTTGCTGCCATCACTCAACTCCTTGACCCATATTTGGTAGTCCGGCTGTTCAATTTTACGCACCGCCTGCTTGCCTTCCGGGTCTTGATCAATCGCAATGACCTCATCATTGGCCAACAAATTATAGGTAAAATCGTCGATGCGGCTCAAATCACAACCAATCAGCAACGGTGCCGACAGCATCGCCCACAAACTGATGTGGGTGTACTGTTCAGATGGGGTAAGGCGGGAGGGATGCAAATTATCGCCCCAGCCCAGCCAGCCCACGACCAACATATCCGGATCGTTCCAGTGGCCCGGGCGCGCAAAAGCGTTCAGACTATCCTGTGAAAACCCGATACCAGCCATGCTTTCCCAGGTATCGGTAATATCGCCGGTGGTGCGCCACAAGTTGCCGCCCACTTCTTCCCCCCAGTTCCAAACATTCCCCATACCATATTGACAAAGGCTATAAACAATATCGCGGTTGGTGGCATTGAGGGCCGCGCGCATTACCGCATAAGGTTGTTCTAAATCAGCCTTTTGCAATACTTTAGGTGCCACGGTTCCGTAAGAGCACCAGTCGTACTTCAGGTAATCAACGCCCCAATCGGCCCAGGTTTGAGCGTCTTGGTCTTCATGCTGCCAGGAGCCGAGGTAGGAACCGCAGGTGAGCGGGCCAGGCGAAGAATAAATGCCCATTTTCATCCCTTGTTTATGCAAATAATCGCTCAAAGCGGGCATATTCGGGAATTTATCGTTTGCAAAAATAGCGCCCGTCACCGAATCGCGTTTGGGTGCCTCCCAACCATCGTCGATGTTAATATAGGTCCAGCCGTGGTTGATCAGCCCGCTTTTCACCAAGGCATCGGCCGAGGCGCGCACCTTTTCGTCGCTGACACTGAGTCCCCAGCAGTTCCAGGAGTTCCAGCCCAAAGGCGGGGTCAGGCAAATATTATCGCCAATCACCAGTAAAATGGTTTTGGTATCCGCACCGAGGCTGTTCGTAGCAGTAATTGAAACGGAAAACATACCGCGTTGGTTGACAATACCCGAAATCACCCCAGTAGCAGCATTCATGCGCAAGCCTGGCGGAAATCCTTTGGCTGCATAACCCAGCGGCGCTTTACCGGTTGCCGCAATTTTATACAAAAATGGCACCCCCGGTCGTGCGCCATACACCGCGGGATTGTTGATCTTGGGCGTTAATGGTTCGGAGGGCGTGAGTATATAGGGTGTTTCCAGTCCTTTTTTAACCGATTTGCCCGTTTTACTTTCTTTAAATTCGTATTGAATCCAGGCGCGTTCAAGTTTGGGTAAGGAAATCGGACAAACCTGTACCGCGTGCGCCGCCACCTCAATGGGTTGACTAAAGGATTTGATCGATTTTGCCGCGTTTTTTGCATTAAAAACGGTTACCGTTAAGGTTCCTTGAATCGCCGCTTTATAATGGTTGCGTATTTCAATTTCTTGGGTAACCATTTCCTTTTTCGAAAAATCAAAGGGTGTTTTTTCTACATCCAGGTGGATAAAATCGAGCAAATCAATGGGGCCAACGTTGCGCGGGGTATTGGTAAAAAAGCCCCCCGGACCGCCGCCATCATATACGCGCACCGCCAACACATTGTCGGCATTCCATTGCAGCGCCGGATGGTTGCGGGCAACAACATAGCGCCGGGAAAGGTCCCAAGCAGTTCGATATCCCTCTTTTTGATCCGGGAAAACACCATTTCCACCCAAATAGACGCCATTTAAATAGGTTGCCTCTACATCGTCAATGGGGCCTAACAAAATTCGAATACTGTCTTTTAAATACGCATCTGCCAATACAGCGTCTGTAAGGTTAAAATGCACCCGGTACCAGGCAAAGCCATCATAATTGGGTAAAGACTGTTGCTCCCAATTGTGGGTCGGTTGGACGGTCCCCCAATCCTGATCAGGATAGTCGGCCTTAGCATAGGCGGCATTGTCTCCGGACTTAATTTTCCAGCCCTTAGACAAATCAACCTGTGCGGAGGCAAACAACGGATACAGGATGCAACATAAAACCAACTGGACGCGCATAGTTTATGGTGTTTAATATAATTGTAAGAAAGTCAAAATTAACAAAAAATACAGGAAAAAAGGCAAAACCCGTTTCTTAATCTGCACTGGTAAGCGTTAGCAAAGGCAAATTGTTTTGGAGACTTACGGTGGCAACCAGCACATTTTCGGCATTGGACATCGTAATAATACCGTCATCGAAGGCCACCTGTGCAGGTTTACCATCAAGCCAAAGGGCACGCCCAATCAGGTAAGCTTCTTCAAAAGTGGTCGTTTTATCAAACAAGATGGTATATGACGCATATCCTTCTCCTGCATTTACTTCCACGGTTGCACCATTTACAAATGCCTGTTTATAATGGATAAACTGCTCAGAGGCAGCAGGTAATGTAACGCGTTTGCCCTTGCGTTTGCTGTGCACCATCATATATTGTTCCGCAATAACGTATTGCTCGTTGATATGTTCCTTTAAAATCACCTTCTTGGGTGCTTGATAACGGGAAAGGTATCCATCAAACACATAACCCGTTTTATTATCCCAGGTAAGCACTTTTACCCAATATCCTGCGAGTTCATAGCCGTCAAATTCCGTCAAACTAAATGGATATTGGTTTAAATCTTCTTTCAAAACAACCAGTGGAGCACCGTTTTTGATGGTCATTGTTTTGGCGCTGCTGATATCGGGCGCTTCCCGCAACGACAGGCCAGCGGTGGAGAGGACAAATAATTTATCACCTGCTTTGTACTTGGAAATGGCTGAAACAGCTGTAATCGAACATAGGAATAAAATTCCAGTGAGTAAGTTTTGCATGGATTAATAGCATTCCGGGTGTGGTTTACCCGGTTTGGTTAGGGAGAAAAAGCGTTTATACCTTCAATAAAAAGCAATGGTGTATCTTTTTATTTCTGAAGTCATTGGGTACAGTTTGAGCGCTAATGTCCTTAATTGTTGCCTTAATTTCTGCGTGATCTATTTTAAATTTTCGAAAATTTGTAGAGAAGTACAGCATCCCCCCTGGAGCGAGCATTTCCAGGGTGCGATTGAGCAGCCAAACATGGTCACGCTGAATATCGAGGGTACCATGCATCCGTTTACTATTGGAAAAAGTAGGCGGATCGAGCACGATCAGATCCCAACGACGCTTGGGGGCATCCCGTACCCATTGCAGCACATCGGCCTGCAAAAATCGGTGGTGCTCTTCGGTAAAATTATTGAGGGCCAAATTGCGATCGGCCCATTGCAAATAGGTATTCGACATATCAACTGTGAGCGTTTCAATTGCTCCACCGGCCGCTGCATACACCGTAAAAGAACCGGTATATGCAAATAAATTGAGCACCCGACGTCCCTCGGAAGCCATGCGCACCATTTGCCGGGTGTTGCGATGGTCCAAAAATAGCCCCACGTCCAAATAATCGCTGGGTTTGATGACAAACCGCAATCCATTTTCACGCACTAAAAACTCGGCCCCTTCTCGGGAAAAATGGTCGTATTGACTCAAGCCTTTTTGGCGTTGTCGGTATTTTAAAAAAATAAGCGACTGCGAAAACCCCAGTACTTCCGACATCACCTGCATACTTCCTTCCAGCCAGGCTACATGTTCATCGGGCTCCATGCCATGCGGCCGGTCGTATTCCGATACGTGCAAAATGCTTTCATACACATCAATGGCCAGCGGAAACTCCGGCATATCATCATCATACACCCGATAACAAGTGATTCCCTGTTTACGCGCCCACTTACTAATATGGCGGTTCACTTTATCGAGCCGATTGGCAAACATTTCAAATTTTCCAGTTCCAGACATACAGCGTGCTTATTAATTCGGTAAAATTTTGCACTTTTTGACGCACCACCAAAGTTTGTGCGCGCCTAAGTGTAGTTTTACGCCGCAAAATGCACCTTATGTCTGTCTTTTTCCAGCACTTTCAGTCTTTTTTTTCGCACACCCGTAGCCGTGCCGTTGGTTTTGTCTTTGCTTCCGACGGATTATTGTATGGTTCCTGGTCGGCTTTGATCCCTACAATCAAAACAAAATTTGCCCTTGACGATGCGCAACTGGGTTTATTGTTGTTTACCTTGCCTTTGGGCATCACGTTGGCCAATCCTTTGGCGGCCCTGATGATCAAGCGGTATGGAATGCGACAATCGACCATTGTGTCGATGGTCCTTGCAGCAGCAGCCTTTGCTTTACCGGTAGCCATGCCCACGGTGTTGCTTACCGGCCTCAGTTTGTTTTTATGCGGGCTGTTTTTTTCTATCTTAAATGTGGCGATGAATACTTGCGCTACTTCCATTGAACGCAGCGAGCATATTCGGATCATGTCGACCTGTCATGGTATGTGGTCGCTGGGGGCGATGACCGGTTCAGCCTTGGGAAGTACGCTGACGGGTATTGGACTTGCGCCCCTGGTGTATATGGCCATTATGGCGCTGGGTGTAGCGTTCTCTGGTTTGAGTTTGCGGCCAGCCATTTTGAGCATTCAGGAGGAGCCGCGCGCGGATGATAAAGGCGCCACTTTTTTATGGCCTAATTCCATCCTTTGGGGATTGATTGTGTTGAGTTTATGTACCAACCTTGCAGAAGGTGCGATGGCCGATTGGGCAGCGGTGTACATGCGGGATATCGTGCTGGCACCCGCCTGGATGGTAGGTTGGGGATTTGCGGCCTATGCCTTTTTTATGGCTGCTGGTCGGATGGCGGGTGATATATTGTTGTTGCGGTATGGCAACCGGCAGGTTTTGCAGGTAGGTGGCGCAGTGGTGGCCTTGGGTTTTGGTTTGGCGATTGCTGGACAAGGCATTTTTGCCACCCTGCTTGGCTTTGCGATGATTGGTGCGGGCGTGTCATTAGGCGCGCCGGTGTTGTATGGTAGCGCCGCACGCGCACCAGGCATGGCGCCTGGTGCGGGTTTGGCGACGATGAATACTTTTGCAATGGGTACTTTTTTAGCAGGACCCACTGTTATTGGTTTTTTAGCAAAATTCACCAGTTTGCCGTTTGCATTTGGCGTAGTGGGCACTTTTGCGCTGTTTGGGTGTTGGAAAGCAGGGCGTGCCGCTGGATTGGGTGTAGATTAGCCGCTTTTATTGCCGGATCAGTTTTCCGTTTTTTTCAACTCCGTTTGAAACCACACGCCAGGTGTACATACCCGCCACGGGCATGGCATTTGCCGGAATCTCGAGCATACTTTGTCCAAGTTCCAAGGATTGATTATTTTGATAACACAAGCGGCCGAGTGCATCGTACAATTCGAGTTGTACTTCAGCGGCCTGCTCCATGGATATATTTAATACTACACTTGCTGTGGTCGGATTCGGTTGTACGCCCAAAACTGCAAAAGCCTCACCGTTGGTAAGCTTTTCCGAACGAAAAGCCAGGGTAAGTGGCAAGGGTGAAACGTTATCATAAGCCTCTGGAAGTAATTGATTATCATCTAGTTGCAACACTCCTGACAGGCGCAGGGTTTGTTTTGCCCGCAAACGCATGGTAAACAAGGGGGTGTTGGAGGCGATTGTTTGCGCCACCGGTACCGACCAACTACAGCGCACCGAGCCTGCTGTTTCCATAAAATTATCGACATCCAGTGCCGGCAAATCGCCTGGCTTTATTAATTCCAGTTGCAACAGATCTTCATTGTAGTTGATACCTGCTTGAAAACCAAGCCATTGTACCATTTCTTTGCTGTAAACCGGAACATCTACGACCGCGCCCGCTGCCAGGATTTGATCGGAAATGGATAGCGCCTGCGCCGAACGCGATTCGGTGGCCATCAACGTACTGCCAATAGCCGAACCATTTACATCACCCACTTTAATTGCAATAAAAACGGTGGAAGGCGTAGCGGGAACTTCCTGAATGGTGATCGTTTCGGGGAAAACGGCCTGAAACGGATTTTGTAAATTCGGAAAAACATACGAATTTTTAACAAAACGCCACGATTGATTGTTCGGAAGTTTCGTATAAATCCCCAAAATCAACTTCCGCAATTCAACGATATCAAACGTTGAAACAGAGTTGCTTTTGTTTGCGTCTGCTGCAATGATCTTATAGGGCGATGTTAAAGGCTGAATTCCTAAAATATGTCTGGAAATCAATACCAAATCAAAGGTGCTTACCCCGTTGAGTGGATTATCCGATTTGGCAGGCGTAATAATGGTGGTGCTGGCCAGCGGTATGCTGTTGAAAGGTCCAACACAGGAATTATTTCCAGGCGGGATTACGATGGTGAAAGATGGAAGGTTGTTCCCGTACCCGGTTACCTCCACGGCAACTTCATCAATATTTGCGCCTGTCTCGGTTTTAAAACAAACGGTGGGTTCTAGTGAATTGCCTTCAGGTCCACCGGTTTGAGCAAGTAACGGTGCGGCAAGGCTGAGGGTAAAAAGCAGGTAAAGCAGTCTTTTTCTCATGAGATTTATTGTTGTGATATTTCAAGATAAATTGAAACATCTATTAATAATAAAATTTTATAATAAAAATATAAAACTGCAACTTAGATTTAAGTTGTCAATTCGTTTTAACTCGAAAGCACTTGCAAGTTCTAACTTTTATTTTAGTTTACTATGACAAAAAAATGTACAAACCCGACAGATCTTGCATCTTGTCGGGTTTGAAAACAATCTATATTAAAAAAGTAGTTTTTTATAAACGAACCAGTTTTCCACTTGCGGTTGCCGTGCCCGCTACCACGCGCCAACTGTACACACCCGACTTAGAAAGTGCCTCCGCAGGTACATCCAACAAGTGGGTTCCGGCTGCAAGGCTGGTTTGGGATTGGTATACCTCCCGGCCAGCCATGTCCATCAAGGTCAAAAGCACGTTTTCGGCCGATTGAAATTCGAGGGTAATTTCGGCACCATCCTGGGTTGGATTCGGTTGTGGCGCCCAAATGGCCTGCGGTTGAATTTTTGCTGCTGCCGGATCAAAAAGCAAGCTTAAGTTGATGACTTCTGCCGCCACCGGATAAGCTTCCGCGGCAATCCGTGCAGTTTGAATTTTCAGAACTTCCGACAAACGAAGGGGGCTTTGCGCACGCACCCGCAAGGTAAACAGTGGATTACCGGGTGCTATGACCACGGGTTGCACTTCAAACCAACTCATCGTAAGGCGGCCTTCTCCCGGCTGTACAAAATGATCGGTCGACATATTACCTACATTTCCAGGTATAACCCCTTCAATTTGAAGCATATCGGCTGGATAGTTAAGTTCCAACTGACAGCCCGACCAATTGCCGCCATCTTTTACATACACCGGAATATCCAACACTGCACCCGATTCCATCAAAGGATCGATCGTGACTAACTGTTGTACACTGCGGGGCTCCGTTTCCGTTCCAATCAGCGAATCGACCAACTGCGCATTGCCATTTACATCGCCCACCTTTAATCCATAAAAATAATAGGTAGCATCGTAGTTTTCCAAGGGCAGATTTTCAAGGGTGAGCACCCAGGGGCACCAGCCGTCAAATGGATTGGGCGGAAATTGGCAATAAGCCGCATAAAAACGCCAAGAAGTGCTGTTCGGTAGTTTATCGTGCAAGCCCAGCAACAATTTGCGCAACTCGACAATATCAAAATTGGTAATACTGCCACTTCGGTTCACATCACCGGCAATCATTTTCCAGGCTGCATCGAGCGGCTCCACATTTAGGATATGTTTCGACATCAACAATAAATCGTACGTCGATACACCATTGAGTGGGTTTGTATTTTTAACCGGCTGAATGCTGAAATAACTGGCTCCTGGAAAAGAATCCAATTCGGTACAGGCCGTCGAAATATTTGGCATATTATATTTGCATTCCTGTGAATCCTTTAATGTCCAAAGTAATTCATAATGCACCCCGTCTAAGGTTAAGTTGACGTTGTTGTAGGGCACCGAGCAAATAGTCGGCACCGCAAGCGCACAAGCAATCGGACTGGGTAAAACCTGAATAACCGACTCGCATACAGTCGTATTGCCCGATTTATCCTTAATCCACACCTCCGCAGTTTGGGTACTTGCTGCAAATTCGCAGCCCAAATTGAGTACTGGAATCGCTTGTCCTAGGGTATCCGCAGGAAAACCCAAACCCGAATTACTGCGACGAATACCGTATTGCAACAAACCATTGGGCGTTACATTATCCTCTACGTAATCGATCAAACTCGATACCGGCACGATGGCATACCCCAAACTTTCATCAATATCCACCGAAAGCGCATCTTTACAGAATACCAACGGCTCCCCGCAGTCCCGAATGCGTACCAGGTATTCACAGGTAGTGCTAATACTGTCTTGCGTTACCGTCCACACAATCCGATGCTTGCCTTCTGGCAAACGCGGTGTCACAATCGAATTTGGATAACTTAGATTATGCCAATAAATACTGGCAACCGTGGTATCCCCTTGGTTAAGTAACTGTATATCAAAGGTATAACGCAAAGAGTCTGTAACATTGCGTTTGTCAAACAAATACAAGTCACCACCCGTATAATCGGGGTTAAATGCATTGTTGGCCAGCACATAACCCGTTTGTGGAAGTAATTGGCTGCAAATGACCGTTTCTTCCAGGTTGTCTTGATTTAAATCGAGAAACAATTTAAAAGAAACATACAATGCACCGCCGCCGCCACAACCCAAAATATTCAAACTCAGGTTAGCGGCACCTTCGTACAAGTCATTCGTTTGATGATCAATACTATACGTTAAAGGAGCGGCATTCCACAAGAGCGAATCATTGCCGGAAAAATCGCAAAAAACTTGCGTACCCTGTGGGCAGTTAAGCACAGCAGGGCAAGATTGAGCATTGGCCCAGATGGCTCCGAGGAGGGCCATCATCAAGGGGATTAATTTTTTCATGCGTGTTTTGAATTATTATGAAAAATATATTTAACCAATATAAGATTCAATAACAGCGACTTGCGTCAGAAGCGGGATTAAAAAAGATGGCTTTGGCAATTGAAATCAAAAAACTTCGTACAAAATTACGTTTTTTTGACAAATTTAAACAACAAAAAAAAGGTATTTTTTATTTATAGTCATACTATTAACTCTAACAGCAATACCTAAAAATCTTTTTTAACATGAAACAACATCATTTTTTCAACTTGCTGCTGCTCAGCGCTGGCCTAACCGTTTTAAGTTGCACCGTAGTACGCCAGGGTGAAGCAGGCGTTCGCCGCACCTTTGGCACCTACAATGACAAAGCCTACACCAGTGGGCTGCGTTGGTACAACCCTTTTACCTCTACGATTGTAAAAGTTTCAACCCAAACGGAAAATATTGAAGTACAGGTAGATATTCCGTCGCGGGAAGGTCTCACGATCCGATCAGAGGTTTCCATCCTTTACCAGATCAAGATTTCGGAAGCGCCTAATTTGATGCGAAAAATTGGCTTAAACTATGAGGAAACTGTAATTTTACCGGTATTCCGATCGGCTATTGCCGATGTAACTGCCCGCTTTTATGCCAAAGACATGCATTCGGGCAATCGCGCTGAAATAGAAGTGGCCATTCGGGATTTAATGATGAAAACCTTAAAACCTAAGGGCATTGAAGTAGAGTCGGTCCTGTTAAAAAGTATTCAGTTACCCAAAAGCCTTTCGAAGGCCATAGAGGACAAACTGGAAGCGGAACAGTTGTCGCAACGGATGGAATTTGAATTGTTGCGCGAAAAACAGGAAGCCGAGCGCAAACGCTTGCAGGCGCAAGGGGTGCGCGACGCGAACTCTATCATTAGTGAAGGTTTGACACCACAAATTTTGCAGTATAAAAGCATCGAAGCCTGGCTTCAATTGGCATTATCGCCCAATGCTAAAGTAATTATTACAGATGGGGCCAGTATACCGATGATGGTGGACCCTGAAAAAAAGTAAGGGCCAACTTTTGAGCAGGCCCTTACTTTCCAAGTTTTCAATATCCGAATATTAAAGCATAATTTGATCATTAGACTTGTTGTGGTGGGGAGTAAAACGACAAAAACAGTCCATTTTTTGGTCTTCAAGGCTTTTTTT
>JBBAVI010000071.1:0-29972 GCA_040397785.1 Saprospiraceae bacterium | reverse complement strand
TTTTCTACAAATGTTCGACCGCTCGCGAGGTCGTCGCGTTGCCCAATGATTTATTAATTTAAAATCGTTTCCTGGAATCTCAAAGGCAAGGCACTGGCCTCCTTGGAGGTGAAATATTTGTAGCAACGCCAAATGGTATTTTTTCCGCATGACCTCGCTAGAGGTCGAATATCATACCCAAATGTTTCCGCTTTGCTTGGTGTTCGGTAAAATGCATAAAAAATCCCGAATTTTGGTTTTCACCAAAATTCGGGAATACGCATGTTGCACTTTATGCTTTATAAAGGCCAATTTATTGACGAATCAACTTGCCTTTTTCTTCTTTCACCACGTAAGTGCCTTCATAACCCTTGCTAATCACTTTGTTTTGTGCCAAAGTAGCCGATTCAATGTCTGAAAAACCACCCAGTAAAATATTGGTCATCCCGTTATCTCCTTTTCTTTTCTCAATATATCCGCCGATATCGGCCAGGGGCTTCGCGTCGAAGCGCTCTGGATTGGCTAAAGCGGCTATTTTGATGTAGTAAGAATAACTGGTTACGCCTTTTTTGGTGCTGGCATTGCTGTAGGTGATTGGACGGCTGTCCGCTTGTTCAGGAACAAATTGGGCGGAAGGCAAGTTTTTAGTTCCAACACTGGAGAGCAAAAAGCCATATACCGACTCATCGCTGCCTTTTTCAGTTACTACAATCGCGTCTTTAAATCCAAGTGCCACCGCTTCCTCTTGTGCCTCCTCGGCATTCGCATGGTTCGGCCACACACCCAGGCGAATTTTATTCATGCCATTTTCGCTTTTGGTGTACACATTGCCCATCGGCGCTACACTGGCATATTCCATCACATTAATGGCCTTTGTCGTATTAAAAGAACCCAATTGTACCGAATACAACACGGCGGGAACAACGACTTTTGTAGCCAATCCTTTAGCACCGGTCGTATTGGAATAGGTTGCAGGGGCCAGTTGTTTATTGCTGGATGCCGCATTGGGCGGGCCAACAACTAACGAGGCATCCGTGCTGTGTTCCTCTACCACAAAAGCATCCTTATATCCTGCTTTTTTATTCAGTTCCCGCATGTTTTTCAGGGCCTCGTCCTTAGTTGGATAAATTCCGAGGCGTACTTTATTCACATTGTATTCTGTTTTTACGTACACATTGCCATATTTAGACAATTCTTCGTGTTTCCTCAATTGCGCGCTTGGGATTGGATCGGGAGATGCTTCAATTTGTACTGCATACCCCGTCACGGCTGGCGCTATCAAGGCCTCCGTAGCTGGCTGGGTATAAATGGTTTTCGATTGCAGGTTCTTTTCCGTGGAGTAGGTGATCGGTGTCGCCAAATACGTATTGGTTGTATTGTTCCCGGAATTAGCCGTGTAATCGGCGGATGGGAGGGTAGTGCGCTCCATTAAGATATCAGGCAAGCGGTACATATTTCCTTGCTTGGCTGGTTTAATTTTCACCACCGCATCTTTAAAACCCTCTTTGATAAAAGTCATTTCATGCACAACCCCGGTTTCCAACATCAAGGAGTAACGTCCGTCATTATCGGTTGAAGTTTGGATAAAACGATCAGAATCAGGGGATTGAAATTGAACAACCACGCTATAAAGCGGATCTTTGGTACGCGCATCAAATACAACACCCAGGTATTCATGGCGCTGATCTTTGTTCATGGCTACCAATACATTTTGGCGGCCAAAGGAGTACAACGCAATGCTTGCATCCTGAAAACCATCGCGTGTGAGGTTCACCTTACAATCTATTACCCGATTGAGGGCTTCAAAATAATATTTTCCGGCAGCATCGGTTCTGCCCGTACCACAGGCGCAGTCCAGGAAATCTACTTCAGCGTTTGTAATTGGCTTTCCTTGTTCATCCGTAACCAGCATGTGCAGGTACTTGTCGCCCGTTGAATTGGTGCTTGCAATTGAATTGCCATTGCTGTATTGTACGGGTTTGTCATTCAAGGTATTACTTTCAAAATCATCGGATCGGCGTTTGGTAATTTGCCAAATATCTTCATTGCCACGGCCACCCAAACGGTTGCTGGTGAGGTACCCAATATTTTGATCGGCATCGTACACAAACCCGTAATCGTCTCTTGGAGAGTTAATTCCGAGTCCTAATTGGAAAATATTTTTGACTTCGTCCGTGCCCAATTCAGCGCGGAACACATCCATGCCACCCAGGCCATCGTGCCAATCGGAGGAGAAATACAGGTTTTTCCCATCATAAAACGGGGTTACCTCATTGCCCGGCGTATTCAGCGGGGTACCCAGGTTGCGAGGCGTTGTCCAGCCGTTGGAAGTCCAATTGCTGACATACAAATCCCATCCGCCATAACCACCTTCCTGGTTGGAGGCAAAAACCAACGTTTTGCCATCTGGAGAAAGCGAAGGGAAGCCGGTTGCAAAGTCTGGACCATTAAAGAAAAAGGCTTTTTCGCCACTCCAGGTGCCGTTTGCGTCAATATCAGAGAAATACAAACTCATATTAATGCCTTTCTCTGCAATTTGCCGGGTGCCATTGATAAAGTTATTGCGGCAAAATGCGGCGCTACGTCCATTTTTTGAGAAAGTGATAGGACCTTCATTGAAAGCGCTTTGCAGATCGGTGCGCAACAAACTAGGTTTTTGTAAAAAGCCGTTTTCCGGGTTGCGCTGGGTAACAAACAACTGATTGAAGGCACTACCTGTCCAGTCAGAAATCGCTTTTGACTGCGATTTGCGGCTAATATCCGTGCGGGCCGAATTGTACACCAAGCGTGTTCCCCAAAAAGTAGGTGAAAAATCGGCTGCTTCTGTATTCAAAGGTTCGTTACGGGCTACGTAATTGCCTTCCTTTTTGGTTGCATTGATCGCATAATCGCACATTTTCAGGTAATGTTCGCCTTCCCGTTCGTTGCCTTCTGCATAAAAGCGGAATTGTTTTTTGGCGGCGGCATAATCACCGGTGTGCATCAGTGCAATACCAAAACGCAGCAATACATCGGGCGTTGCACTGCGCGATTGGGCTGCTTTTTGATAATATTCGAGGGATTCCTCTGGTTTGTTTAATTGAAAGTAACAATCAGCCACGCGCACCATCGCACGGACGTTGCTCGGGTCTTTTTTCAGCACCTCTTGATAGGTTCTGAGTGCCAAATTGTAAGCATAAAGGTCAAATTGTTTGTCAGCGCGTACAAGCTCGTCTGACACTCCACTTTGAGCGGAGAGCCGAACTGCGATGCAAAAGAGTAGTACGGCCAACCACCCAGCACGAAAAGTCGTGTTCATATCGGAATGGTTTTTAATAAGAAAATGAGTGTTTACATACCGTTATTGCGCAGCATACCGAGAAACGGGAAGCGCGCGCCGGACTAAGGTTCAATCAAAAACAGATGATACATAACATCTTTTTGGTGAACTTAGTATAGTGGAGAGACTATCTTTTGATCGAGGAATTGTGCAAATGTAATTGGTTTCTAAATACTGCGCAATTTTTTTTTGAAAAAACCGCCAGGGCTAGTTTGGGCGATGGACCAATAAAAACGGGAAACATCTGATGTGAAGATGTTTCCCGTGTGCAAACCGAATGGTGTGCGTATGCAGGTGCTTTTTCGGCAGTGATATGCCTATTTACCAGCGCCGATGCGGTAAATGTACTTTTCAACTTCACGCCAATCGGTAGAAGCCGGATTCGGGAAGTCTTGACGCAAACGTTCGTAAGCTTTAACCGCTTCTTCTTTTTTGTTCTGGAATTCGTAGAACATGCCGATTTTTTTCAAGTAATACCCTGCAATCAACTCATTTTTGGTCGAATTGGCTGCTTTTTTGTAATACCCTTCCGCCGTTGAAAAATCCTGTTTCTCCGCGTAAGCATCGCCGATGCAACCATTGCGTACCGCAGCCATATCGTCTGTTTTAGGACTATAATCTTTCAGGTATTCAATAGCGCCGTCGAAATTGCCGGTATGGAGGTAACAAACACCCGCGTAATAGCTAGCGAGGTTGCCAGCAGGCGTACCACCAAATTTGTCGGCAATTGCCAGGAAACCGTCGAAACCGCCCCCCGGATTTTCCAAAGCCATTTGGAAGGAGTCACGGCCAAATTGTTGTTCCGCCTGCCACATGGCAGCAACTGCTTCAGTTTGGCGTGGTTCGACAATCAATTTATTATACAGCCACCAGCCTAGTACGACCACTAAGATGCCACCAAGGACATACAGGATCACATTTTGATATTTTTCCCAAAGAGATTGTACAGACACCGCTGATACTTCCTCTGCTATCACTGTTTCCGTTTGGGAGACTTTGCGTTTTGCCATTTTCAATTCAAAAATTAGTAAGGTTCAAACTTGTTTCGTTGTGTGCGCAAAAAAGGCCCGCAAAAGTACGGAAAGTTTGAAATGGCAAAGGAAAAATTAAAAATTTGTTTTTTTTATGTCAATTTGTTTTCTTTTCCTGAATAAACATGCACAAAATGGCCGCAATTGTGAGTAAAACGCCCCCCAACATCACCGCTGACACCCGGTCGTTGTGCAATACATGCTCCATAATCCACCCAAAGCCAAGCGTCGCCATGATTTCAGGCAACACAATGAAGAAGTTGAAAATGCCCATGTAGATCCCTGTTTTGTCGGCCGGCAATACTGGTGCCAACATCGCGTAAGGCATAGAAAGAATACTCGCCCAGGCAATACCAACACCCGTCATCGATAATAACAACAAATATTGGTCGTGCACAAAACCCACTGAAAACAAACCAACAGCACCTACCAACAAACACATCGCATGTGTAAATCGCTTGCTGGTTTTGCCAGCCACCACCGGCAACAGGAAGGCCACCAAAAACGTAATCAGGGAGTAAAAGGCAAAACAAATGCCGCCCCATTCATTGCCATCCAACCGTCGCTTCATATTGGTGCCCACAATTTCTGCAAGCCGCTCCGGTGTTTGAAAGTTGCTCTGTAATGCAGCGCCTGAAACGGTGCCGCCTAACGCATTGGTTTTATTCGCAATGTCCGAAAAATTAAGGGTTTCACCTGCCTTTTGAGCACATTGCATCTGTTTGTAGTAAGGCTCATATTGCGACAAACTATCATCGTAGTGAAAAACGGTGCGGGTAATGGATACCCCAAAGTAAAACCACATCAAAAACAAGCCCGGCCAGGTCAAAAACTGCACCAAGGCCAGTTGCCGCATGGTTTTGGGCATGTTGGTGATCGCATGTAAAATTTCAGTAACACCTACCCCAAAGCCCTTTTTTTCTTCCTTTGCTTTTTGAAACTCCGTAATATCCATCGGCGGGTATTCCTTAGTGGTCAGTACCGTATAAACCACCGCACTGATAAAGGCAAAGGCGCCAAAATAAAACGACAACCTGACCGACATCGGAATTACGCTGTTGGTACTACAATCATCGCTACCTCCTAAATGGAAAAAGTTGGTGAGCACAAAGGGCAAAGCCGAAGCAATTACCGCACCCAATCCAATAAACATACTCTGCATGGTAAATCCGCGGGTATGCTGTTCCTCGGGCAACATATCGGCAACAAAGGCCCGAAAAGGCTCCATACTGATGTTGATGCTCGCATCCATGATCCAGAGCAAACCCGCCGCCATCCACAACGTAGAGGAGGATGGCATTATAATTAAGGCGCAGGAAGCCAATATAGCGCCCACCAGGAAGTACGGTTTGCGTCGTCCAAAACGGGTGCTCCAGGTGCGATCGCTCATGTATCCAATAATAGGTTGAACCAATAAGCCTGTCAGGGGTGCGGCCAACCAAAGCATCGGAATTTCATCGGGCTTGGCACCCAAATATTCATAAATCGCACTCATATTGGCCATTTGCAAGGCCCAGCCAAACTGAATACCCAAAAAGCCAAAACTCATATTCCAGATTTGCCAGAAACTCAATTGGGGTTTTTGCCAGGAAGCGCCAGATTGGCCGGCAGCAGACATACTCATAGGGTATTCATTTAAAAATTAGAACAATAGGTGTGTCAGCAGGAATTAAGTGAAATTTTATTCCTGATACGTGCAGCAAAGATGTAAAAAATTGGGGATGCAACCTGTGATTGTAAAAAAATATCGCACAAGCAGGTTCATGAAAAAAAGCGGCTGCTTCATCCCTTTTCACAAAAGGACGAAACAGCCGCTTTAGGCAGCAAGTACGCTAAGGCATGCACTTCAGATTTTGACTAAATTAATATTCCGTATCGTCGGCAATATCTTCCTCTTCGCCACGGCGGCGGGTAACGATGATATGATCGTCTTCATCGGAAGTACCATCTGGCACTTCTTCATCATCCTCGCCCTCCCCGTCAAATTCATCGCCAACTTCTACTTCAGCGAAATCTCCGCGCAACACCCCATCATCATCAAAGTCCTCATCTTCTTTCACAATGCGTTTGGCATCGAGGATGGTCATACGAATCAAATAATAGGTATCGTCTGCTTCAAATGGCAAAGCGGATACTTTTTTACCCTCCTTATCGGTGTACGTCACCAAATGGTCAACATATCCACTTGGATATTTTATTTTGATGAGCCGAACTGTATCTTCCGGCAGGGCATCATAATCTTTAACAACGCGTTTCTTAGCCAATGTATGGATGAAATTTGGTTTTGATAGTACGCACAACAGGTTCAAGATTGGTTTACCCTGGACTGTGCTTTTCTTCGTTTGCGGCAAATTTAAATCAATGCGCCCCTAAACGTCAAAATTTTTTTTGTCTATTCTTTTTCTTCGATCCCAATTATTTCCACACGACGTTCTCGAGCGGCTTCTGGATGGTAAATTGAGTTGCGTTCATCGCGCAAATTATCACTGATTCCCGCCCGAACTTGGGTTTCCCCGAAGCTTGTTTCGGTAATTTTTAATTGCTCCGATTGCAGGTATGGCTTTAATTTGCCCTCCTGCATGACCAAAAACTGATTTTTAACACTGCTTATTCGGCGTTTTCCCAAATTCAGGTTATAGTCATTGCGTGCCCGCGGGCTGGTAAAACCTTTAATGAATACTTCTACGGTATTACCACCCTCCAGGCGTTCCAATAAAATTTCGCTCATTTGCGAAAATCGTTCGTAACCGCGTCGGACTTCTTGTTCAAAAAAGTCGTCTACCAGGTTTTCCGCAACTTCTATGCCGTTTTCAGGAATTCCGGCAGTAAATTTTTCGCGGTATTCCATTTGACGTTCCAAGTAAGGCAAAACGGTTTCTTCATACGTGCGCTTCGTAAAAGCACGGTTGGTTCTTTTATCGGGCTCGTCATTATCGAAGTACAAAGGTAGCCCTACAAATGATTTAAGTGTAGGCTGCGGGACGAGGGTTGGTATTGTTGGCGGATTGGGCTTTACTTCGAAGGCTGGCGGATTCCGTCGGTTTGAGAGGGTATCGACTAAATCGGTTTTTTTGACCGTAGTTTTATTGGTGTCAGGCAGGGTAAATGAATATAAATCGTTGCAACAGAACTTATTGCGTTCATCCAAGAAAAAAGAGCCCGGCCGATTGCTGCTAAAATATCCTTTGCGACCATTGGGCTCCATAAACAGGTACAGATCGTTGTAACTGGTATTGAACCCGGGGCCCAAATTTCGTGGGGTGGCCAGGGAGTCGCCCTTTTTGGCAGCGGCAAACAGATCGTATCCGCCCATGCCCGCCCAACCATCCGAGGCAAAATAAAGTGTTTGGGTAGCTGCAAGATAGAAAGGAGTACCTTCTTGTGCCGGGGTATTGATGGCCGCTGCATTGATCGGATTTTCGAATTTGCTTAACCTCGGAATGGGTTTACCGGGCACGGGCAAGGCACAGGGACAAAAAAACACGGTATCCAACGGCACATACCACAAATCTGTTTTGCCCTTACCGCCTGGCCGATCACTTACAAACCAAAGCACCGGACCTTGGGCCTTTTTGTCGTACCCGATATTGGGCTGGGTACTGGTGTATCCAGGCAGGTTGATCGGTGCCGGAAGCCGAACCGGGGGCAACCACCGATTGCGCCGATCGATCACCGTAAGCCAAAGTTCACATCGAATATCCGAAGCATTTTTATTTTTACAAACCGTAAAAATTACAAAATGGCCGTCTGGCGAAAACGCGGTGTGGGCAATATGGGCGGTATCCGTACTCGGGAAACCCCGGCCAGGCTCCCTTGAGCGCGCACCTTTGATCGAAAGCAATACTTTGGTGATTTTTGATTTCGGGGTATGTCGGTCCTTTTTTTGATCAAACCGATAAGATGAGTAAAACAACGAATCACCCACCAAAAATGGCGCAAATTCCGAATAAGCACTGTTGATTTCCTTCCCCAGATGCTTGATTTCAACGTTTTGGAGCCGTCCTGTCAATTGTAAGGCAATTTGAGCATGCGCTATGCCAGTTTCTGCCTGCCGAAGGAGGCTGGTATCTGTTTTGTTGTGCGTTGCTAAAAATTCCTGAAAATATGCGATTGCTTCCTCATATGCCCCTTTTCCATGCTTTGTTTCGGCAAGTCTTAGGTTGAGTAAGGGATATTTTTTTATGGCTTTGTTGTTTTCGGCAATTTTGAGGTAAGTCTGTTCGGCTTCCGTGTAGGCATACATCTGGCGGGCGCTTTCTGCATATTTCCATAAGATGGCTAAATCAGCAGCGTTTTTATTCAATACCGTGGCGTAGTATTGAATGGCTGCACCAAAGTCTTTGTTTTTAAAAGCATCATCTCCTGCGCGCTCAAACGACTTGAGCGACTGCCCCCGTACCGATCCCGCGATACCTAGCAATAAGGAAATAAATAATATGGTGTGCGTTGTTTTCATAAAAAGTATGATCCGATTAGGTTTCGGGAAAGCGGGGGGATTAATAGCCTTACACGATAAATGTAATGCATTGGATTAAAAAAACCTATTTGTTAAAAAATAGGGCAAGATTTGAAGGATTTGAGCGCCGGCGCTGGCAACAGTTGGTAAACAGCCGATAACTCAAAGCCGCCGCGACCTGCTGTGGCCACCTGAAATGGGGAATTGTTCCAATCGTAACTCAGGCCAAATATCCAGTTGTTGCGTTCCAATTGTACAGCAGGAATCCATGCGTCGCCCAGCCGATGTGCCAATGAAAAACGAGCGGCCATTTGACTGCCTGGCCCATTGCTGAGTACACTTCGAAGGCCAGCACCCAGTACCAATTCACGGCTTTTCTGCATTTGTTGCGACAACCCGAAAACGACCAAATCCAACCATTCGCGCACCTGTAACGCACAATCCGCGTGAAATGTTACACGAATGGGTAGCTGAAAGTTGTGATCACTTGAAAAACTGATGTTAGGTTGGTTGAGGTGTAAGGCACCTATGCCCGCTTTAATAAAGGTCCTGGACGTGGTGGACTGATAAAACCATTGTAAACCAGCCGATAAGGTAGACCGGATGCGGCTGTTTTGGTTAAGTTGCTCTTTGCTGGACAAGCCCGGATCAAATAAATCGCCGCCCCATTGATTTTGAAAGGTCAATTTGTCAAGATTTACATACCGCTGTGCCACACCGATACCAAAGCCTGCTGCAAGGCCTTGGGTACTTGAAAGGGCGTGTATCATGCTTCCCGAAGCCCCCAGTTGGGTCCAGGAAAGCCCGCCATCACCTGCTACATCATGTTGCAATAAAAAGCCCAGCGCAATTTTGTTTGAGCCAAGCTGAAAAGGTTTCCAGTCAAAGGCACCCGCAAATGTCTGATAATTAACTGGTACGCTGGCCCACTGCGACCGATAAGATGCTGCCCCCCGAAAGTCCCCTTGGAAGATTCCAGTAGACGCCGGATTTAAGGCCATCGGTTGGTTGTAAAATTGGGAAAAGTGCAGATCTTGTGCGCTTATCTGCAAAGATACCAGGACGCAGGCGGTCGTGAAAAGGCGTGTAAACATGGATTCTTTGTGTGAATTTGAAGGCCCAAGGTAAAAATTTACCTCTAAGACTGATTATTATGTTACTAGAGATTTGTGCTACCAATATACAATCTGCACGGATTGCCGAATTTGCCGGTGCACAACGCATCGAACTTTGCACCGGATTGGATCTGGGCGGGCTTACGCCATCCTATGGCTTGATTCGGGCGGCCTGTCACCACTTGCGTATTCCGGTGCATGTGTTGATTCGGCCCCGGGAAGGGAATTTTACCTATTCGGCTGAAGAAGTGGAAATTATGTTGGACGATATCCAGTTTTGCAAAGAAATTGGCGTTCAAGGGGTGGTGGTAGGTGCACTTACAACCGACCATACCTTGGATGTGGCGCTTTTCCAAAAGATGATCCAGGTGGCCGGAAAAATGGAGGTTTGTTGCCACCGTGCCTTCGATTATACCGTTGATCCGGCAGCAGCCCTGGAAACCTTGATTGAATTGGGTATTCGACGCGTGTTAAGCTCCGGACAGGCGGCTACTGCTGAATCGGGCGTTTTGCTGTTGAAAGAAATGGTAGAGCAAGCTGCCGGGCGCATTGATATTATGCCGGGCGCTGGAATTGGTCCAGACAATATCCGATTTATTGCCGACAATACCGGGGCGATGGAGTTTCATCTGACGGGCAAAGCAAAAGTGGTTCAACAAAGCGGACAGGGTGATATTCCCGGATTGGAATGGTGGTACTGGGAAAGCGATGAGTCGATTATTAAAGCGGCACTAAACGCCCTAAAATAGCGCAAAACTCACAAAATACGCGGCCAATAACAACAAAGACCAGCCTGTAAACCAGCGAATATCCATCCATTGATGTAAGGCAATGCCCTGTTTGGATTTTAAGTACCAGGCTAAGCCCGCTTTTTCTACCCAAAAGGTAAGCACCGCCGACCAGGCCAGACCAGGAAGTCCAAAAAAGTACAAAAGCACAAAACCCAGAACTACTTTACACGCTAATTCGAGTAACCCAACCCATAAAATGATGCCGGTTCGCCCCATAGCCAGTAAGATCGAATTAGGTAACCACAACCTGCTGGCGGTCATAAGCATATAAATATTGAATAAACCGGCACTTTGCGCAAAATCAGGATTAAAAATCAGCGGAAATAAAAGCTTGCTGGTAAACAATAAGACAATACTGATCGGGAAAAGTACATTGCCTAATTTGCGGGTCATGGCTTTCATATCTTCCAATCCAGACGTAACGTTGGAAGCAATACTCGGAATCAAGGCTACCCCCAAAGCGCTCACCAAGGCCTGTACCAAAGGAAATTCCCGCGCACCATACCGGAATATTGCAAAAACAGCCTCATTTTGGTACCACCAGCCTGCCAACCAATGGTCAAACATCACCACAACATTTCCTACCAACACATTGAGCATCAATGGTCCGGCAAAAACAAGATAGGATCGTATTAAATCGAGCCGAATGCGCAGGCGGCTAAATTGGGAAACCACCCAAAACGTGTATGCAAATTTTAAAGCACCTAAAAGCACCATCGCTTGCAAACTGCGTTCCAAACCAAAGCCCAAAAACAAGGGAAGTCCAATGGCCAATACCTGTAGCCCAAACGAACCAAGGCCCCAACCAAGGATATGGCGTGGCTTTTTTTGTAGCAAATAAATGTATTCAACGGGGAAACTCGGCAAATTCAGCAGTAAAAACAGACAAAACAGCGTATAGTAGGGTAGGGTAGCCATGCCGGTTAGTATCGGCACAAGAATCTGTTGTCCGCCTAACATTAGGAAAAACAACCCGACGGCGATTGCCGAAAAAACTAAAAAATTATTGAAAAAAAAATCGCGCTGATCCTCTGCCGAAAGCCTGGAATACGTGGCTGGCATAGCCTGTAAAAGTCCGTTTACCCAGAAAAACGTAAGTATTGTTCCAAGGTACAGCAACAATTCATACACGCCAATATCGGAAGTTGTCAGGCCACTTTTGGCCAGCAAAACGCTACTCAACAGCACCGCGCCCTGGCGCATGACCTGAAATAATTGAAGCGCACGGGTGGTGGTAACAGTTGGTAATTTCAATGCTCCTGTATTTGCGGGCTTACCGCAGCCAAATTAAATTTGGGATAATAAGCGACTTTTCAAACTGCTGAATTCTTCTTCAGTGATTACACCGGCATCTTTCATTTCTGCCAGTTTTTTAATTTTATCAATGGCTTCATCGGTCGACGATTTGGTTGCCGAACCAGCGCGGCTTACTTCTTCGGCAACTTGTTTTCCTTCCGAAATCTCCGTTTCGTACCCTTTGCGGGCGGTCGCCAGGTCGAGGTCGTCGAGGGTGCCGCCATGTTGAAAATGATTGGCGACTACTTTTCCGAGTGCATAAGTGGAAGCGCCGGATAAAGCGGGCATGCTAAGTTCGCCAATAATGGTGCCAACACCGGGTATGATTTTGATCAAACTTGCACCCAACCGTGCAGCGCTACTACCCGCCACCGCGGAAATGATGTTTTTACCCAGTACGTCCATGAACCCAACCTGATAAAGTTTGGCCAGTTGGCGCAACATACTTAATTGCACGGCACTCACTGCCAATAAATCGGCGCCGGGCATCGGAATTAAGGCTGCACCCATGGAAAACCCTACGTGGTTACGTATAATTTCGGATGCTTTTTGGTTTTTATCCTGCATTTGCATATTTTGGGTGTTTGAAAGGCCGCGTTCTTGTTGGATGTAGTCGAGCAGGGAAAGTAAAATAGATATTTTCCCGCCTGGTATCGATTTTATCATAACCATGATGGGCATTGGGGGGTGGAAATATCCCAAATGCTCGACAAAAAAGCATAACTTACAGGGTTTGAATCCTAAAATAACGACAAAAAGGCCAAACTAAAAGATAAAACCCGCTCCAAGAACAGGTTTTATGTTGGGATCACCCTGTTTTGCCGATTACAATAACGGTCGTTGGTGTTGGATTGCCTTCTGGCTTGTCTTCCTCCGAAATGGCAAATGCTTGTGCATTGGCAACATATTTAAAGGTTTGATGGCCACCGATTGAATTGAAATCAATCATGCCCATACTCACCGGTGTTCCATCCACAATGGCCCAAAACTGGAGGTGTTTCCCCGAACTTGGGGCAGGTACCCCTGAAAGATCGAGCACTAAGCTGCTGCGCAAATCGCTGTTGAAAACGCTGGTTGTTACATCTTTGCCATTGTTCAATTCGATCCGTTTGGTATCTGGATCGCGTACCAAATTTGCAAATTCCTGATCATTTGCTGACCGGACGCTGCAAGCTTGAAGTTCTTTGCGCAGTTGTTCTACTTGTTGTTCTAAAAGCGTTGTTTGTTGCTTGGCTTGCTGGGTCGACATCCACAAATAACCAGACAATGTAAGCAGCGCCACAATAGCAAGCAGGAGCAAGGGACTGTTTGTACCGCCTTTTGTTGTATTTACATTAAGTTCAGGGGCTTCTTTTTGCTGCGTTTCTGCTTGATGGATGGCATCCATGATCCGCGCTTTTAAATCGACGGGAGGTACAATTGCTTGTGCCTGTGCATATTGTTCGAGGGCTTGTTCAATTGATGCCAATTCGGTTTGCACCATTGGATGCTCATCGCGCATGCGCAACACGAGGCTGCGCTCTTCATCGGTACATTGGCCGAGCGCATATGATTCCAATAATCCTGAGTTTATGAACGATTGAAGTTCCATTGTATGATTGCGGAAAAATCCGATCTGTTGTTGTACTTGCTGCTAATGAAGCAGAAAGGGTAATGAAAATTAAATGAAATTGATTAGCAAGGCAGCCAACAAAATAGCCGCTCTATTATCGCCAAAAACAGTTCGTAACTCGTTGATAGCGTATCGAATGCGTGTTTTAATTGTGCCAAGCGGTATGCCTGTTTCTTCTGCGACCTCTTCTTGGGTGTACCCTTTAAAGTAAACCATTTCCAGGAGGCTGCGGTATTTTTCATCCAGTTGTGCCACGACTTCACGTATACCCAGATGATCCGGATTAATCACGTCTCCACTTGAATGGGTGGCAATTTGATCGAGGTTGCCGGTTTTTTGGGCGTTTTTAAAATGCGCACTGCGGGTTGCATCAATGGCCGTATTTCTGGCAATGTTGAGTAGCCAGGTAAAAAGCCGTCCCTTGGTTGCATCATATTGCGCACCATTGCGCCAGGCTTTCAAAAAAGTATCTTGAATTACCTGTTCCGCAAGTTCATTGGTTTGTACAATGCGCAGCACCACGCCATATAATGCCCCACTATAGGCATCATACAGTGCACTGATCGCGCCTTGATCTTGCTGTTGCAATCGGATAATAAGTTGTTGGTCTTGCATTATAAAAGCGCACAAGGACAGTTGTTACGACCTTATGAGGTTACAAAAGTCACTGTTTTTTTTGAGGTAGCAAACCTGTGATCGCTTTTTAGATTGATTTTATCTTGAATTAGCAAAAACAGGAAGCAGTCCTCTATAAAATATACGAAAGATAGGGGGAGTTTGGTTTTTTATATTAAAAGGTATCTTAAAAAGCTTAAATTATCCCGCTCTATTGAAGGTTTCGGTGAAAACAATCCGCCATACTCCTTGTTTTTATATTAAACTAATACCTAAAACAAAACAACCATGCAAGCATACGAAACCCTAACAGAAGCGATTGACGCACTGCGCACGCGAGGCTATACCAAAGATTTTAATCTCCAACAAGATAAGTTGAGCTGCCCGGAGGATGAAATTCAAATTTTTCATGATGAATTTCATGTAGACCACTACTACCGTTTTGAAGGCATGACCGATCCTTCCGATGAAAGTGTGGTGTACGCGATATCGTCCGAAAAATATAAAGTAAAAGGTGTTTTGGTAAATGGGTACGGCGTTAGTAGTGAGCCTATTACGGATGAATTGCTTGAAAAATTGCGTTAATTATTTTACAATAGCACATCATCGACTGGGACCATTTTTTCCGGTAAATCTTTTTCACCCAGCATTTCACGGATGTCGATTTCAATGTTTCGGCAAATGGTGGCAATGGGTATATCGTTTACAGCATTATCGAAAGGATTTTCGCTGTATTCCCCAATTTGTTCCATGGTATAAAACACCCAGGAAATTAGCATGGCAAATGGAATGGTGAGCCAAACGCCCCAAGTTGCCAGTGCACTTAAGTCCTTCATAAGCCCAAAAGGAAGCAAAAAGATAAAAATATTGACAAAAACACGGCTGAAAATGCTGTATTGACGAAACAAGGGGGTTGTTTTTATCCGTTCGCAACCACCCTGAAGGTTCATCATTTCATTGAGGTGCCTGACTAAGTCACTGTGTTCAAAATCGTCGATGATGCGGTTGCGTTTTAAATTGGTCAGTTCAACCACCTGCAACTTCAAAATACCCGCGGCGGCATTGCTTTTTGTCTTGAGCGCCTCGAAATACTGCGATTTATTATTTTCGGCTAAAAAAGTATTTACAACCTGAATTTAAATTTAGTGCTTCGGGAAACGCGTTGTCAGCAACCCGACAGAACGTAAATCAGGTGTATTTGTCTCTCCCCAAAAAAGGGTAAAAAGCTGCAATTTAGCCCTGAAATATGTCCAAAAAACGAAACTTTGGGAATCGTCTTTCGAAATGGAGCCATTTTTGCATAGATCATCTTTTATAACAATGCTTCATTAATATGACCCGATTGCAAGATCTACTCCGGCGTACTACATCAGGTGCAGCCTGGCTTCCTGAAATTGATGGCTTGCGTTTTGTGGCAATTCTGCCTGTGGTGCTCCAGCATCTCTTGGAGCGTTTTTATCGGTATACGCAGGTGGATAAGCCTGCTGCGCTTTTTGACGACCAATTGGCTTTTTTTATCAGCAGGGGTACCGTTGGGGTGTTTTTGTTTTTTGCCATCAGCGGCTTTGTATTGGCGCTCCCCTTTGCCAAATCGGTGTTGAACGATAAGCCACCTGTGCCGCTAAAACAATACTATTTGCGGCGGTTAACCCGCATTGAGCCGCCTTATTTGATCTGGATGACGGTTTTTGCACTGGTTTTGCTGGTAAAAGGCACGTATTTGTTGCCCGAACTGTTTCAGCATTGGCTGGCAACGGTTACCTACACGCACAACCTCATTTTTCACGATTACACCCGCATCAATCCGGTGGCCTGGTCGCTGGAGGTAGAAATTCAGTTTTACTTGGTAGCACCCTTTTTAGCCATGGCTTATTTTCGGGTGCGCAATAAATGGTACCGTCGCATCGGGCTGATTACCGTGATTTTCTTGGCCATTACCTTACAAACCTATTCAGGCGGACCGATCCCATTTTGGTTGAAAGCTTCCATTTTGGGTCAAATTCAACATTTTTTAATCGGTTTTTTATTAACTGACCTGTATTTAACGGAATGGAAAGCGGGTGTGGCGAAACACCGCATTTGGGATCTTTTAGCAGTATTGGCTTTTGTAGTAATGTGTTACACCTGGTCGAGTGAGTATTTAAAAAATTTGCTTTTTGCCCTGGCTTTGTGTATATTGTTCGTGGCAGCATTTAAAAGTGTTGTTTTTCGACAAATGCTTCAAAATACCTGGATTGCAGTGACGGGCGGGATGTGCTACACCATCTACCTGATTCATTTGCCCTTATTAGAGGGCTTTATGCACATTTCGAATAAAATTGCCCTTGGAAATGGGTTCTGGCTAAACTTTATCTTGCAGGTTTGCATCTGTTTGCCTGTGGTTTGGGGTATTTCGGCTTTGTTTTTTATATTATTGGAAAAACCATTTATGCAAAAAAAGTTTCCGGTACCGGCTTGGGGCAGGTCATTGTGGCATCGTTTGTTTCGAAAAGCAGGAAGTACGGCGACAATTTTGGTTTGCAGTTTTTCCTTGAGTATCGCGTATGCACAGTCGGATAGCACGCAGGTACCATCCACTACTACGCTTGCGGTTGATAGTTTAACCGCTATGCCACCAGTATTAGCCCTAAAATTGAAGCCAA
The DNA here is from genome assembly GCA_040397785.1 of Saprospiraceae bacterium. Taxonomy (GTDB): domain Bacteria; phylum Bacteroidota; class Bacteroidia; order Chitinophagales; family Saprospiraceae; genus M3007. The sequence goes on along the minus strand of JBBAVI010000071.1, from coordinate 13,116 downwards.
TTGCAACGCTGTGTGATTTAGCATTGCTCAATGCACATGATTTGAAGGCCCGACAATTTGATATGGACAAACAAGTCTTGGCTGTATCGGTGCAACGCCGTGGTTGGGCTGAGTTGTTGTCCGTCAATTTAAGCGCTTTATATGGCAACGCATCGGCCTTAGATGCCAATTCGGATGCTTTTGGTACCCGTTATGTATTAACGGACCGAAAACAAACCGGTTATAATGTAAGTGTTGCCCTGAAAATAACCGGTGCGGATGTACTGACGCGGGGGCAAAAGGCAGAAATGCTGCGGTTACAGGGAAGGAAAATGCTGGAGGAACAGGAAGCACTCAAAGAAGAAATTCGGGCAACCGTGATTATGATGTATTGTCAACTTGAGTTGGCTCTAAAATTGATTCGAGCAAAAATCGAAGCGGTTGAATCGAGCAGGGTAGCCTTAACCGTAGCAGAAAGGTACTTTAAAGCAGGCAATTTGCCACTTGGCGAATACAGTACGATCAATACCGTGTTCAATAATGCACGGGAGCAGTTAATTGTTGCGCAGGCAGAGGCCCAAAAGCAGGTATTGCTGTTGCGTGCCTATATTGGAGCAGATATTTGGCAACGCTAGATCATTTGACTTTCTGGCGAATACCAAGTAATTTCAACAAACTATGACCTTAATACAATTCTTACGATTAGTAGCGCGCAACCTTAAATGGATGATGCTCACGGGTATTATTGCCGGTGGGTCTACCTTTTATTCCAGCCGTGATGAAAAAAAGACCTATACTTCTAATACCATTCTAAATACTGGACTGGTAACCTCTTACAACATCAGCAACAGCCAAGGCGGGAAAGTAGATTATGGATACACCAATAATGAAAGTGAAAACATCCTCGGACTTGCCCGCAGCCGTGAAACGATGGAATCCCTCGCCGCAGAATTATTGGCGGAGGCGCTCATGCTGGAAAAACCCAATGACGATACCCTAACGGCGGGTTCTTTTGCTGAGTTGCAAAAACTCGTACCACTGGCTGCGCGTACAGGAGTAGTTGTACCGGGTGATTTTGCTAAAACCTTGTTGAATGTAGAAGCGTGCAGGTCCCGACGTGATAAAAACCCAATCAAAGACTTATTGGAAGGCGACCACGAACTATTTGGTTATGAACACCTTATTACGATGGTCATAAAGCGCGAGGCCAGTACCGATATGATACGGATTGCCTATACCGCCACGGATCCAGCCGTATGTAGAAACACCTTATTAAAGCATACCAGGATTTTTATTGCTCGACACCGCGCCGTAAAAGAAGGACAAAGTACCAGTGTGCTTGATTTCTTTGAACGCTCCACGCAAGAAAGCGCACAAGCCCTGGCTACGAAAGAGGATGAGTTGCTTTCCTTCATGGAAAGAAACAAAATTATCAACTATTACGAACAAACCCGATACATCGCAGCAAAGAAGGAAGACCTGGACGAATTTTACTTTAAAGAAATTATGAGCATGGCGGCCGCCGATTCTTCCAGAAGAAGTATTGAGGATCGACTGGGCAATCGCATAAATTTGCCGGAAATTAATAAAAACTTGCTCGCACAACGCGAATTATTGACCGATTTGAGTGGCAAGTTGACTGAATTAGAAATTGGATCTATCACAGATAGTGTACCTAATCCTTCCAATAAATCTTTGATATCGGCCCTCAAAAGAGAAGAGGATGCGCTCATTCAGAGTTTAAGAAAAAATGCTGAAGCAACTTTTGCAGTCAATAGAACCCCCGATGGATTGGAAACCCAGGCACTTTTGCAACGTTGGATAGAGCACTGGTTGATCGTAGAACAATCACTTGCCCGGCTAGGTGTTTTAAAGGCCCGCCGAGCGGAATTTGATATTATTTATGGCCGATTTGCACCTTGGGGTAGTAAACTTAAACGGATAGAACGTGAAATTGGCGTAACCGAACAAGCTTACCTCGAAAACCTGCATTCTTTCAACCAGGCCCGCCTGCACAAGGAAAGTATGCTGATGTCGACCACTTTACGGGTGATGGATCCACCGTTTTATCCAATCAAAGCAGGTGCTTCCAAACGCCCCACCATGATTATAATGTCCTTTATGGTAGGCATGATTTTGGTGCTCTCTTTAGCCATCACCAAAGAATTTATGGATAATTCGTTGCGCGACCCCGAGCGCGCAACCAAAATTACCAATTTGAAATTTGCGGCTGGCTTCCCAATTTTGCCCGAAAAATGGCGTACCCATAAAAGACTGGACTATCAATTTCTGGTGCGTCGTGCCTGCGAACAACTGCGGCAACGGGTCGACCTGGACCTACGGCAACAAGGCCTCAAGGATGAAGTGCCTCGAATTGCCATTTTGAGTACCCGGGCAAGAGAAGGAAAAACGGTTTTGATCAATTTAATAAAAGAATTGCCTTCCGGTGCCCATGTTGAATGGATTGAAGTACCTGCCTTGCTCAGTGGCGCTTATCCGGTAGCGGAATTGGCCCAAATGGATGTAGCCCTGCTGGTTGCCGATGCCACCCGCACCTGGAACTCAGCAGATAGCCGCGCGCTTTCGATGGCCCAGGAGATTATTGGCCACTCCTGTCGACTCGTATTAAACAAAGTAAAACCCGACAACCTGGAAACAGCTTTGGGTGAAATTCCGAAAAAACGCAGCCGGTTGCGCAGGTGGATCAAACGGCTTGCTGCACTCAATTTATCCAAATAACACGCTTTTAATCAGTTAAACATGCAAATTGTCTGCCATGCTTTTCCCGCTTGGGATGGAAATTACCTGAAATCGACCGTAGAACTCATGAAAAGGATGGCGGAGCGCGGGCATCAGGTATTGTATGTCGATTATGCTTACACCTGGAAGGATTTTTTTACCCAGCCTCCCGCAGCGCGTAGGCGTATGCTTGGGTTGCAAGCGCGCATCCGATGTATTCCAGTAATAGGTACGGGCACGTTACAGGTGTTGACTTTACCTCCGGTTTTTCCCAGCAATTTTTTAAAACAGCCACGCTTGTTCGATTTTGTAAATCGCCTCAACAGTGTGTTTATGCTGCGCGCAATAAAAAGCGCAATGTCCCGATTAAAATTTCATCAACCCGTTGTAGTCAATGCGTTTAATCCGTCGTTTGGTGTGCATTTAGCCGGAAAACTGCAAGAAAGCTTATTGGTTTATTATTGTTACGATGAAATTTCGGCAGCAAACTGGGCGGGTAAACATGGCCCACGGTTAGAGAAGCAATTCATTCAGGTATGTGACGTGGTGGTTTGTAGTTCGGAAGGCTTGCAAACCAAGCTGGCGTCTCAGCACCCTAACGTGCAGGTTGTTAAAAATGGCGTAGATTTTAATCAGTTTTTCCATAAACTACCCGTGGAAATACTCCCTGTAATTCCCGGAAAAATACCCGGACAAAAAGTAATTGGTTATTTGGGCAGTGTAGATGATCGCCTTGATTTTGACATGCTGGAAACCCAGTTTCGCCGGTTTCCTAGTGCCTTGTTCGTGTTCGTAGGACGGGTTCAGGAGGCGTCCATTCAACAACGGTTATCGCCGTTTCCCAATGTGTACCTGGCTGGTGCTTTTCCAGCAACAGCATTACAGGGTTGGGTGCAACAAATGGATGTTTGCTTGATTCCTTTTGTGAAAAACAAATTTACCGCGGGCATTTACCCTTTAAAAATAAACGAATACCTCGCGGCGGGCAAACCCGTCGTTAGCACCCGTTTTGCCCCCTTAAAAGAATTTGAGGAGATTGTTTTTTTGACAGAGGCCGCTCATTTCGGCGATGCAATCCAACTTGCTTTAGATAGCGGCGAAAAGACTGAATATCAAGCATTTGCAAGAAAAAATGACTGGATGGAACGCGCCGCACAATTAGAAAAAATAATAACGCCATAATTTTTTTTCAACTTTACCCAACCTTTCCTGTCTAGACTCCTGTCTTTTCAAGAAATTTGCCGCCAGTGGCCTCAAACAAATAAGCACAAATATTTTTTTGGCTTGACTGGCGGTAAGTATCTATCTTTGGTAATTGCGTGTCATGTAGCCCCAACAGCCGATCATCATTCACCTCCCGTGTCCTGATGTCACTTTTTGGCAAAAAAACAATAACCGAACAAGATATGGTGCAAGGATGCGCCAGAAACGAGCGCCGTGCACAGGAAGCTTTGTATCGGAGGTTTTTTCCCGAAATGATGCGTATGTGTATGCGTTACACAAAAGATCAAACGGTTGCCATCGAAATGGTCAATAACGGTTTTCTGCGTGTTTTTAAAAAAATACACACCTTCGGGTTTAAAGGGAGCCTGGAAGGTTGGGTTCGCAAATTGGTTTACCATAGTATGGCCGATTATTTCAGGGAAAATGCGCGTTACATGCATTTTTTAATGCTGGAGGATTATGATCAAGCCGTACCGGAACGCAGCCATGAGCAGTTTTATGAAGAAGATATTCTGAAAGCAGTACGCACTTTACCGCCGGTTTCTCAGGAGGTATTTCGATTATATGCAATTGAAGGCTATTCACACGCTGAAATTGCAGAAAACATGCAAATGAGCGAAGGTACTTCTAAGTGGCATTTAAGCACAGCCCGTCAAAAATTGCGGGAATTGTTGCGGCCCCAGTACCTTTATTATAAAGAAGCAAAAGTGTAAGTCGGTTGCGACAAAATTTGAACATCGTGTTGATGCCGATTTTTTTATGAATTTGAAAATGAATCATTTCGACGAGCGGATTACGGACAATGGATGGGCTGCCATGCACAAGGTGCTGGAAGATGAAATGCCCGTTGCAGAAGAGCGACGTCGGCGTCCGATTATTTGGTGGTTTTTATTGGTGTTTTGCTCCCTTTGTTCCGGTTGGGCAGGTTGGTGGTATTCGGGTAAATATTATCAAGGATTACAACAACAGGTTTCTGCGCAATCGTTAAAGGCCGAAAGCCCAACGGTGCAAGTCCAAACCACAACACCTTTTAAAAGTGTTGCCCAGGATGCCTCGCTGTTAAAATCAACGACACCCGACCATACCCGGATTGTTTTGACGCAAGCAAGTCGCCTTTTCTCTTATTTTGATGCAAAAAACAGGAATACGGCCTTTGGAAATGTGGAAGGAGCCTTACAGCCAGCACTGGACGATTTAATGCAGCAGCCAGACCAAGCGTTTTCATTGCCCTTGGCTGCTGTAAATAGCCTCGAGACTCCCGTAAATACCCCCGTTTATGCGGAGGTATTTCCCGAAGCACCTAAAAAAGTAACGCGGCCCGAACCAATAATACTGCGCATCATACCGCAACATACCACGCGCAGACTGGTATTTGGACCTTCCATTGGCATCTTTACGGAGCGCTTTAGAACGCTGAATGGAGCAAGTATTGGTGGTGTCGTCGATTATCGAACTTCTGCCCGGTGGGGCCTGACTGCAAGTTTATTTTACAGTTATTTGCGCCCAGCCCCGTCTACCCGGCCGGTAGCTTCTTTAAGCGCCTTGAATTATGCCAAAGCAACGGGCAATTTGTCCTTGCTCGATAGTTATGGCCGTTTGGTAGATCCACAAACCGGTTTGTCTACCGCCTCCAGTAAAGTATATGTTCCGCTGGAGCGCCTGGATCGTTTTGAAATGCCTGTGATGGCTTATGTACAGTTTTTCCGCCGTTTGCGGTATTTCTTGGGGCCAACAATTAGTTATACCCAAAGTGTGGAGGTGGATAAAGTGTTTGCGCTTAATCAGGTTGTTTTTCAGGCTTCCGACCGCAGTAATGATAAAGCGGTTAATTCATTGGCTGAAAATGAGGTCAAGCGCTGGCAATTAGGTCTGCAAACAGGACTAGGAATGCGCTTGGGTGACCGTTTTGAATTAGATTTCTTTTATCGGGTTAATTCAATCCGAACCTATAGTCGGGTATTGTACCAGTACAATGGCGCTTATTTAGAGTACGCGCCAACCCGCGCCGGACAAATTAATAACTCATCTATTTTTACGCTGAACGGAACACTGTTTTTCTGACCGTTTAATCTGTTGCATGAAGCAATAAGGCTCTCTCAGGAATGGGGGGGCCTTTATTGTATGTATTTATACCTGATTTCTCCGAAATTCACCGCATTTTTGAGGCTGAATTCGAAGCACAATCCCTTATGACAGAAGAGCAGGACCTTACCCCCTTGCTTCCGATACCGGAAGTAGTGAAGGAAATAGCATTTGCAGATGCAGATGTGAGTATGCGTTACGATGATGTATATCAGGTAGTTACACCCGATGAGCTCGCCACCGTGCGTTGGCGTGACGGTGCCTATGAGTTTGTTTGCCAAAATGGCATCGCCTTGCGCGTTCAAGTGTACACACCAGGTATTATCCGTTTGCGCTATGCCGTTGACGGACTTTTTTCGCCCGATTTTTCTTATGCCCTTGATCCCAATTTTCAAGCCGAAAAGGTAAATGTTACCCTGCATGAAAATGACAACGAGTACTTGATCGTTTCCGAACAGTTGCAAGTAGTGGTTTCCAAATCGGGGTTGCGGGTGAAATTTTATGACCTTGATGACCGCGTACTCTGTGAAGACGCGGCTGGGTATTCGGCCAAACGCACCATCATGAACGGTTGGTGTGATGTACGGGTAGAAAAAAAACTGCACCGCAAGGAATTGATCTATGGCCTCGGCGATAAAACCTGCGGCACCAACCTTTCAGGTAAAAAATTTGAAAACTGGTGCTCCGATGCCTTTGGCTTTGGTCGGGAAACAGACCCGCTTTACCGCGCCGTTCCATTTTATTATGCTTTAAATCAAGGTATTGCATATGGTATTTATTTAGACAATACCTACAAATCGCATTTCGATTTTGGATGCACCCATCCAGATACCACCATCATCCGTGCCGATGGTGGCGCAATGGATTATTATTTTATGTATGGTCCTGGGTTACATGCGGTTGCGCGCGCCTACGCACGCCTGAGTGGCAAACTGGAACTTCCGCCCATGTGGGCCATTGGCTACCACCAGTGCCGCTGGAGCTATTACCCCCATAGCCGGGTGCTTGAAATCGCCCAGCAATTCAGGGACCTGGAAATTCCTTGCGATGCCATTTATCTGGATATTGATTATATGGATGGGTACCGGTGTTTTACCTGGGACAAAGCGCATTTCCCCGATCCCAAAAAAATGATTGCCGAACTCAAGGCAATCGGGTTTCAAACGGTGGTGATGATCGATCCTGGCATCAAGGAAGATCCGGACTATGCTGTATATCAGGAAGGTATGGCCAAAGGCATGTTTGTGCGCACTGCCGATGGCGGAGTCGCTAAAGCGCCCGTTTGGCCAGGATTTTGTGCTTTTCCGGATTATTCTAACCCCCAAGTACGCAAATGGTGGGGCAATTTGTACACCGAATTATACCAGGAACAAGGTGTGGCCGGTTTTTGGAATGATATGAATGAACCTGCGGTGTTTCATGTAAACCATAAAACACTGCCCGATTTTGTGATGCATGATGGGGACGGACAAGTTAGCAGCCATCGAAAAATCCACAACGTTTACGGCCTGTTGATGAGCCAGGCTTCATGGGATGGTTTCCGAAAACTACAGCCCGAAAAGCGACCCTATTTGCTCACCCGTGCTTCTTTTAGCGGCGGACAACGTTATGCGGCGGTATGGACGGGCGATAATTTTTCGGAATGGGAGCACTTGCAAATTGCCAATATTCAATGTCAGCGGCTTTCCGTTTCCGGTTTTTCGTTTTGTGGTACCGACATCGGCGGATTTGCGGGTTCCTGCGAGGCTGAGTTGTTTGTGCGCTGGTTACAACTGTCGGTTTTTCATCCGTTAATGCGGGTGCACAGCATGGGCCATCATGAAAGTGGCGATGCGATGCCTGCGGAGGAGGCACAATTGACAGACCCTGTTTTACACCAAACAGACCAGGAACCTTGGTCTTTCGGGGAGAAATGGACCGATTTGGCGAAAAAAGCCATTGAGTTGCGCTATCACCTCTTACCTTGCCTGTACACTGCATTGTGGCGCAGCGCCCAGGATGGAACCCCCGTTTTGCGCCATTTGGTGTTTGCAGATGAAAACGATCCCAAACTCTTTGAACAGGAACGCGATTTTTTATTTGGCGAACACGTGCTGGTGAGTCCGGTGATACAACCCAAGGTGCAGCGCCAAGGGGTGTATTTGCCTAAAGGAAACTGGTATTATTTCTGGACCGGCCATCCTGCATCGGGTGAAATGTTTGTCAATGTGATGCCCGATCAAGTGCCATTTTTTATCCGGGAAGGGGCTGTTTTACCGATTTATCCGGTGATGCAATGGACCGGCGAAAAGCCGATTGAAGAGTTGACCTTGTATGTTTATTACAAAAATGGCATAGAAAAAAGCCATTTGTATGAAGATTCGGGGGATGGTTACGATTATTTAAAATCAATGTACAGTTTGAAATATTTTGAAACGGCTGGTACGGACACCAAATTTACCTTGCACCAACGCAAAGAAGGCGATTATATCCCTACTTACTCGGCGGTGAAAGTTTATTTGGTCGGCTTCCCAACATTTTTGAAACGTTGCACGGTAGATGGGGCAGAGATGCCGATCAAGGAAATTCGACTGCGCGACCGCTCGCTTTATACATTGTCGATTACACCCGGGTTTGAAACGATTGAATGGAATGCTTAATTGGAACGAATTATCTTGGTATAGAATAGGCCTGCATGTATTGTTTTGGGCGGTTTACCTGCCTTTAAATGCGCTTTTATCGGATGTTTTGTTCGGATATGAAGGGGATATCGATCTGGCTTTTGGGCGTGCTTTGGTTGCCGAGAGTTTTTCGTTGCCGGTCAAAATTGCGCTGACCTATTTTGTTTTTTACCGGGTTATTCCATTGTACCTGGAACGCAGCAAGTTGAGCAAACTGTTGGGTATTTTACTGTTGGCCTTTGTGGTATGCATGGTTTTGTACCGTTTGGTGATGCATTATCTGTATGCGCCGCTATACTTGCATGGTAAAATGATGGACTTTTGGGATGCTAAAACCTTGTTGCTTACATCGTTTGACTGCTTCATTACCTTAGCGGCGGCCTGTTCGATCAAGTTTGTGCGATTGCAGTTTGAAAGTCTGGAAATTGAGCAACAATTGATCCGCGAAAAACTGGAGTCCGAACTTAGTTTTTTGCGGGCACAAACTAACCCGCACTTTTTGTTTAACACCCTCAACAACCTGTATGCGTTGGCGCGCAAAAAATCGGACCTCACGGCAGATGCAGTCATGATGCTGTCTAAAATAATGCGTTTTGTGCTGTATGAATGTCGGGCGCCAAGGATTCCTGTAGAATCGGAAGCGCAGGTAATTCAGGATTATATCGCATTGGAGAGATTGCGGTACAATGATCGTTTAACGGTTGATTATCAGGAAAATATAGATGAGCCAGGTATGCTTATCACACCCTTATTGATGCTGCCTTTTGTCGAAAACAGTTTCAAACATGGTGCTGGCGCGATGACGGGGGCCGTGGAAATATTGATTTACCTCGAATTAAAAGCGCAACAATTGGTATTTTCGGTAAAAAATACCATAGACTGGGAAACGCCGCCGCCACCTTCTTCGGAAGGGATCGGCTTACCCAATGTAAAGCGTCAACTGGATTTGTTGTACCCAGGAAAACACCATTTGGAAGCCGGCAAAAAAGGCGCGTATTTTGTGGTTCAACTCGAAGTTACCTTATCATGATCGATCCAAAAACAGCACAAAAGATTTTGTTAGATGCTACCGAGGTGCTTGGTAGGGAATATTGGAAAATTTCATCATCATTGGGGCAAATCCTTGCCGACGATGTGAAGGCTCCGATAGATTTACCTATGTTTGATATGTCGGCGATGGATGGGTATGCGGTTTGTTTTAACTCGGATGGAAACACTACTTTTTCTTGTATTGATACTGTGCAGGCAGGTGACACACGTTTGATTCAGCTTTTGCCTGGGCAGTGTGTGCGTATTTTCACGGGCGCCTGGGTGCCCGCCAGCGCGGATGCGGTGGTGATGCAGGAAAAAGCAGTGCAAAATGACCAAATCGTAGTCGTTGAAGCCTCGGAATTGAAAAAAGGCAACCATATCCGATACAAGGGCTCGCAAATTAAAAAGGGGCAACGCGCTTTACGTGCAGGACAATTCATCCATCCGGCAGCGCTTGGTTTTTTAGCTGGCATGGGGGTCCGATTCGTAAGTATATATGACCCGGTGCGCGTGGCGGTTTTAACAACCGGAAATGAATTTCAGACTTTAGGGAGTGATCCGGAGCAGGGTAAAATTTATGAATCTAATAAAATTTTATTGACTGCAGCCCTGCATGAATTGAATATGCGGTCGATGTACACACGTTCGGTCGCCGATGATGCAGCAGAAACACGTCGGGTAATCGCTGATTTACTCGAAAAAGTAGATGTTTTGATTATAACCGGGGGCATTTCGGTCGGGGAATTTGATTTTGTGGGGCCTGCGCTTGCCGAATTAGGGGTAAAAACCCTGTTTTATAAAGTAGCTCAAAAACCGGGCAAACCCTTGTTCGTTGGAAAGTTGAACAATAAAATGGTGTTTGCCCTTCCAGGAAATCCGGCTGCTGTACTTACTTGTTTTTACGAATATGTAAGGCCTTGTTTGTTAAAAATGAAGGGCCATGAAAAGGTATTGTTGCCCGTTCAATTTTTACCCTTGCTGCAACCCATCGATAATCAGGCAAACCGCGCCTTGTTTTTGAGGGTAAAAGTAGAAGATGGCCAAGTGCAAATCCTTGATAAACAAGGTTCTGACATGTTGCATTCTTTCGCTGTGGCAAATGCGTTGGCATTTGTCCCGGCGGAAACTTCTTATGCAGTTGGGGAACGGGTGGAAGTACATCTTTTACCGTTAAGTACGATGTCGTATGGATCTTAATCGACTGGGCATCATCCTCCTTGCAGGTGGTAAAAGCACGCGCATGGGCCAGGATAAAGGTTTATTGGTGCTGCAAGACAAACCGATGCTGCAGCATATCCTCGAAGTGGTAGTGCCGCTGCAATGCCCGATTATAATCATCGCCAATCAGCCTGCCTATCAAGCATTTAATTATCCCGTTTTTGCAGATATCATCCCGGACTGTGGGCCCATGGGCGGTATTTATACGGGGTTGATGCACAGTGAACGTCCCCATAATTTGGTTTTGGCTTGTGACATGCCTTATGTTCAACTGGATGCAATTCAATATCTAATAGCACAACATTCAGAAAATCAAGGTGTTGCGGTAGGTGCGATCAAGGGTCAGTTAGAACCGCTTTTTGCCATTTACAGTAAAGAATGTTTGCCTAGCCTGGAAGATGCCTTACATAATGGTGCTTATAAAATGCAGGATTATTTGAAATGCGAGGCCCCCGGCGTGCAAACAATCAACCTGGAGGCGTGGCAGGAAAGTATGCGTAACCTCAACGCGCCCAGCGATTTACAACAAAAAATCAAGTTTTTTGGCATGATTGCCGAAGCCACGGGTTGTAGCGCTTTGGATATTGAACCTTTGCCTGATGCAAAGTCTTTACTCGCGATGCTTTACACCCGATTTCCGATGTTGCATGCTTATACCTTTGCCATAGCAGTCGATAAAACCATAGCAGCCCCCGACCAGGTTTTGCGACCCGGGGCAGAAATAGCGCTTTTACCGCCATATGCGGGGGGATAGTGCCTAAATAAACCAACTATGTCTGAAAAAAAGCGAAAAAATCCATTTGTCGAAGGTCCCGTAGCGCCTGATTTTATTGCTTCGGTCATCGCCAAGCACCACACCCAAGCCGATGCGGGAGCGCATTCCATCTTTCTCGGACAAGTGCGCGCCGATGTGGTAGAGGGCAAAACCGTGCGCGCAATAGAATATACGGCTTATTTGGAAATGGCTTTGGAGGCATACCACGAAATTCGAGAAGCTATTTTTGCAAAATATCCGCTGCATTGTCTGCATGTACATCATAGTTTAGGGACTATTGGGGTGGGCGAAATTTGCTTGTTTGTGATGACGACCTCCCGACACCGTGCTATGGCCATCGAAGCATGTACTGAAATTGTAGAACGCGTAAAAAAAGACTTGCCGGTTTGGGGCAAAGAAATATTTGAAGACGATGCCCATCAATGGAAAACCAACCAATAAACAGAAACGATGCGCGATATCACCGATAAAATACACACCCTGCGTTACGCCTGTGCGACCGCGACCGTGCAAGTTAGTCAGCAAAGCACCATTGATGCCTTGCTTGAAAAACGGGTACCCAAAGGCGATGTGTTTGAAATGGCTAAAACGGCCGGATTATTGGGCATTAAACGCACCAGCGATACCATTCCGGATTGCCACCCGCTGCCTGTAGAGTTTGCTGCCCTGCATTTTCGAGTCGAAGGTTTGTCCATCATACTCGAAGTAGAAGTCAAAACCATCTACAAAACGGGTGTGGAAGTAGAAGCGATGTATGGCGCAACGGTCGCAGCCGTAACCGTGTACGACATGCTCAAGCCGCTCGACCCACACATTGAAATAAATGCTGTCAAACTGCTGCAAAAAACGGGTGGCAAAACCCAATATGGCGAATTAAGTCAAAAAAAGCCGCGTACCGCGGTGCTTGTCTGTTCAGATACCGTTTCCCAGGGCAAAAAAGAAGATCGTGCGGGCAAGGCCATTATCGCCAAGCTCAGCAGCCTGGAAATACCCGTGGAGGAATACACCGTTATTCCAGATGAAATCGAAATCATACAATCTAAAATACTACAACTGGAAGCCGCTGATTTTCAAATGCTGATCATTACGGGCGGCACTGGATTGGCCCCGCGTGATGTTACGCCGGAGGCAGTGCGGCCCTTGCTTACCCGTGAAATTCCGGGCATCGCGGAAGCCATCCGCGCGTACGGCCAGCAGCGCACGCCCTATTCCATGCTCTCGCGCAGCGTTGTGGGCTACCGAAACAAACTGCTGATTTTGGCCTTGCCCGGCTCCACCAAAGGCGCCCAGGAAAGCATGGATGCTGTTTTTCCTTATTTGTTGCATGTGTTTGGGGCGGGGAAGCATGTTTCTTAATGATGAATGATGAATGATGAATGATGAATGATGAATGATGAATGATGAATG
>JBBAVI010000070.1:0-30008 GCA_040397785.1 Saprospiraceae bacterium | reverse complement strand
CATTCATCATTCATCATTCATCATTCATCATTCATCATTCATCATTCATCACTAATCACCCGCGGCCCCTTATTCTCCAAATCCAATCCCACGGGTTCCAGGCTTACGTCTATTTGCGATTGCATCGATTTGTACATCGTTTCGCTTTTAATGCTGGTATATTCCCATTTCAATTCTTTAATTTCCTTTTGCAGGACTTGTATTTTGCGCACCCCTTTTTCCGCAAAATGGGCATTGGCGATGTAAATAATGGCCAAAAAGCCTAAAAACATCAGGTATGTAAAGTTGCCGAACACAAAATCGGTGGTGCGTTGGCTGACATTTAGTGCGTTGAGCAGTTTGTTGGCCATGGCTATATTTCCGATTTTTGGGCTACCCGCAGTTTAGCGCTGCGGGCGCGCGGATTTGCTCTTGTTTCTTCGGCGCTGGCTTCTTGTGCTTTTTTGAGCACCAATTCGAAGGGCCGGGTAATATTGCCGTAAAAGTCTTTGTCCAGCACGCCCTCCACATTGCCGGTTTTCATGAAGTTTTTCACCAGGCGGTCTTCAATCGAGTGGTAGGTGAGTACCACCAGCCGGCCGCCGGGTGCCAGCATTTCGAGGCTATCGGTCAAAAAATCCTTTAAAGCGCCTACTTCATCGTTTACTTCCATGCGCAGGGCCTGAAATACCTGGGAGAGGTAGCGCATGCGGTCGCCGATGAATATTTTGCCGCATATTTCAACCAGGTCGCCAGTGGTGGCGAAGGGTTGTGCATTGCGGCGCTCCACACAGGCGAGTGCGAGGGTGCGCGCGTTGCGTACTTCCCCATAGATGCTCAACAATTGTTGCAAAGCCTCGGCCGAATAGGTATTGAGCACATCGGAGGCGCGTGGGCCGTCGAGGGTGTTCATGCGCATATCCAAATCAGCATCAAAACGATAACTAAAGCCACGTTCGGCGGTATCGAGTTGATAACTGCTTACGCCCAGATCGGCCAAAATACCGTCCATCGAACTGACGCGCTGACCTTCCGAACGCAATTGCCGCTTCAGATGCCGAAAATTGGACGGAATAAAATGAAAAGCCGGGTTTCGGGAAAACACGGCCTGTTCCGTATTCTTTTGCGCATCCGGATCCTGGTCGAAGGCGTATAAATGGCCGTCTTCGTCCAGGTGTTCTAAAATCAAGCGCGCATGACCGCCTCCGCCAAAGGTCGCATCGGCATAGCTGCCGTCTGGACGAATCCGGAGCATGTCGATAGAAGCCTGAAGCAATACGGGTGCGTGGTACATAAGATCCTGCTGTTTATGGGCAATTTGGGGTGGCTGGTTTTTGGTGTTCGGTAAAAGTTTTTTATTCAGAAAATGCTGTGTGTCAGAATATTAGATGCCGGAAGATCCAAAGATATCTTCGAGGCTAGGGCCTTCTGTGCCGCCAGCGCCCTCCTCTCCGCCGCCCATCACCTGATTGGCGAGGTCGGCAAAAGCATTGGAATCAATGGCAGCGAGGGACTGATACTGTTCGGGCGACCATATTTCTATTCGGTCGTCCATCGCAACCAGGATGGCATCATCCTGAATGCTGGCATAGTCCATTAAAGGTTTTTGTAGCAGAATTCGGTCGGCCGAATCGGTAGTAACCGGATAAGCGCCCAGGTAAAAGGAGCGGATAAACATCCGGTTGCGATCGTTGAAACGATTGAGTCGGCTCAATTTGACCGTAATGGCATCCCACACAGACTTGGGATAGAGGGTAAGACATTTTTCAAAACCTCGGTTAACAACAAACTCATAACCGCTCTGCCCGTCCGTACCATCCGCTGTGGGAGCGGAAAGTTGACGCAGTAGCGCGGTTGGAAGGCGCAAACGACCCTTGTTGTCAAGAGCCACTGGAAATTCGCCAATGAGTTGCAAAGTGTGGGACTTTAGTTAATTTCTGCTACGTGAAATCAGGCCGGTACGTGGGTTTGGCCCTTCATTCACTAGCACAAATGTATTCCTTTTTACCACATTTTACCACTATTTTACATTTTTTGTGAAAAAAGTAGTATAATTTTATTTTTTTAATGTTTAAAATGTTCATTATTAATAGTTAATTTCGTGGTAAAAAGTGTCAATTTTTTTAACCATGCCTAATATTTTTTAATAAATCTGTGCATTTGGGTAACCTTATAAACAACTTCAGGGTACCAAAATTCTTAAAATGATCTAAAAATGGGTGGTATTTTAACGTGGATATGTAGCCTGTGGTAAAAAGTGGAAAGGTGGATACGGAAAACTGACTTTGGTGGTAAAAAGTGGAAAGCCGATCGGGTTTAAGTAGATATCCAAAACTTTAACATAATTATTTGCTACACAAACATGTTATTTTCTATATTGGAATAATTGTTGCTACGTATGTCGTAATACCATAAACGGGAGTGTTTTACCCTTTTTAACGGTATATAAAACCGCTTCAAGCAGACTATTGTGTTTGCGAATTTATCCAAATCCAGATTTATGAAGAATATTATTTGGTTAATCTTTTTGCTATTTGCACTTTCCTTACAAGCCCAAAAATCCTGGGAAATTGGCCTTGGGCTCGGTGCTGCTTATTACATGGGTGAACTAGACCCATTTCCGAATGCAATTGGCCTTATTCGTCCTGCGGGCACCGGCATAATTCGATACCACTGGAATAACTACCTTTCCTTGCGTGCGGATGGCACCGCCGGAATTTTGGCTGGTAATGAAGGCAGTTACCCCAATGTTCTGAATGCCCAACGCGGCCTTTCTTTCAACACACCCTTTCTCGATGGATCGGGCCGGGTGGAGATTTACCCATTTGGACGCAACGTGGTTTTTCGCAGCAAAGGTGGAACGGTTCAACAATTTGATCGAACCCGTAAGATGGTGGTGCGCAACGGGGATACGACTGTTTTGCAGCCGAAAGCGCGGATGATTAGTCCATATATTATGTTTGGCGGCGGTCTTACTTATGCTTATGCGGTGGTAGATTACAATTTGAACGATGGGGGCAACCCAAATTTTAGTTTAAATGACATCAACACAGATCGGGCAAACCGAGACTTTTGGAGTTTACATGTGCCGGTGGGTGCAGGTTTACGCATTCGTTTGACCGAAAAATGGTCGCTCGGGCTAGAAGGCGCCTTTCGAATTAATTTTTCGGATTACCTCGATGGTTTGAAGGCTGTCTCCAAGTCAAAAGCCAATGATTGGTATGTAGCTGGGCAAATTACCGTAAGCCGAAGTTTTGGCAAAACCGATGGCGATGGCGTAGCCGACCAGGAGGATAAATGTCCCAACACACCGGGCAGCAAACAAGCACTGGGCTGCCCGGATGCCGATTTGGATGGTACAGTAGATGCCAAAGATAAATGCCCGGATGTGGCAGGGCCGCTCGCATCGTTGGGTTGTCCGGATACGGATCAAGATGGGATCGCTGATGCAGCAGATAAATGCCCAAATTTGCCCGGTATTGAGTCATTTGAGGGCTGCCCGGATACAGATGCAGATGGTATTCCTGATCAGGATGATGCTTGTCCGAATGATGCCGGACCAGCCCTTCTGAAGGGTTGCCCAGGCCTGGATCGCGATCTGGATGGCGTGGACGATAAAGTAGATGCCTGCCCGGACATGGCCGGAATTGCGCTTTACCAAGGTTGTCCCGATAGTGATGGGGACGGACTTGCCGACAACAACGACAATTGTCCGGGTATTAAAGGGGATGCCAAACTCAAAGGTTGCCCAGACGGCGATGGCGATGGGGTGGCCGATCGCGATGATTTATGCCCTACCATGGCTGGTTCGTTCAGCAACAGTGGCTGTCCGGGCGCCGTTTCGATGTACAAAGCGGGCGTACCGTTCAAAGCCCTTTATTTCAATTCCCAAAAACAAGATTGGTTTGAGACATCTTACGCCACCTTGCAAGAAGTTTTAGTGGTTTTAAAGGAAAATCCGAACTTCAAAATCAAAATTGAAGGCCATACTGATAATAGCGGCGAATTGCCCGCCAATCAATTACTTTCAGAACAACGGGCCAAAAAGTGCTTCGATTATCTCGTTTCGAAAGGCATTGACCCAATGCGTATGAGTGTGAGTGGTTTTGGCGCAAGTCGCCCCGCTTTAATGTCGAACCCAGAGTCAGCCCAAGCCCGTCAACTCAGCAGAAGGGTTGAAATCCACTTTTTTAAATAGGATGTTTGTGGTGGCTGTTTTTTGGGTATTTATTGCAAAAACAGCCACCACAAGGGTACCTCATCGATAAAGGGTAACATTTCCCTGGTAATTCGCCAGTACCCCATCTACCAATTCCACTTCAAGGGCCCAGATATATACCCCCGGATTGGCAAGTTTCCCTTTTGTACTACCATCCCAGGATGCCGCAGCATCATTTGGTACACCATCCTGTATTTCATGTACCAGCGATCCCCAGCGGTCATATACCTGAAAACGGCGAATGCGGTAAATTGCAGGGCCAAATCCGGGACTGAACATGCTGTTGCGCACATCCGCGCCATCGGGTGCAAAAATCGTGGGCACATATACCTGAATAATGCGTGCCACGGTGATGTACATCGAGTCGCTGGCAGTGCAGCCATTTTCATCGGTGATCGTCAGCGCATATTCAATATCGCGCAAAGGACGCGAAAACGGATCCGGACAATTCGTACAACTCAAATAAGCGGTATTGTTCCAAGTATATAAGGTAGGCGATAGTCCAGACGCCAGCTGATTTATTTGAATGAAATCACCCAAAGCCACCGTTACATCGGCAGGCAGTTGCAGGGTAAGTTGAGGTGGTTCGGTAACCGTAAGTGCCAAGGTATCAACACAACCATATATGTCTTGGGCAAAAACGGCATAATCGCCTGCAATTAGCCCTTTATTTACCAGTTGTTGACTGTATTGCAGGCCATCCAGACCAAATACCAGACTGGTATCAACGCTGCTGATTTGTATTTCGCCACTTGCTTGCCCAAAACATTGCACCGGCACCGTAGTCGCCTCAAATTCAATGGGCGGATAGGCATTTAGGACGGTGTTTGCCGTTTCTGTGCATTCATTGGCGTCGGTAACGGTCACCGCGTACGCGCCTGCAGGTAATTGATCGAGTGTTGGTTGGTTGGGGGCGGGTAGGTTCCAAACATAATCAAACGGAGGCGCTGTACCAAGCACGTTTAAGTTTAGCGAACCGGTGGCCTCCGCAAAACAGGTGGGCAAGGCCTCCAGATTCAGTGTAATTGGGTCTAACACCGTCAATTGTACCGTATGGGTAGAGTCGCAGCCGTTTTTTGCGGTAAAAGTTTTTCGGAAAATACCGCTTTCGATATAAGGTTGTCCAAACACCACCGAACTGGCCCCAGAGCAAATCACGCGACTTTCGGCGGTAGAAAAGGTGTCTTTGGGTAAAATATTGACCTGTACGGTAGAGTCACAACCAGTTATTGCCGATAAAAAGAAGATTTTCTGGTCTCCTGGCGATAATGTAAACCCATTGTAAGGCAGGGTTTTACCCAAACAAACCGCCGTATCTACCGGGATGTTAAAGGTTCCTGCCAGGGTACCATTTACACGCACGTGTACGATCGAATCACAGCCATATACCGTTTGAAAATAAAAACTGCGGCTATCATCGGGTGGAATCGTTTGGCCATTCCATTGAACGGTACGGCCATAACAAACGGTCGTATCTACCTGATAGTTGAAGGTGTCGCGTACCGTAACCAAAACGGTATCGCGGTTCACACACCCATTGTTAAAACCTGCTTCTAAAATTATTGTACCTGTTTTAGGCGGAAAAGCTGCTACATTTGGACAGTTATCGCAATCTACTGCATTGTTGGGCAGCCATTTATAAAAATCAAAGCCGCTTTCGGAAAGGGCTACCTGGTCGCCCGCACACATCACCTGGTCGGCACCAATGGATACAACCGTGCTGCTATCAATGCGAATATCAATCGTATCGGTTTGGGTAATGCCACACACATCGGTTGCGACGACATTATATATGCCTGGTTTTGAAGCAGGCAGTTGATCAAGGGTGGTCTTGTCTTGCCAATTCCATGAAACCAGGTCATTGCCATTGGCTTTAAGCAATAGGGTCGTTCGGTCACAAATAGCGGTATCCACACCAAGGTTGAGCGTTGCCGGGTCGTAATAAAACCGCAGCCCCACAATATTATCGGTAAAAATGCACTCACCAATGGCCGTTACCGGAAAATCCTGCGCCAGGTTGAATGGAGTTGCTTTGGAATTATTGTCATTTAAAACGAAAAACACCGAATCGCTGGAAATCCGCGGAAAGCGAAATGTAAAGCCAAAACAACTATCTGCCGCAATCAACTTACCGATGGGCAAAGCACCAATCCATACTGCCGGAGTTGTTTGCGGATTTCCCACATATACCGAAACAGGCGTGTTGGCAGGCAATAAATTATCGCCGGTGTTGCACAACTGAAGACTTACCTCCAGCGAATCTCCCACACATCGCTGTTGGGTAATGGTAATACGGCCATCAGGCGATGGGAAAGTTGGGTTAAAGTATTGATTCATAAAGGTATTGAGTACCAACGAATCATTTACAATCCCAGGGTTTTGTTGAATGCGGGGTACACTTAAATCGTCGTTGATGTTGGTATTAAAGTAACCATGCTGGTTCCAAACCTTGCGCGAGGCAATGCCCGGGCTGCCAATGGCCTCATAAGCAACCACCGTACCCTCCATTAAGGACCCATTGGTGCCGCACTCAATCACAATTTCAGTTTGTCCGTCGTTGTCTACATCCAGCACCAAGGGACTTTCAATGTGGGTAAGGGAAGTGCACACGTCCTCCCAGGCAATTTGGCCAGTAGCCCCATTGAGTACCCGCAGTTTGTCCTGATCCCGGTAAATGATCTCTGCGGAGCCGTCTCCACAAAAGTCAAAAACACTGGAGCAGGTAATCGAGGACGCGTCGTTGATTTGCAAGGTCCACATAATGGTGAAATCATTGCGCAGTGCATACAGATATGGGTAACTCACAAAACTGAATTCGAGTTGTCCGTCACCATTCAAATCGGCAATATTTACCCGGGAAGCACCTTCCTGCCAATTGTTGAGCAGTTGAAACTCCCGGAGTACCGTGGATGTTTCTATGTCCCAGGCATATAAGGTATTAAACCCATTTTTCCGGCTTTGTACCACGGCGTCTAAATCGCCATCCCGGTCAATATCGGCCACACTGGTAAATCCATCGAGGTATAAAGCAGGGGCACTTACAATGGGCAAAATAGCACCGGTGACTAAATTTACCGATAAAACCTGGTTGCCTGCCACAATTTCAAGGCCATCACAATCCGGGCAAAAACCATCGGGTAATGCATTAATCGCGACAGTAGAATTGAAGGAAAAACCGCCTGCAACCCTTGTTGGGTGTTCGCCCGCCGATGTATTCGTGCCGCCTTCTGCCAATAAAGCACCCGTTTGGCCATTGAACACCTGGTTGCCAATGTTAATTTCTGCCCAGCCATCATGGTCAAAATCGGCAATATTGGGCACCGAAAATACATACCGTCCAGCATAACCTACCTGAATCGCACTGACGTACTTGATCGTACCGTCGTGTTCAAAGCAGTACAAACGCCGATCATTGGCAACAATCACAATTTCTCCAAACCCATCATGGTCTAAATCAGCAATGGCAGGTGCAGTTCCGCCTGCAAAAATGGAAGGAGCCAAAATGCTTACCTTGGTTTTTCCGGTTGCCCCGTCAATAATATATAAATTGGCTGCTTCCGTTTTGTAGGTGACAATGTCCGGAATTCCGTCGTTGTCCATATCCCCCGCCACGATGGTTGAGTAGGTGCCTGTTTCGGCTTCCCCGACCCACTGAATGCCCAGGGAAAGTTGTCCACAAGGCGGAATGTAAAAGCAATCAGCATTACAGGTGGTATAATAAAAATCATCACACTGTCCCGTACAGGTACAATCCTGATCGTAACAATCAATCAGACCGTCGCCATCGTCGTCTAAGCCATTGTCGCATATTTCGGCGCTTTGGGCTTGCAAATGCGTGGGCGCTAAAATGTTAAGTCCGCAAAAAAATAAAAAGGTAAGAAATGGAAGGATGTGGCGGTTTTGGGAAAAGGAAAGGCGTTTTTTTGCCGTCATGTGGAATGATTTGGTTTGGAACGGCCCTCAGAACGCTTAAATGCCAGGATTCTTTTGCCGTTTGGAATGATTAACGAATCATTTGTATCTATGAGACCACGACGGAAAGGATTACAGGGACCCAAAACAGAGGTCGGGATTAAAAAAGGCACTAAAGAACCACAAATATATCGCAGTTTTTTTAAATAAATCTTGTTGCTTGTAAAAATCAATCCAACCTTTTAATCACGCCATTTACCAAGGCATCGATCAATTGAAATACCAACAGGGGCTTATGCGGCCGCCAAATAATGTCATTGTAGTCTTCCCCAAAATGCATGTACCGTTGCAAGCGATAATCGACCATTTCTTCTTCTACGTGTTTGCGTATGTTGATCAGTACAATCCAGCCCGATTCTTCCAGTACTTCTTCCGACCATTCTTCGTAATAATCTTCCTCCGCGCCATGAAAATTGAGCACATTTTCGCAGAAAAAGACAAATTTAGTGATGCCTTCTTTCAGCATCGGATCAATCAACCTGCGTTTTAAAAACATAATATCGTTGTGCAGGGTGTCATTCCATTCACCAATGAGTTCTATCAATGCAAAACCTTCGATGTAATCCACAGATAAGGCTTTACCATACAAGGTGGTCGAACCAAATTCGTCCCATTGTGGGTGCAAATAATAGTTGTAGAGTTTGTGCGTGAAATAAAATTCGCTGTACTTGCGTCCGAAAAAAGGGGATCTTACGTCTTCTGAAGCAATATAGGCATCACGCCAGTTGAAAAACGGTTCGATACTATGCATGTTTTATATCAATTTTTTGTGCCGATGCTCCCCTGCAAAGGTAGCGCAGTCTGCCCATTCATGTAGCGTCTTAATGGAGAAACAATCATTTTTGAAAATTGTATTGACCGGTCCTGAATCATCCGGAAAAACGACGTTGGCCGCCCAACTCGCTGCAGCTTTGAACACATTATGGGTCAAAGAGTTTGCACGATTTTTTCTGGATGGCTTGGGCCGGCCTTATGTACACGCAGATTTATCACCCATTTTACGCGGACAACTGGCTTGGGAGGCCTGGTATCGTCAAAAATGTACCCAAACGCTCGTTTGTGATACCGATTGGACGGTTTTGTATATTTGGGAACAATATCGTTTTGCCCCGAAACAAGCACTGATCCAAATCCCTGAAAATGCTGCTGAACGGGTGTTTTATGGTTTGTGCGCACCTGATTTTACTTGGCAGCCCGATCCTTTGCGGGAGCACCCACAGGAGCGCGATGCGCTTTTCGAACAATACGAACAATTGTTACGCACCCAAAATTTGCCTTTTACCGTATTGTCGGGCAGTCCTGAAAAAAGGTTTGCCCATATATTGCAAATAATTCAACGTATTGCCATACCTTAGCTCGTTAAGGAGCAAAATTGGTTGCCGGTAAATAGGCCTTGGTTCGCTATCAAGCCACACGAATACCAAATTTGTTGCAACTCATTGGGGTGTCTTTTTTGCAAGCAATCCGCGTTTCTGATGGCCACAGAAATCAGGAGCAGCGCACAAAAAGGCTGAGATTATACCCATCGAACCTGCCCGGGTAATGCCGGGAAGGGAAGTGAGCGGGTAGTGGAAGCACTACGCCTATGTTACACCCATATAGGCGCTTGTTTCACACAATCATCTTTTTTAAATGTATTATTTTTTGTTTGAGTGTGTTTTAAATCACGCTGTTTGTCGCCGCTTGGTATTGGCGGCCGTCTTTTTTTCCATTCCAAGTCTTTTTTTCGCCCAAGATTTTAAGTTTGATACTGCCCGTTTGAAAACGGTGGTTATCCAGGCCACCCGTGTCAACAGCCGCAATCCGGTACCCCACACCAACCTGTTGGCTGCCGACATTGCTAAAACGTACCAAGCGCAGGATGTTCCCTATTTGCTTACTAAAGTGCCGGGTCTGGTAGAAAACTCCGACGCAGGTACGGGCATTGGGTACACAGGCATGCGCATCCGTGGGACCGACCCCACGCGCATCAATGTCACGATCAACGGTATTCCACTTAATGATGCCGAAAGCCAAGCAGTTTATTGGGTAAACTTGCCCGATTTAGCCGCATCTGCTGCCGAAATTCAGGTACAACGCGGCGTGGGTACCAGTACCAATGGCGCTGGCGCGTTTGGCGCTTCGGTCAACATCGATTTATCCCGCATTCAAGCGGATCCATTTACAACCTTTACCCAAACCCTCGGATCGTTCAACACACGTAAATCTTCAATGTATGCGGGCACAGGCCTGTTACAAGGTAAATTTTCGTTGCAAGGCCGTATTTCTACCATTCAATCGGATGGCTATATCGACCGAGCAAGGGCTAATTTGAACGCCGGGCATTTGAGCGCCAACTGGATTGGTACCAAACAATCCTTGCAGGCCAACCTGCTGTTCGGAAAAGAGGAAACCTATCAGGCCTGGAATGGGGTACCTGCGCAATATGTGGATGATCCCGTATTACGACGATATAATACAGCAGGAACCGAACGCCCGAGCACGCCTTATGCGGAAGAAATAGACCATTATGCCCAACGTCATTATCTGTTGCATTACAAACGGATGTTGGGCGCCCAATTGGCCCTGCAATTGAACGCCCATTATACCCGGGGATTGGGTTATTATGAGCAATATAAAGCAGCGCAGTCTTTTACAAATTATGGTATCGAAGATATTACGATTGGAGACAGCCTTGTTACGCAAACAGACCTGATCCGCCGTCTTTGGCTCGATAACCATTTTTATGGCAGCACCTTTGCCCTGCGCTGGAACCCAACCAATGCCGCGGGCAAGGGTTCGACTTTATCCGAAATGTTGCTAGGCGGCGGGGTACACCGCTATGAAGGTCGGCATTATGGCGATATTGTGTGGGCGCAATGGAGTCCGGTACCCAAGGATTGGGTTTATTACGACAATCGGGCCGATAAACTGGACGCCAATATTTACCTAAAAACGGAGGCGGAAATAGGTAAAGGCTGGAGTGCCATGGTAGACGTGCAATATCGCTTTGTACAGTATCAGTTTCTGGGGTACGATAATTTATTACGCAATGTAAATCAATCCGTTGATTTGCATTTTTTCAACCCGAAAGTGGGCGTCAGCAAAGCCTTGGGCAACCATTTGAACGCCTATTGTTTTGCTGGAATCGGTAATCGGGAGCCGAATCGCGACGATTTTACCCAATCTACCCCCACCAGTCGCCCACGCCCGGAACGCCTGTACGACTTGGAAACCGGTCTAAAAGGCAAAGGGCAACACTGGAACCTGGGGGCCAATTTTTATTGGATGCATTACCGCGACCAATTGGTACTCGACGGCCGCATTAACAACGTAGGCGCTTACATTCGTACCAATATTGCGCAAAGCGATCGAATCGGTCTCGAATTGGAAGGTAGTATTCAAGCCGGCGATGTGGTGTCTTTTAATGCCCAAGCCGCGTTTAGTAAAAATACCGTGCGTGCATTTACAGCCTATATAGATGATTGGGATAGCGGCACCCAAATGCCGCAAAGTTTTCGCAATACGCCCCTGTCTTTTTCCCCTGGGCTGGTTGCCAGTGCAGAGGCCGTGGTACAAATTTTGCCCGCCAAAGCGCCAATTGCGCTTTCTGTGGCCTTATCGGGTAAATATGTCGGCAAACAATACCTCGACAATACCGGCAATGAAAATACGATTTTAAAGGAATACTTCTTCAGCAACCTGCGTTTCAACGCTGAACTCAATCGGTATTTCAAACAACCGCTGCGGCTTATTTTTACGGTGCAAAACTTGTTCAACACCCGATATAGCGCCAATGGATGGACTTATCGGTACACTTCTGCTGCTTATGATGCTCGGGGGGATAAT
Source organism: Saprospiraceae bacterium (assembly GCA_040397785.1). Taxonomy (GTDB): domain Bacteria; phylum Bacteroidota; class Bacteroidia; order Chitinophagales; family Saprospiraceae; genus M3007. The sequence continues at coordinate 18,010 of JBBAVI010000070.1, read as the reverse complement.
CCATATACGCGTTTGGAAGGGAACAATACCTACCATCAAAGTGGGTTTTTTCCACAAGCCGGGCGTAATTGGATGGCTACGTTGCAATGGACCATTGGAAAGTAAGTGCTCAAATATAATATAAAACAACATTAGTCATCCCGAATTTTAGTTTTCACCAAAATTCGGGATGACTGATATTTATCAGGATAAATTATTTCTTGTGTGGAATCAACAGGCGAGTTCCAGCGATCAAAGGATCATTGGGCTTCAAGTTGTTCAATTGTGCCAATTCGGCAGCATTGATCCGGTAATGATAGCCGATAGAGTTCATCGTATCTCCAACTTTTACAACATGTTCGGTAAAATAGGTATCCTGATCTCCGTCATTGTTGCCACTATCTGGACGGTCATCTTGCCTCGGGCTCGAAAAGTTTGCTGACTCTACCTTTGGAGCAGGGATACCAGTATTGTACCCTTGTGGTTTGTAGTACTGGTCGTTGGGCGACTTCGGCGAAAAATTTGGCTTAGTCGTTTGCGGTGTGTAATATTCGTCGTTGTTGGTAGTCGATTTTACCGGTTTCTGTGGCGTTTCGTAGTAAGTTGTGGATGCCGGTAAGGTGCAAGTGCATTCAGGAATAATCAATTCCTGGCCTGGCCAAAGGGTAATGTCGCCTTCCAGGGGCATTTTATTGGCACGGCGGATGCATTCTTCAATACAACCGTGTTCTTTGGCGATTTTGTACAAATAGTCGCCCGATTTTACGCGGTGAATGGTTGGCTCCGTGGCAGCAACGGCTGGGGCGACTTTGGTAATTTTAGTAGTTGGTCCGTTGTAAACAGGTGATTTTGTGTTGTATTGTGACGCTAAAGGTGCCGTTTGATTGCCTTGTTCTTCCCAATATTCCGATTGATTTTGCACTTTTTTGGCAACATTACCGTCTGTATCGTACGTGGCGGCCTGCACGGATTGCGACTTATTAACCGTAGTTGCCTTTGGTGGTTTCATCAACCAAATTTTCTGGCAAACCTCAATTAAATTAGGGTTTTTGATTTTATTCCAAGTTATCAGGTCCTGCTCGTTTTTGCTATACGTGCGCGCAATCGCTTTCAGGTTGTCGCCGGGTTGTACAATATGGTAACCTTTACCAGGTTGCTCTGGGCATTTGCTAAAATCGAAATCTTCGCGGCTATTGTTGGCTTGTTGATTTACTTTATTTTGTAAGGCAACATCTTCCTTATTCAGCTCTTTGTAAGGCGTTGGGCTCTTGGTGTTGGGCTTGGTTGCTGCTGGTGTGGTGCCATAATCAACCCGGGGTGTATAAGGTGAAATGGTACTGCCCGTTGTTTTGGAACTGAAGCCAGCGCATCCGGCCGCCAAATAGTCGTCCAAAGGAATACCATCTACGGCCAAAAGGCGCATGTGGTTGTTTTCGGCATCACTGGCGCTTTTGCCGCTGCGTTCGCTAATAATGCCGAGGCCTGGCATAAATTCAAAGTCGGAGCGTTCCGTGTTGGTACGGGAAGGTTCGCGGCGGAAAGCATATTCGATGCGGCAATCACGGAATTTCATTCCAGTGAAGTACACATACGATTGTGATTTGCCGGTGGCCAGGTTGGTTTCGTTGATTAGTCGGGTTGTGTCGAGCGCAAAAGCATAATTTGGGGATGTAACCATGTAAAACGCCCCATTGCGCACCACATAGGTGGCCGAAATGATGGGCATTAACAAAAAGTCGCCATCCGTGCGTGGGTGTACGATATATACGTTGCGGGTATGGTTGTTCACCATGTTGAGCAATTCGGCATTGTTGCGCAGGTCGCGGTAAGTAACGGCACCTTTAGGTTGGGTAGGGGACGTAATTCCTTCATTGGCAGCAGTTAACATAAATGCCTCTGTTGGGCTCGGTTTTACGGTATAACTGTTTATAACTGTACCCTGATAGGTATACTTATATTCCAGTTGGTCCATAAAACTCGTATTAAACATGATGTAATACGGAGCCTGCGCAAACAGAGATACCAGATTAAATGAAGCAAGGATGAGAACAAAAGAACGTTTCATAACAAAATGTTTAGTTAGGATAGACAGCATTTTGGAAGTTTATTTTTTGTAAATTGGTAGTTTGCAAAGTTTTAGGCATGCATTGTTCATGCAAGTATAGGCCTAAATCTTTAAAAATTAGATGGTTTTATGTGATTAATTTCGTTTGCGGTGCAAATTTGATTCAATAACAGTTTATTTTTAAATTTTATTGCAGTTTTTGACTCAATTTGTATTGTTTTTTCCGAGCCCAAACTAGGCAGCGGACATTACTGGCAATAAAATTATGGAATAACGGTTTAAAATAGGCGGTGAAAGCACACAGTGCCTTACTTTTGTCCTATGACAAAACCATTAATTTTAGTAACAAACGACGACGGAATCGTTGCTCCTGGTATTCGTGCCTTAGTGGAGGTAGCGGCTGAACTGGGGGAAATTGTAATTGTAGCCCCTGATGCTCCGCAGAGTGGCAAAGGTCATGCCATAACGATACATGACCCCTTGCGACTCAACAAAGTACAGGTATTTCCGGGCATTGAAGCCTATGAATGTTCGGGTACACCGGTCGATTGTGTCAAACTTGCCAAACACGTTGTGTTGAAGGGCCGCACCATTGATTTGTGTGTTTCAGGCATCAACCATGGCAGCAATGCCTCCATCAATATCATCTATTCTGGTACGCTTTCGGCTGCCATGGAAGCGTCTTTGGAGGATATTCCCAGCCTCGGATTTTCCTTGTTGGATTTTAGTTTTGAAGCGGATTTTGAACCTGCAAAAGTGTGGATCAAAAAGATCATTCAATATGCACTTAATAATCCGTTTCCACATGGTAACTTATTGAATGTCAATATCCCCAAGTTGCCACTGGATCAGATTAAAGGTTTCCGAATGTCCCGACAAGCCGAGGCGCGCTGGATCGAAAAATTTGTGGAAGGACGCGACCCAAGTGGTCAACCCTATTACTGGTTATCGGGCGAATTTATTAACCAGGATCATGCAGATGATACAGACATTTGGGCACTGGAAAATGGGTTTATCTCTGTTGTGCCCTCAATGCACGATTTGACCAATTATAAGGCGCTGGAGGCAATGCGTGACATTGATAATTTATAAATCTGTTTTTTTTAAAAAAAATTTATGCTCAACCGAAATTTGTTAATGACGGGCATGGTCGTAGGTATCTTGTTGCCGCTCACCACCTTTGTATTGTTGTACCAGGTGTTTAATTTGCTGGAGGTAAAAGGCGCAGCAAGTTCGAGCGGTTTGTCGCCCAATTTCCGAATGCGCACGCTGGCAATATTAGCCATTGCAATCAACTTGATTCCGCTGAATATTTACAGGCGTAAACGCTGGGAGTTGGCAATTCGGGGCGTTGTTATTGCTACCTCCGTGCTCGCCATTTCCTGGGTAATTTATTTTGGACCCGGATTAATGTAAAAGGCTGTTTTGTCGTATTTTTTGCAATTGTTGTTAAATATAAGATCTTAACATTTATTGGATTGCCTTGCATAACAAGGCCACTTACCTTTGTACCTGTTTTATAGTATTAAAAGCGCAGATCCTATTGTCATTGTCCTAGTTTTCGCTCAATAAATCATTCTACATCATGCATTTTCTTCGTATTTTGTTTGTTTTCTGCTTGCTCATTAGCACGCAGTACAGTTTTGCCCAAAAAAAAGAACTAAAAACCAAATTTGGTAAAATCTCGGACACAGAGATGGCCATGCAATCCTACCCACTCGACCCCGCCGCGCCCGCTGTCGTGTTATTTGAAAAAGGCGACTTACAGCATCGCTTCGACAACGCAAAAGCGCAATTTATAGCGGAGTATGATGTTCATGTGCGCATTAAAATTTTTAATAAATCGGCTTACGGATTGGCAGATGTGCGCCTTTTTCACTTCAAATCGGATAAAATATCTGGACTTCAGGCCACGGCATACAACCTGGAAAATGATAAATTAACAGAAACGAAACTCGAAAAAGGCAATATTTTTGAAGAAAAACTAACAAAAAGCCGCAATTTGACGAAGTTTACCATTCCGGGCGTAAAGGAAGGGAGTATTATCGAATATAAATATTCCATTACGCGCGATGATGGCTATTTACCCGACTGGACTTTCCAACGTTTAAGCGTACCCACCATTTGGAGCGAGTTTGTCGCCGAAATTCCTCTATATGTAAAATACAAGAAAAGTGCTACGGGTGCTGTCCCATTTACACTCGCTTCGGAAGAGGATAATATCCGTTCAATGCAAGTAACCTGGACAGATCGCTCGGATGGACGGGTTACGACCACGACCTCCCACAGCGAAAAAGTGCTGTATAATTGCAAAAATTTGCATTTTATTCAAGAAAATATTCCTGCTTTGAAGCCAGAGCCGTTTATGGAGGCACCTAAAGATTATCTTTCGCAAATTAATTTTGATATTAAAGCGGTTTATAACAGCAGGGTGGTGCCGGAAGCCGATGGATACCATATTATCAATGCAGGATTTAAGACTTACAACAACAGCTGGTCGGGCTTTGGTAAAGAAATGCTCGAGGATGTGTACGACGATGTGTTAAAAGATACCCGCAATACAACGGATTTGGCGAAAACAGCCGTAAATGGTAAGACAACGGAAATAGAAAAAATTGCCGCCATTTATGAATACCTGGGCCTCAATTTTTCAAAAAATGCATACGATTATATTTGGCTGACCAGTACCATGGTCGATTTAGTAAAGTTTAAAAAAGGCAGCGCTACGGAATTAAACTTACTGTATATCAATCTTTTAAATAAAAATGGCGTGCCTGCTTGGCCGCTTATGATCAGTACGCGATCAAATGGCCGCGTGCATCCATTTCGGGTTTCGCCCGATGAACTCAATCGGGTGATTACCGCCATTGAAATGGAAGATAAATCCGTTTTATTGGTCGACGCCAGCGCATATCCCAATCCGATCGGTTTGCTGGATGCGGAAGACATGAACTATGAAGGATTGTTGCTTAAATCCGCAGAATCAATCGATTGGATGCCGATTCAAAATAAAATCAGCACCCGCAGTTTTATTATCGCCGATGTACAAGTTAAAAACGAGGGAGGCATCATTAGTACAATTAATTCCACCGAAAGCGGATATGGTGCCGCTAAAACACGCCAAGTCATCCGCCAAAATGGCCAGAAAGAGGTGGTAAGCAATAATTTTAAGGACTGGGCGGCACAAGGCACCTTTTCAGATGTCCAAATTGAGCAAGCCGAAGCCTGGAATGAGCCTAATTTTAAAATGGGTTTAAAACTGGAAAGTCCGGAGTTTGCGACCATTTCAGGAAATAAAATATACCTCAACCCTACACTCGGATTAGGCGCCCATGAAAATCCGTTTAAAAATCCGGAAAGGGCTTTCAACATCGACCTTGGTATTCCGCACGACGAAACTTACAGCATCAGTTGGCATATTCCGGCTGGTTATAAAGTGGAAGCATTGCCTAAATCCACTAAATTGGCCTTGCTCGAAAATGCAATTTCCTTCGAATATCTGGTAGAATCCGGGCCAGAATTGGTTAAAATCAGCATCCGAAGTAAAATGCGCAAACCCTATATTGTGAAAGATGAATACACGCCTTTGCGCCAGTTTTATTCGGATATCGTGGCAAAAATGGAAGAACAGGTCGTCCTCACAAAACTATAATCGCTCATGTTATTTCGTTTTTTCAACTGCGTGCTGGTTTGGGGCTGTACAAGCAGTGGTTTTGCACAACCCATGTATCCCGCTGCGACGATTCCTTCCGAATTAAAGGAAAATGCGCACGTGGTGGTTCGTACCTACCAATGCAACTTTGAAGTGCTCAGCCAGGGTGAAGCCCTTGAAACGGAGCATAAAGTGTTTACGTTGCTCGATGCCAGTGCCCAAGAACAGGCCGAAATCGTATTCAATTATGATAAATTTACCAATATCGAAGAGATAGAAGCCTCGGTATACGATGGGGCAGGCAATTTGATGCGCAAACTCAAGAAAAAAGATATTGAGGATGTAAAGCCGCCTAAATATTTTGTAAACGATACCCGGTACAAAAAGTTGCACCTCACCGGCGGTGCTTACCCCTATACCATTGAGTATAAAGTGGTTTTGCATCATACCGGACTTTTGTTTTATCCTATATTCGACCCGCAGTCCGACCCGGGCGCTGCCATTGAACACGCCGTTTATACCGTAAAAATGCCATCGGGGCTTTCTGCGCGGTTTAAGGAACTTAACTTGCCCGAAAACGCAAAAAAAGGTGAAACGAGCTGGGAACTCAGCAACCTGCCTGCAATCCAGGCAGCAGCTTATGCACCAGTTAACCGTTTTTCCCGACCGATGGTCATGTCTGCGCCTACCGATTTTACCATGGGCGGCATGATGGGCGATATGCGCAGTTGGAAATCGCTGGGCGCTTTTTTTTACACCCTCCATGCCGAACGCAATGTACTTGCTCCCGAAACGGTGGGTAAATTGCAACAATTGGTGGCCGATTGCCCAGATCAAGGGTGTAAAGTAAAGCGGGTGTATGATTATTTACAAGCCAATACCCGATACTTTTATGTCGGAATGGGTATTGGAGGCTGGCAACCGGCTGCGGCTGTTACGGTCGATCAATATAAATACGGCGATTGCAAAGGGCTCAGCAATTACACCCAGGCGATGCTACAAGCCTTAGGCATTCCTTCCTATTACGCTTTAATTCGGGCGGGTGAAGATGAACAGGTGCAATTTCCGGACTTCCCTAATCCCTGGTTCAACCATGCTTGCTTGTGTGTGCCGGATGGAAAAGATACGCTTTGGCTGGAATGCACAAGTCAACGGGTTAGTTGTGGCTTTCTGGGTGATTTTACCGACAATCGTCCGGCCTTGCTCATCACCCCGGAAGGCGGCAAAATGGTGCATACCACGGCCTATGATTATACCCAAAATACGGCTTCCCGCAAAGCAACACTAAACCTCCTGGCAGATGGCAGTGGCCAATGGGAATCCCAGGAAACTTACCAGGGGATCCTGCAGGAAACACCCGCCTATCTGGCTACCCTTCATGATAACGAAAAGAAAAAATTCTTGTATAACATGCTCAATTTCAAGGATTTTGAAATTGAAAGCATCGCCTATCAAACGATCAGAGCACGTATCCCGGAGGTAAAAGAAGCACTTACTTTACGACTCCCACGCATCGCGTCTATCAGTGGAAAGCGCTATTTTTTACCAGCCTGTGTCCCCCCTGATAACTTATTGATTCCCAATGAAAATACCGATATACGTATGATGGAAGTACAGGCAGATCCGCGCGGTTATACGAAAGAAAGCGAAACGGAAATTATGCTTCCAGCCGGTTACCGCCTCGAATCTGTGTTTGAGCCAATCTTGCTCGACACCCCTTTTGGGCATTTTGAGATGCACATTGCGGCTGCAGCGGATCGAATTGTGGTCAGCCACAAACTAATCCTCAACAACAGTATTCAGCCCAAAGCATCCTATCCGGCATTATTGGCATTTTTAAAAGCCAAAGTAAAAGCCGAAAAAACAAAATTGGTACTTGTAAAACCAGATTAAAGCCCATAAAAAAGGCCCGGAGGGAAATATCCTCCAGGCCTAACATCTTTATATTGTAAAATAGCTTAAAAAGCCATCAACAACGCTTTATCTTCTTCTTTTACAAAATCCATGACACCTGAATTGGCGCAAGATTGCATCCAGTGGAATTGATCTTCCTCCAAACCCATGCGTAAGCGATTCAAGTAGCTTTTCAACATGGTTCCTACTGGACGGTGCTTTTCATCTACCGGGGGCAATTCTAATTTGCGGTCGCGCCAGGTAATATCGCTTACGTGGCTCACAACGGCCGCCGTACCAGCACCAAAACATTCTTGCAAAGCGCCACGCCAATAAGCATCTGCAATTTCAGCAATGCTCAACAGGCGGTCTTCCACGGTATAGCCCCATTCTTTCAACAAAGTCATGAAACTATCGCGGGTAACGCCGCGCAAAATGGTACCAGTAGTAGTAGGGGTAATTACCCGGTTATCCATCACAAAAAACAGATTCATCGTACCTACTTCTTGTACATATTTCTTTTCAACCGAATCCATCCACATCACCTGATCGTAACCTGCTTTTTTTGCACGTTGCGCTGGCAATAAGGATGCTCCGTAGTTACCGGCACATTTTGCCTCACCAACGCCACCTTGTGCAGCACGGGTGAATACTTCTTCCACCCATAGTTTTACAGGTTTTGGATAGTATGGGCCAACTGGACCCGTAAAGATGATAAAACGGTAGTTTTCAGAAGCATGCACCCCAAAATATTCATCGGTTGCAAACATCATTGGGCGGATGTACAAAGCATGGTCTTCCAGATCAGGGATCCAGGCGCGGTCGAGATCCACCAGCATTTTCAAGCCCTGCATAAACAAGTCTTCTGGCATATTCGGCATGCACATACGTTCTGCAGAAACATTCAAGCGGCGTGCGTGCATATCGGCACGAAACAAAACCGGCTCACCATTGCGTTTGCTGGCTTTCATCCCTTCGAAAATACTCTGACCATAATGCAAGGCCAGGTTCGCAGGAGAAATTTCCATTTTGGCAAATGGTTCGATCCGCGGATTCACCCATTGACCACCTTCGTAATCGACGATGAACATGTGGTCAGAAATAACTTTGCCAAACGGGATATTGGCAAAATCGACGGTTGGCAACTTAGAACTGCTCGCAAGCGAAACCGTGATAGGATATTTTACAGCCATGTGTGTAGTAGTTGACTATTATAAAGAACTTGGTTGGACGCATCAAAGGTAAAATGTTTTAGGTAAATTTTACAAATTTTATTTTAATGTTTGCAAAAAATACCCCCTTTTGGCAAAATATTAATCTTAAATCATCGGTAATTGATGGGTTTTATTTGTTTTTAAAAGTTTTCATATCCATCTTGTACCGAGGCGTTTTTGGGTATTTTATCGGTTTAATTATGCCTTGGAGCGCCATGGTTTCAGAATTGACTAATTTTGCATTTTCGTTTCATTTGTTCACCGAACCGATTTTCATTCGCCATGTATTCTCCCGAAGATTTGCTTTTTCTCGCGCCTGACCGTGATCCGATGGAGTTTTCGACGGGCGCTTATGCACGCAAAATATGGATGGTGGTATTGGAGGAGCCGTTGTTTCCCGGAAATAAAGATTTTTTAGTTAAAATTTTGGCCGCAGCACAGGTAAATCCTGAAAAAGATACCCTTTGGACCAGTGTTCCAGTCGATACACCCATTGGCCTTACCGCTGTGATTAAGTCGAAACAACCAGATCAAATTTTGGTTTTCGGTTTAACGCCACAAATGCTTGGTTTGCAGGTGGATATACCGCTTTATCGACCAACAGATTTTTATGGTGCTACTTGGCTTTTTTCGGAGGCGCTTTCTGTTTTGGAACCGGATAAAAGTAGGAAAGGGCTACTTTGGAAAGCCTTGCAGCAATTGTTCTTGTAAGAGGAATCGTGCCCGACCCGCTTGAAAATGTGCGCACAGCTTACCTTTGCCGCGCAACTTATGTTTCACACGCAATATTTGACGAATGAAGGCTTACGTTTTTCCCGGACAGGGATCTCAATTTGAAGGCATGGGAAAGGAATTGTATGAAAGCAATGCCCAGGCCAAAGAACTTTTTGAACAAGCCAACGAAAGTTTGGGTTGGCGCATTACAGATGTCATGTTCCATGGGTCCAAAGAAGAGTTGACGCAAACCAAAGTGACCCAACCGGCCGTATTTTTAGAAAGCATAATTCGTGCAAAAATTGCGGGCGCCGATTTACCTGCTGCCGTAGCGGGGCATTCTTTGGGTGAATTTACAGCCTTGGCAGCAGCAGGTGCGCTGTCTTTCGAAGCAGCACTCTTGCTGGTAAGCCAGCGTGCATTTGCCATGCAAAAGGCCTGTGAATTGGCCGAAAGTACCATGGCGGCAGTGTTAGGCATGGAAGATGCGGAAGTAGAACGCATTTGCGCAGCGATTACCGAAGAAATGGTGGTGCCTGCCAACTATAATACGCCTAGGCAATTGGTGATTTCGGGTTCAAAAAAAGGCATTGAATTGGCCGTACCGCTCCTGGAAGCCGCTGGCGCGAAACGCGTGGTCGTGCTTGCGGTTGGAGGGGCTTTTCATTCGCCCTTCATGAAGCCCGCACAGGACGAACTTTCGGAAGCGATCCAGGCCGCACATATTGAAACTCCGATTTGTCCGGTATATCAAAACGTACATGCACAAGCCGTTACTGATCCCGAATTGATTCGCGCCAACCTGGTTGCGCAATTAACCTCCCCGGTACGCTGGGCACAAACCATTGAAAATATGGCCGCAGATGGCATTACCGAATTTGTTGAAGTTGGCGGATCTGGCGCAGTTTTGCGTGGTATGATTCGTAAAATTAATAGAGAAATCCTCACATCCGCTTTGTAATACCATTATGGCCTACGCATTTCACGAATTTGTTGCAAAATTTCCAATTATACCCATGCCCGCTACCCTGGGCGAAGAAACCCATCATGTGTTCAGCCTGGAAAACGAACAGTTTCCGCTGGATATGATCGAGCAGTTTATCCTGCCTACCGAAGAAGCGACGCTTGAAAATGAAGAACTTGTAGAGTATATACCCTGTTTTGCGATTGACCAAACCGAACAGTTTATTGCCTTAATATGGTGGAAAGCCGATTTGCTGGCTTACGAATACGTACTTGCCACCTATACCGATAAAGGACAACTCATCAGCCGCAAAGTAATCGCATTCACCAAGGTAATCGACGGCAAAATCAACCGGGCCGTTGCGACGATTGATGAAGACTGGGTGATTTTTATTGGGGAAGGTCTTGCAGATGCCAGCCACAACAAGGAAGTGTTCGATCCAACCAGTTCGCGTACCTACGAGTACGAAATCATGGCCAACGGGGAAATTGTTTAAGCATCTAAATGTTAAGCATTTTTAACCAAATATGGCATTAAATTTGTTACGCACCTTGCAATTGCGCCTTTAACCGATTTCAGGCCACCTAATTTATTTTAATCAATGTTCATTTTGCCCTATGGCGTTTAAATCCATGCGCTTCAAAACGCGGCATCCGCTCAGGATCCTGCTTTTAGTTTTGCTCTTTTGGGCAGGATTGGATCATTATGCCTCGGCGCAATGCAGCCTTGTTTGTAAACCTGCCCTCCAAATATCGCTCAATCAAAATGGAACAGGCCTGGTTACCGCCCAAATGATTGCTCCTTCTGCGAACAATTCGTGCCCGGGTGCCCTTTCGGTCGAATTAAGTGATGATTACGGTAATCCATTGCCCAATCCGCTTGATTGTACACAAATAGGTCAATCGATTACCGCTACCCTGACGCACAACCAATCCGGGAACAGTTGCAATAGCACCATTACGCTCCAAGATTTATTGCCACCCACCGCAACCTGTCCGGATATATGGATATGGTGCGGTCAGGATATTGACCCGGTTTTGATTGGAAGTGCAAATGCCATGGATAATTGTACCTCGGCGGCGAGTTTGAGCCTCAATTGGGTGGATACGGAAACCGATTTGAGTTGTGGCACTCTTCAAAATGGGGTTGCGGTAAAAAAACGCATCGAACGCGTTTGGACCGTTTCCGATGCAGCAGGCAACAGCAGCATTTGTAACCAAAAAATATGGGCGCGACAAATCTCCTTGAACGCGATTAGTTTTCCAGCAAACCGCGACAATATTTCACTTCCAGCCCTGGATTGTAGTGAAAACCCGGAAGATTTGAATATCACCGGACAACCTAGCGTGGATGGCGTTTCGTTGAGTGCATTTGGTGGCTGCGAAATCGGGATAACCTATGCCGATCAACCCCTTGCGATTTGCCCACCAGCGGGTTTTGCACTGTTACGCACCTGGACAGCAGTTGACTTCTGTACGGGTACGGTTTCAAATCGCTTGCAAATCATCAAAGTTTTAGACAGTACAGCGCCTAATTTGGTGCTTCCGGCCGATATTACCCTGGGTACTGCCGGTTTTGCCTGCACAGGCGTAGTAAATTTACCCCTTGCAAGCACTTCCGATAATTGCTCCACCGTTACTGTATCGCCTGTTTGGGCATTTGGAAGTGGTTATGGCCCATTTAATGCCGTGCCTTTGGGCACCCATCTGGTTACTTACACCGCCACCGATGCTTGTTCCAATAGCCGCACTTCCACCTTACGCGTTACTGTAGTTGATAACACGCCTCCACAGGCAATTTGCAAATCATCCCTTCAAATATCGCTTTCTTCTAATGGTGTCGCTTATGCAACCCCTGCCGTGTTGGATGGCGGTAGTAACGACAATTGTGGCCCGGTAACCATGTTGGTGAGCCGTGATGGTATCAGTTTTGCCAATACTCAAGCATTAAACTGCGCTGATCAAATTGTTCCTGTAGTCCTTACCCTCAAAGTGACCGATGCCACGGGTAATACGAATTTGTGTGAAACAGCACTGACCGTACGGGATTTCCTCAAACCCGACCTCCAATGTCCACCCAACCTTACCCTTAATTGCCAACAGGATTACACCAATTTAAACCTAACTGGACAAGCTACGGCCTCCGATAATTGTGGGTTGGATACCCTTTTTTTTACCAATCAACTGAATTTGGGGGCTTGTAACATTGGTAACCTCGCACGGGTGTGGCGCGCGCTCGACGATGCGGGTAATGTGCGCACCTGTACCCAACAAATTACCATCGCACCACTTAGTACGGTTACCGTTCAGTTTCCTAATAATAAGGTGTTGCAGGCTTGTGCAGGACCGCAGGATTTGTTGCCTGCCAATACCGGAAGTCCCAATATTGGCGGCCAATATTGTTCGCCTTTATCCATTACCTATACAGATCAGGTGTTTTCGGCCCCGGCACCTTACTGCAAACGCATATTACGGGCATGGAAAGTCATCGATGGCTGCATTTACACCGGCAATATCGGGTCTCCGGGTATTTGGGAAAACACGCAAACAATAGATATCGTAGATCAACAAGCCCCTGTCCTTGCCTTACCGGCACCCATTGTTGCCACCACGGGTTCTGGTGTTTGTCAGGCCTATATTGATGTGCCCGCTGCTACGGCGCTTGATTGCAGTACGGTGGTGACCATCATCCACAACAGTCCGTATGCAGCAGCCCAGGGCGCCAATGCGGCTGGATTGTATCCGGTAGGACTGCATCAGGTTGTTTTTACAGCAACCGACGATTGTGGAAACTCGGCACAAAAAACATTAAGCATTGAAGTGCGGGATCAGACCAAGCCCAATGCCTTGTGTAAAACGAATGTTACTTTGCCCTTGTCTGGTAGCGGAACGGCTGTTTTGACGCCAAATGACATAGATGCCGGTAGCAATGATGCTTGTACTACGGCGGGTAGTTTGAGCAAATTTGTTGCCCCTTCCAGTTTTAATTGCGCCCAGTTGGGGTTAAACCAGGTAATACTAACTGTAGGCGATTTGTCGGGCAATGTATCCACGTGCACGACTTCCGTAAAAATCACGGATCCCAATCAGTATTGTGGCACAGGTTCGGGCGACACCTATATTATAGGCGGCGGAATCATGACCGAGTTCGGGGATACTGTACGCAGCCTTCCTGTTCAGGTAATTACCACGGGCTTGAGTATTTGGTCCGATTGTGACACGACGGGGCATTTCCTCGTAGAAGATATGGCGGCCGACTCGCAATACCGGATCCGGCCTTATTACAATGCCAATTGGTTCAATGGCTTGTCGACCTTCGATTTAGTACTGATCTCCAAACATATCCTGGGCGTTTTACCCTTGACCTCCCCTTATAAGATGATTGCGGCCGACGCCAATAAATCGGGCTCGGTGACTACGTTTGATATTGTGCAGTTTCGGAAATTGATTTTGGGTATTTACGACACGGTGCCGGGTATTACGTCCTGGCGATTTATTCCGGCTGATTATACTTTTGAAAATCCAAACAATCCGTTCTCCGCAGGTTTTCCGGAAGAAATTGTAATTCCGAGTTTACAAGCCGACCAGGTAAGCAATGATTTTATTGGCTTTAAAGTAGGCGACATGAACAACAGCACCGATCCTGCAACGGCGCGTGCATCACAGGATACTGTTTGGATGCATACAAAGGAACAGGTTTGGAGTTCGGGCAATGTTCAAATGCTTACACTAGCGTTGCCCGATTTAGCCCTGGTGGATGGTTTTCAATTCGAGTTGGAATTAGATACAGCGTTGGTGCAATTGGATGGGGTGTTTCCGTCGGGCGTACTTCAGCCAGAGCATGTAGCCTTGCATCTTGGAGGGCACGTGCGTGTAAGTTATAATACGCTCACGCCGATGGGAATAGGGGAGGCTGCTTTGTCCATGCAGATTCGGGCAAGAAAACCAACCAGTACCCATGATTTTTTAAAAATACAAACAGATCGGTTTGCAGCAGAATGGTATGACCCAGCGGGTACGGCAAATTTGATGCTTCAAATAGGCACGGAGCAAGTGGGCAACAATCCGTTGCGGTTGCTGGGGGCCATGCCGAATCCTTATTCAGCGCACACCGCCCTCCAGTTGGAGGTGCCACGTCCGCAAAACTTGCAATTGTTTTTATACGATGTCATGGGGCGGCTGTGTTTACAGGCGTCCAGAGACTTTTTATCGGGTATGCAGGAATGGCCGATAAAAACAACAAGCCCACCATCGGCGGGCTTGTTGTGGTATCAAATTGTAGATGAAGCAGGCGATACCGTGGTAGGAAAATTACTGTATCAACCGGAGCGTTGATTTACTTTTGGCCTTTTGCAAGTGCCTGAATTTTTTGATTTGCCTCGGCGCAGGCTGCACCATACCGTGGAGTTGATTCAAGAATATCTTTTACTTCTGCTTCAGAAATCATTTGATTGTCTGTTACAGTTACTTTATCAGCAAGGTCAGCAGATGTTTTTGGGGTATTTGCCTTTGCGTAGTTTTCGAGGCCTGTTAGCATAATGCGTTGCTTTTCTTCCATGCCATCCAATTCAGCACGTACCGATTCAATGATTTCTTTGTTGGCTTTTTGGACGCTGGCAGGTAATTGGCTGATGGCTTGATTGATCTTGTCAATTTCTGTAAGGTTAGATTTTGCAGCAGAAACCGTTTGCGCTACGGCCCCAAGGTCAATTTGTGGGGTAGGGGTACCTAGTTTTTCACTAGGAGCAGGGGTTTCCGGGGTGGATGCAGGTTTGGGGTCGTTTTGGCATGCAAATACGAACAGGGTGCAGGCGATCAGTAAGAGTGAAGTATTTTTCATGGAAAGAAAGTATTTGAAAGTGAAAATAAGAAAAATGCAGGGCAAAGATAGAAAATGTGTTTGAAAACAGGTAGATACTTTAGGCGCATACGGGCTTGACAATCAATACTTAATTTTGTTCCATTTCAAAAAATGAGGAAAATATTGTTAATTTTCTTGTTAAGCAGTATGAATCAATTACCTTAGCTACTCCTAACAGTTAGTAAAAACATACTGCATCGTGAAATCTCTGTTTTGGTCGAAATATGTAATTTTTTTACCGAGATGTGGTTTTTTTGCAATTTGTGGCATGTTTTTTGCGATTCACTCTTCGGTAAATTGTTTGATTGGCACAAGCAATGAACCGATTTTACTTTTTTAATCACATGAAAAGTTGATGTATTCAAATTTGTACGCCATTTGTACTGTAAAAAGCACTCACTGCAAGTAGATCAATCTGCTTGAGTTAGTGCTTTTTGCATTTGAGTCCAAGTCAACAAAACACATTCAAAGAATTTTATTCATTCATCGTAACCTTTTCACAATTACAATTCATTAACATGAAAAAAATGTTCGCTAAATTGGGAATGCCCTCTTTGCTGACTTTGGCTTTCTTGTTGTTCGGAATGTTTTTTGGTTCAAACCTGCAAGCGCAAGCGCTTACAGCGGCAGCACCAAACACTGGCAACATCAAGATTTTGGCAAACTGGAAAACTTCTACAAATGCTCTTCAGGCTTTAGAATCTGAGATTGCATCATTGGATGCAATTCTTACTTCTACAGGTGGCACACCTGCACTAAAGATGAAGTATACCATCTACGTAGAAACAAAAGCGTTGTTGGAAGGCGGTCTGGAAGTTCCAGTTGCTGCTACAACTGCATTTTACAACTATGCACCAGGTGCAGGTACTGATGCTGCTGTTGATTCACCATTGAATCAGGCTGAGTGGAATTTGATTTACAGCAATTTGATTAACTTGTTGAGTGTTTAATTTAAGCACTTTTAAACGCCAATTAACCAGATCATTTTCAATGTTTAACAAAATACAAATAACATAATCTTATGATCAGTAAGATACTTTCAACGATTTCGTTGTCTGTTTTGTGTGTGGTAATGACTGTTGCTGTGGCTTCTGCCCAGACGTTCAACGGCAATACTGTAAACACAGCAGGCAACTCTGCCATTCCTTCCTCGGGAACAGGCGGTTGTACAGTAGTTCCGCAGACTACGGGCGGTACTACTTTTAACAACACGGTTGCTGGTTTAACCAACCAGCCCTTGTTGAATGTTCGTTTGAACCTTACCCATACTTGGACTTCGGACCTTGATATTTTCTTGGTTGCACCAAACGGACAAACACTTGAGCTTTCTACTGATAACGGTGGAACTGGTGATAACTACACTAACACAGAATTTTGTGATGGTGTTGCACTTTCTATCGTTTCTGGTACTGCTCCCTTTACAGGACAATTCCGTCCGGAAGGAAGCTTAACAGCAAGCGTTTGCAGCGCTACCGTTACGCCAACCGTAACTACCCTCGGTGGTTTCACCGCTGGCCAAAATGGTACTTGGAATTTGTTGATTTATGATGATGCAGGTGCTGACTTTGGTTCAATGGTGGGTTGGTCTATGACCTTTGCTGCACCATGCGGCTTTGTAGCAGCTTCTTTGCCAACCCTTAATTTCCCGGGTAACAACCCAGCGGTTTGTGGTGTTCAAAACGTAAACATAACCGCTCCAATTCTTACTTGCGGTGCTGCTTTAACCATGGAAGTTCGTTTGAACGGTGTTTTGGTTAATGCTGCCGTTGCATCTGGCGGTACTTTTCAGATTACTGCGCCGCTTGGCAATTATACATTGACCTACGCAATTCCTTGTGTAGCGCCTTTGAGCCAAACCGTAGTAGTTTCTGACGGTATTGCGCCAACTGTAAATTGCCCAACAAACATCACGATCAACCTGGATCCAGGTCTTTGTGATGCGGTTTACAACTACAACGTAACTGCTACCGACAACTGCCCATCCAATGGTCCAATTGCGAACCTGAATACCATCACAACAGGTGGTAATGGAAATGCAGTAGGTGGTGTGGTTTACTTTGATTTGGTAAACACTGCTTCTGCTCCATTGGTAATCACTGGATTCAGAATGAATATTACCGCTTCTACTTTGGTAAACGTTTATCGCAAAACGGGTACACAGGCTGGTTTCATTGCTAACGCTGGTGCTTGGACTTTGTCTGGTACTGCGAACGCAACGGTAGGTCCATTCTCTGGTCCCTTCCCAGGTAACGGTACCTTGACGAATGCTCCAATTACTGTAGGTTCTTTGGTATTGCCACCGAACTCTACAACAGGTATTGCTTTGAATACTTTGACTGCGGCCTCTAACTATACAAACGGTAATGGTGCTAACCAAACCTTCACAAATGGCCCATTGACGTTGAACGCAGGTTCTGCAGGAAATGGTTTGTTTAATGGTGGTTTCACGCCACGTGTATTTAATGGTGGTGTAACGTTCCAAACATTGGTTGCAAACCCACCGATCGTTCAAACTTCTGGTTTGCCTTCAGGTTCAACATTCCCACGTGGTGTTACAACCAACTGCTTCCGTGCTACGGATGCTGCTAATAACACGGCTACTTGCTGCTTCACTGTAACGGTATTGGAATTCCCAAATCCAGTTACGCAATTGGTATGTAATGATTTGG
>JBBAVI010000069.1:0-30012 GCA_040397785.1 Saprospiraceae bacterium | reverse complement strand
ACAAAAGTACAAAAATCTTTGGAAATAATTTGGTTTTGCACACAGCACCTCCGTAGAATTCCTGCACCTCGAATAGCCCTGAATCACTTTTCAAAGTAATATATTTTAAAACAACAGGAAATTCCATTATATTTGCATTTCGCGAATCGAAAATTAGTATTATGAAAAAACATGCTGGAATGCGCCCGCAGGACATTGCAATACTTCTGAAAATCATTTCTTTAGAGGGCCAAGCCTGGCAACAAAAGGAAATTGCGGATACATTGCATATCAGCCCATCTGAAGTAACGGAATCTTTAAAACGCTCTGCTTATGCTGGGTTGTTTTTCAAACACAATCAACAGATTGCCCGCCTTGCATTCTTTGATTTTTTAATTTACGGATTTCGGTATGTTTTCCCCCAACAACCCGGTTCAATGGCGTTCGGAATTCCAACAGCCCATAGCGCGCCACCCTTGAATGATCAGTTTTACGAGGATGGTATTAAATATATTTGGCCCACCGAGATCGGTACCATAAAAGGCCAATCCATTGAACCCTTGTATGCTGGAGCTCCTGCCGCAGCCTCCAAAGATCCTGTTTTGTATGAAATGCTGGCTTTAATAGATGCCTTGCGCGTTGGGCAGGCGAGGGAGCGAATATTGGCAACGAAAGCACTTAAAAATAGAATTTTACATGCAGCAGAACCTCAATCTTGACGCAATTCGCTTGGTTGCGTATGGACTTAAGGAATTAAAGGAAAAAGTTGTGTTTATTGGAGGTGCCGTCCTTGGGCTTTACATAGACCATCCCAATTCAGATCCGGTTCGCTTTACCAAGGACATAGATCTTACTATAGAATTGGCAAATTTAAGTGCTTGGGCAACGCTTCAAGTCCGTTTAGCAGAATTGGGCTTTTTCCCAAAATCAGACGACTCGGTAATCTGTCGTTATTTGTTTAATGGGGTAATTGTTGATTTAATGCCTACCATTGACAGTCCATTTGGGCCTACAAATATCTGGTATGCGCCTGGCTTTCAGCAGGCTATTTACAAAGAAATAGAGCCTGGGTTGTCAATCAAAATGTTGACATTACCCTATTTTATCGCGACAAAATTTGTTGCATTTCATGGACGAGGAGGTGATCCACGCATGAGTCATGATTTTGAAGACATCATTTTTCTATGCTTAAATTGTTCCAACCTTGTTTCTGCTATTCAGGAGACAGATACCCCTGTGAAATCCTTTTTGATTTTGGAATTTCAGAAAATTTGGTCGGATCAATATCGAGAAGAAATAATTTGTTGCCATTTGCAACCTGAGCGTGTTGCGCATCAGATTAAGGTAATATCAAAAAATATTATAGATATTATTAATTTAAAATGAAGGATAATCTCTTAAGTTAATATTTATATGCTTTAAGTGGTTGGAGGTTTTCAGGCGCAGTAATGGATCGTTTTAGTTTTACTTTGAGACTTTTTTCACATAAATACTTCATTATCAAAGGGTTTGAGCGGATCAAAACCTCCGTGTAACTCCGTCCCTCCGCGCTACTCTGTGGCACCCTTTTTTTTCTGCGTGTCCTGTGGAACCACTTAACAAAACACTCCTCATGATACTTTTAACCAACCATCACCTACCTTTGCCCTATATCCTTCATTCCGCTAAACTGTGCTCACTTCCCTCAAACTCACCCATTTCAAAAACTACGAAAGCCAAACCCTGGTATTTTCGGAGCGCCTCAATTGCCTCACCGGCCTGAACGGCATGGGCAAAACAAACGTGCTCGATGCCATTCATTACCTCTGCCTCTGCAAAAGCAACGCCGGGCTGCCCGATAAAAACCTGCTGCAACATGGGGCCGATTTTTTTCGATTGGAAGGCCTTTTTGAAAACGAAACCGGTGAAAAGGATAAGGTGGTTGCCAAATATGCCGCCGGACAAAAGCGCATCATGGAACGCAACGGCAATACCGTCGGAAGGCTCACGGATTTTATCGGGCGCTACCCGGTCGTCATGATTGCCCCCGACGATGTGGCATTGGTGCAGGAAGGCAGCGAAGAACGCAGGCGCTTTTTGGATGTGACCTTGTCTCAAATTTCGCCCGGATATTTGCAGCAATTAATGACCTACAATGCTTTGCTGAAGCAACGGAATGCCCTTTTGAAGACGTTTGCAGCCGAACGACGCTTTGAAGCTGCTTTGCTGGAAGCAATCGACCAGCAAATGCCTGGACCAGCACAGGAGGTTTTTGTACAACGCCAGGCTTTTATTGCAGGATTTGAACCCATGTTTGCAGCGTTGTACGCAGATATTTCCGGCAGCAGGGAACAAGTGTCGGTCACGTTTCAGTCGGATTTATTAGAGACGCCGTTGGACATTTTATTAAAACAAAACATCGACAAGGATCGGCTTTTGCAGCGTACAACGGGGGGGCCGCACCGCGATGACCTGGTGTTGTTAATGGATGGACAAGTGGTGAAAAAATTTGCTTCTCAAGGGCAATTGAAATCTATTTTACTGGCCCTGCGGCTGGCGCAATATGCGTTTTTGCGCGCCCAAAAAGAACAGGCACCCTTGCTGCTGCTCGATGATATTTTTGATAAACTGGATGAGCAACGGGTGCGCCAATTGGTCCGCTTACTGCTGGACCGCAATTTTGGGCAAATATTCATCACCGATACCCAACGCAGCCGTATTGAAAGTGTAGTGGCTTCTTTAGCAGGCGATTATAAGATGTTTGAAGTAGAAAACGGGAGGATCATCGCTTGAGATCCTCCCGTCTTTTTAAAAATAGACTTGTTGCGGTGGGGAGTAAAACGACAAAAACAGTCCATTTTTTGGCCTTCAAGGCTTTTTTTCTTGTGCGTAGCAGCGCTACGGACAAGAAAAAAAACGCAGAAGGACGGAAAATGGGCGTTTTTACGTCGTTTTCAACTTCCCACCGCAACAAGTCTAATGAAGACTAATAGACCATAATGGAGCCACCGCCTTCGCTATCGGCGTAAAATAGGCGCACCCGAATGATATATTCCCGGCCTTTGATCAGGCGCAAGGTGATTTTAGAATTGGCATCGGTGCCGCTGTCGTCGTCGCCGGCCAGATACACGTCTTCGCCGCTTGTTTTTTCATAGAGCACCATCACGGTGTCCATCGTACCAAACGTTTCGATGTTGTATTTCCGAGAACGGGTGGGTTTGAAGGTAAAGTTTTTTTGTTCGCCGGCTTTGATGCCCAGGTTGGCTGATTCGGATACTTTCAAAACCGTATAATCATTGGCATGCAGCGCCGGATAGAATTTTTTAACGAACGTAATGTCTTTTTCCGAAAGACCGCCTTTTGGGAGAATGCCGTTTTTAAATGGCGCGGGCGCGATGATCAAACCTGCCCCAAACGGGTAGTGCATGATGGAATTGGGATCGTGGTCGGATCCTTCCACGTTGTTGGGCGCCAGTTTTTGGATAATATTTTCGAAGGTGGTTTGGCGCGACCAGCGGTTGGGTGGTTTTGCCAAAGCATCGTATACCGCCTGCTCGTCCCAAACAATGCCTGCAAACGGGTTTTGGTGCTCATGTGCTGCACCTAAAGTATGGCCAATTTCATGCAAGGCGGTATCAAGGTCATTGCTGATATCCCAGCCAAAATTCATCGTGCGCTCATCGGGTGAACCGGCAAAATCGATGATGTCGCGGCCAACGTACGACCAGGCACCGTCGCCTTTTTGGAAACCGATGCGTATTTGTGCTTCGTTTTTATCCGTTGTTTCTTCAAATACAATACCGATGCCAATGCTCATCCATTTTTCAAAGGCTTTGCGGACGGTATTTTCCTGCGCGACCGAGCCGTTCCAGTTGGAAGGAGAGCCATCAGCCGGGCCGTTGAAAAAGTAGTATTTTAATTTGGTGCCATTGACCCATTTTTTCATGGTAATGGCAATCATGCCTGCACGGCGGCTGCCAATTTCTGGTCCAAACGAGCGCTGTGGGACGCCTACCAGGGTACAATAAGGGGGAATACTGCTGTTTTCTGTTTCTTCTGCCATGGTTGAAAAGGTTTGGGTGTTGTTTTGCAAATGCGGTTAATCGCCATGCAAAGTAGCGCCAAAATCAATTGCAAGTTGAGCTGGAAACAAGTATAACAATAACTTAATCTAATACATGCTGAGGTATAATGATGCGTGTATGCACGCGCGATTTTTTTGATGCTTAAGGTTCTATCAAGGATTTGTGATAGTATGTAAATTCTATTGGCGGGGTGACTGAAAAAGTCGCCCCGTCAATAGAATTTACGCATTTACATGGGCCTTAGAGAGGCTTCCGTTGTTATGCATGATTTGGGTAGTATTGATATCTTCTTTTCGTATTAATAAGGGCTATTTTGCCGACTATTTGCGGTAATGGATAAAAAATCCCGAATTTTGGTGATATCCAAAATTCGGGATGACGCATATTTTCAAAACTATTTCACCGTAACCCGAATCCCTTGCGAATGGCTGGTAAACTCCGGCGCATACATACACTGAATGGTCGTTACACCATTCGACATGTCGCCGCGGTTGCTGGCCACCATTCCGTATTCGAACACAAACGTGCCGCGGGGGAGGTAATCAAAGAAGAAATTGGTGGCGAGGTCTTTGGTGCTCTGGAAATACCCCAGGCCATCTTGCCAATGGTAAGCGCTTAGCACCTCCAGCGGCTCAAAACCAGCGGCGCGCATATCTTTCAAGTGGACATACTCCATCGGACGGTCTACTTTGATTTCGATGCGCACTTTCAGTTTGTCGCCCACTTTGATTTCATTGTTGTTTGAAATGGCCGTGAGTTTTGGGCCAGTGGGTGTATTTTCTTCTTTAAACAGTTGTTTTACAATGGTTAAAGGCGTCTTTTTGAAACTTTCGATTTTGTCGAGGTCTTCGAAATATTGCCAGTAAGCGGCGCCCCACACGATGTTGCTGTTCGGGTTGGCTACCTGAATATCGCCCCAGTTGGGTTGCACGTCTTTTCCGTCCCAGTTTTGTTTGAAATAGCCGGTGCCGGGTTCAATTTCGGCGGGTTTGAGCGAACGACCGCCCACCAAAACTTGAATGGGTTGGGTGTTGTTCAACCAGTTATCGCCGTGCAACAACAAGGCGTAGGCTGCGCTGGCGGTTGCTTTGGTGCTTTCCCAGCGGTTGGTTTGTTTGTTTTTGAGCAACCAGATGCGCAGTTCTTCTACGGCTTTGGTATCGGCAGCCACTTCGTCGAATACTTCCACCATCAATGACTGGGTTTCGATGGGCAGGTTGTACCAATAGTAACCCCAGTCGAAGGCCCAGTACATGCCCAGTTCTTCTTTTTGCTGGGCGCGCTCCCGCAGGCTGTTGACGATTTTCAGCGCAGCTTCTTTGCGACCATTTCGGTGCAAGGCCAGGGCGATCAAACCTTCCTGGTACAGCCCTTTTCCGAGCCAATATTTCTGCGCTTGTTCGAGGTAAAAGGCATGAATTTTAGTGATGCGGTCGAATGGGAAAAACGAGCGGGCATACAAATAATGGATTTCCATACTGCCGAGGTGGTCGTCTTCCCACTTTGCTTTACCTGCATTCACAGATTTTTCGATTTCCAGGTATTGTTTTTCCAGTTCGCGGTCGCAGAAAGCCAGTGCGCGATCGAGCATTGGCGTGGTTTGCTGGTCTTTTTGAGCATCGAATGCATCCAGGTGTTGCAGATGACCCAGGCCTTCCACGATATATTGGGTGATGTACCAGCTTTCCTGGCCGCCAGCAAACCAGGGCCAACCACCATTGGCTGTTTGGCGGTCGCGCAAGATGTTCAAGGCATTTTGTTTTTCGTCGGCCATTCGGTTAAGGTCCATCAACAGCGCGATGTTTTGCTTTTGCTGGGTTTCACTTTGGGCCTCCATCACCCAGGGCGTTTCTTCGAGCAAGGCGTATTTCAAGTCCTGATTTTTAGCCAGGTTGGATGCCATCGCCTCGGTGCCTTTCCAGCGCTCGTATACACGACGGATGTTCGGCATTTTTTCCGTTACACTCGATGCGAGGGTATTGGCATAAAAACGGCTAAACACCTGTTCGCTACACTGATACGGATACTCCATGAGGTAAGGCAGTGATTGTACCACATACCAGGCTGGATTGCTGGTAAATTCGAGGGTGTACCGGTGCGACACCAGGGTGCCCGATTTGCTGTTTTTGAGGTGGTCGAAGCTGAATTTTTTAGTTTGTCCGCCCCGCACGGTAATCGGCAGGGTTTCGGTTACCAGCATGCGGTTGGTCACCACCGGAATGGTGCTTTCTTCGCCATCGCGGAATTGTTTGCCGTCGGCGAAAACTTGCCAAGTCACTGCTCCCGTATAATCGGCAGGAACCTGCAGTGTCCAGCGCAAGGGGGCACTGCCACCAGCCTGGATACTAAAAGTCACCGTTTTGTTGGTATTAAGGCCAAATTTTGCCTCTAGTGGTTGTAAGGTGGTTGCATCCAACAATGCCAATGTTGCCCGTCCATCGATCAATTCTTTAGACAAATTACTCACTTTTGCCGAAAACTCGAAGGTGTCACCTGCCCGCAAGAAGCGCGGAGGATTGGCCAAAATCATCAGTTCCTTTTGAGTAACCACGGTTTTTTCAGAAATGGCTTCTTTCAGGTCTTTTGTATGCGCGTACAGGAGCAGTTTCCAGCGGGTGAGCGCTTCGTTCATTTTAAATTTCAGGATCACATTGCCTTCCGCGTCGGTGTGTAGTTCGGGGAAGAAAAACACCGTTTCGTTGAGGTTCGCGCGCATTGAAGCGGGTGGCGGCGGACTTGTTACTGGCGCATTGGAGCTAGGTTCAACGGGTGTCCTTGACTCATCGGAAGTTAAGATACCTCCTTCCATGGATTCTTCTGCTTTAAATTGCATTTGGTCTTGCTCCTGCATCGGCGCCGCAGATTTTTTCTCCATTTGCATCGACATGACCCGCGGTGCACCACCCGGGGCTCCGTAAAAATTGCCACCGTACATAGGAAAATCAAACCAATTTAAGCTGCGGTAAATGCGTTCAACCGATTCCTGTGCCTCCTTATCCACATTATAACGCATATCGGTCCCGGCAACAGTAAAAGCGATGCCGCCTTGTTCAAACACCCGCATTTGAGTATTATAATAGCCAATGGGGTACCAGGCATGTGGCAAAAACTGATCGAGCGAGGCGTCATACATGGCTGCGACCAACTCGGCTGCTACCTTTTCTTTACCCGGACCGCTGATTTTGATGCTCCATGTTTCTTGTTGTCCCGGACTAAGTTTATCGCGGAAACTTTCGTAGGTAATATCGAGTTTTTTGTTGTTCCAAGGGATGTTCACAAACAAGGCCCCATTTCCATAAAAACGGTTGTTGCGTACGGAACACCAGTGTATTACTTTGCCACCGCGGTCTGCTTCAAGCACAGGAAAACTCACTTGTGTGGCACCATTTACCTTTAAAACTTGCGGATTATCGAGTTTGGCATCTTTTTCAAAGGCATAAAATACGTTGAGGGCTTCGTATTTACTGCCAAACCAGAGTTTTCCGGTTTCCCCGGGAGTGTAACTGGCTTGTTCGATCATGCCGGTTGGCACAGTAAATTGGGTGGCTGGTTTTTGCGCATCCCAAATACGCACCAGTTTTTTGAGGGTTACCGCAGCGCCGAAAGCATCCTGGGTTTGCACGGTAATTTCATAAAAACCGGGTTTTAGTTTGCCACCGTGCAAATCAAGGTTCGTGCTGTTGGCGGTATTGAATGGAATGGATATTGGATTTCCATCTTTCGCCCAACTTTCGGGTTCATCTTCCGATTTCCAGGCATAATCCGGGAAATCCCGTTTGTATTCCGCTTCTGACAGGGTCCATACATCGGGTTTGGCCCAATAGCGTTGTACAAAATAAGTATTGGGTTCGTTGAGACGTTGCAGTTGCACGGTGCCTTGAGCCGATTGGGGCTTACCGCTCATATTTAGTACGTTGATCGGCACTTTTTTCATGCTATCCAGCAATTCGGTGGCGCCGAGGTTCATTTCAAGTTGAACCGCGGCATATCCAGCTGCAATGGAATAACGTGCGCTGCGGGTTTCGCCATTTATATCGGTTATATCGGCGTACACGGTAAAATCAAACACAGGTTGGTCTTTTTGCGGGATGCTGCGATCGGGTATGGCGGTAAAAGGTATTTCAAACTGGCCATCCACGTTGGTGCGCGTAACCCCCTGCGCAATTTCCATTTCGCTTACATTCCAGGGGAAATAGGATTTTCCCCAACCATAATCCCAATACGGGAAGCGCGCCTGCCGTACTACCCGGTATTTCACTTGGGCACCATCCAGGTTGCTGCCGGCATAGGCTTTTGCTTCCCCTTTTGCGATAATTTGGTCTTGTACCCGATAAGCGCCTTCCACAGGCAACATGGTTACTTCAAATTTAGGGCGTTTGTATTCCTCCACATTGATCCAGGCAATGCCTGAAATATCGGTTGCACGAATGCTCATGCGACCGGTCAGTCCACTGGAAGGTGCTGTAAACGCACCATTGAAAGTGCCATAATCGTTGGTTTTTACCTTTAAAGTTTGTTTTATTTGTCCATTTACATCATAAAACTTTACTTCCACCATTTTTCCGGGCTGAATGGTGGGATGCGCTTTGGTGTCCCGCTGATATACCACGCCTTTAAAATACACTGTTTGTCCGGGCCGATAAATACTGCGATCGGTGAAGAACTGCACCGTGGTTTGTGGTTCTTGTGGGCGGTAATAATTGACATAATAATTATCGCCTGGTAGCGTGTCTTTTCCCTGGCTGAACCACACTTCGCCGCTTTCCTGCGCTTCGGTAATTTTGCGCACCACCCCTTGCGCATCGGTAGTTAAGGCACCCAAACTGGTACGTTCGTATCGATTGCGGTTGTAATTGTAAGCGGTTTGGTAGAAGTTGGCTTTTACGCCGGGCATGGCAGCGCCCGTTTGTCGATTCAGCACAACATACAGGTTGCTTTTTTCTTCGGCGAAATGGGCGGCGCTCAAATTGCTTACATAGATGGGCGACCAATATACATAGCCTTTTTTATCGTCAAACTCCGGATTGTCGGCAGCCATCACCATATAGTGACCGATGGAGCAGGGATCCAGTTTGAGTTCCGTTTCGTGGTTGTAATAATCGCCTGGATCGGCAAGTGCCCATGTTTTTTGTTGTAAAGACCGTTTGCCATTGAGCAAAGGGAGGTATTGTTCGTAGGGGGCATCGGTGTTCCATTCGTCGAAACCGGGCAATTGCACCAGTTTTACATAAATTTTGGACATATTTTGCCAGGCGACGCGAAATAGTACCGGTTTTTCAGGCACATAGGCCATTTCTGTCAGGATGGAAAAGCTGGGTGTTTTCAGGATTTCGACCAGTTGGGCGCAGCGTTTTGCTCCAAACGTATTTGGATGCCGTTTTATAGCATCTTCACACAGGGTTAAGGCGCGTTTGCGGTGTGTTTTTTCGCCGGGTTGTTGCACCTCTTTTTGCCACAGGTAGTTGCTCAATTGCCATACGATTTCGGCATCGGAGGGGTGGTCGTAGTATTGTTTGTGCAGGCTTTCAAGGGCTTGCTCATACCGAAGTTCCTTGTCTTCCAGCACTGAATTTTGGCGTACGAAATTTAGTCGGGCAAGGTCTGCATCAATGTATCCTGCGGTTTGCCCGGCATTGCCGCTTTGGGCCGAGAGCAGGCGTTGAAATAAGCAAATCGCCATCCATTTGCTTGCGTTTTCATCCTGCGATTCAAATTTTTCCAATAAGAATGTTTTCGCAGGGGCAAAAGCGGCTTCCTGGCTGAGTTCGAATTTGAAGGCAGGCTGATTGAGGTAACTGCGTTCATTTTCAAAGTGTTGCAGGGCGCGGTATGCCAAAAAATCGAACAGGGTAGGGCGAAGCGGCACGGCGGTTGTATCGGTGCTGCCCGGCAGGATGATGTCTTTGATGTAATTGATCGGGCCATTGCGCAGGGCATTTTCTTCTTTTACGGAAGCCTGGTAGAGATCAAGTGCGCGTTGTTCGAAGTTGGCAGCCGACCAGGTCGTGATGTCTGGACCGGGTGCGTCTGCCAATTGTGTGCGGTTGCTTATCCGCCAACCCTGATTTTGAAGGTAGGTGCTGTATAATTCGGCGAGCATACTTTGCAACACCGATTTTTCGGGCTGGCGCATACGCAGGAGTTCCGTTTCATACAGTTGCATGGCTTTTTCAATGCCATTTTCCTCCAACATCGTAAGGAATTTGCCTTTGAAAATAAGGGACTTTAGTATTTGTCCGGCATTATTGTCGTTGGTGGCGCGTGCGTACAACGCTTCTGTTTTTTCCAGGGCAGATTTGTACAGGCCTTCCCGTTCGAAGCTGTCAATTTCCTGCCAGGCCGCCGGGTAATCGCCTGCGATGGGTAAATCGGGCATTTTCGTATCCGTTTTGGTTTTAAATGTTTCGGTTGTTGGTTGGAGGCTTGTTTTTTTACTCGGCATTTTACAAAACGCAAAAAGCCCAAGCAAGAGCAGCAAGGGAAGGGTCAGGCGCATTGGACGCTGGAATTTATTTTTAAAAAGAAAGGGATGGTACAATAGGAAATGCATGTTGGTTAGGCGCATGGTGCACGGTTGGGAAGATCAAGCAAACTTACGATAGGAATGATGCAAATTGTGATGAAATTGCACAAGCACCCGGTTTTTTTTTAACAAGGACTAAAGTTGTTTGTTTTTTAAACGCAGGCTATTGCCCACGACCGAAACCGAACTCAACGCCATGGCTGCGCCTGCAAGCATGGGGTTGAGCAAAAAGCCGTTGAGGGGATATAACACGCCCGCCGCTAAGGGAATGCCGATTACGTTGTAAATAAACGCCCAAAACAGGTTCTGGTGGATGGTGCGCACAGTCTGTTTCGACAGTTGCAGGGCTTTGTGCAATTGCCGTAAATCGCCCGAAACCAGGGTCATATCGGCCACTTCAATAGCAATATCCGAGCCTTTTCCCATGGCGATACTCAGATCGGCTTGTGCCAGGGCTTGGGCATCATTGATCCCATCGCCCGCCATGGCCACGATATGGCCTTTTTGTTGCAAATTGGCAATAAATGCCGCTTTATCGGCGGGCATTTGGGCTGCTGCAACGTTTTTTAACCCCAAAGTCTGCGCCACGGCTTGTACGGTATTCGGGTGATCGCCACTTAACATATACACAGACAAACCGGCCGACTGCAATGCCTCTATGGCATCTGGGGTGCCGGGTTTGATCGGATCGGCTACCGCTAAACAGGCCAACAAGGTTTGGTCTCTGCTAAAAAGCAGGGCGGTTTTGCCGGATTCCTGCCAGGTTTGGAGCGTTTTTTGCGCATTTTCCGAGATTTGAATACCCAATTGCGTCATCCAGGCCAAACTCCCGGCCCGGTAAACGGCGGTACCTACATTTCCCACCACCCCTTGTCCACTTAGACTATTGAATTGCGTGATTTCAGTGGCAATGATCAATTGCTGCTTCAAAAAAGTGGTGATCGCAGCCGCCAAAGGATGTTCGGAGCGGATTTCGAGGCCTAATAATATAGGTGCAGCGGTTGTAGCATCCTCCGAGTTTATCCAGGCAATATCCGTTACCACCGGACTTCCGGCTGTGATTGTTCCCGTTTTATCCAAAACAATGGTATCTACTTTATGGGCCATTTCCAGGGAAGCGGCATCGCGGATGAGGATGCCCCGCTCCGCGCCTTTTCCCATGCTCACAATGATGGCCGTGGGCGTGGCCAGTCCGAGGGCACAAGGGCAAGCGATGACGAGCACGGTTACACTGCTCAGTAAGGCAAATGGCAGCGCCTGCATGCCGCCAAAGAGTAGCCAAACGCCAAACGTGAGGATAGCGATGCCCAAAACGACCGGCACAAAAATCCCCGCAATTTTATCCACCTGTTTTTGCACCGGGGCCTTGCTGCCCTGCGCTTCCTGCACATATTGAATGATTTGGGCCAACACCGTTGCGCTGCCTACTTTTTCGGCGATGAACTGAAAACTGCCTTTTTGATTTAAAGTACCGCCAAAAACAGCGTCGCCAGGGCCTTTTTCCACCGGAATTGCCTCGCCGGAAAGCATACTTTCATCCACCAGCGAATGGCCGTCGCTTACTTTTCCATCCACTGGGATGCGGTCGCCCGGGCGCACGAGCACGCAATCGCCCACCTGCACCTCCGCGATCGGGACCTGTATTTCTTTTTTATCCCGGAGTACCAATACTGTTTTAGGTTGCAGTTGCATCAAACCTTGTATGGCCGCTGCGGTGCGGGTCATTGCATTGGCTTCGAGCAGTTTACCCAATAAAATAAATACGATTACGACACAAGCCGACTCAAAATAAGTATGCGGCATCAAGCCTTGTTGTGTAAAAAAGGCAGGGTAAACCGTGTTAAACGTGCTGAATAGAAACGCGATGCCGGTGCTGAGGGCCACCAGGGTATCCATGTTGGCCTTGCCCATGCGGGTTTGTTTCCAGGCGCTGATAAAAAAGCGCGCACCAAACACAAAAATCACGGGAATACTCAAAACCAACATGATCCAGTTGGCATAAGGGGCACTCATCCAAAACATACCGAGTATTACCACCGGAATACTGCACGCAATGGCCCAGCGGATGTCGATTTTTAGTTGTTTTAGTTGGGCTTGTTCGTAGTCCGATTGTGCTTTTTGAGCGTCTGCTTTTTCGGTTTCTACGATTATTCCGTACCCACCGGCTTCAATCGCTTGCTGCAATTGCGCAATGGATAAATTATTTGCTTGATAATCAATGGTAAGAGTATGGGTAGCAAAATTAACGGATGCGGTTTCTACCCCGGTTTGTTGCTGGGCAATTTCCTCCATACTCAGGGCGCAGGCAGCGCAACTCATGCCTGTCACCGGAAAACTACGTTGTTGGGTATTGGTAGTAGGGTTGCGCGTCATAAAAGGGATATTTTGACGCAAATATACGGCTTTTGCGAAAGGGGTTTGTCATGGGTGTTTCAATACAGCAAACACCCATGACAAAGCCGCTTATTGCTTCACAAATGGTTTGCTGATTTGGCCTGCGGGAGATTTTACGGTCAGGTAATACACACCGGGTGACAAGGCACTTACATCCACGCGTTCATTTCCAAGCAGGGTTTGCGTTGGAAGAACCGCCGCGCCCAATACGTTTAGAATTTCGAGGGTAAAATCCTGTGTAACGATTCCGGTCCATTGCACCTGAAGATCATCGTATGCCGGTGTTGGGAACAATTTTAAAAGATGATCGGACAACAAAACAGGTCGGATGCTGCTCGTTTGGCAAAGGACGATGGCTGGCGATGCACGCGAAAGGATGGTTCCGTCGCCCAACTGCCCGTATTTGCCATAGCCCCAGGTCCACAGGGTACCATCGGTTTGAATAGCCATGGAGTGACTGCCACCACTTTTGGCAAATTGCCAGTTTATCGCATTGCCTACTTTTAGTGGGGTAAATTGACTGTTGGTATTTCCGAGACCCAATTGTCCATCCAGGTTATAGCCCCAAGTCCACAAGGTGCCGTCATTTTTGATGGCCAGGCAATGTCCGCTACTCGCTTTTATGCTGTTCCAGGTATTTCCGGTGCCTATTTTCTTAGGTGTATTGCGGTCGTTGGAGGTTCCATCGCCCAATTGTCCGTTCGAATTATAGCCCCAAGCCCACATGGTTCCATCGGATTTGAGGGCAAGACTAAAAGTATATCCAGCAGCAATTTTGCTCCATTTATTATCGGTTCCAACCTGGATGGGTGTTTTTTTGTCGATATTGGTAGCATCTCCCAATTGGCCATATTCATTATAGCCCCAAGCCCAGAGGGTTCCGTCACTTTTGAGTGCCAAACTATGAAAACCACCTCCGGCAACTGCGATCCAATCGTGGGCTGTTCCGATTTTTTGGGGTGCATTTTTATTGGCAGTAGAGCCAATGCCCAATCCGCCATAAAAATTGCTGCCCCAAGCCCAAAGGGTGCTGTCCGATTTGATGGCCAAAACGTGTGCACTTCCCATAGACACCGCTTTCCAATTGGTGGCGGTGCCCACTTGAACGGGTGTAAGGCTATACAAGGTATTGGACCCGATGCCCAATTGGCCTGAACCATTGTCGCCCCAAGTCCAAAGGGTACCATCGTTTTTCAAGGCAATGCAAGCAGATCCATTTGCGTCCACTTGGCGCCAAACGGGGGTAGAATCTATTTGAATGGGCTTCAGTTCACCATTAAAGGATCCGTTTCCTAACTGGCCGATGCCATTGTCGCCCCAAGTCCAAAGCGTGCTGTCGGTGGTAATAGCAACAGTGTGGTAAGATCCGCCTGCCGCGCTTTCCCAGCATTGGGCGTGCAGGGATATGGAAAGTAGTAATGCAAGGAATGTAAAGCGTTGTTTCATGGTTTAGGTAAAATTTGGCTAAAAAACTGCAAATTTACTCAGGTTTTTCGATAAAACGCAGCGTTTTTGAAACCATCCATTGTACCAGTAAAGGCACCGGCAATACTATGACATGGAAAAGCGAAAATGCCATTTGCGGGGTGTTGCAGGAAGGTCCTGGTGGTGCGGGGTGCAAAAAGTTATCTAGTGCAACAATTCCAAATGCATACATTTCGAGGATTACGATGCATACTAGGTAACTTAAACCAGGGTAAGGAAGCCTGCGTTTGTGCCAAAATATCGCAATTGTGATGGGTAAGAGTAGGTAGGGGAGTAGTAGCATGATTTATTGCTTCACAAATTGCTTGCTGAGTTGGCCTGCTGGGGTTTTTACGGTGCAGAAATACACGCCTGATGGCAGGACGCTTACATCCACGCGTTCATTTCCGTTAAGCGATTGAAGCGGACAAACCACTGCGCCTAGTACATTTCGAATTTCAAATTTAAAATCCTGGGTTACGATGCCGGTCCATTGCACTTGCAGGTAATCATATGCGGCGTTTGGAAACAGTTTCAACAGATGGTCGGCCAATAAAATAGGTCGGATGCTGGTGGTGGGGCAGGTAATGCTGGCAGGCGTTGGATGAGAAACTTTGGTTCCGTCGCCCAATTGCCCGTATTTTCCATAGCCCCAGGTCCACAGCGTTCCATCGGTTTGGATGGCCATGGAGTGCTTGCTACCCCCATTGGCGAATTGCCAGTTATTGGCAGTACCTACTTTGATGGGCGCATATTGATCATTAGTATTGCCAACGCCCAATTGTCCATCTACGTTATAACCCCAGGTCCATAAGGTGCCGTCATTTTTAATTGCAAGTGCATGTCTGCTACCTGCTAAAACCTTATTCCAGGTAGTGCCTGTTCCAATTTTTTTCGGTGCGTTTCGATCGTCAGAAGTGTCATCGCCCAACTGTCCAAACAAATTAGAACCCCAGGCCCACATGGTTCCATCCGATTTGATGGCTAGGCTAAAATTATAGCCAGCCGCAATTTTTCTCCATTTATTATCGGTTCCAACTTGGATCGGTGTTGTTTTATCCACGTCGGTAGCATCTCCCAATTGGCCATATTCATTATATCCCCAGGCCCAGAGGGTTCCGTCACTTTTAAGTGCAAAACTATGAAAACCGCCAGCCGCAACGGCTACCCAATCATGTGCTGTTCCAATTTGAACGGGTGAACTTTTATCGGAATTAGAGCCAATGCCCAATCCGCCAAGATCATTATTACCCCATGCCCAAAGCGTGCTATCGGTTTTGAGGGCCAAAACATGCGCACCACCCAATGATATGAATTTCCAATTGCTGGCTATTCCTGCTTGTAGCGGGATCTGGCTGTACAGCGTGGTAGATCCGATACCCAATTGGCCGGAACCATTATCGCCCCAAGACCAAAGGGATCCGTCGTTTTTCAGTGCAAGCGAAGTGTATATATTTGCGACTACCTGGCTCCAGATGGACGAAGAATCAATTAAAATAGGTTTAAGGGCTGGATCAAAGGTGCCATTCCCCAGTTGACCGGAATCATTGTCGCCCCAAGTCCAAAGGGAGCCTTCCGTGGTGATGGCAATGGTGTGAAAAGCTCCACCCGCGGCGCTTTCCCAGCATTGTGCGTGCATGGATATGGAAAGTAATGAAGCAAGGATTGTAATGGTAAGTTTCATGGTTGTTATAAAATTTGGTTAAAAAACTTCAAATTTAGTCAGGTTTTTCGATAAAACCTAGTGTTTTAGAAACCAACCATTGTACGAATAAAGGCAACGGCAATAACATTACATGAAAAACCAAAAATGCCATTTGCAGGGTGTTGCAGGTGGGCCCGGACTTGGTGGGTTACATATAAAATTAGGCTAATGTGGCATATGCCATTTGTAGGTAATTGGTTTGGTTGTACATTCACGCCCGTTCAACATTTCAATAATAATACTTTTACAATGAAAATCACTCACTTATTGTTGCTCATGCCATTCGTTATCGGTGCATGTGCAGAAAACACCCCACCCACCACCCAATCCAGTGCGCAAATTGCAGCAGCACCCGACAAAGCCACCATGGTAGCCAGAGGTGAATACCTTGTAAATATCTGTGGTTGCAATGACTGCCATTCACCCAAGCGCATGGGGCCAAATGGACCTGAAATTATCCCGGAACGGATGTTATCGGGCTATCCAGGCACACAACCCATTCCAAATTTTGACAAAAAAGTATTGGCTGCCGGGTTCGCCATGTTCACGCCCGACCTTACCGCCGCTGCTGGTGGCTGGGGCGTTTCATTTTCCAGCAACCTCACGCCCGATGAAACCGGGTTGGGCAACTGGACATTTGCCCAATTCAAAAAAGCATTGACGGAAGGTAAATATAAAGGCCTCGATGGCAGCCGCATGTTGTTGCCGCCCATGCCGTGGGTCAATTACGTGAACATGAAGGATGAAGATCTCAATGCCATCTTTGCTTATCTGCAAAGTATCAAACCGGTAAGTAATGTAGCACCTAACCCGATTGCTTCGATGTAAATGCGTTGTTGCGGATGGTCTAACATCGCAACTTACTGGATCGTTTTCGCACAGATGCCAAACAGGTTCGTTTTCGCAGATGTTACACAGACCTTTCCGTGTAACATCTGCTTTTTTCCGGGTAACATCTGCGCGAAATTATCGTTTCAATAAAAATCTACCCAAGCGTGTTGTGTCAAGAAAATATATTGTTAGTAATCAAATTTTTTGAGTTTTAATTGATTTCTTATGGGAAAAGAAATCATGTATGCAGCAGCGCTATCCGTTTTCGCACCATTATCATAACAACAAAACTTGATGCCCTATTTTTCGAAACACTACACCTTAAATAAATGAATTTCCATCCTTTTTTCCTGCTTTTGGCTTGTATGTGCTCAGCCAGCCAAACTTTCGCCCAAAAAAGCATCCTTAGAAATGGCGGATTTGAAGAACATGCCGAAGTAAGGTGTATTAGTTGTTTATCCAGAGGTGAATATGGTTCGCATGTGTACAACTGGCACAATGATAATTGGGGCTGTCAACTCTGTGACAAACAGTACAAACAGAACTCGGTAGATAAAAAATGGGGAATTTGTCCAATGGACAGAATATCGCCACAATCCGGCGACGCGATGATTGAAATGCGCTATCTGCCGGATGTAAATGGGATTTTTGGTGGGGTAGAAGGTGCTACCCATTTATCCACGCGAACGACGGAACCCATGCAGGTCGGTCAATTATATGAAGTTAGCCTTTGGTTATACGTTGAAAGTGGGAAACGGCACGACCCGGATTGGGGCAAACACCTGGGCATTGCACTATTGCCGCAAAATCTGACTTTTTTTAATGGAAGAAATTCACTCATTATCCCCTTCATCGGGGTAGATACGTTTATATATGACCAATGGTACCAGGCCAAGTGGCGGGTCAGGCCCCTGTGTACCAGCAATTACCTGATGATCGGTGTTTTTGCCGACCTACAATGGCCAAGATCTCGTAGTTATACCAATGTGCATTATTATCTTGACAATGTATCGGTGGTGGAAAAACCAGATGCGTCTGCTGTTTCAGATAGTTCCATTTATTATTGCAGTCGTTACGACCCCGTGGCGCTGGGTGCAACGCCTGTGATGGACAATCAAATCCTGTTGTATGAAAATGATGCCTTTGCATTAACGCTTGAACATCAAGCAGTACTGGATACTTTTGCCATTTATGTAAAAAAATACCCTGATTTGATTTTTGAATTATCGGGTCATACCGATAGCATTGGCAACGACAACATCGCCTTGTCGCAAAAAAGGGTGCAAGCGGTACATACTTACCTGACCGAAGTGCTAAAGATTCCTACGTATCGGTTTTACACGCACGCCTTGGGTGGAGATGCTCCATATCGCCCGAATACCACGGAAGCAGGCCGTATACTAAACCGCCGCACCGAAATTAGGCAATCTACTTTGACCCTCGAGGCGATGTTTTATCGTTACGCCTTGAAAGCTATGAAAGAAAATAATGTAGCCGCCGCATTTTCCTATCTCGACCGATGGACGGCAAAAGTTGATAAAGGTACGACCGTGCTTTTATTGTTCGATCCACGCTTCGAGCGCCTCCGATCGGACAAACGATGGCCATTTCTGGAAAAAAAGGTTCGTAATAGTTACAAAAACCTCAAATATGCAAGAGAATCCTTCCTGATTGATTCGCTTCGGTTTGAAACTTGTCGGTATGAAGGCGAACCCTTGGCGGTAATATTGAACCGTCTTCCTGGAAACGTGCCTGGTGACGACCGTTACGAAGTGGAAATACCCGGCAAAACCGATGCTGCCGTGCGTAAGCAATCTGAAATGAGTTATAAAACCATATACCCCATTTTGCAAAAAACAGGCTGGCCCAAGAAGGGCAACTACAGCGAAAGTGCCGTGAACAATGCTTTTCATTTGCTCATGAACTCCGGTGATATCGCCGCGCACCTGACTTGGCTTCCTGCGTTGGAACAGGCTTGTTTGGCCGGTGATCTCCCCTGGAAAATGTATGCCTTTTGTTATGATCACGTCAGGGTTTTATTGGGAAAACCACAACGTTACCTGCTGTTTTATCAAAATCTGGAAGATGGCAGCGTCGAATTGTCGCCCTGGGAAGGTGATGAAAACACCATCAACGATTGGAGGGCAAAAATCGGGCTGCCTTTGCTTCCGCAGGCGGTGGTGGAGGCGATGCGGGTGAAAAAGTAGGGTGGCATGCCTGTCATGGCTATGTTGTTCGGCACACTACTGGACATTTTTCGCGCAGATGCTCACAGATGTATTTTCGCAGATGTTACACAGATTTTTCTGCGTACCATCTGCTTTTTTTAAGTGTAACATCTGCGCGAAATTAAAATGTCCAATTAAGTGGGTCAAATGAGAAAACTATTTCAACGCCGTTTAATATTTACATTTTTACAAACTTCCGGGTAAGCCTTTGATCACCCAATTGCAATTGCAGAAAATACACTCCTGGTATCAGGCTTGAGACATCAATAACATTTTCAGCATTCAAAGTTTGAGTCGGGAATACCACAATACCTTGCCCATTCAGGATTAAATAAGGTGCTTTTGTATTGCGATTACCTTCAATATTTACATGAATAAGTTGAGTCGTAATATTGGGATAAATATTAAAGGAATCATTTGGTATAAAAGGCTCAGCGTTCATCGTTTCTGGGCATTTTAACTGAACTGGCGCAGCATGATCTATATAATCTCCTGTCCCTAATTGTCCGTAAGTATTATTTCCCCACGCCCACAGCGTGCCGTCTGACTTTAAGGCCATGGCATGCAATAAACCGGCAGAAATCTGGGTCCAATTTGTATCTTGGCCAACTTGTACTGGATAGGGTACGTTGTTTCCTTTTTGTCCAATACCAAGTTGGCCCTCATCATTTCTTCCCCAAGCCCAAAGGGTACCATTTGTTTTTAAGCCTAAAGAATAATTGGAGCCGGCGCTTACCATTTTCCAATCATTTCCGGCATTTACAGGTGCTACATTCGGAATAGAATCACCTTCAACAGGAGACGGAATACCCGTTTCCCCAAAGTGATTTCCTCCCCAAGCCCAAAGACTACCATCGTGCTGAATTGCTAATAAATGTCCCCAACCTGCTGCTATCGATTTCCAATTGTGCATGCTGTCAAGTTTGATAGGCGGATAGTTTAAATTAGGATCCCACTTATTTGTATAAAACGCAAGGGATAATCCCCACAAAGTGCTATCACTTTTGATTGCGATGCCAAAATTGTAACCCGCTGAAACTGTAATCCAGTTTTGTTCAGATCCAATTTGAATCGGGGCGTTAAAAAAACCTTTTATGAGTGTTCCCATTTCGGCTTCATAATTTCGACCCCAACCCCATAATGAATTATCTTCTTTTAATGCGAGGGCATGGTGGACGCCCATTGAAACAAAATGCCAATCCTTTTCATAACCGATTTGAGTTGGCGTTGCTTGAAAATATTGGGATTGCCCGCTGCCCAATTGGCCATTATTGTTAAGCCCCCAACTCCACAGCGTTCCATTATTTAATATTCCAACAACGTTCTTTCCATCGGAGTCTATTTTATTCCAAAATAGTGTGGAATCGGAATCAATTTTAACGGGATTTGGGCTGTCTCCAACTTGCCAGGTACCAAGTTGTCCATTAGAATTGTCTCCCCACGTGCGTACTTCTTTGTTTTGATTTAGGACAACCGTATGCATTGAACCACAATACACCTTATCCCAACATTGAGCATTTAGGGACTTTGCAAACAATAGGAAAGCGAAAAAAAATTTGATTTTGTGCATAAATGAAGATTTTATGGTGCGTATTAAGGTTTTTATATTTTTACAAACTTCCGGGTAAGCCTTTGATCACCCAATTGCAATTGCAGGAAATACACACCCGGTACCAGCGCAGCAACATCAATAGGAGCATCCGGCATCAAAACCTGAAAAGGCATGACTTCCGCGCCTTGTGCATTTATAATGCTGTATTTGATTGCACGGGTTTGATTATCAAATAATTGTAAGTATAAAGCATCCTTTGTCGGCGATGGAAACAATTGCACATCCAGCACTTGGTCAGGTAAAATAGGCACATCGGTATACGGACAGTTGACTTTGGTGGGTGTGCTCAAATCGAGGGTGTTGCCTTGTCCAAGTTGCCCCTGCACGTTAAATCCCCATGTCCAAAGTTCGCCCGATTGGTCGATCGCCAGGAAGTGATTGCTCCCGGTGGCAATATCCTGCCAAGTGGTGTCTTGCCCGATTTGACCCGAACTGTTGAACCCCCACGCCCACAGGGCATGCGCAGCATCGAGCGCCAATGAAATGTTGTTTCCAGCGCAAACCTTCTGCCACAACTTAAGGGAATCGATCAAAACCGGCGTGGATGGATAGGGCGGCCATGTTGGATTCGACCCGATTCCGCCTTTGCCCCAACGCCATAATTTCCCGGATTCGTCGATGGCCAACGCATGCCTATAGCCTGCATCTACCTGTTTCCATTTTTTATCTTTTCGGATGGGGATGGGCACATTTCTGTTCTGGTGGATAGAATCCCCCAATTGTCCGACCAGGTTGTTGCCCCAGGCCCACAAAGAGCTGTCCTTTTTAATGGCCAGACAGAAGTGATCGCCTGCGGAAATGGCTTCCCAGTCTTTATCACTTCCTATTTGAATGGGGTGATCCGAAGAAGTTTGTGTGCCATTGCCCAATTCGCCAAACGTATTACTGCCCCAGGCCCAAAGACTTCCGTCGGTTTGAATCCCCAATACATGTTCATTACCGATGGAAACCTGGGTCCATTTAGCCAAATTGACCAGCGTAGGCACTTTTACGAAATCGGGCGCATCGGGCCCAATGCCCAATTGTCCACGGTTATTGGAACCCCAGATGTATAAATACCCGTCGGTTTTGATGGCTGCGGAGTTGCCGTAGTTGGCTTCAATAATTCCCCAGTCGGGCCCAATGTCGATTAAAACGGGGGAAAAAACCTGGAAATTGTAGTTTTTACCCAATTGTCCAAGCGCGTTGTCGCCCCAGGCCCATAACCGATTGTTTGGGGTGGCTGCAAAGGAATGCAGGGAGCCGCCCGAAATTTGTTTCCAGCACTGTCCAGATAAGGGAAATGTATTGAGGATTAAAAGCAGGAATAGAATAAAATGGTGCATACTAGAAATTTTTGTGGTTAAAAATCTCGTAGTAAGGGTTGGATCGGAAAGGTTTCAACCTTTCCATCGGATTATAATTAAATAAAATTAGGATTGCTAAAAATGCTTTTAGATGGGGCAAAGGTACAGTGTAAATTGATATCGCGAAAGGGGGGGAGGGATTTAAAATAGGGATTTTAGATTTAAGATTACATGAATTAAGATTTTAGATGGCGGTGCAACGCTTGTAAGTTGTTTTATAAAAAACGCATGTTTTCTGATTTAACGACCGTAAAAGTATAATTTTGATCTACGCCAAACCAACTGTTTGCCCCCATTTTTCTGCTTAATTTGTCCAAATGGAATTATACATCACCCACATCGACACGGCCTGTATCTTACCAGAAATCAATGGTTTTAGAATGCTGACCGACTCTGTATTATACCAGGCTGTCGGTTGGTATCACCATGGTTTTGGAGCCTTTC
Source organism: Saprospiraceae bacterium (assembly GCA_040397785.1). Classification (GTDB taxonomy): domain Bacteria; phylum Bacteroidota; class Bacteroidia; order Chitinophagales; family Saprospiraceae; genus M3007. Next base: position 7,422 of record JBBAVI010000069.1, on the reverse strand, counting down.
AAACCCAACCAATGATCTTCCTCACCCCCAGAAAAACCCACCCACTTTTAAAACAAGTTCCTGTACAACGGCGTTCCAAAACCATGCACAAAATCTACCTGCTTGCTCTGTCGCTTTTGCTGTGTTCCTGGTCGCTTTCCGCCCAAATACAGCCCAAATCTATTCAAATTGTACGCGATTCCTTTGGCGTACCCCATATTTTTGCAAAAACCGACGCAGAAGTCGCTTATGGCCTCGCGTGGGCGCATTGCGAAGACGATTTTGAAACGGTCCAAACCTGTTTTTTGGCCTCCAAAGGTCTTTTAGGACGGGTAATGGGCAAAGATGGCGCTGGTATCGATTTTGTGGTGCAATTGATCCGCGCCCGTGAACTGGTCGATTCACTGTACAGCAAGCAAATTTCGCCCGAATACAACCGATTATTGGAAGGGTATGCCGCTGGGTTCAATGCTTTTGCACGTGCGCACCCACGGGAAGTACGACACAAAGCCTTGATTCCCATAACGCCCCGCGATATGGCCGTGTACGGCGTGTTGCAATTGTTTGTTTTTACCGGCGGCGATCGCGCGATTCAATCTATTTTGGGCAATAAAGTACCCATGGCGGCCATGCCCAAAGCCGATGGCTCCAATGCGTATGCCTTTAATTCGCGTAAAACCAAGGATGGACAAACCTACCTCGCCATCAATTCACACCAGCCTTGGGAGGGTATTGTGGCTTGGTACGAGGCGCATATGTGCAGCGAAGAAGGCTTGAACATTTTGGGGGCTTTGTTTCCCGGTGCGCCGCATATTCTGAGCGGGGTGAATGAATACCTCGGTTGGGCACATACGGTGAACAATCCCGATAAACTCGATATCTACGAATTGGAAATCAATCCAAACAACCGATTGCAGTATCGATATGATGGAAAATGGCTGCCTTTGGAGGAAAGACGCATCAAATTGCGGCTAAAAGTGGCGGGCATTCCCATCGCCGTGCACAAAAAAGCGTGGTACAGCGTACACGGACCCGTTTTGAAAAACAAAAAAGGCATGTTTGCCATCCGTAGCACCGGCATGTTTGATATTCGGGCTTTGGAAGAGTGGTTTCGGATGAACAAAGCCCGCAATTTTACCGAGTTTTATGCTGCCTTGAACATGGGGGCCATCCCGGGATTCAATGTGGTATATGCCGATCGTTATGACACCATTTTTTACCTGAGCAATGCCAAATTGCCGGTGCGCGATGCTGGTTTCGACTGGAAACATACGTTGCCGGGCAATACCTCCCGCGCCTTGTGGACCGAGTTTCAGCCGATCAAAAACCTGCCTCAAATCCTGAATCCGAAGTCGGGTTATCTGTTCAACAGCAACAATACCCCCTTCAATGCCTCTGCAGCGGCCGATAATATTCCCCAAAGCCGCATTGACCCGACCATGGGCTACGAAACCTGGGAAAACAACCGCAGCGAACGTTTTATGGAACTCATTGCGCCCTTAGATAAGATTGATTATCAGGATTTTAAACGCATTAAATACGACCAGCAATTGCCCGCCAAACTTTCTTATGCCGTGCAGTTCGACAGTTTGTTTTTATTGGATTCGAAAAAATACCCCGAAGCAGCACCGGTGCTGGACATTGTGAAAGCCTGGGATCGCCGTTCGGAAATCACCAATACCAGCGCCACCATATTTATGGTGATGGCCAAATATGTGGTGATTAAGTACAAAATCCCGGATATTTATACCTTTAAAAAACTCACCGTGCCGGAAATCATCGACGCCGCCGAATATACCCGTAAGTACATGATGCGTCAATTTGGCCGCATGGCTGTACCGCTGGGCAATTATCAGAAATTAGTACGGGGCAAATTAGAACTGCCTTTATCGGGTGCGCCCGACAATATCGCGGCTATATACAGCATGGATTACAAAAAAGGCAAGGTAAAAGGCGTTGTAGGCGATTGTTACATCGAACTTGCGCGCTTCACCCCCGAGGGGCCAATTATTGAATCTGTGAACGTCTATGGCGCTTCAAGTCGGCCAGGAAGTCCGCATTATGCCGATCAGGCGCCGTTGTTTTTGAATTTTAAAACCAAACCGATGACCTTGAAGCGTTCGGAGGTATTTGCAAAGGCGGAGCGGGTTTATCATCCGGAGTAGGGGGATTATCCAAGTTCTTCTTCCAGTGCTTTAAAAGGTGGTTGGTTGGGTGTCTGAATATCATCCGAGGAGCAATAATCGATCGCTTCCTGGATGCGCCGATTAATTTTGGCAGTAAGTGGCACTCCTGTTTCATGTTTATATTGGTCCAGCGCCTGCAAATAGTAGGTGTAGTACTGGTCGCAGGCATGCGAATGACGGTTAAGGGCGGACATGCATAGGCCTTTGCCAGTGCGATAGCGGAATTGAGCCCAGTAAGCGATCAAAATCTGCCATCCAGGTATGGCGAAATATCCCAACACCAACTCTGCCGTGCCGAGGCACATCATGAGCAAGGCCAGTCCTTCGTTGTTGCCGGGTTGCATGTGCGTCAGTTGTGTCAGTATGAACAACAAGGTCACATAGGCCAGCGTAAAGAACCATGCCTTTATCAATTGCGGGGTATTGGTATGCCGTTTTTGGGGGTTAAATGGGTCTTCATGCGAATGAACGCTGTGGTAAACATTCCCGATGCCCAGGCTAAAACCCCCAAAAATCAGAATGGGCAAATAGGAAACTACTTGTTGGGCCGTACCTAGGGGCACCATCCCTTGAGTCAGTTCTTTGAAAACCGGTCCGACTATGATGCCTTCAATGATGGCTGTGGCCAAATGTGCCGGAATCATGAATAAGAATGGCAAATTCTGAGCAATTTTTGCCTCAAATACGTGCGCATATTTTTGAAAAAGCCGTTCGTTGCGGAGGATCAATTCCAACAGGTTTTGGAAGGCGCGATTGAATCGGATCGCCGCAAGATCCGCCATGCGGTAATACTCGTTGAGTTCCTGAATTTTCATGTGTGTGTTTATTTATTGTTTTAAAAAATCGGGATGGATAGAGGGGATTGGAATGACAGGATTATCTGGGAAAACTGTTTTTAGGTTAATTTCGGGTGCGCTTCCTACAACATAGATGGTCACATTGGCCGGGAAATGAAAGGTTTTAAGTTGATTCCTATCGGAGCCGGTTTGCAGAAAGTCTGAAGTAATAATCAATCGGATGCTAAAAGGAGAAAATCTGGGGCTTTTGCAGAGCATTTCGGCCAATGCCAAACCGCCATTCACATCCGTGAAGCCCGATTTGGGGCGTTCGAGCAGGTATTTTGCCAAGGAATCGGCAATTGTGGTGCATCCTTGATAAAACTGAACGTGTTTTACCTGGTTTTTGGCGGCAATCCCATTTTGATGGAGTTTGTTTCCGGTAAGCGGTTCAAAACCTGCCTGGATTGGCCCTAGCACTGGCGGCGTTTGTTTGCGGCTATTGCTACTGATGGTGATGCCTGCCGCAAAAACTAAGTTGTACAAACTGTCGGCTGCCAGAATTTGGGCAATGAGGTTGCGGTTGAAGGCGATCCAAGTGGCGGAACCGCTGCTGTCGTACACAAATACATTCAACATCGCGCCGTTATGGGAGGCAACAGGAGGTGATTCGCCTGGATTGCAGGCACAGTAAAAAAGGGTGAATAAAATTAAAAGTTTTTCCATGTGTAAGGTTTTTAAATTGTAAAAAGGATTAAGAATTTACTTCGCGCATCAGGATAATGTGGTAGGATTCGCCTGAATACAAGAGCTCCACGTAAAAGATGCCATTGTTGGAGGGTTCTCCCTCCGAACGGTATACGGGCGAAACGGCAAATACTTCGGCGTCGGTCTTGGCAGAACGCATCCAGAAAAAACTGCGGTCCATCAGAAAACGCGGGTCGTCTACCTCGGCGTCGGTAACCACAACGTAATGTTTGTGGTACTTGCCGGGGTTTTGAACCAGCTGGTTGAGTGTTACGAGGACAGGGGCTGCCATTTTCGAACGGGGTATCGACCAAAGTTTATAGATGGTGGGCACCGCTCCTAACAACAGTATTACTAGGAGCAATTTTAAGACTGGGAATCTTGATTGTTTCATGACAGTAAAGTTTAAAGGTTAACTTGAAACAAAATTCTGGGAAATATTTTTAAGTATCAAGGCCTTTTATGATAATTAATGTTGCCTTAATTCTAAATTAGCTTACATAAATTTTAGTTTAGTGTATAAATACGATTAATAATTTGGTTTATTAAATTTAGTTCTCATCTTTGTAAATTTAATCACATTCAATTCGCAATGCTTAAATTTAATGCGTGTATATTGTTATTTTAACTGAAAGAAAGTACTCAGAATCATCTTGAAGATTTTTCCAATCCATGATTTTTTTATTAATATGCATACTTGTAGCAACACATGTTTATATTTGCACAACTAAACATGATTAAATTTATTATTCTGAAATTAAATTTAGTTTAAAGCCAATGTTAACTCAATTTGAAAAAGATGCCTTAATCAAACGCCTTGAACAAGCCAGGATTATGGTACATCAGCATGGCGGCTTTCCGGAATTTGACAAATGGCGAAGACCTAGAAAGTACAGGGGTTTTAGCAATCCCTCCATTTCTGTTTTGATCGATCGGATTAAAGCAGGGGAGAACGATGATTTGGTTGAAAAAGTGGAGCGCTTCGAAACCATTGTGCAGGAATTTGTTTCGGCCAAACCGGACCTTTCCGAAAACAAGGCGAATCACATCGAACAGAAAATGTGGAATACCCAATGGTACATCTACTTTTACTATCCTATCCCCAAACACGAATCGGATGTAGAATTTGGGCGGGCGGTACTCAAAATTGACGCTCAGGGATATGTGGAAATCAGGAATATTAATGACGGGGTTAGTCCCAATTACGAGGGCAGTTTTCGGATCATCAAAAACGATACGCTGGTCATGGATGTGGAAAACCCAGACCGTGGCAAACATTTGCACATTAAAACTTATTTTAATCCTGAAAATGTACCCTCCGAAATCATGCTGGGCGGTTTCTTGTCGAATGGACGCGATTATATCTTTGCGGGCACCGTTTTATTGGAAAAACAGGTTGGGAACGCGGAATTAACTCCGGCACGTTTTTCTTATCACCATCATCCAAATGTATTTAATGATACCGATCAGCATATTCGTGCTTTGCTGAAAGTGCGCAGCCTGAATTATCTGCGGATTCCGCCCGCTGTGTTTCTGAAATCCAATTTGAAAGACGCCCGAAAAGGCGAATCGCCGCACCCCAATACGCGTTTTATCGAACCTGATAAACCGGTTATTTTTATTTCGGCACCAACTTATTCAGTACAGGAAGAAACATATCGTATGATTAACATTCGGTTGGAAGAAATTATCCGGGAGTTTGAATTCAATTACCAAGACAAAGTGGAGTTCCGATTTTTTGCTTTTCGCGATATTCAGCGACAAACCCGTCTGGAATACCTTAAAGTGTTGAATGATATTCGAGGCGCATCCGCATTTTTGTTGCTGTTTCTAGAAAAAGCATCATCCAACGCGTTGATCGAACTCGGAATGGCATATGCCTATTCGAAAAACGTAAAAATACTGGCCAAACGCGATGCGCTACCGAACAACGGATTTTTGAAAAACGGAAGCCAACATATTACCCTGAAAGAATACGGGAAGGAAAGTCTGGATGAAATTTTTAAAGATTTTACGGCAGAAATTAATCATACACTACAAATTTTGCATATTCATCCCCATAAATGACAGGCACTTAATTCAAAACGAATAAATTAACCCTGCATGATCGCCATGATCGAAGCATATTGGCCGCTTTTCCCGCTCCTGCTCTGCTGCGCATTGTTCGTGTGGTTCACCACCTCCCGTAAAATGCTCACCCAGGGAGGTGCCTTACTGGCCGTTGTGATGGGCTTGTGGGTAATCTATCAATGCGGTTACGAATACCTCCTTCCCTTGTTTTTCTTTTTTATCAGCAGTACTTTGTTGGGTAAATTATTGAAAGTCAAGGCTATATCGTCGGATCAAAAACACGGAAAACCCCGCGATGCCTTTCAGGTTTTTTGTAACGGCGGGATATATGCCTTATTACCCGGTTGCATTGGTTGGGGCTTTGCCAATCAATTTTCAATTGAACTCGCCATGTTTGCCTCCCTTTCGGTTAGTACCGCCGATACCTGGGCTTCCGAAATCGGCATATTCCTGCGCGGGCGCACGTATGATATTTTGCGCTTCCGCCCCATTGCGGTTGGTGCTTCCGGTGGTGTCAGTTTGGGCGGCACTTTGGGCGGATTGCTGGGGGCCGTTTGTTTAAGTGGTCTTGGAATGCTTTATTATCGCCTCGATAATCCTTTTTACAACGGATTTTATACCCTCGTTTTAGCAGGTTTCATCGGAATGTTACTCGACAGTGTACTCGGGGCGCTGGTGCAGGCGCGCTACCAAGATCCGGAAACGGGCGCAATCACCGATGTCCCTGTGCCAGGCGCGCGTCTGTACAGCGGCGTAGCGTGGATGACCAATGATTGGGTCAATTTGATCAGCAATGCGCTGGTTTCGGGTTTCGTTTTATGGTTAGGAATGCAATATAAATAGCATAAAGCCAACACAAAGTGGTTATGAAAATTGCTGGCTTCTAATCCATTTAAAATCAATTTTTTTATCCATCCATCCTTCAAATCCATTTTAATCTTGGTTTACCTTTGTAGATTCAAGTTCATCATCACTGTTCTATTCATGCAACTCTTTTTTGCCCTATTTATCCTGGTAGCCCTTTCATTGGCCCTTTACAACCGCCGAAAGGAGAAAAAAACATATGTGCAAACCGAGCGCAAAGAAGAAAGCGGCCACTGGATTGATAAACGCAAGGGCGAACGCGGCACCTATGGCTCGCTCGATGAAGAAATGGAAAGCGCCCGCCGCCAGGTTGCCCACCAAGGGAGGGTAGGGGAACTGACGTTGTTGGTGCGCAATTTTGCGTTCGATCAAGTGCCCGGTTTTCATGACCTCGGTGATGCCCAAATAAAAGATTGGAACAGCCTCGTGCGTACCCGCGCAGGCGAGCTGCTCACCATCGCCAGCCAATTTGAAGCAGGAAAAGCCGCGGAACTGGCCATGCAAACCACTTTTGCTGATGCCACTACCCAGGCCTTGAAAAAACAAATTCTCGCGTTTTTATACGATCGTTTTCCCGGTTTGCTTGCGTTGGATTTGGATAAAATTCAGCAATTCGATCAATTTACGGGGCACTGGGCGGATGCACTTTTGGAGCAAATCCAGCCTTAGAGTAGAAGGGGGCCACGGAGTTACGCGGAGGAACGGAGAAAGGGGCCACAGAGTTACGCGGAGGAACGGAGATGCACTGGACCTTCTCAATAAAGTAGACACTTAGATAAGATTGAAAAAGTCGTAAATTC
>JBBAVI010000068.1:0-30512 GCA_040397785.1 Saprospiraceae bacterium | reverse complement strand
CGTTGCGATTACATTTACAATGGTTGATACTTTTTGGATACAACCTGGATCGTTCGGGCCAGCTGTTTTTGGCGTGCCGCCGTTTACCGTGTATTCAATAGTATACTGACCAACACCCGCACCCGGATTGAACTGGGTTGCAACAACACCATTTACTGTAAATACAGCGCTTACGATGTTTGCATCACCCGGGGTGCCTGTCAATGCAACGATGTCAGAGTACAAGCAGAAATCGCCGCTGAGGTCGGACGTGATCGCAGGGTTTGGGTATTGGCAGGAGTTGCCGATGCTCAACGTTGTTCCGCGATTATTGGTTACGCTGATGGTGTAACCCAAGGCGTCGATATGGCGACCATCCAAGGTGAACATATTGCCACCGATATTTGTCAGCACTGTTCCAATCGTAATTGGAGTTGGCGCTGCTGGAGGCGCTGCGCTAAAGTTCGTGAACAAACCCGTGACAGCAGAAACCACCCAGATTTGATTGCTTGGCGCATTGATTTTGATTTGTTCGCCGAATTGACCGTTGGTCAAAGTTGTAGCGTTGTTCAGGCAAACGCATGGGTCGGAAATGGTGACGTTACAGTTGAACGAGAACACATTTACCAAACCAGTCATACTTACAGAGCAACCAGTTGCAACAGTCGTAGCAATTACGGTATAGTTACCTACACCCAATTGATTGCCAAAACTCAACGCATTACCAGTTCCCGCAACTGGAGCACCAATATTTACATTATTTAATTGCAATTGGTAGTTTACACCGGTTTGCGAACCACTCAGTCCTACCAGGGAACCAGGATCGGTACCTAAACAGTAACCGCCACCGCCTGTTACCGCAAAGGCCGTTGGCAATGGATTCACTGTAATGGTGCGGGTCGTCGTTGCCGAGCAACCATTTGCATTGGTTACCGTAACCGTATAAGTAGTCGTTACAGCAGGCGATACCGTGATCGCGGCTGTAGCAGCACCGGTGCTCCAAGCATAAGATGTACCACCTGTTGCGGTAATCGTAGCCGAAGCGCCTACACAAATAACACCATCGTTGTTGGTCGTACCCGATGTTTCCGCAACTGTTGTAGCAGGTGTTGGAAGTTGGTTTACGATGATGGTGCGTGTAGAAGTAGCCGAGCAACCAGCAGCATTTGTTACTGTAACCGTGTAAGTAGTGGTTCCGCCTGGTGTAACCGAAATCGCAGCAGTACTTGCACCGGTGCTCCAGGAATAACCTGTTCCACCAGAGGCAGTCAACGTTGCGGTTGCGCCTACACATATAATACCGTCGTTAATGGTAGTACCCGATGTTTCCGACACTACAATCGCAGGTGTTGGAAGCGGGCTCACGGTAATGGTTGAGGTGGAAGTAGCAGAACAGCCATTTGCATTCGTTACCGTAACTGTGTAAGTCGTGGTAGACGCTGGCGTTACTGTGATGCCGGCAGTGCTTGCACCTGTGCTCCAGGCATAACTTGTTCCACCAGAAGCGGTCAAAGTAGCCGATGCACCTATGCAAATTTGTCCGTCGTTATTCACAGAACCCGATGTTTCCGCAACCGCAATCGCTGGGGTTGGAAGCGGGTTCACTGTAATCGTGCGTGTAGAAGTAGCCGTACAGCCATTTGCATTGGTAACCGTAACCGTATATGTTGTCGTTGCTGCGGGGGATACCGTAATTTCGGCAATAGTTGCGCCAGTACTCCAGGAATAAGTACCACCGCCTGTAGCAGTTAAAGTCGCCGAAGCGCCCGTACAAATTGAACCATCATTGGGTTCGATACCTGAATTTTCAGCCACCGAAATTGCTGGTGTTGGAAGCGGATTCACCGTAATGGTGCTGCTCGATGTAGCTGTGCAACCTGCTGCATTAGTAACTGTAACCGTGTAGGTTGTAGTAGTTGCCGGATTCACGGTAATTGCCGCAGAAGTAGCGCCTGTGCTCCAGGAATAAGTACCGCCACCAGCAGCAGTCAAGGTAACGCTGCCACCAGCGCAGGTGATCGCGTCATTGTTGGCAAGACCAGAAGTCTCTGTGACAGCAACTGTAATAGACGGGAAGCCTAATTCAAATACTGCAATTGTTCTGCTCACTTCGCTTGTCGTAATCAACAAGGCATTGCCGGTTGGGCTATTAGCCGCTGTAACAAATACCAAACCTTCCGTAGCAAGGTCTTCCGGTGCGTTAATCAATTGCACAAACGTTGGTGCAATTGGGTTGGTCACATCATAAACAGCAATGTCCCCTACTCGTTCGATCCCAATAAAGGCATAATTGCGGCCATTAATAAGTGCCAAGGCAACACCCTCTGGCTCAGGGCCTTTATTATCACTGCGGGTATCAAAGGATGTAGTAGCACCATCGGAGTTAAATACGGATGGCGTTTTAGCCGCGGTAAGTTGTTCTAATTGATCGCCGCTGTCAAATACCAAAGCACCCGCTGCATTCCAGATAGAGAAAGAACGCGCACCCAATGCACTGATTACGTCGATGTCACCATCGTTATCCGTATCACCCGTTACGCTGCTCAACTGCAGGCGTCCGAGGTTGGCATTTAGTTTCAAGGTTGCTGCATTCGGGAATGTAGCTGCATCCAGCACATAACCTGCTGCACCTACGCGAATTTCTTCACTAAAACCAGTGTAATCACGAGAGTCGCCTTCATTGGCGGTAACATAATAGGTCTGACCACCCACCACATAACTGCCAATCGCATCCGGCATATACATACCGGAAACAGGCCAGTTTTGAATATTGATTCTACCGGTACTGGAGGTCAAATCGCGATCGCTCGCATCCATTCCATTTCCGGCAAGGTTGTGATTTTTTGTGCCCAACGGTACGATGCTGGTAAAGGTAGCCGATGCAATGTTCAACACCGCAAGGGCATTGTTTTCCTGCAAGGTGATCATCGCAGTATTGCCATCACCAGAAAATGCAATATATTCAGGTTCTAAATCCTGGGCAACGGTTGCGCCCGGACCAAAAATCCGAACACCTGCTGCTCTCAGGGCTGCTGCCTGGCCATTGAAACTGGTAAATCCAACGGTATTCACCGATGCGCTTGCTGCGCCACCCGAAATATCAATAATACTAACCGAACCTTCTGGGTCGAAAGAAGTACCCTGCCCATAACTGTTAGGCTCTCCCTCATTTGCAGTCAACACTTTCGTGCCATCTGGTGAGAAAGTTAGCATGTCAGGCAAGAAACCTACGGTAACTGAATTGATTACCGCACCGGTTGCTGCGGTATAGAAGGTAACCTGACCAGGCGATTGTGCGTTGGTCGTGCTGTTCACCACCGCATAAGATGCTGCAACTACGCCATTTCTTACGGCCACACTGTTTGGCGGAGTAACTGTACCCGCAGGAGGTGTAAAACCAAGGGGCAAACTACCCACCAGGCTCAAAGCGCCCGTATTATCCAGCGTAAATACTTCAATCACAGAACCCGCTACCGTGAAAACACGGCTGCTGCCCGGATCGAAGGCTGGAATTTCTGCACCATTTGCACTTACCAGACCGCCAGCTTTGCGCAAGAACGTACAATCATTGTTGGTAATGGCGATATTTTGTGTCACCGGACTGCCCAAGGCGATGCCCGCTGATGGATTGCTGATCGTAAGGGTAGCCGTTTCTGTACCTTCTGTAACAGCATCATCTGCTACTACAAAAGTGACAGTACCGGTTGTTTGTCCGCTCAGAATGGTAATGGTTGTACTTGTAAGGAAGTAATCGCCCGCTGTAATGCCAGCCCCTGTTACCGCAAGTGTAACGGTCTGATTTCCAGAAACTGCCGCATTTGCAGTAGCAGTTACCGTGATAGAAGTGGTATTTACTTCCGAACCTGCATTGGCAGAAACAGAAAGTGATACGGTGGGTCTCACCGTAACAGTGGTCGTACCAATTGCCGAACAAGCATTGCTATTGGTAACTGTTACTGAATAAGTCTGCGCTCCAGCAGCAGTAGGTGTCGCGGTAGTTGCATCGGCATTGGTATTAACAATGCCATTACCTGCCCAGTTATACGAAGCGCCAGCGCCAGCCGTAGGAACCGACAAATTCACAACAGATCCCAAATTAACAGGATTCGGTGTTGGCGTGATCGTGGAAGAAGGCAAAGAATTCACCGTAATCGTAGCAGTAGATGTTGCCGTGCAACCGTTTGCATTTGTTACTATTACCGTGAATGTGGTTGTAACAGGTGGAACAACAACAATAGAAGTCGTTGTAAAGCCGCCTACGCTCCAAAGATACGTGCCACCTCCAGTAGCAGTCAGTTGAGCGGCAGCGCCTGTGCAGATAATTCCGTCATTATTGATGGTTCCCGATGTTTCAGTAACTGTAATACCCGGAGTCGGAAGCGCGTTAACCGTAATGGTCGTAGTAGACGTGGCCGTACAAAGGTTGGCATTTGTCACCGTAACAGTGTAAGTCGTAGTGGATGCAGGTGTTACGTTGTTCGAAGATGTGTTGGTACCATTGCTCCATGCGTAGGTATTACCTCCTGTGCCAAGTAAAAGGGCTGTTGTGCCTGTGCAAATAATACCGTCGTTCCCAATTGTTCCCGATGATTCAAATATCGTAATACCCGGGGTTGGCAATGTATTGACGGTTAAATTTTTATTAGCCGATGGACGACAGGCCGCATTCGAAGGCGTTGGCGTCAAAATGGCATAAATCACATAACTACCACTTGTAGCAATATTAAAGGTCGCCGTGGCAGAGATACCATCAATTCCTAATGACCCGTTTGGTACCGTAGCCAGGGTCGTACCACCGGTGTAAGGATCGCTGGTGGTTGTTGCAAACGATTTGAAAATAATGCCATAAGTACTGCCCATATCCGTTAATCCGGAAGCCGTAACCGTTACGGTCGCCCCTGGACAAACAGCCGCAGGTGAAACTACCGCACCAATCGCAGGACATGGATCATTACATCCGCCTGGAACAGTTAAAGTATAAGTCGCAGTAGCAGAACAACCAAACGTACCAGTAACGGTAACATTATAAGTACCTACCGTCAAACCACTTTGGTTTTGCTGGCCGGGTACAAGGCCGCTTCCATCGGATGTGCTCCAATTGTAGGAAGTTCCACCTCCAACGACGTTGAGGGTAATGCTGCCATTAGCGGATACACAAGTAGTTGGTTGTACGATGGTGGGTGCATTTAGCGAAACCGTATTAACTGCTCTGAGAATAGCTAATTCAACCTGGCTACATCCATTTGCGTTGGTTACCGTAACGGTAATAAACATAACGCCTTCTGAAAGCTGAGTCAAAGTAGTCTCCGCTATATTTGCACCGGTGCTCCAGGAATAGGAAGTGCCGCCGCTGGCAGTGAGCGTAGTAAGTACACCTATACAAACCGTATCGTTGGGTGCATAAGTAATATTCACCGTGGGCGGCAAGCCATTTACGGTGATGGTTTGGGTGGCTGTTGCCGTGCAACCATTTGCGCCCGTAACTGTAACGGTATAAGTAGTGGTTGCACCAAGAGTTACTGTATTCAAAGCGGTATTGACGCCAGTATTCCAGGCATATGTACTACCACCTGTACCGGTCAGAGATACGAAAGCATTAATACAAATGATCCCGTCATTATTGGCCGTACCCGAAGTTTCTGCAACAGTGATACCGGCAGTAGGCGGTGTGCAAGTACCTGGCGCCGTTGTAACCGCCACAGATTCCGCACTGTTCATGGTATTATCGGAATCGCAAGAGCAACGCGTTTTGATGCTTTGCGCCGGACCAGTTTGTACGTAAGTTGGAGGAGTGGAAGTCCAGGAACCGCCATTTACCTGATATTGTAAAGTGGACCCTACAGGACAAGGCGTACCAGGTACGGCAGTAATCACACCGCCCGAAACCGTACATGCGCTGGCGCAAGTGCTGTTGGTGATGGATACGTTGGCGGGGGCGCCCGAGAAAGTTGGGCAACTTGCAGGTGGACAACCCGTGCCACAATTATTTTGTGTACCAGTTCCGCTAAAGGTTGAAAGATTTGAACAGGTAAAAAAAGTACCTGGCGTACAGTCGGGAACCGGTACCGGAACCCAGGTGCCTGTTCCCAAAGCAGGAGGATTGGGCGCCGAAGTAAAATTATTATAATGAAACAAGTAGGTCTGCGGGCCTGCACCACAACCTAAATCTGTTAATTGTCTTATCTCCCAACGGTTATTTGCCGAAGACCATACTACACTTGTTGGGTTTCCTCCATTTCCGGTTACCCCCGAGTAACTGTTTCGAACAGGAGACCCAGACGAAGAAACAAAATTCAATACAACCCCAGGCGTAGGATCCAAACAGCTTCCGTCGTCTACGATTGTAATGGTGCCTGCATTAGCTTGAGGCGCAAAAGCCAAACCGCGGAAAACAGTATTGGTGCCCGCAGTTGCCAAGGTCGTCGCAGTTGAACCCGCACCAGTATCAATGATTTTAACCAACCGATTCCCAGACGTTTCTCCAGTTGTAGCATAAACAATTGGGTTGGCACCAGAAAAATCTGCAACTACCCCGCGTGCGCTAAGCGTAGTACCTGTAGCGGTTGCAAGCGTGTAGGCTAAAGACCATACACCACTGCTAAATACCCATTTCTGAATACCGCCACCGCTGGCAACCACCCGGTCGTCAGCTACATAACAAATAGTTTGCGTTGCATTAAAGAAAAACTGATATGGACTTGAAGACGCACCCGTAGGGAATACTGCGGTTGGGGTTTGTCCACTTGTTACAGGAAGTCCTGTTCCAACTTGATAAACACCAGCTGTTCCACTACCCGTCGAAAAAAATAAATTGTTGTTATTTATCAAACTAGATCTGGTATTCGTGATGCTAGATTGAACATTGGATGCCGCTGAAACATTGCCAAAATAATTGGTACCACCAGCGGCACCAGAACCATTGCCATGTGCCCAATAATTATTGGAACCATCAGAAGCAGCACTGCGAATATTATTTCCTGAATAGAAGGTTGAACTGGTTGCAGCCCGGGTGAAGGTTCCGGCAGCATTTACTGTACCCACAGACCGGTTCGCAGCAGCTGCAGTAGTGGAAGCAATGCCCGCTGTACCTGCCGGTGCAGCATAACCACCAAACACCAAAAATTGCCCATCTGCTGAACGAGAAAGCAAACCTTCTGAAGTAGCGGTACCGCTCAATACCATTTGACTGCCACCACTGGAAGGAATTGTTACCGAAGTTCCGGCAACACCCGCAGGTGTAAACTCTTTCATGAAAAAAGCAGTACCTACATTGGTTAACGCGGCACTGCCGTCTCCAACCTGAAGAACAACCAAATTACCCGAAGTAAATTGACCGAAAACCAATAAAGGGGTGCTGAAAAACAAAGCCAACATCAACGTTCGCAAGTGCGAATGGATCTTGTTCAAATTTGCAATCTGCCGCAGGCCGGCAATAGCGTAAATTTTTTGCATAAATATTATTTTAAAAAAAGACGGTGCCATTTTAACCAGCCTTCCGCCTAATACGCATAAAATAATACCATACAACACCCTGTCAGGATGCATTTGCTACAACGGCTTGCTTTTTAATAAAACAAAACCGAATAACCATAGGTGAGAAAAGAGACGATCCTCTATATTTAAAGAATTATACACCAATTATTTACATTAAAATTGGCGTTTTTGCACTTTACACACGAGTATTATTACAGGAATATGCGATTAAACGAAAAACAATTTTTTAGTGCAAATTTTGGAAATCCTTTTGATATGCAATGTTAAGTTTTTCGCATAAACTAACTTTTTACAAAAAGCGTAAGACTTTCATGCAAAAAAGTATGCCCAATGGCTAATAATTATCTGATTTGAATCATCGGCCTAACCGCACTATCCATTGCAGTAATCACTTTATAGTATAAAAGTCTGGTCGGACTCGTTTTTCCCAAATCTTGCGTTTGCAATTGGAAACGGTTATAACCCGCTCCAAAATTTGCTTGCTGACGATGTACCAGACGGCCGATTTCATCATATACCTCTAGCGCAACAGGCGCATTTGCAGATGCTGCTGGCAAATTAAAGCCAACGACCGTCCCATTTTCAAAAGGATTGGGCTGGTTTTGATACAATTCAAATCCTACACCTTGTAATATATAGGTGTCGTCCTGCTTAAACCGAAGGGCAATTGCATTTTTACCCGGTAGCACGCCCGAATCTGCTTGTTCATTTTCCTCTAAACCATAAGCCTCTGCGCAGGTAATAGCACCGGAAAGATGTAAGAACGCGCTCAGTTTTCCGGCACGCGTGGCCCGAAAATGCAATACAAATGCGGCTTTTTCATCTCCGTCATAAGAAACGGTCAACATATCTTGTTGCGCAGAAATCAAAGCGGGCAAACCAAAATTGCCAAGTTGCATACCTGCTCCAGGCTCCAAATCCAGGAATTCCAAGCCTTGAAACTGTAAGGTAAATTGTAAGCCCGCTACCCTATCCATGGCTTCCACACTTACCTCCACTATTTGTCCGGCCTCGAATGCCTGATCTTTTACCTCAAAATACAAAGTGCCTGCGTTCCGATCTTCCGGCTGCCCCTGCGCATTCGCAATAGCCGTATTATTCACATCCCCCACCTTAATCGCGACAAAATCAGCATTCAATATATCCCCACTCACCCCTGCAATCTGCTTCTTATCTGGATACGCAAACTGAAACGGATTGCTCGGATTGGGAAAAACATAAGACTTATCGACAAATCGCCAGCTGGTATTGGTCGGCAAATCAGAATAAATGCCCAAGATCAACTTGCGCAACTCCACAATGTCAAAGGTGGTAATCGAATTGGAATTGTTGGCATCCGCAGCAATCATCTTGTACGGACTATCCAAGGTCTGAAGCCCCAAAATATGTTTCGAAATCAACACCAAATCGTATGTTGATACCCCATTCAACGGGTTATCATCTTTATAAGGGGTCACCTTCACATTGGATCCCAACGGAATGGCATTAAAAGTATAATTACCCTGGGTATTCGATTTAGTATTGAAGGTAAACCAGGGAATCCCATTTCCATTGCCGATAATATTAAGGTTCCCCTGATCCAAACCATCGCCCAACTCGGTTTTTAAAGCCCCGCCCACTTTGGCGACATTCAGCAATGGACAATATTGATCATTGTCTTGCACCACCACCGTGGTTTCACAAAAATCGGCATTCCCGGCTTGGTCCACCACCCAAAGTTTTACTTGTTGGGTGCCTAATTCCTGACAATTAAACGTCACGCTGCTCAACGGATTACCCAATCCATCCACCGGAAAACCAGGGGTAGCATCAGTGGATTTCCGCACGGCAATCTTCAATTGATTGACCGGCGTACAATTGTCTTCCGCATATTGTAAAAAGTCGGAAGCCCACAAACTAATCATCTGATTGGGCATGATACTAACGCTCAAACCATTCAAACACACCACACTCGGTTTTTTACAGTCTTTTATGGTAAAATCGTACGTGCAGCTGGTCTCATTCCCACAACCGTCTTCCACAAACCATTGGATTTTATGGGTACCATACGGCAATTGGGGCACTACCCCCTGCATCACATTGTTGCCTACCGTTGGCAACAGGATGGGTGATTGCACATTGTCAAAACGCACTTTTGCCGTAACCTCCGGACCGTCCGCAACCCAATCCAAGCCAAAGCGGTATTGCTGGTTGGTCGGTACGGGCCGCTCGTCAAATGCCCGGGGCTGTCCACCCGTGTAATTCACATTGCCCGCATTGCCAAATTGCACATTATTCACGCCCGGCAAATTGGCGCTGCTCACCACGGTCTCCTGGTTGCCATCCCCATTTAAATCCAAAAACAACAGATACCGAAAACGAATATCGGCACCCGAACAAGCATCGGTTGCCGTAATCGACAAATCAGCGAACCCTTCACACAAATTATTCAGCCCAGTGCCGGGGTCATACCAATACGGTTCATTCCACGATTGCGCGTCATTGGCTGTTACATCACAATAGGTAACCAAGGAGTCGGGACATTGCGCAACCGGATCCTGCGTATCAATAATTTTAATGAGCTGTTTATATTTGTAACAATTCACATTCGGATCATAAAACACCGAATAATTGGTTGCAACCGGATCACTTGCTTGTATTTTTACCTGCGTCGGACTCCAAGGCGCCAGGGTTCCAAAGGCCGAAACAACGGGTCCAGGCAAATTGGACGGATGGTTTTCGATGGCATTCGGGTTGGGATTGGGCACCTGCACGCAATTCAAATTGGGGTTGAACGTACACCAATTGATAATCGTCCAAGTGCGCTCTATTTTAAAACAAGCATCGGGAACGACCGTAAATACCTGATCCTCAAACGAAACGCCCAGCAATTCGCAATCTTCCCCAAAAAAACTGGGCGCACCATAATTGCCGGTTCCATCACATACACTCACCAATACATCGTTCGGAAAACGCACAAAATAATCCTGCGCATATTGCACCACCACCCGTTGCGTACACGCGCTACTCAAACCATTGCAATCAAATGCCGTAAAATTGCGCTGTATGGTCCCCTTATTACAAACGGTATCAAACAACGTATAATTGGCGTTGTGGGTCAAGCCTTCTACCCCCTGATAGGTTTTGTTTTCATCCAAACAACAATTGTCGCTCACCACCGCATTTCCATACAATGCCAAACTTGGATCAAAATTTGAACAACTCACCGTGATATTGGCTGGTTCGGTACAAACGGGTTTTATCTTATCATCTACCACGACCTGCACCATACAATCATTGGCATGCTGCTCCTCGGTTGTTAAAGATACACTCCCCGCCCCCACCGGCACATCATACACACGCAAAACGACCGTAATGGTATTGCCCACATCGGAACAGGAAAAAGTAACCGCGTCGTTAAAACTA
This sequence comes from Saprospiraceae bacterium, assembly GCA_040397785.1. Lineage (GTDB taxonomy): Bacteria > Bacteroidota > Bacteroidia > Chitinophagales > Saprospiraceae > M3007. The sequence goes on along the minus strand of JBBAVI010000068.1, from coordinate 19,634 downwards.
CTGCCGCTCATCCGACGCACCTTAAAATAAACCGATCCGCAATTATCGTACGAACCATCATCAAAGCTGAGCGCAGGTATTACCACCGTGCCACTGGGGCCTAAAGAAACCTGGGTTATTTGATCACAAACCGAAACGGGCGGAATCAAATCTTCTAACCGCATGGTAAAGGAGCAAGTTTGGGTGTTGCCACAATCGTCGGATGCTGTGTACAACACAATATGATTCCCCAGCGGCAAACAAGGGGTAAGTCCCACATTACCCAGGGTATCCGATTGTTGAAGGTTATTGCCCGGAAAATTACTCAAGATGCCCGGCACGGTATAAGTACCGATGGCCTGGTTATTTATATCAAAAGCACTTACGACAGCCCCGATCCCATTGATGCGCGCGCAATTGTCGGTCAAGATCACATTGGGCAAATCAATCGTACCACAACAGACAAATGGATCGGTCGAAACGGTTAAATTGGCCGGACAAACAAAATCAGGGCCCGCACCATCTAAAACTTTGATCAATTGGGTATAATACACCGGATTTTGGGCGGGCGGAAACGGATTGATCGGCAAACACCAATCTACCATCGTCCAGGTGCGCAAAATCCGAAAGGTGCCATCGCAATCTGGCAAATATTGGTCGTTGTAAATAGCTTGCATTTCGCAATACCCCGGATCGGGATAAAAATTCCAGTTTACCCCCAATTTATTTGCAAAAGGCGCTCCGGTAATGGATGGATCGGTGTCCACATTGGGGCCACAGGCAATCGTGTAATCGGTCGGATACTGCACATCGTCAATATGCAGCCGTTTAAAATAAATATACTGGGTGCATACGCTGCTGTTGTTCCAGGAATCCTTGGCGGTCCACTTGCGGGTTACATAAGCACTCAAATCATTGACCCCGTTAAAACCTTGTCCACAGGGTAGATCTACCCAAACATCCGTATAAGTCAGGGTGTATGTAGAACAATCGACTACCGTTGGAAAAGCCGAAGGAATATTCAAGGTGTTTTTGATGTAATTGGGAGTATAGTTGACGATTGGGCAAAACAGCGTAATGTCTGTGCAAGTCAGCACAGGAGCCAGTTTATCCTCAATTTTTACACTGCCAATACAGGTATTGCCGCTGCCCAGGTGCGTAACGCGTGCGCTGTAGGTATTGCCCAAATCGGCAACTGTGATCGTGGCACTGCTCCAGGGACCGTTTCCATAAGGCGCGATCCGATCCAACGTGACTTCATAATCGTCATAACAAGGATAAACGCCTTCCAGAACATCATCGGGTGTAACAGCACTTTCACAATCGGCATCGAGCGATACATTGACCAGGTTGTTGCAAACCAGCGCACTAGAAGTAGCTACGACCTGCACGGTTTTACTTATTTTTTGAATACAACCCGGATCGTTGGGCCCCGACGACTTAGGGGTACCGCCATCCACGGTGTATTCAATGGTGTAGGTACCAAGCCCCGCACCCGGATTAAACTGGGTTGCAGGGGTGCCATTGATGGTAAATCCTTGACCCACAATATTATTATCGCCCGGAACACCCACCAGGTTCACCGGATCGGAATACAAACAAAACGGCCCGGATAACGCGGCCCCAAAACTTGGATTGGGATACGAACAGGTATTGCCAATGGAAAGTGTGGTACCCAGCCCATTCGACACGGTGATAGAATACCCCATTGCATCAATATGGACGCCTTTTAACTGATATACATTGGCGCCCAGGTAAGTGAGCGAGGTGCCGACGGTTACTGCAATGGGTGGCGCAGGTGGCGCCGGACTATTGGCCTGATATAAACCGATCACTGCGGAAACGGACCAGTTTTGGTTGGCGGGTGCGTTTATCTCAATGGTTTCGTCAAATTGCCCATTGAGCAGGTTGGTTGCGTTGTTTTTACAAACACACGGATCGGAAATGGAGGCATTGCAGGCATAAGCATTTACGGTAGCCAGCCCAAACATGTTGGTAGCACAATTTCCTTGCGCTTGAATAGCAGAGACCACATAACTGCCCAAAACAGCATGTACCCCAAAACTCAATGGACCGCCGGTACCCTGCACGGGGACACCGATGTTATTGTTGTTCAAACGCAACTGATACACAACGTTCAACTGCGAACCACTGAGCCCAATCAATACACCCGGATCGGTGCCGCTGCAATAGGAACCGCCGCCCGTAACATTGAACGTTTTGGCGCGCGCTGCCGCCAGTGCATATATAATATAGGTGTCGGGAATTAAAACCGGGGTGGTAATGGAACCCGCCGTCAAATTGCCACTCACTGCTGCTTGCCCAACATTGACCCAATCCGTGCCATTCCAGCCTGCTACACACAAGAGGTTCAAGCCGTCGACCCATTTATTCAAACTATCCGATGCGCTCCAACTGAAGGTAAGCGCAAGGGGGGTAGCACCTTCCACGTTGGCAAACTGGATGGTACTTACCACACATAAATCGGGTGAAATGGCATAGACTTCTATTGGTAGGATATTTATACCACCATCAGGCCGTGCATCCAACAACAAAGGATACAGCAACTGCAAGGAAAGCACACAATAAAAGATCAGTCTTTTCATGTCAAGCGTGCAAGTATAACCAGGAAGTCTGCCAAAAGTTGACAAGCAATATAATACCACAAAATGCGGATAAAAGCAACAACATATGCTGAATACTACCGCATAATTGCAAAAGTAAACAATTGCTTCTTATTTATCCAGTAAAACACGGCCTTTGAAGCATTTGAGCAAATGTTTTAATACTTAATGCAAAAATAGAAACCAATCAAATTGGGCGCCCGGCTTGTTTTTTAAATCAAAAAGGCTGTTCTCCATCGAGAACAGCCCATTTGATCAACATAACATCTTTTAAACACTAAAGTCAACTGGATTAAATCAAATGAAGCGATTATAGGCAGGAGCAATCGTTATGGATGTAACGACTAAAACTAGGGGGGATTAAAATTAAACGATCATCCAATCGTGTGTCACTTTTACCTGCTGAAAGTCTGGATTAATAAGGTAAAGAGCCAAAGCGTTTCCTAATTGAAGCAAAAGAAACACTGGTAAAAGTACTGGCTCCTAACCAAAAATGTACATCCATCCAAGTGGCGTACTACGAAGCGTGGTTTCATGCTGGTTTTGAAAACTGCATGCATATCCTGCCTTGTACTTTTACAGTAACACGGGCAGTAACTTGAGGAACATGTTTGACGTTTTAAAAAAATAGGTATTAAAAAAAATTGTTCATAGTGTGTTGTTTTTCTCCGCTACCAGCCCAATGCGTGGCGTGCTTATCTGATTACAGTACAAAAATAGATAGCCTTTCAGGGTCCCACAAGCTCAGTTTTCACGGTTATAATTTATAAAAAAAACAGGCTTGTTTGATAATTATTTATACTATATTACTGATATTCAACAATTTAACACTATCAAATTTTTTATATAAAACGTATAATTCGCCAAAATCAAGGTGGTTTGGACCCCAATTTTAACTACATTTTAATGTTTTTTTTCTGGTGTGTCTATTAAAAAAAGCCGGAATGCACTTTTGCATCCCGGCAACTCAAATTGACCTTAATATTGCGTTCTTGATATATTTTTACAAGCACCCGGTTACCCGGATTTGCCTTAAACCAATCTTTAAAACCACTTCCTGCACTTTCTGCCCATTGATTGAATTTTGTATAAGCCTGGTTTACAGGGATTTTTTCTTTTGGATATGGAAATGATTCAGGAATGTTAATCGCCCAGGGTAAGTTATTGGCGGTCAGGTATGTTTTACCCGCATTAATATTTGTATCATCATCGGCGGTACCAAACAACGACATATCCGCCAATTCAGTGGGCAACTTGCCAGGGAGATGTACTTCTCGACCACGTTCCCTATTTACCATAATAAATGGGTTATAGGGCGCATAACCCAAATCTGAACGCAAAATCGGTTCATTAAAAATCACATTGACCTCAAACGTGTACGGTTCAATCAATGGTTTATCTTCTTCTGTATTTACAAACCCGCCATCGGGAGATGGCATGATTCCAAAACCATTGTCGAATGCAATGATTACAGCGTTACTCGAATTGGCTTCTGTTCCATTCGAATTAAGCGTAATGTAACTCTCGGTAAGATTCGTCCCGGTTACACTCAATATTTTAGAGGCTGGTATCGGTAACTCAAAGGCAAAGCCATTCCGGAAGCCTGCACCCATTGCCCTTAATGTAAGGTTAAATTTAATTTGAATGATCTTACTCGCAGCATTTTGGCGCTCCTTAATATTATAATCGATCACCATGTCATTCAAATCATAATCACCTTTTGCCGGAAAAAAATCTTCAAAAGATAACGTATTTTTTCCATTCAAAGAGGGTGTGTACGTCTCAAATGCATAACTCGGATCATTGGGTTCCAGGTCTGATACATCTGGAATACCATCTCCATCCGTATCTGTACCGGCAACACTTACTTCCTCCATGTTTTCCCGATTGACCGCCACAAAGGGCGAAGCCGTTATATAAAATATGGCATCGTTAAAGTCGTTATCACCACTCGGGCGGTTCAAATCCTCAAAACTCAAAAGCAGCAATTCACGGTCTTGGTCAACCAATTGTACTACGTGGCTGCTCGCTTCAGTGGTCGTAAAGGTGTTGAATTCGCGGTTCGAAAACCGGATCTGACTGGAAGCATCACTAACGCCGGAGATGCCGGGGGACCAACCATCTGGTACCAAAAAATACCCGATTGTGGTTCCTGCTGGAAACAACCCTAAATACACTTTATCACCCGTATGCAAGTTGCCACCACTGCCCGGTAAAGAAAGATTCGGGAAAATAATCGTTAAGGGGCCAATGTCCTCTACCGAACCAGGTGGATCATTAGTAGGATACGTATAATACCCTAATGCATTGCGGTAACCCGCACCCTCTGTTACAAAAGTGATCCATACCTCGGCTGCTGCAGTAAGTACGGTATTCGTTTGGGTGCCATTCGCGATGTATTGCGGATTGTATTGGGGAACTGGACGCCATTCAGGCAAATTAACATTCACCATGTTCAAGATGTCCTGGTTTACAACATCGCCCTGTGGTTCCAGGTAATTCGGTACACCGCTGCCATCAAAGGTACCTAAATAGGTAAACACGGACCGATCTGCAGCGCCTTTAGACGGCTTGGGCCGCTCTGTCGCATGGTCCGAACGATCCTTAGCTTGGTTATTTGCCCCCAATACTACCTCAAAACTATTCGCACCTAGTAATGGAAGCTTGACTTCAGGCAAACCAGGAAAACTTGATTGAACAATCAATGCAACGACCGAATTGGACACATCAAATGTTCCTTCATAAATACCATCTGATCCAATCCAACCCATCTGTAATAACACAGGATGGATACTATCTTTTTCTAATTGGTAAATTTGGACCGGCAAATTAGCCATTCGATTGTCCGTATTATCTACCGCCGAAACACGCAAATGACAGGTTTGGGTCGTACCATAGTTGAACCCATCCGGAACAACCAACTCATCCATGGTTTTGAGTTCAACGGGTTTATCAATGAGGTCATCCATAGGGTTATTACAGGCAGACAACATTAACAAGAGCATTAAAAATGGAATAAAGACTTTCATGAATGGGCAATTTACAGGTGTGAAATGATACGCTGCGAACGATCGGTGGTATAAATCACCCCTTGCGCCCGCTTGGCGAGACAAAATTGCAAAGCATCCATAGTGCCTGGATTGTTTTTTCTGAAATCGGCAGGTTTTGTCCTGTTTTGAGCGGGTTATGCCCGTTAAACTAAACACCCACCTTAATATATTTTATCCGGCGCTAAATACCCCGGATTGTCTTGGAACCAGTCTGGATAAAAACCGCCTCCACTTTCAGCCCATTGGTTAAAACGCAAATAGGCAATATTTATAGGTACTTTTTCAATTGGATACGGAAACGAAATTGGAAAATGCAAAGCCCAGGGTAAATTTCTGGATGTCACATAAGTCGTCCCTCCACTTGCATTGGAATCGTCATCCTGGGTGCCAAACAAACTCAAATTGGCTAAATCTGTAGGTTGATAACGCGGCAGGTGTACTTCTCTCCCTCTGTCGCCACGCGCAATCAAAAATGGGTTGTAAGGCGGCAAGCCTAAATTTTGACGATTAACCGGTTCTGCAAAAATGATATTCAATTGAAAATCATAATATCCAACATTGATTTGATTTTTCTCGGTGTTCACAAACCCTCCACCCGGTGTGGACAATAAGGAATAACCATTGTCAAAGGCAATGGCAACTGCCCTGCTTTGACCCGCTTCCGCTCCATTGCTGCTTAAAATAATATAGGACTCCGTCAAAATACTGCCGTTTACACTGCTTATTTTATTAAAAGGCACATTTAAATCAAACCCAAGCCCATTTCTGAAACTCGCCCCCATGGCACGCAAACGAAGATCTATAAAAATTTGTACAATTTGATTGGCAGCATTCATACGTTCTGTTACATGATAATCTACCACCATGTCATTCAAATCATAATCACCTTTTGCTGGCCAAAAATCTTCAAAAGCAAGGGTTCCCATGCCAGTTTCGGTCGGACTGTAAGACTCAAAGGCATAAGCTGGATCGACAGCATTACGGTCAAAATAATCTGGTATGCCATCCCCATCTACATCTACCCCTTGACTGGTTATTTGAACCAAATTATTTTGATCTAAAGCACTAAAAGGCAACACCTTCACCCCTATTATAGCATCGTTAAAGTCATGGTCGCCCGATGGACGGCTCGATTCTTCAAAACCCATTAACAGCAATTCTCTGGCAGGATTGAGGAGCAGGACGGAATGTGCTCGATTTGCAGGATCTGTAAAGGTGTTCAAAGCTGCACTGGAATACCGCACCGGACCATCCACGTCTGTTACCCCCGGCACACTTGGATCCCAACCATCCGGTACCATAAACCAGGCAACGGTTGTTCCTGCCGAAAAATTGCCCAGGTACACTTTGTCGCCCGTATGCAAATTGCCTCCACTGGTTGGAAAAGATAAGTTTGGGTAAATAATCGTAAGGGGGCCGGCTTCGCTTACATTTTGAGGTGGATTATTGCTTGGGTAGGTATAATACCCCAAAGCATTGTTTTTTCGGGATCCCTCGCTGATAAAATGCACCCAAACTTCGGCGTTCTGCGTCAATGCGATATTCGTTTGTGCGCTACCTGCTATATAATCGGGATGATTTATAGGTACAGATTGCCCCTCGGGCAGGTTGGCCGAAATTAATTCCAGCACATCCTGCCCGACATTTTCCCCACTAGGTGTTAAATAAGTAGGTACGCCAAGTGGGTCAAACCCACCCAAATATGTGTAAGTATTATTGCGGTCGTGTATAGCAACAGGACCCCTGGGTTTTTGAAGGGCGTGATCAGAACGGTCGCCCGCCTGATTATTTTCACCCAATATGACTTCAAGTGTTTGTGCGTTGTTTACCTGAATTTGTACGCCAGGCAATCCTGGAAACGGGGTTTCCAAGGTGAGTGAAACAATGGAAGGCGCTAAATTTAGCGGAAGCGATAAAATACCAGAAGGGCCTATCCAGGCACTCATCAAATAGGTCCGTTCCGTACTATCCTTTTCCAATTGATAAATATCTACGGGCAAATTGGATAAGGTGTTTTTATTATTGTCAACGGCAGACACCTTTATCGTAAGGTTGTGCGTTGTCGTAAAATCAAACCCTTCAGGCACAATGAGTTCTTCCATATATTTACCTTCCACGGAAATGGTGTCCGATGGTAAATGCAAGCAGGAAGAAAGGAAAAAACAAATTCCAAACAAAATGCGTGTGTAATAATGCATGGTTTTCTTTTGAAACAGTAAATTACTTGGGATTAAAACGAAAGATTATACGTTGGCCGATTGTAAGGCTGCCATCGGGGTTCTGACTAAAATCCACAAATCAAGAAAAAACGAATACCGACGTGCGTACTCCACGTCCAAGTTTTTCCGACTGTCGGCACTTACTCCTTTTTTGCCGCGGTCTGTTACTTGCCAATATCCTGTAATACCCGCTGGCGCCGAAAATCGCTCCACGGCCTCATCTGTGGTGAGTTGCTCGGCTTCGTACACCGGCAGCGGACGGTTGCCTACCAGCGACATATCGCCACGCAACACATTGATCAACTGGGGCAATTCGTCCATGCTGGTGTTGCGGATAAAATGCCCCACCCTGGTTATCCGCGGATCGTTGGTGATTTTCATGAAAGGCTTTTCTTCTGCCTTCTTGGCATCTGAGATCAACTTTTCTTCTGGAATCCAACCCTCATCCGAAAACAACATCACACCAGAGGGCGCGGCTTCTATCACCTGTTTAGGTGCCGCCGCCGTTTGCGCATCATACTGGTTCAAATGCTGCATTTTCGCAAGCAATTGGTCCGAATTGGGCTTCATGGAACGAAATTTCAAAAAATTAAAAACCAAGTAATTGCGCCCAACCCGCTTGGAACTGTAAAAAACGGGCGCACCGGGCGATTCCAGTTTCAAAGCGATGGCAATGCCGAGCAATATGGGAGTGATCAGGATCAAAATGATGCCCGATGCCACGATATCGCTGGTCCTTTTAAAAAAATCATAAAAGGGTTTGGGTCTGTACATAGTCATTGTGATGATGTATTATTAAAAATCGCGTGTTTTGTAGGCTTTATGAAAGGGAAAATGGCGGCGTTTTTACCTTGCTACTACTCGCTAGCGGCGATGGCTGGGGCGTTTCCGTTTTTTTCTGCTCACTCCGTTGAAGCAGGTTTTCCAGACGTGCCTGCAATTCGGCCGGATGAAAAGGCTTTGCCAAAAAATCATCGGCGCCTGCTTCCAGGGCAGCCAAACGGTGCTTGCTTTCTTTCAAGCCACTTACGACCACCAATGGGCAATCGGGCATGAGCTGCCTTAACACCTTAGTAAGCACCAAGCCCGACATCTGTGGCATATCGAGGTCGCTTACAATGATATTGGGTAAATAACCCTTGCGGATTAGGTCGATTGCCTCTTCTGGATTGAGACAACTGGTTACCCTGTATTGCTCGGCAAAAAACAAGGAGAGAAAACGCGTCATCATCGGAGCGTCATCTACAAGCAATAAGTCAGGTTTTTGATTCATGACAAAAACATTAAGCAGTGTTTAATTTTAAATGCGCGTATAAAACAGGTCAAAAAACATGGATGCGTATTGCATACAGCTTGTTGAAATTACCAGTCTTGATCAATTGAATTTCCTCACTTGGAGGACATAGTGCTAACAGAAAATGACAGTCTTCGAAGGGGGGATAAAAAATGCGAAAGACTAAAAAATCGATAAGAGATACGTCTTTTGGAGCGAAAAACAAGCAACCAGGTTAAATTTTGCTTATTTCATAAAATTTTCAAACGATTCATCAATTCGCTTTTATTGGCTCGACTAATCGGGATGACCGTTTTGTCAATCACCAGCGTATTTTCTTCGATGTCTTTGATTTTCGAAAGGTGCACAATAAAACTGCGGTGTACCTTTAAAAAACGCGGATCATTGAGTTTTTCGTCGATGGCTTTTAAGGTACCATGGATGATGTGCTGCCCTGCAATGGTTTTGATACGCACATAATCTCCTACGTTTTCAAAAAACAAGATATCATCGCACGAAACCCGAATGTACCGACCATCTTCCCGAACAAAAATTTCATTCGCTTTTGCCAAAGCCTCGGCGGTATTTGCCTGGTTGGTCTGACTGGCTTCGATTGCTTTCAGGATAGATTGCTCGAAACGCGGCAAAGAAATGGGCTTTTTCAAAAAATCGACGGCTTTGTATTCAAACGCTTCAAATGCATATTCTGCATTGGAGGTAGTAAAAATTACCATCGGCATCACGGGAATGCGGTCTAAAAACTCAATACCCGACATTTCCGGCATTTCAACATCCAAAAAAATCAAATCAATGGCTGTTTCCATCTCTTCTTTTTCCAAAAACTCAATGGCATCACTGGCCTTTTCGAAAGATCCCTTCATCTCAAGCCGTTCATGTTTGGCACACAAACGCTCGAGGCTCTTTCGGGCCATCATGTCGTCATCAACTATTATACATCGAAGCATGTTTTTTTGATTAAGTGAAGCAATTTTGACGTGCCGTGGCACAGGGTTTGGGCCCTTGGTGTTTTAAAACAGCCAAGATCATTGATGAAACCTATTGCGGTGGCGTATGAGATGGATTAGAAATTATTTTTTTCAGTTTACTGTATTCGTTGTCGATGATGCGGGTGCCTACATCAAACAAATTTTGCACTTGCATAAACATTGCATGTAAATTTGCTTTGTTGGGCTGGTTCTTGGCACTTTGCTCCATTTGCTCCAAGGCCTTTTCCAGTTCACTCAATCCTACCATCCCAAAAGACGGTTTTATCTTATGCAAAAGTCGTGCTACATCTGGCCATTTTTCTCCGTCAAGCAAGGGTAGTATGCTTTTAAATTCTTTCGGCACATTATCCCGAAACGCCTCAAACATTTCAAACGCATAATCAAAGTCATCGCCGTACATGGTTTCCAACAGATCGGTGTCCAAGCGCTTGTCGAGAGTAAATTCCTGCGGAGTGGGCAAATTCGTTTCTATTTCATTTGAGTCGATATACAAGCAGATTTTTTCAAATAACTGCAAGGGTTTGAAGGGTTTACTCAAATAATCATTCATGCCGGCGAAAAAGGCTTTGTCCCGCTGCGAAAGCATGGCAGATGCCGTAAGCGCAATGATGGGAGTCTTGTTGTTTAGACCAGGCAAATCCCGAATGGCCTGACAGGCCTCGTAACCATCCATTTCGGGCATCTGAATATCCATTAATACGAGGTCATAATGGTCCTCAAGGCACATCTCGTATGCCTCCCGACCATTATGAGCAAAAAAGTGCTCAATATTCCACTTGCGCAATAAGGTGTCGATATACTTGCGGTTCATTGCGTTATCTTCTGCAACCAAAATGCGTTTTCCATCCGAGTTGAGCTGCATTTGCTCCATAATCGGGGTATTTTGCTCGGCAACCACCCCCGTATTCAAATAAGGTAAATTGATGTAAAACTGCGTCCCTACCCCAAGGATGCTTTCTACCCGAATACTGCCGCCTTGCAACTCTACCAATTGCTTGGTGATCGCCAAACCCAAACCAGTGCCGCCAAATTTGCGCCGCGTATCACCATCTACCTGCCGAAAAGTCTGGAAAATCAGGTCGTGCTTCTCGGCCGGAATCCCAATGCCCGTATCATACACACAAAACTCTACCCACATCGGTGTTTCATGTGGCTCCGACAATATTTTAGTTCTTACTCCAATTTCCCCTTGGGCCGTAAATTTCTCCGCATTGCCGAGCAAATTGAGCAAAATCTGATTCAACAATAAGTCATCCCCCAACACCAAATGGGTAATTCCGGCATCTATCTCCGTTTTCACCTCAACCGATTTGCTTTCCATCCGCAATTGCACGGATTTTGCAAGGGTCTGTACCAGGGCAACCAGATCAAATTCTTTTTCCTGGGCCTCCATTTTACCTGCCCTGATTTTCGATAAATCAAGTACGTCTGAAATCAAAGTCCGCAACATCTCGGCACTATTCTTTAGAATCGACAAATACTCTTTTTGCTCTTCGGATGGATCGGTATCCATGAGCAAATGCGCCATCCCAATAATTGCATTCAAGGGCGTCCGAATTTCGTGGCTCATATTGGCCAAAAACTGCTTTTCAGCCTCTTGTGCTTCCTCTGCGCGTTTTTTCGACTCCTCCAGCTCGCGGTATAAAGTTTTTTGCTGGGTAATATCGTAATGTATGCCAATGCTGCCCGTAACCGTACCATGTATGTTGATAATCGGCGCTCCCGAGATCATCGCCCACATCAAACTACCATCTTTTTTAATAATCGGCACTTCATATACGCCTGCATTACCTGCCAAGCGATCAACCGCCTGCTGCTGTAATACGGGTAAATACTCCGATGGTAACAATATTTCTGTGGCCATTTGACCGCGTAACTCCTCCGGGCCATACCCCAGCATAGCACAAAAACGCGGATAGGGCAAAACAATTCGACCATCTTTATCTACTTCCATCAGCCCCAACTCCATGTTCTCGATGATCCGCCGGTATTTATCCTCACTATGACGCAAGGTTTCATGCGCCTGCACCTCATCGGTTACATCAGAATAACGCCATAAATGCCCCAAATAATCATTTCCTTCAAAAATGGGCACATAAGTGCGCCGAAAAACCCGACCATCCGCCAAATCCATCTCCTCATCGATAACCAACTGCATGTTTTCCAACAATTCATCAATCCGTCGCACAAATTGTTCCGGGTCAGCAAATAAATGCTTGGTTAACTGTGACGACTCCGTACAATCCATCCCCCGCATCAGCGCAGGATCAACCGCAATATTAAACAGGTCACAAAACATTTGATTGGCCAACATCACCTTCCGATGCTCATCTTCCAATAAAACCCCCGAATCCAAATTCGTTATCAAAGACCTCAAACGTGATTGTTCTGCAACATAATCATGGGTTCGCTCGGCCACCGTCATCTCCAAACTACCGTTCAGGTTGCGTAACTCCTGGTTGGCATAATACAATTCAAGGGCTTTCTGCTCCATGATTGCTTCTGCCAGTTTTCGAGCCGCAACTTCGCGCTCTACCCTTCGTTTTAGTAACTCCAATTCTTTCATGCTTCTGTTATCCAATCCAATCGCTAAATTTGGGTGATGGTAAACCGCACACTCGAACCATCTTCTACCAAATTTTCGCGCTCGATTTCAACTTTTTCTCCAAAATGATCAAACGCCGAGCGCATCAAACCTTCCGCAAAATCGGCCAACTTGCGCTTCGAATGGTAAATCATTTCCAAACAATTGGGTGATAAGCGCCTGTTTTCAAAACGCGGCAACTCTGCATCCGGATAAAGTTTGATTACCTCAACATGGATGTAGTGTTCAATACTTTCTAACAACTCGAACCCGCTTTTTACCCCTGTCAAAAAATGGCTGTAACCATTGCCCAAAATCGGGAAAAAATGGATACCATATATTTTTAACAAATCTGGAACGGGGATGTTCGTATGCCTACTTAAAGCAGTGACCAATTGAACGATCTCGGAATGTTCGTAGGTGCCAATGTTGGTATAAATACCTTTGGAAGGTAAATTACTTTCAGTTATGATCTGGTCTACCATTTCGTAGCCAAATTTAGCCTCCACCAAGTTTAAAAACTCGGTAAATACGATACCTTTCATAAAATGAGCGTGTTAAAAATGCCAAACGTTGATGTTTTGTTAAGTTAACAAATAAAGCGCCAAAAGATGTAACAACACCGATTTTTACAATTTTTTACACGCCGACTACATGAATTTTCTTTAATGCAACGATGCACCAATCCCGCTGTAATGCCGCCATACCACTTGTAGGGTACGAATGCCACTCATCGGAATACGACGCAAGAAAAACAGTCGTCCCGAAATCGTGGTTATGAAAATACCCAGGGTAGATGCAAGCGCTGCACCAGTCACCCCCAACCAACGCACCATCACCCAAAGCAGCAATAAATTCACCAACAAACTGAAATTCACCATCCTGAAATTCCATTGGGGCTGTCCCGATGCATCCAAGGCCAAGCCCAACAACCGCCCCCAAGGCTTGGCAAGTCCGGCAAGGACCAAAATCCGTAAAAACGTCGCCGCTTCCGGATATCGGTCACCCGCCAGCATATACACCAAGAGTTCTGCGCCAATGAACGTACCCAAGGTCAGTGGTATCGCGATAGATAATAATTGCGCAGTGCAATCTTCACATTTTTTAGTCATTGCCTCCATCCCTTTCGAATAATACTCCGCTGCAATTTTAGGAAATATCGACTGGGATACCGCATTTAAGGGCAAATCCAGCCAGGTAATCAATCGGGTCGCTATGTTGTAGGCTGCCAAGGCCGCAGGTGTCGCCACCGCCCCCAACAACAATACATCCACCCGCTGAAATAACATCGAACTCAAATTGGTTCCCAACCCAAAACGCCCATACTGCCAAATCTGTCGAATCCAATCCCATCGCACCCGTACCGCAACCAAAGCCCTAATGATGCTGTTTTTACGCAACAAAATCGTGCATACAAACGCCGGCACCTGCAGCATCAACAATACCCAGGGCGTAAGGCCGCTGTACACGAAAAAATAGGTCAAGGCAAACACTAAATACGAAATGCCAAAGATCCAACTGCCGCGCAAAATACCGGCAAACTCCATACGCGCCATTTGTACCGCGTCAAACCACCTTAATATTGCAATTAGCACTCCTATTCCAATGTAACTACCCAATAAGCCCGGCAATTCGGGCAGCACCCAAACATGCCGCATCGCCAAGCCAAGGAGGGCCAAAACAACCGATGCGCCCACACTGAACAATAAACTTAACCCCAAGGCCGAACCACCCATCACTGCCTGCTCGGAAACAGCGTGTTTGGCAAAAAAATTGACCAAAGCAGATTGGATCAACCCTACCCGCGCCATTTCTATAAAGGAAATTAAGGTCAAAAACAAGGCCCAACTGCCCAACGCATTGGGGGTAAGACAACGAGCCGCTACCACAAACTGAAGTACCGCAAATGCCTGTTGTACCAAACTCGCCATCAGCGCATGGTTACCCAGCACTTTCTGCACCAATTTCTGAATCGCTCCTAACTTCATGTTCTTTTGTCCGTCTTGTTGCTAACGCACCGCTTAAACAACTGGTTTTAAATCATTCACAACTGGTTTGCCAGCCACCTGACCTGCCTTTTGTTTGGTCCGGATCAGCCGCGTATACAAAGCGATCGTTTCTAATGCTATTTTTTCCCAGGAAAACTTGGCTTTTACGATTTCCTGACCGCGTTGCCCCATTTGGGCAGCCTCTACCGGATGATCATACATCCAGTTAATATACCCAGCTAATTCACTCGGCACATCCATCGTGGTCAATAATCCGTTTTCACCATGCGTCACAGCTTCGCTAATGCCATCAATGCGCGAGGCAATCACCGGTTTTTTACAAGCATTGGCCTCCAACAAGACGATGCCCTGCGACTCATGCCGCGAAGGCAATACCAGCGCAAAGGATTGCTGAATCCACCCAAATACACCCGCCTGATCCAATACGCCTGTAAAATGCACGCGGTCCTGCAAACCAGTAGCCGCAATTATTTTCTCCAACTCGGGCCTGCTCGCACCCGCGCCAATCATCACCAGGCGAATGGATGCATGTACTTGTTGCATGGCTTCTATTAAAGCAAAAACACCTTTGATTGGTACAATTCGACCAATAAACAACAAGGTGTTAAAACGTACATCCGGTGCCGTTTCGGGCAATTTAGGCACGTCTACTCCATTGGGAATGATGTAAATCGGGGTCGCATCGGTCGGATGAATACGGTCCAACTCATCGCGCATTTCCTGGCTCACCACGATATTCGCGTCTGAATGATGCAAAGCGCGGTGCTCCAGTTTGGTCGCCCAACGTTCGTGATAACGATCCGACCAACTGCCTTTTACGCCCTGGGTAGCCCGGTAGTTTTCTACGCCAATGAGCCCGTGAAAAGTGGTAACAACCGGTACTTGTGCCTGACAACCCGGAAATGCAAAACCACTGCGGCCCTGCACATGCACGATGTCATACCCGGCTGCGTTGCGTTTTAGCCAGGCCTGGGTGGCTACACTAAACGCCCATTCTTCGGCCCATTTTGATAAAAAAGGCAACTTGCGTCCCGGAAAATAAGGAATGCGGATTAATTGAATACCATCGCGCATTTCAAACTGCTCGGAACCTAAAAATCGGCCAGAAGTGAGGATATGCACCTCATTTCCAAGCTTTTTCAGCCATTCCGACAGTTTCCAGGTATGGGTTTGAATTCCGCCGGAAACCTCGGGCGGAAGGGCTTTACAGATAAACAGAATTTTCATGTTAAAGCAATTATCGATTAATCGTAAGGTTGCTCCCCATCTTTTTTAGGGATGGCATCGCGCCGAATCAATTCATTTTTTCCGGCATTGACACCCAATAAAGCACCCAGCACAAAAAAAATCATGATAATGTTCCAAGGCATTCCTTCTCCCATAACGAACTGATTTTAAAGCGAATATTTAAAGTTATACTAAACGCCGCCTGAAAGGCTGCATTTATTGTCATGCTGAGCGCTGATTGTCAATGATTTAGGCCGAAGGCCATGCACGAAACAATACAGCGCGAAGTATTAAAAATCAAACCGGCTGCTCCGGATTGGTATGAATGACGGTCTTGGGCGTGACAATGAATTTTTTGCGCGCCTCTTTCATGCCCATCATGGCCCGAATCGTTGCCCAAAACGCAACCGGTATTTGCAACCACAAATGCAAGTTTTTATACGCAAATACAAAGCCCGGCAAGGCAATAGCATAACTCAACACATTGGCCGCCAAAGCAAGCGCCCAGCCCCACACCCAAATAGATCCGGCGATTGCATTTAGGATCATCCCTATAAACAATAATCCAGGCAACAAAAGCCTCGGCGGAAGCGCCATTTGAATCGATTTATTGAAAAAATCTACGTTGCCGCGCAAAAGTGCCGGAATACTTTTGGGCAGATTTTGTTTTGCAAAATCAAACTGCGCAGCAATCCAACGACTTCTTTGACGCGCAAAGGAAGCAGAAGCACTCACTTTTTCATCATATACGATGGCCAACTCGTCGTAGGCTATTTTTACGCCATTTTCCGTGCAATACAACTCCAGGGCCTTGTCAAAACCACCCACCACATCAATGCCCGACATCGCTTTTTTGAAAAAACCGTACTCAAAGGCCATACCACTGCCTGCTAACCGAGCGGACAAACCCAGTACCCGGTGGCCCCGGCAAAGGATATGGTTGTTGGCCGATTCACTCGCAGCATCCAATAAGGCCATGCCTGTTTGCTGGTTTTTAGCAGCACGCTGCCCTTGTAACACCCGCACGCCCTGGTGAAAATGATGGTTGACCCGTTGTAAAAAATCGGGTGCCATCACATTATCCGCGTCCAGGATCACCGCGATATCCGGTTCAAAAAAAGGAGGGGGGCTGCCAGCGCTTCCTACACCGGCAGCGGCCCCTTGTTCAAAATTTATAGTTTGCACATCGTTGGTCGATGCATGCAAGGCTACATTTAACGCCTTGCTCTTGGTGCTCTTTTCAAAATGTACTTCTGTAACCCCTACCGGCAATGCGCGCAACTTTTGAAGGGTTTCCGGCTGTAATTGGTCGGCAATGACCGATACCCTGAATTTTGAATGTGGGTATTGTTGCTTGAGTGCTGCTCCTGCCGTATGCAGAATTACAACATCTTCGCGATAGGCCGGAATAAATACATTGATCTGCAAAAAATCGTCCAACTGGCTGTCTTGAGGTGTCGGAATTTCTTTCACCGGACGATAAAAAATACCCGCCACCGCAAAGGTCAACTGGTAAAGCGCTCCCCAGCCCAAATAAAGTAGCAGGAGTAAATTGAGTACAAACACAATTGTTATCATAACAAATGAAGCAAAAGGATTTATAGTTTATGGAAATCTACAAACTATATAAAACTGAAAATCCAAACTTTAAATCAATTGTGTTTGTCAAAATGCGGCGCCATGAATATCAAGGGGATACTGATACCCATCAAAATACCGGTTGGTAACTGACTGTACACTTGGTTGCCGTAACTGGCAAACATGATACCCGTCATGCCGCTATACAAACCGGCTATTTTGACCCGAAGTACGGGGTCCTTAAGGTTCCAAACGACCTGCCCGCCTTTTCCAACGAACCACCCAAACATAAACAAATGCAAACAAATGCCGATAATGCCGGTCTCTGCCCATATTTTCACATAATAACTGTCTGTTGCCGTATTGGCTAGCAAACTGTTCGGTTTAAAGCGAAAACCCCAATAACCTGCCGCCCCAATACCCCCCCCAAAAGGTCGGGTAGCCAAGTGGCGGGCAAAGGTGCGCTGATTTTTCAACCGAACCTGGAAAGACGCATCTTCCGGGTCCATGGCCGTCCGCATCCGCTTTACCTGCTCCACACTCTGAAAGGCTTTAGTGTATTTTAACACATAAAACACACTACCTAACATGGCCAGGCCTAATATCAGAATCTTAAAGTTCTTACTCACCACCAAATAGGTCACCGCTCCCAATGCAGGCACTGCCAAGGCCCCCCGCGTACCCGATACCGCAAAACCAATGAAACAAAATATGGCCCCTGTTCCGTACCAAATGCGTTGCTTTGTGGATACCGGCCCCAATGCAATAATCGCACACACCACAAAAACATGCGCCTGAGATGCACCAAACTGCCCAGCATCCGAATAAAACGAAAATACACGCAATACGCCGGCCAACATATGCGTGAGCGCAAAACCATCTACATACAGCCATTTCGCTTCTGCCGCATCCACCCCGGTAATCATCTGCCGAAAACCCCAAGCCGTTCCGATGAGCGATAATATAATGGTCCAACTCAAAAAACGATCCAAATAACGCTGCTCCCGGTACAACATAAATACCAGCCCAAACGACAATACCTGGTAAAATCCATTGCCCCGCATCGCATAAAACCAGCACTCTACCCCATTCATCTCCGGATTGGCCAACTCCAGGATGACCAGCCCATACCAGACCATTGCCACCACCATCACGTCATTTCTTAAGGGCGACCAATCAGTGTCCCTGAATTTTTTAAATAACAGGGCCAGCCAGCCTATAAATAAAAACCCATCCATCGCAAGGCCCCAAGGCGCTACAATATACCGGGTGATGCCCGCCGAGAAAAAACCCACAATCATCGAACCATCCAATGCTGCCCCCGGATTCATCAACAGAAATGCCAGAAAAAAAATCACGATCGGAATAGCAATGAGCACTATCGCAACCATCATGCCGCCTTTTCCAATCAATTTGCCGATCATAAATGCAAAAACCGCATAAGCAATAGCCTGGACAATCCACCAGAGATGGTTATCTAAAAAGCGTTTGATTAAAGGATTTGCAAACATGTTCGCAGGCCACATTGTCGTTCAAATATAAAACAAGCAACTGAATTTGTGATAAATTTTCGGGAATCGGTAGGATTCTTTCGGGAATCGGTAAAAATTATTCCGATTCTGGTTTTTAAGCCCGGAACATTCGGTGATACTTGTCAACAAGACTTAACCAAAAACTGGGCCACAAAGCCCTGCATGGCTGCAGCCAGGAAGCCAATATGAAATTTCGTCAGATATAAGCCAGAATGAAACTACGCCAAAAACAAAAGCGCCATCACCGAAATTTCGGGATGACGCTATTTTCTTTGTCTTGAAAAGTGCCCGGGACGGGACTCGAACCTGCACAGCCGTGAAGCCAAGGGATTTTAAGTCCCTCGTGTCTACCATTTCACCACCCGGGCTTTTCCATGGTTATCTTGCATCATAAACGCCTTGCAAAGATAGGTGATAACACCCTAATTTACAAGTAGGTTTATATTGCATAAAATAAAAAAGGCCTGCATTGCTACAGGCCTTTTGAGCGGAAAACGAGACTCGAACTCGCGACCCCGACCTTGGCAAGGTCGTGCTCTACCAACTGAGCTA
>JBBAVI010000067.1:0-30956 GCA_040397785.1 Saprospiraceae bacterium | reverse complement strand
CGTAGCACGCCCCAAATTCCGGTACCGCAAGATGCCCGCCCGACTATCCTGCTTTTTATCCAAATACACAAAATACAAGTGCTCGGCATACGGCGGATCAAAAACCACCGGTTTAACCGCTGGCGTTTGGCCCTCCAAACGATACAAAAGCGGCCCTTCCGCGTACGCACACGCGAGGTCGTAGCCCGAACCACCCATCGTTTCAAACAATACCGTATATGGATTTGCTTCTGCCCACCGCGCCACCGCCGCAATCAATGTACTGCTGGTACCCAAACCCCAATTGCGCGGGAAGTTATTCTGCGTCAATACTTTAAGTCCTGTGGCACCATCTAAAAAACGCGGATTTTGCCGCTGGCAAGCACGCAAAATACCCTGCAAATTCTCCGATATTTTCCGGTCGGTATCGGTGAGCACTTCCAAATCCGGCAAGGCAAATTCAGCCAAATACCAAGCCACGCCTTCCTCGTTTTTACTCGTCCACGACAAACAGGCGGGCTCCTTCCAGGTCTCCACGCGCAACGATTGCCCAAACCGCACAGGCAAAGCCAACGCCAAAGCCCCATCCAGCACGAAATATTCGCCGCTCAACAGCAACTTCCCATGGGCAAAAGTTTCAAAAACCAGCTTGTTGTGTTCCATAAAGGGGGAGTATGGTTATGAAATGGTGCAACGCAGGTATTTAATGGTCTTGCCCGCCGCCAAATGTTTGCCCTCATACAGCGTCTGAATCCCCAATTCCGGATACAACATCGGCGTGGCATAAATATCCTGGTTTTCGTACAGCAAGGTACAACGCGGGTCGGATTCAATCACCCGCAAACTATACCTAAAAAAATGCGGATCATCGTGCTTTAAATGAACCAATCCGCCAGGAACCAACACCTCCCGATAACGCTCCAAAAACATCGGTGAAGTCAGTCGCCGGTTCTCTTTGCTCTCCCGCGGAAACGGATCGGGAAACGTAATCCAGATTTCCGACACCTCCCCAGGCGCAAAAAATGCAGGCAACACCTCAATGCGCGTGCGCAAAAAAGCAGCATTGTGCAGTCCGCCATCCAAAGCGTTTTTGGCGCCTTGCCACAACCGATTGCCTTTAATATCAATACCGATAAAATTGCGCTCCGGAAAACGCCGCGCTAAATCCACCGTGTACTCACCGCCACCGCAAGCCAATTCCAGCGTAATCGGGTGGTCGTTTTTAAAATGGTCCCGGTGCCAAACGCCTTTCATCGCCACCGGTTCCATATTGGCCCCCACCAGCGAAGGTTCCTGCACATTGTAGCACTCGTACACATTCGGGAACGCAAGGATTTCAGCAAATTTGCGCAACTTATTTTTTCGACTCATAGCAGGATGGCAAAGACAACGTTGCCCGATAATTTGAAAAAATGAATAATTTTTTGCGGTTTCAAACCCTGCAAAAACCTAAACAGGCCGTTTTTTAACCATATTGCTGGCCAAACGCCTGTTTCGGGGGGCGAATTTCCGGTTTTTCTCCGAAACCATCAGGATCCTGTGCAAGATCCTGCATAAAAGCACCCCAATCGCCCGCGCTTCGTCGTATCTTTGCATTTTTAACAAGTAAATGCGCACAGACACTGCACGTTCCGTCTGATACCAATATATGAATTTTTTAACACTCGAAAATGTCACGAAGAGCTACGGTGAAAAAATGCTGTTCCAGAACCTCTCTCTTCACATCGATAAAGGACAAAAAATCGGCCTGATCGCCAAAAACGGCACCGGTAAAAGTACCCTCATGCGCGTAATCGCAGGAAAAGAAGGCTCCGAAGGTGAAAATGCCAAAATTATCCTCCGCAAAGATATTCGTATCGGCTGGCTCGACCAGGAACCCGATTTTCACCCCGGTTTGGATGTGCTCGGTGCGGTACTCGATAACAAAAACCCCATGGTGAAAGCCGTACAGCAATACGAACACGCCCTCGCCCACCCAAGCGACAAAGGTACAGCCCTCGAAGATGCCATGGCCCTCATGGACGATTTGAAAGCCTGGTCGTTTGATGCCAAAGTAAAGGAAACGCTTTTTAGTTTTGGCATGACCAACTTCGAACAAAAGGTCAGTTCTTTATCGGGTGGACAAAAAAAGCGCGTCGCCCTGGTAAAAGTACTGCTCGAAGAACCCGATTTCCTGATTCTCGATGAGCCGACCAACCACTTGGACGTGGAAATGATCGAGTGGCTGGAAGAATACCTCCAACAGCCCGGTGTTACCCTGTTTATGGTCACGCACGATCGCTATTTCCTTGAAAATGTGTGCGATAGTATCATCGAACTGGAAGGCGGACAATTGCGCCGCTACTCGGGTAACTACTCCGATTATTTGGAGAAAAAAGCCTTGCGCGAAGAAGTGGAAGCCACCACCTACGAACGCACCAACAAACTGCTCAAAAACGAACTCGATTGGGTCCGCAAAAGTCCGCAAGCGCGTACTACCAAGGCCAAAGCCCGCGTGGATGCCTATTTTGATCGAAAGGAAACCAATGATACCCTGAAAGTCAAAAAAGACGAAATGAGCATCCAGATCAAAGAAAACTGGATGGGCGGCAAAATTGTCGAGTTGCACAATGTCAGCAAGTCGTACGGCCCGAAAAAACTGATTGAAAATTTTTCCTATAAATTCAAACGCAAGGAACGCGTGGGCATCGTGGGTGCCAATGGAGCCGGCAAGTCTACTTTTCTGCAACTGCTCACCCATGCGATTGAACCCGATACCGGTAAGGTAGTGGTGGGCGATACCATCATTTTTGGCCATTACCGCCAGGAAGGCATCCAATTGGCCGACGATCGGCGCGTCATTGACGTAATTCGCGATATCGCGGATGTGATTCCGCTCGAAAAAGGCAAGGAACTCACCGCCGCCCAACTGCTGGAAAAATTCCTGTTCAGCCGCTCCCAACAACAGGTGTATGCCAGTCAACTCTCCGGGGGCGAACGCCGGCGCTTGTACCTGCTCACCATTTTAATGAAAAACCCCAACTTCCTAATCCTCGATGAGCCGACCAACGACCTCGACGTGATGACCTTGCAGGTTTTAGAAGACTTTCTGGAAGACTACCCAGGTTGTCTTATCGTAGTAACCCACGACCGGTATTTCATGGATCGATTGGTAGATCACCTCTTTGTATTTGAAGGCAACGGCAAAGTACGCGATTTCAACGGCACCCACGCCGAATACCGCGCCCTCAAACGCACGGAAGAGCAAGATCGAAAAGCGCTGGAAAAACAACAATCCAACGTTGCCAAACCAGCCCCGGTTATTGCACCTGTATCCAATTTGCCCGCACTCAGCAGCACCGAACGCAATGAATTGAAAAAATTAGAGCGGGAAATTGCACAATGTGAGCAAAAAAAGACCGAAATACTGCAAAAATTCGATGCCCCCGGTTTAAGCGCCGCCGATGCAGCCGCCCTTTCCCTCGAACTCGGAAAAATACAGGAATCCATGGAAATGAAGGAATTACGCTGGCTGGAACTCGCCGAACGCGCCTGATGTACTTCGCGCTGTATGGTTTTGTGTATGGCCTTTGGTCTAAATCATTGACAATCAGCGCTCAGCATGACAAGGAATGCAGCCTTTCAGGCGACGCTTAGTATTCATGCCTATTTTTTTATCCTATGATCGTAAAAATACTCGATAAAAAAGTCCCCGATACCATGGTGGTGCCCCTGGCCCAGGATGCACAACTAACAGATCGCCTGGTAGAAATCGCCGCGCGTACGGGCGCGGACGCCGCCACGCTACAAAACGATTTCCGCGCAGAAGCCAAGGAAGTGTTCGTTTTGTACGCCGCAGGCAGTCCCGGTCGACGGCTATACCTCTGCGGAATGGGCAAAAAGACCGGATTTCAGGAAATATTTTCCACCCTGCGCCTTTTTTGCCACCGCTATAAAAGCAAATTGCCGCAAAAAGTAGGGTTCGATTTGCGCCATTTCTCACCCGAAGCCCTCGCGCGCTACACCGAAGCAGCAACTTCAGGCGCTTTGCTCGGCTTGTACGACATCGGCAAATACCGCACAGAAACCAAGCAGGAAGCGGAATTTGGCGGCCCAAAATCAGAAATTAACATCGTTCTGCCCACCAAAGGACTGAAGGAAATGGAAGCGCCCGCCCGCCGCGGACAGGTTTTTGCGCTCACTTACCTTGCCTTGTTCGACTTGCTCAATGCGCCCGGCAATTACAAAACGCCCGAACAAATGGCCAATTGGGCCCTAAAAACAGGCAAAGAATACGGCTTTTATGTAAATGTTTTAAACAACGCAGCCCTTACCGAACAAGGTTTGAAAGCCCTTGCGGCAGTAGGCCAGGGCAGCCCCAATTTACCCGCCTTAATCGTACTCGAATACGGCGCTAAAACCCGCAAAACCAAAACGCCCGTGTTCGGTCTGGTTGGCAAAGGGGTTACCTTCGATACCGGCGGCGTGAGCCTGAAGCCTTCCACCAACATGCACCTCATGAAAAGTGACATGGGCGGTGCCGCAGCAGTGCTGGGCGCCTTCATGGTGGCCGCGCGCCTGCAGCTACCCGTGCGCATGATCGGTGTGATCCCGGCTGCCGAAAACATGATCGACGGCCTGGCCATCAAACCGGGCGACGTAATCGGTTCATTGTCAGGCAAAACCATCGAAGTGATTGATACCGATGCGGAAGGCCGCCTGATTTTGGCCGACGGTTTGGCGTATTTGCTCAAACAGGAAATGCCCGATGTGCTCATCGATCTGGCCACGCTTACCGGCAGCATTATCCGCGCAATTGGCACCCAGGCAGGTGGTTTGTTTACCAAAAGCGACCAATTGGCCGATGTATTAAGCGCGGCAGGTATGGAATGTGGCGAACGTTTGTGGCGCATGCCGATGTGGGACGATTACGGCAGCGATTTAAAAAGTGATGTGGCCGATTTGCGCAATTTTACCGGCAAACCCATGGCAGAAAGCATCTCCGCCGCCAAATTTCTAGAACATTTTACCGCCGAGCACCCGCACTGGGCGCACCTCGACATTGCCGGAATGGCTTTTGCCGATTCCGATTTTGCAACCTCCAAAAGCGCAACCGGATATGGCGTGCGTTTGTTAATCGAATTTATTGAAAAATGGTCCAATACAACAGAAACGCCTTCATGAAAAAAAATAGAATCCTCCTAATTTGCCTCTTTTTAACTATTACTGCATCCATCATTGGTAGCGCGGCCTATTCCGATGAAACCAATCATACCGTTTTTATCCCCCAAAACCAGGGGAAACAGCCCAAAAACATCATCCTGCTGATTGGCGATGGCATGGGACTTACCCAAATTTCGGCCGGATTGTATTCGAACCATAACCACCTCAACCTGGAGCAATTTCCGATCACCGGACTCATTAAAACCAATGCGTACAAACGTTTAATCACCGATTCGGGGGCTGCGGCAACTTCCTTTGCCTGTGGCTGCAAAACGTACAACGGCGCAATTGGTGTCAATAAAAACAAGAAACCCTGCCTCAGCATCCTCGAACAAGCCAGCCAAAATGGCCTTGCTACCGGATTAATCGCCAGTTCGAGCATCACCCATGCCACCCCGGCTGCGTTCATTGCCCATGTACCCGATCGATCCGATATGGAAGGCATCGCCCCGTTTTTTCTACAAACCAAACTGGATTTACTCATTGGCGGTGGACTGAATTATTTCCGAAAACGCCGCAGCGATACCAAAAATTTATATCAGGAAATGCTGGATGCCGGTTATCAAATGGGCAATTATGCTGAAAACAAATTGAGCGACTATAAACCCGCTGGCGATCGTCCGTTTGCCTGGTTTTCGGCCGATGAAGAGCCCGAAAGTGTCGAAAAAGGCCGCGATTACTTACCTCTAGCCGCCGAACTTGCCGGACCATTTTTGAAAAAACGCAGTCCAAAAGGCTTTTTTCTGATGCTCGAAGGCTCCCAAATCGACTGGGCCTGCCATAAAAACAACGGTCCATTCGCCATCAAGGAAATGCTCGATTTTGATGCAGCCATCGGCGCTATCCTCAAATTTGCAGAAGCAGACGGCGAAACCCTCGTGATCGTTACCGCCGACCACGAAACCGGCGGCATGGCCATCAAACAAGGCTCCGAAATGGACAGCTTAATCATCGCGTTTTCTACCGACCAGCACACCGCCACCATGGTGCCCGTTTTCGCATACGGACCCGGTGCCGAACAGTTTAGCGGAATCTATGAGAATACCGAGATATTTTTCAAAATGCAGGCCCTTTTTGGGTTCCCAACCAGTGTCATTGACCCAAAAAAGTAAAATGATTGCCTAATTGTCAACGAAATCCTCAAAGAATTGTTAAAAGGGCTATCTTTGCGGCCGCAATTTTTTATTGCTTTTAAAAAATTGAAATCAGGCCTCAACCACCAACCAGGCCCTTTCGGCCAAACTTAACACTAAGGCTATCGCCATGAAGAATATCCGTAATTTCTGCATCATCGCCCACATCGACCACGGCAAAAGTACCCTCGCCGACCGATTGCTGGAGTACACCAATACGATCAGCAAACGCGACATGCAGGATCAGGCACTCGATAACATGGATCTCGAAAGAGAGCGCGGCATTACCATCAAAAGCCACGCCATCCAGATGCATTATATCGACCCCAAAACCAAGGAAGAATACATCATCAACCTCATTGATACACCCGGCCACGTCGACTTTTCGTACGAGGTGAGCCGCTCTATCGCCGCTTGCGAAGGCGCATTGTTGTTGGTAGATGCCTCACAGGGCATTCAGGCTCAAACCATTAGTAACCTTTACCTCGCGGTAGACCACAATTTGGAGATCATCCCGATTGTCAACAAAGTAGATATGGCCAGCGCCATGGTCGAAGAGGTACAGGATCAAATCATAGACCTCATCGGTTGCGAACGGGAAGACATTATTTCTGCATCGGGTCGCACGGGGCTTGGTATTCCTGAAATTCTGGATGCCGCCATCCACCGTATTCCAGCCCCCAGCGGCGACGTGGATGCGCCCTTGCAAACCATGATTTTCGACTCCATGTTCAACTCCTACCGGGGCGTGATCGCCTACGTACGCGTGATGAACGGGGTCATGAAAAAAGGCGATAAATTGCGTTTTTACAATACCGGCAAAGAAGTAATTGCGGAAGAAGTAGGCGTTTTGCGCCTCGGCCAGTTCGAATCGGCCGAAATCCGCGCCGGCGATGTTGGCTATGTAATTACCGGCATCAAGGTGAGCCGCGAAATTAAAGTGGGTGATACCATTACCCACGTTGCCCGTCCTTGTTCTGAACCCGTACGCGGTTTCGAAGAGGTAAAACCGATGGTATTTGCCGGTATTTACCCCTTGGACAACGATGATTTTGAAGATTTGCGCGATTCCTTGGAGAAATTGCAACTCAACGATGCCTCCCTGGTATTCGAGCCAGAAAGCTCCGTTGCCTTGGGTTTTGGTTTCCGTTGCGGCTTTTTGGGTATGTTGCACCTCGAAATTGTACAAGAACGCCTGTACCGCGAATTCGACCAGGACATCATTACCACCGTACCGAACGTAACGTATTTCGCCACCAACATGAAAGACGATCGTTTTACCGTGCGTCAACCCAGCGATTTACCCGAACCCAACCACTTACAATCGGCTGAAGAGCCTTATATTTTTGCACAAATCATCACTAAGCCCGATTATATCGGCTCTATCATGAAATTGTGCCTCGACAAGCGCGGAATGCTGCAAAAGCAAACCTACCTCACGCCGTCGCGCTTAGAAATGAACTTCCACATGCCGTTGGCCGAAATCGTATTCGATTTTTACGACCAACTCAAGTCGCTCACCCGCGGTTATGCCTCCTTCGATTATCATGTAATCGACTACCGCTCAACTGACCTTGTGCGCCTCGATATCAAACTCAATCAGGAACAGGTAGATGCCCTGAGCGCCCTCGTACACCGCAGCAAAGCGGAACAAATGGGCCGCAAAATGTGCGAAAAACTCAAAACCCTGCTCCCACGCCAGCAATTCCAGATTGCCATTCAGGCATCCATCGGCGCAAAAGTCATTGCCCGCGAAACCATCAGCGCCCTACGCAAAGACGTAACCGCCAAATGTTATGGTGGTGACATCTCCCGGAAACGCAAACTCTTGGAGAAACAGAAAGAGGGTAAAAAGAAAATGAAACAGTTTGGGTCGGTAGAAGTACCCCAGGAAGCTTTTTTGAAGGTGTTGAAACTGAATGATTAAGAGGGGAGGAGGTTAAAAAAGGATTCCACGGAGTAGCGCGGAGGTATGGAGGGGCGCAGAGAAATATACAGGTCCGTTATTTTAGTTTAATCAGGCTAAAATAACGGATTTTTTATGTCTAGTCAAAATGAATCATGCTGCCAGGGCCTGGTTCAAATCCAGTTAAATCTTGGCATACTTTGAATAAAACGTGTATTTTTTAAAGTCAACCTTAAATTTTCATACTTAAAACCTTAAGTTGAATGAAAAATTACTACAAGGGCAGTATAAAATACCAGATGGAGCACTGGGTTATATAGCAGTGTGCGACGGGCAATTGAGCGCATTTGAATTTAAATGGCAGCATAAGCAGGTGGGGCTCCCGAAAGCGTTTGCCACGGCTTATCCGAGTAGTGTGTTTTCCTTGGTGCATCAGGGAAATTTTGAGGGTTTTATTGGGGATGGGGAAGTGACGGCGGATTAATCGAACCGAATCGCTTGTTTTAAGTCGTTGTGAAAAGCCGGCTTCAATAATTGGTCGAACTGAAGGCGACCAACAACAATACCGGGATGAATACCAATCTCTTGTGCAAATTGCCGGATTATCTTATCGCCAAAAAATGTAACACCCAATTTCCAACGTTCATAGGACAAGGAAGGGATAAGCATGTTTGCGGCAAAGTTATCGGCTTCTTTTTCTTTGTTTTCGTTGTATTCTGCTCCTTCCAATTGCTCCAAAAACACCTCTTTTTTCCCGTGTTCCAGAATATGGCAGGCCTCGTGAAAAAAAGAAAACCAAAACTGGTCGTTGGTTTTGTACAGATCAGATAGCTGGATAAGCGGCGTAGCACCTACCCAACGGGCTGCTCCGCTAATCCTGACTTTAGAGAAAGACGGCGTAAACACAAGCGCCACACCGTTTTTTGCTGCCAGGGATTGCATTTGTATTAAAAAATCATCCGCTTGTTCTTTTGCAATGGCCCGAAAATCTTTCATGGCGGCCCGAAATCCTTTTTCATTATATGCGGGCATGGGTAACGCCCGGGCTTCTTTTTCTCCAATACGTAACCAAACGGCAATTGCGCCAGGGTTGGGGGTATTCTTAAGGGAAATACGAAAAGAAACTTCACCAGCGGTATTCAAATAGTAATCATTCCATTGCGCCGGGCTTGCAAAACCGAAAAAGACCATCAATTCCCGCAAGGTTTCTACGCTTTTTTGAGCTGTGGACAGAATGTTTCGGGCATGCATTGCCTTCAAGGGAAATTGATCCAACCACACCAAATTGCGTTCCAAAGCCTCTTTTTCGTCAATGCGGGCTAGTATTTCGCGATAGGCGCTTTCTCGTTTGATCCAAAAACTGACTGGAGCACCCAATACCCGTTCGAGCATGATGGCCGTATCCATACTGAGCGGCGCTTTCCCCTTAATGAGTTCGTTGATTTTTTCTTTGGGCCGCCCCATGCGTTGGGCCAATTCTGCCTGGGTCATGCCAAGGGCGTCAATGGTTTCCTGAATCGTATCGCCGGGCGGCGAAAGCAGGGATCTGTCGAGTGGAAAAGAAAAACGCATGAGCGATAAGGTTGAGGTGGATTAAATTAATGATAGTCTGTTATTTCCGTGATGGTAATGGCGTCAATCTGCGACCAATCCACGCTTTTACCATCGGCTAAGGTGGGCGGTGGCTGTTGGGTTGGATAAAAAATAAGACGATAATTGGGGCTAATTTTAACTGCAAAATAGCCAATGTAATTTCCCGTCAATTCATGACAATGGGCTGCAGGCAACTTTCGCATATCGGCCAAAGTTTCTGCTGCCTCCAAATCAGCCAATCGTGCAAGGATGCCTTTTGACATGTCTCCAAACGTTTTTTGGATGGATTTGGCATCTGAAAATTGCTTCGCTAACTTTTTGGAGTCGAATTCAATAAACATACAAAGGTAAAAAAAGTTAACGAAATTGGTTAATTTTTGTCTGTTCTTTCCTTCTAATTCCAACTGGTACCATATTAAGAAATGATTTCCCGAACAACTAAATGGGTTCAGTGTACCGTTCCAACGCCTGTTTATGTAATTCCTGCAACTCCAAGACCAAGGACGCCGGTGCCAATACCCTTACATCCGGCCCAAGGGAAGCCAGTTTTCTCAGTAAATCAATATTGGGAATGATTTCCAATTGTACGGTCAATTTATCTGGCGTTTGCTCCATGATATGATAAGGCTCAAAGAAGGGCGTGCTGAGAAAGTATTTGCCCTGGATAGCAGTAAACTCCAATAAAACGTTTTCCAGTTTACCGTATTTGGGGACAGTGATGCCGTAGATATGCTTCCAATACGTTTCGGCGTTGTTTTGGGGTGGTTTGTCATGATAATACCCGGATTTAACAGGTTGTTCGACAATTCTATCCAATGGGAAAGTCCGTACAAACTGTTCTGCCGGATCGTGGGAAAAACCGCCCACGTACCAGCGGCGGTCATAGTGCCGCAGAAACCAGGGATCGAAAAGCACCGTTTTAGGTGCCTGTGCATGGAAGGCAAGATACTGGAAGGAGACCCGATGTGATTTTTCAATTGCTTTTAGAAAAAAAGAAAGGTACTTGCCGCCTGCATAAGCTGGAAGCGGGTCGAAGTAGATGTATTTATGAGGCGACTCGGGTTCGGTCCACTTGCGCGAGGCGCGGTATATTTTGCGAAAAATGACCGGTAAGTCACCAAACGCTTTATCGTTGTTGTTGATTTTATTAAAGGTTTCAATCGCGATTCGGATATTGAGTACATCTTCGTCGGAGAGTAATTGATCCTCAATCATCGTAAAGTCGCGCCCTTCTTCATAACGCCAGGCACGTAACGCGGGCACATATTCAAAAGGTGCCCCATTTTCCCGCATATAGTTCATATCATCGCTCAACTGACGCAAGCTGATGCCCAGTTTATCAGCCAGGTCTTGCATCTTTATGCCAGCCTCGCGCCCACGGGCACGCGAAAATAGTTCGTGGATTCGGCGGTAGCGTTCCGAGGGTTTCTTATCTTTCGGCATTGATTTTGCAGTGAATGAGGAAGTTTTAAAGTTATAGTAGTGGAACAAAATTAATTATTTTGGTCTGAAGTAAAAGTGCAGAGTAGTAATATTAAATTTGTGGTATTAAAAATCGAAAAACATGCTTGATACACTCCTGAAAATCGGTAAACAACTTGGTGAATCTGCTGATCGCGAAGAATTTGATGATATTATTGCAGTCCCACCTATTGATGAAAAGCAAAAAGAAAAAAACTTTACTTTTCACATAGCGGAAATTGTATTTGATTTGGATAACCAGGAGGTCAGACTTGGTACGCTACGAGATTATAGTGAGTCAGATAAAAAATACCTTTATGCTCCTTCTCGGCTCCGTTGTATTAAGATTCAAGGTGGTAATAACAAAAATATTTATCCGACCGTGGATCCTCGTAAATCCTACGAGCCATTAAAGAAAACCTTTTTTTCTAAGAAAGATAAAGATGGAAATGCTCCGAAAGAGGCCGATCTCACAGAGGCGATTCGGAAGGAAGCACCAGATTTAATAGATTCGGAACTATATAAGGTTACTGAACAAATTTTTTCATTAGGAGCATTATTAGAAGGAGCATTTCCCGATTTAGATAGTATCTCAAAAAGTATTGGCCTTGGAGCGAATCAAAAAATCGTAATGGTTTTTACGTCTGTTGTCGCGGTTGAATTATTTAATATAAACGAACCCAAACCAATTGTATGGCTTGGTGGATATGATAATTTTATCCGGCGGAAGTTCCTGGAAAAAGGAGTACAGGCAAATCAGACGTCGAAAGCAGTACCCAAAGTTTGCTATGTAACTGGCGAATTACAAGATGATGTTTTTGAACCGGCTTTCAATAGTAGGTATAGCATCAATAAAATGTTTGTTACGACAACTAAAAATTATGCGACAGGATTTGTTGATAAGGAATTTGGGAAAAACTATCAATTGAGTAGGAGGGTTGAGTCTTCATTGGAGCGTGGATCTGCACATCTTTTAAAAAATTATGTAGTCAAAATTGCAGGACTATCTCATTGTGTTGTGCCCCAATTCTTATCGAGAACAAACATAGACCTGGATCATTTAACCTTTAATATAACCAAACGCTCAGACCTGCTTTTTCAAATGGCTGAAAAAGGGAACTGGGAAAGATTTGAATCGGATTTGAAATATACCGATGAGGAAGGTATCTATTGGATAAACTTTTTGGGGTTTGATTCAGATGGCAACTTTTTTAAAACTATTAACCAAATAAAGGATATAAGCCAAACACATTTTGCAAAAACAATCAAGGCTCTGCAAAATGTGGACAACGAGATGACGGAAATTGACGGCATCTCTTGGGAAAGTGTCATGACTTACGGTAAAGAGCGGACAAGGTATAGTTTCAATCTTTACACCATTTATAACCTGATTCCCGTTCGTAAAGAAAAACGAAATGATGCCTTATTAGTGTTTAAGGCTATTTTAGAGCAAAGGCAGATTGACCAGCACCAATTATTCGGATTTTTTAGCGAATTAATTCTGTGTCACAGGTTTAGCAAATACCTTGCTTATCAGATTAAACCAAATGGAAATTTTGACTTTGCCACCCGCAATGCTGTATTTCAATATCATGCTTTTATCCAATTCTTAAGAAAATTAAACCTACTCAAAATGGAAGAAAAATCATCTTCGGTTTCTATGGCAACTTTGCCGGAAACAGAGCCCTCCGTCATCGCTTTTTTTGAACGAATGCATTATTCAGATGCTCAAAAAGCGATGTTTTACCTTGGCAGAGTTCTGAATAGTGTGGCCTACGCTCAACATAAGAAAAATCATACCTCAAAGCCTATATTGAATAAGTTGAATTACAATGGTATAGATAAGCGCGCTGTCATACGCCTTCGTATTGATCTGATGGAAAAGTGTAAGCAATATGATGTATTGAATTACAATGAGCTCCTTTTTTCCAAATTCAACGACTTGTTCAATCCTAGTGAATTTACACTTTCTTCAGAGGAAGCGCTTTTCTTTCTGCTTTCCGGTTACTCTTTTCGGACACCGAAAGAAGCATCGGAAGAACCATTGGATACCACAAACGATTAAATAATTATAAAACTTCATTTTTCATTCAAAACAAATATACCACATGGAAAATCAACTGCTTACCAACAACTCCGATTTCCTGTTTCTTTATGAAGCGATTCAATGTAACCCAAATGGAGACATAGACCAGGAAAATAAACCCCGGATGGATTACGACAATGACATTAACCTTGTTACGGATGTGCGTATCAAGCGTTATGTCCGCGATTTCTTAAAAGCGACTGGTCAAGATATTTTTGTAGACATGGAAGGCGAAAATAAAGTAAGTGCCGACAGCAAACTTAAAGCCGTTTTACTTAGATTATTAGCGAACGCCGACGAAATAGAAACTTTCTTTGCGAATGAAAATACGCTCCTGCAGAAATTTGAAGAGGTAAAATCTAAAAATAAAGGCAAGTCGGTGGAAGATACCATCAAGTTTATGCAAGACATAAAAAACAAAGATTTATGTTCTGAATTGAATCACGCTTTATTGGCATATTTGGTTAAGCAAAAGTTCGTGGATATTCGTTTCTTCGGTAGCGCTTTTGCTATTGCGGGTTTTACTAGATCCTACACTGGACCAATTCAACTTAACTGGGGTTATTCCTTGCACAAGGTGCAAATCATGGATTCAAGTTCTATCGTAACAATAATGAATGATGGGAACAGCACGATTGGTAAAGATTACCGTGTCCACTATAGCCTTCTGGGGTTTGTAGGAAGTATTAACAAATATGCTGCTATGAGTACTGGCTTGACCAATGAAGATGTTGAATTATTTCGAAAAGCATTATGGGAAAGTATTCCGGCATTACCTACGCGCTCCAAAATGAATCAATATCCTAAACTTTATGTCGAAGTTATTTACAACGAAGGCTTTAACAATGGTTATTTTGGAGATATGCGCCAATTCCTTGCGGTTTCACCCAATAATGGGTTGGAAGAAAAGCAAATTCGGAAGTATGCCGATTTGACCTTGAATGCCCAGAAGTTAATTGATATTCTAAAGGTTAATACAGGTGAAGGTAAGGCTGTAAAAGAGGTGAAAATCAAGACTGCAGAAGGCGTGAGTTTCACCATTTGATTGTGTCAACATTTTTAAAACAACAACATCATGGAAGTATTATCTTTTGATGTCTGTGGGAAAATGGCACATTTCAGAAAATATTACGCCAATAATACGGCTTTTTCCTATTCATTACCGCCACGAACAACCGTTATGGGCATTTTGGCGGCCATTTTAGGGTATGAAAGAGACAGTTATTATGAGGCGTTATCGAGCGTTCACCTTCGGGTGGGTATTCGGATTTTGCAGCCGATTAAGAAAAACTTCCACAGACTTAATTTTTTGAGTATCAAATCAATGGGTGACGCCTTAGAAGGTACCGGAGACTTTACCGGTGCTGATGGGCGTATACAAACACCATTTGAAATTGTTACCGGACTACATCTTGGTACGGATTTAGTCCAATACCGTTTCTTTTTGGCCGCTGGCGCAAATGATAATGGAGAGTTTGAAAAAATAAAAAATTCCGTACTCCATTTGCAGCAAAAGTTCAATGTGACCTTAGGAACCGCTAGTTTCACTGCCTGGATACAAAATAGTTTATTAACGGATCATGTTGAAGCGATAATTGGGGATGGCTTTATCCCTTTACATGCAGCAATCCCTTCTTCCGCAATTGAAAATCTGAATTTTCCACAAGAAGATGATAATTTTTTAGAAGAAGAACTACTCCCTGCTGATTTTGTGGGTAATCGGAATCGTGAACTTAGCAAACTCGTTCGGGTTGTTTTCAGCACGCATGGAATACCATTTTCAGCCAACCTAAATGCTCCTTATTTTCCGGTACCGGACAAAGATGGTCATATTCAAAATATCTTATTTCTTGAATGAAAGACTTTTTCTCACATGCTGGTATTTTTCAAGGAAGGGTTATTACTCCCAAATTTTTGCGAGATCATACAAAGGAAGTAACCCGAAAAGCACTTGATCAACTTTCACCTTATGCACTTGAAGCAGGTTTGTACGATTTGGTAGCCCAAATTTGTCTATACCATGACTTGGGAAAGTACACGCCGTTTTTTCAAGATTTTTTATTGAGAAAAAAAGTCACTAAATGGAAACAACACGCACGTTTTGGTGCCTTTGCGCTATGCGAGAAAATGTTTCGTAGTGGAAATGACCCGGCACTGGCTTTGCAGGTATTTTATATTATTATGCACCATCATGCAGATCTTTCCGACTTTGACAATGTCAATGCAATGGCAAATTCTGGAGGAGATAGTTATGAAGTTTTTCAAAAACAATTAAATAGTATCCGGGAAGATTTATTGCAAATTGCATTGGAGATGGGTGAGACTGATATGGCAAACTGGTTACGTTTTCCAGATGAACGGGAATTCCAACGAGCATACAGGCAATTTTACCCGAAACAATGCGGTATCCGCAACTACTATTTCATTAACTATACCTTCTCACTGCTTATTGAGGCAGATAAAATAGATGCATCAGAAACGCCAGTTTATAAACGTAAAATGCTGGATAGCAACGCAGTAGGAGGCTACATATCTGGGTTTAACCCAAATACGCTCCGAAATGAAGTAAGACAACAGGTTATAAATCGGTTGGATGTACTGGATTTAGATAAAAAACGGCTTTTTACACTAACTGCACCAACTGGAGTAGGAAAAACCTTGACCGCACTTGATTTTGCATTAAAATTGCGAGAAAAAGTCCCCTCTTTGCAACGTGGACAGATTATTTACGGATTGCCATTTATTAACATCATTGAACAGGGTTTTGAGGAGTATCAAAAGGTATTTAAGGGACATGATTGCGAAATATTGGCACATTACCAGTATGCTGATGTCTTTGGTAAAGAAAAACGCAATGATAATTTTGAGGGAGAAGAAACGAACTATGCTCAGAAAGCAATGGCATTGGATACCTGGCAAAGTGATATCGTGATTACCTCATTTGTCCAATTATTGCACACATTGATTGGCAATCGAAATAAATTGCTTAAAAAATTCAATCACTTCGCCGATAGCATCATTATATTAGATGAGGTTCAAACATTGCGCATTGATTTATTGCCAATCGTAGGAGCTGCATTGTTTTACTTGACGAGGTTCCTGAATACCCGAATTCTATTGATGACAGCAACAAAGCCAGAAATCATGCGGTTGGCGCATGAAAAATTATTAAGTCATGAAGGTATTTCCCTTGAAGAATGCGAAGGTGAGGAGCTTTTGCTAACTCATCAGTCTATTTATTCAGGTTACAAACGCACTCAAATCGAGCCGCTTTTTGAAATTGATTTAGGCGTTGAAGATGCGGAACATATATTTATTGATCATGTTTTTGCCAATAAATGGGATGATACCAAATCCTGTTTGATTGTTGTAAATAAGGTGCAACGCTGTATAACATTGTTTGAAGCAGTTGAGGAATATTTAAATATTAATAAACTATCTAACCCGGTTTATTGCCTTTCAACCAATATCGTACCAGCGCATCGCATGGACCGTATCTCTAAGATCAAACAAGACTTACAACAAGGCAAAAAGCCCATTTTGATTGCTACACAGGTGGTAGAAGCAGGCGTAGATCTAGATTTTGATATGGGTTTTCGGGATTTAGGCCCAATAGATAGTATTGTACAGGTGGCCGGACGCATCAATCGCCAGGCTAATCCGCTGATGCCGGCAAAGGAACATAAGCCGCTTTACATCATTGATTTTAAAGATTGTATGCGCATTTATGGTCCCACAACCAGCCAACAGGCGCTCGCTGCGTTACAGGATAAAAGTGTGATATTGGAATCAGAATATTTGAATTTGGTTACTCGATATTTCCAGGAAATCTCGGTTCGAGGTTTTGATGTTTCTATTAAGGTATTTGAGGCAATGAAAAAACTGCAATATGATACAGTGGATAAAGAGTTTCAGGTTATTCAGGAAATGTCAAATTCTATTTCAGTATATGTATTGTGTGACGAACGAGCAATTGAAGTAAAAAATGCTTTTGAGCAATGGCAAAACAAAGAAATATCAAAAGGTGATTTCGATAAAAATTTCAAACGTGATTTCCACCAACGCATCATAGCGATTCCTAAATACTATACCGAACACCTGGAAAATGATCTTTCGGAGGACATAAAACTCGCTGAAGAAAAAGACTATGATTTTAAAACTGGATTTATTCGGGTTAAATTAAATGAACAGCGACAGCCTGACCAATATCTATGACAACCACACTCACCACCACCATTTCCTTCCCCGAAGTATCCCTCCCTACCCGTGCAGCGCACCAATTGCGCGGGTATTTCGGCAATTTGTTCAAAGAGCATTCCCCATTGCTGCACAACCACTACGAAGACGGAAGTTTTCGGTATGGCTATCCACTGGTGCAATACAAGGTAATTCGGAATATGCCTGTGCTGGTCGGCATTGAGGAAGGCGCAAAATTACTGGCGGAACTGTTTTTTGAAATGAAAACCTTGCAATTAGGTGGAAAACAATACAGTGTCTTGGAACGCGATATTTCGTTTCATAAAAATGAGGTAGGCATTGGGTCAGTATTGTACGACTACCGTTTTGAAACCTTGTATATGGCACTAAATCAGGAAAATCACACGGAGTATTTATCCAAAGATCCAGACGAGCAACGTGCATTTCTTGGGCGCATTCTTACAGGCAATATATTGTCTTTTTATAAGGGGATCGGGCTTTTTTTGCCACAGGAATCAAGGATTATGGTAAGTTTTCGACCAGAAACAGAAACGATTACAAGTTTCAAAAATCAAAAAATGCTTGCTTTCAGTGGTTCTTTTACCACCAATGCCTTGCTTCCAAACCTTGTCGGACTGGGTAAAAGTGTGAGCCGAGGTTATGGAGCCATACAAAAACTGTGATCCATGCAACTTCATCTCAATACTTACGGCGCCTACCTGCATGTCAAAGATGCCATGTTCGATGTGCGTAAAAAACTTGAAAACGGCACCGTCGAAACCAAAACAATTGCAGCGCATAAGGTGCAAAGTATCTGGATGGGACGCGGCACCATGCTTTCTTCTGATGCGGTGCGTCTGGCCTTAATGCACAATGTAGACATTGTATTTTTAGAGCACAACGGAACGCCGCTTGGGCGCGTGTGGCATTCGAAACTAGGCAGTACTACGAGAATTCGCAAATGCCAATTGGAAGCAAGTATGGACGACCGGTGTTTGCATTGGACTAAAATATGGTTGGGTCAAAAACTTGAAAACCAAGCAATTATAATCCGAGATCTGAAGAAGCACCGACCGCAACATGCAATTTATCTGGACGACAAGCTGTTACAAATGGCTGATTTGCAACAGAAAATGGCTGTGTTTGCACCGACAGGAACGATGGGTAATTGGGGCGCTTCTATACAAGGTTTGGAAGGAACGGCCGGGCGTTTATATTTTGAGGTTTTAAGTTATGTGCTTCCTGCAAACTGGCAGTTTAAGGGACGAAGTACGCGTCCAGCGCAAGATGCTTTTAACGCTTTTTTGAATTATGCCTACGGTGTATTGTATGCGCGTGTGGAAAAATCGCTCATGTTGGCAGGCCTGGACCCGTATGTTGGGTTTCTGCACCGCGACGATTACAATCACAAAAGTTTGGTTTATGATTTTATTGAACCCTATCGGATGTGGGCAGATAAGACTGTATTCACCCTATTTTCGGGGAAAAAGGTTAATCAGTCCTGTTATGAAGCGGTAACCGGTGGCATAAGTCTCAACAGCGAAGGGAAAAAACTATTGATGGAGCATTATAACGAATACTTAGAGCATGAAGTAATCCGCTATAAAGGACGCAACCGCACGCGGGCAAGTATTTTGTTGTTAGATGCACATGCTTTTGCCCAGGTATTGCTGGGTGGTAGCGGGGAATTGGAAGAAATGGACATCAACGAACTATAAAAAACAGCCATGATCATCTGGGTACTCTATGACATCGAAAACGATCGCGCCCGAACAAAAGTTGCCAAGGTGTGCAAACAAGCCGGACTTTATCGCGTACAATTCAGTTGCTTTTTAGGAACCCTGGATGCCTATGAAAAGGATATATTGGAGTTGAAACTAAAAGCCCTGATTGCTGAGGATCGGGACAAAGTGTATATTTTTCCAATGAATAAATCAGAGTTGCAGTCTACGGTCTTATTAGGTCAGGCTTTTGATAAAAAAATGGTGACCGATCAAATATTGGCGTTATTTTTTTAGTGCTAATTATACCAATGTACAATATGAGCAAGGCATCTACCGAATTTTCGATTACCCCATCGCACATTATTGAGTATTTGTATTGTCCGAGGTTTACCTTTTTTGAATACGTTTTGCGGGTGCCCCAGTTTGAGGAAAAAAACTATAAAGTACTGAAAGGCAGGGAGATGCATGATGAAAAGGCAGATCAAAATCGTGCGTATTTGCGCAAGCGTATCGGGGCGGTGGAAA
Source organism: Saprospiraceae bacterium (assembly GCA_040397785.1). Taxonomy (GTDB): domain Bacteria; phylum Bacteroidota; class Bacteroidia; order Chitinophagales; family Saprospiraceae; genus M3007. The sequence continues at coordinate 11,150 of JBBAVI010000067.1, read as the reverse complement.
AGCTAACGGAAGTTTACCTCACGAATAATTTATTGCGTGGCGAAGTAGACGAGGTACTCACGTTGAAAGACGGAAGCATGGCACCGTTGGACTATAAATTTGCAAAATGGGAGGATCGATTATACGATACCTATCGCACACAACTGGTTTGTTATGCCTGGCTGATCGAGCATAATTTTGGGCGTCAGGTAACTCGCGGCTACCTGGTTTATACGCGCAGCAAGCATTATTTATTGGAGGTGCCTATAAAACCGGAGGATGTAGAAGCCGTTAAGACCGCGGCAGCTGAAATTGCAAAGATTATACAAAAAAATGTGTTCCCCAATGCCACCAAAGTGCGAAAAAGGTGCGAACATTGTACTTATCGGAATATATGTCCGATGTGAAATTTAAGGTGGCATTCCGGGTCCAAATTTATTTTTCCAAACCAGAAAACCACACTAAATCCTTTGATAATGAAGGACTTGTGTATCCGCTGAACGATAAAAAACGGAATAAAAAGATGTTCTTTGACATGCTAAATCATAAAAATAAGGTTTTGGAAAATCGGTATAACCAACTGGTTATCATATTTTTGCAGGTAAATACGGCTTCAAAAGCCAATTCCACGATAAGAAGGATTGAAACATGTTGGCAAAGTTATCGCCAACGAATGCCGCGTCGCTTCAAAAGCCAATTCCACGATAAGAAGGATTGAAACTCGGCAATTGATGTTAAAAGGATTTCGTTTATACTTCTTCAAAAGCCAATTCCACGATAAGAAGGATTGAAACTCAGCCGTAAAATGCCAATGGCCGTACCCTTGTAGTCTTCAAAAGCCAATTCCACGATAAGAAGGATTGAAACATTCGTACTTTTTTCATCGCGTTGTAGGGTTATGGTCTTCAAAAGCCAATTCCACGATAAGAAGGATTGAAACGCATCCTGGTGCTTCGCTTCCACCACCTTTTCAAAGCTTCAAAAGCCAATTCCACGATAAGAAGGATTGAAACAGTGTTACGCCTAAAATTGTCATTGATGTAGGCACGCTTCAAAAGCCAATTCCACGATAAGAAGGATTGAAACGACATGGATTTGATCGACGACATTGAACCATACACTCTTCAAAAGCCAATTCCACGATAAGAAGGATTGAAACGACGCTACGACATTAACCAATGATTTTGATAAACAACTTCAAAAGCCAATTCCACGATAAGAAGGATTGAAACTTCAAGATCGACAATTGTTCGACTGTCTTTGAAAGACTTCAAAAGCCAATTCCACGATAAGAAGGATTGAAACAAATATTCACCGGCGGGATTCGATTACCCGACGACACTTCAAAAGCCAATTCCACGATAAGAAGGATTGAAACTGGAAAACGTTTTTCCAATAATAACGCCACCGGCTACTTCAAAAGCCAATTCCACGATAAGAAGGATTGAAACTTGATGCCGCTATATCATGATGTGTTGCGAATGCAAGCTTCAAAAGCCAATTCCACGATAAGAAGGATTGAAACGTGATGCACCAATGCCGCCGGTGCCATTATCTGATTCTTCAAAAGCCAATTCCACGATAAGAAGGATTGAAACTCTATGAATTCGCCAGTAATGCGCGAACCGGTGCAATCTTCAAAAGCCAATTCCACGATAAGAAGGATTGAAACTACGTTACTGCCAGCAATGACAAGCACATCATTCATACTTCAAAAGCCAATTCCACGATAAGAAGGATTGAAACACCAACGAATTCCACAATCAATTTTATACGATTTCTTCTTCAAAAGCCAATTCCACGATAAGAAGGATTGAAACTCAAAGGTAATTCCTACGCCGCCGCCCATTTTTGTCTTCAAAAGCCAATTCCACGATAAGAAGGATTGAAACAACGTGGCGGGCATCCTTGCTATTTCCGAGGTGACGCTTCAAAAGCCAATTCCACGATAAGAAGGATTGAAACGTATCTGCGCCAGCGCAACAATTTACTGGATCGTGGTCTTCAAAAGCCAATTCCACGATAAGAAGGATTGAAACTCAACAGGCTCCCAATATTGTATACAAAGTTGGGCGCCTTCAAAAGCCAATTCCACGATAAGAAGGATTGAAACTTAATGTCAACAAAAGTAGAGGCACTTGAACCTACTCTTCAAAAGCCAATTCCACGATAAGAAGGATTGAAACTAACCCTTAATTGTACTGCACCTAAGTTTGACGACGCTTCAAAAGCCAATTCCACGATAAGAAGGATTGAAACCATTTGAAGATATAGCAGAATTTGCCGATCAATTACTTCAAAAGCCAATTCCACGATAAGAAGGATTGAAACAAACTATTTCATCCTTCAATGCAGTTTTCTGATAACCTTCAAAAGCCAATTCCACGATAAGAAGGATTGAAACTATTTTCTTAGCCCGACCGGTTCCATTGATACCGCTTCAAAAGCCAATTCCACGATAAGAAGGATTGAAACAAGTGACGCCCGTCGCGCCGGATGTGTTCGATGTACTTCAAAAGCCAATTCCACGATAAGAAGGATTGAAACTTCAGTGGTCAAACCTGAAAACGATCATAATACAATCTTCAAAAGCCAATTCCACGATAAGAAGGATTGAAACCAATTGCTGCGTACTAATGCCGCAGGTACGGCACTGCTTCAAAAGCCAATTCCACGATAAGAAGGATTGAAACTTAACCAGGTCAAGGCGTAAATATCTTTACTAGAAGCTTCAAAAGCCAATTCCACGATAAGAAGGATTGAAACAAATTAACATCCGAAGAAATAAAAGCACTTGGAATACTTCAAAAGCCAATTCCACGATAAGAAGGATTGAAACACTTATCGGGTTGTAACAGGTGACCCAAGCGATAATCTTCAAAAGCCAATTCCACGATAAGAAGGATTGAAACTGATAAATAATTGGATTGAAGGCGAAGATTATCCTGCTTCAAAAGCCAATTCCACGATAAGAAGGATTGAAACAACTAGTTGCTGAAACCCGTGCAGTTCAAGTTGTATCTTCAAAAGCCAATTCCACGATAAGAAGGATTGAAACCGAACGAATTACCGAAGGCGGTTTAACACCCCTGGAACTTCAAAAGCCAATTCCACGATAAGAAGGATTGAAACTTAAAGTCCCGTAAATTGGTCGTACACATCCGATGCCTTCAAAAGCCAATTCCACGATAAGAAGGATTGAAACACCGTTGCAATATGATGCCAGGCGCCAATTTGTAAACTTCAAAAGCCAATTCCACGATAAGAAGGATTGAAACTAGCAACAATTTAACCTTACATTATCAATATAACTTCTTCAAAAGCCAATTCCACGATAAGAAGGATTGAAACAATATGCTTCTTCAAATAAACCTTTGAATATGTTGTCTTCAAAAGCCAATTCCACGATAAGAAGGATTGAAACTTATGTAGATATTAGAATTCCAATTAAACAAACTAACTTCAAAAGCCAATTCCACGATAAGAAGGATTGAAACACAATTGACAAGTCATTGAAGGTTCGACTTCCAAAACTTCAAAAGCCAATTCCACGATAAGAAGGATTGAAACAAGTTAAACAGTGAAATAAAAAGACAAATTCCAGCACTTCAAAAGCCAATTCCACGATAAGAAGGATTGAAACTATTCTGTTATTTCAGATGTTAATAAACCCGAACTTCTTCAAAAGCCAATTCCACGATAAGAAGGATTGAAACAAGACACATCGCCAAGTAAAGCATCCAATGCTTCACCTTCAAAAGCCAATTCCACGATAAGAAGGATTGAAACGATACCATGATCGCATATATCAAACATACTATCAAGCTTCAAAAGCCAATTCCACGATAAGAAGGATTGAAACTCAGATTTTACTGCACAACATTATCCGGCCAAACCTTCTTCAAAAGCCAATTCCACGATAAGAAGGATTGAAACTTTTTGCGCCCTGCGTTGCTGCTGTGATGTAAGCGCTTCAAAAGCCAATTCCACGATAAGAAGGATTGAAACATTGACAAAAGTATCCTCTCCGTCATTAAATAAACCCTTCAAAAGCCAATTCCACGATAAGAAGGATTGAAACGATAACACAAATCAAAGGTCAGCAAGCGGATACACTCTTCAAAAGCCAATTCCACGATAAGAAGGATTGAAACCCTGACAATCTGACCATTGGATTTTCCTTGTACCTGCTTCAAAAGCCAATTCCACGATAAGAAGGATTGAAACTTGTTATTCGGCACCGGAAAAAGGCGCAAGTGCATACCTTCAAAAGCCAATTCCACGATAAGAAGGATTGAAACACTGCCATTTTAAGCATGTTATTTTGCATAATTGTCTTCAAAAGCCAATTCCACGATAAGAAGGATTGAAACAATATAGGGTAGTGCCTGTTCCTCCTATCGTGTTAGAACTTCAAAAGCCAATTCCACGATAAGAAGGATTGAAACACCGCCGACAATTATGCAAAATAACATGCTTAAAATCTTCAAAAGCCAATTCCACGATAAGAAGGATTGAAACGCTTTGTAGCATGGTCATACAAAAGACTGTTGCCTTCTTCAAAAGCCAATTCCACGATAAGAAGGATTGAAACATAAGGTAGTAGTGCCCGAGGCAACTGATAGTGTCTCTTCAAAAGCCAATTCCACGATAAGAAGGATTGAAACTTGGTAAGTCCTGAAGATTTTCCCGTTCCGTTGCCGCTTCAAAAGCCAATTCCACGATAAGAAGGATTGAAACCCTCAATTGATTGCGCTTGCGACTGCGTTTTCATTCTTCAAAAGCCAATTCCACGATAAGAAGGATTGAAACAGTCACGCAACAGGCTGGTGAACTTAGAGCGCGCATCTTCAAAAGCCAATTCCACGATAAGAAGGATTGAAACGATTGGGAACTTGCTTTTGTATTTCTCCGCACAATTCTTCAAAAGCCAATTCCACGATAAGAAGGATTGAAACAGTGCCGCTTGTAGCGGCTGAACACTTGCGCGTCTGCTTCAAAAGCCAATTCCACGATAAGAAGGATTGAAACATACGGGGCTAATCCGCGACATCGCCGAACATCTTGCTTCAAAAGCCAATTCCACGATAAGAAGGATTGAAACAAAAAAAAGAAAAACAGCCCAATGAAAAATAACCAGCCTTCAAAAGCCAATTCCACGATAAGAAGGATTGAAACTGTAAAAATGTCATCACTTAAAGCGCGATATTCATTGCTTCAAAAGCCAATTCCACGATAAGAAGGATTGAAACAACTTTGATTATGGTGGCGTGTGAAAAGAAGCTTTTCTTCAAAAGCCAATTCCACGATAAGAAGGATTGAAACTGCGTTTTGAATTTGTTGTGGTTGACTAACTAATCGGCTTCAAAAGCCAATTCCACGATAAGAAGGATTGAAACGCTAAATCCTCGTTAAAGTCCCGCACCTCCGCTTTTCTTCAAAAGCCAATTCCACGATAAGAAGGATTGAAACTCTGAGGTATCACCCATTATTACACCACTTGATACAACTTCAAAAGCCAATTCCACGATAAGAAGGATTGAAACTGTAAAAATGTCATCACTTAAAGCGCGATATTCATTCTTCAAAAGCCAATTCCACGATAAGAAGGATTGAAACTGTGGTTCGCGCTACGAAGGAATATCAAAAAAACAGCTTCAAAAGCCAATTCCACGATAAGAAGGATTGAAACTCTGACTAATCTTGGTCATTTCTGCGTGGTTAAATAGCTTCAAAAGCCAATTCCACGATAAGAAGGATTGAAACACAATCGGTACACCCGGTTGGGTCCATTCGCTTCTACTTCAAAAGCCAATTCCACGATAAGAAGGATTGAAACCCGGAATGCATTCGTCGAAAGTATCCACGTTTGGACCTTCAAAAGCCAATTCCACGATAAGAAGGATTGAAACCATCCGTGGTTGATCGTAACGTCGCACAAATTGGGTCTTCAAAAGCCAATTCCACGATAAGAAGGATTGAAACATATTTCAGATAGGGTCGCGTTGATTGAAGCCAGCGCTTCAAAAGCCAATTCCACGATAAGAAGGATTGAAACGTAAACGTCCTTCAAAGAATGGAGGACACTTGGGGCTTCAAAAGCCAATTCCACGATAAGAAGGATTGAAACGTTATACAGCGGGTAGGCTTCTTACAACAGGAAGCTCTTCAAAAGCCAATTCCACGATAAGAAGGATTGAAACATGGGACAGATTGGGCAGCGGGGACGGATAATACTGGCTTCAAAAGCCAATTCCACGATAAGAAGGATTGAAACTTGCTTACTCCTTACAGCCGACAGGAATTCTTTGAGCTTCAAAAGCCAATTCCACGATAAGAAGGATTGAAACGAAATATTCAACATCATTAAATCTAAAACCAACATGCTTCAAAAGCCAATTCCACGATAAGAAGGATTGAAACATCAGCCTTGCCATTTGCGCAAAAGGGACCTGATCTTCATGCAAGTTTCCAATCCGGAGAAGCATTTTGCACCGTTATAGGTGGGTCAGTATGGCCGTTAAATTCAGGTGGTTTTATGAAGATGCGTTCGTTGGTGTCGTGTTTATTGGTCACCGTGCGTGTTTTCGGAGTTGATTATTTCTTCCAGTTTTCCAACTCGGTTTGTTGTTGATAAAAATTGTGTTCCAACGGGTCTTCTATTTTTTGCAATGCTACCAATATCGTCCAACCCAATTTTGCAGGCACTGCCTGTAAAATTGGGTTTTGCAAGTAAAAAATCCGCATGGCTTTGATATTGCTATGTCTAAATCCCTTGCCCAACTGCGCCTGTAAATCCGAATATAAGCACAATTTTAAACAAACAAAAAACCCACAATCTACGCGCAAAAAAACACACCCAAAACCCACATTCCCCACAAATATTTTACATTTGTAACCTCTATCCACCAGCCGAATTAAGCCTTTCTATGAACATCTACCAACTAAAAATATCCCTAAACGACGCAAAGCCGCCCATCTGGAGAAGCATTTTGGTCGAAAGCACCGTGTTGATGCCAGATTTGCACAAAATCATCCAAACCACCATGGGTTGGACCAACTCCCACCTCCATCAATTTGAATGGAATGGTCAGGTTTATGGCGATCCAATCCTGTTGGAAGATCTGGATTATGAAAATTACAACGAAATAAGGTTAAGCACCTTGCTAAAAGCGGAAAACGACCGCATTACCTACTTATATGATTTCGGGGATGGCTGGGAACACCAAATTATATTGGAAAAGGTGCTGCCCAAAGAACCCAATCGGCTATATCCTGTCTGTATTGCCGGAAAAAACACCTGCCCGCCAGAGGATTGTGGCGGCATTGGGGGCTATCAAGCCTTGCTGGAAATTATGTCCGACCCATCCCATGAAGAACATGAAGAAATGACGGATTGGCTGGGCGACGAATTTGATCCTACCGAATTTAACATGGAGGAGGTATCGGAAACACTACAGTCAGATAATTTTGGCGTGTATAGATGGGAGGATGAGGAGTAATAAAAAAAAGAGGGTTCCACGGAGAAGCTCGGAGGGACGGAGTTGCACAGAGTTTTTTTCCTCTGTGCATCTCCGTCCCTCCAAGCTACTCCGTGGAACCCCTTCTCCGCGTAACTCCGTCCCTCCAAGCTCCTCCGTGGAACCCCTTTTCTCCGTAGCCCCCCTTTCTCCTTAACTCCCGTTGATAAAAAACCCCGACTAATTACAGCCGGGGCAACAACTAAAAATTAAGCTATGAAAACAAAAACTTCTTATATCGAAACAAACAATGGGCAAATGTAAGAAACAAGCATTTATATTCCCAACATTTGCCCTATAAAGATATTCTTATTCTGTTACATCCCGGCCGCCCATCAGCATTTCCTGGTATTCTTTCAGCTCTTCCCATTTGCCATCTGCAGCAAATTTGGCTTGAGCAGCCCAGGTGCTCGGGTCGTGGATCTGATACCGTGAACCGGCAGCATCCAGAATTTCTTTCAATTTATCCAAATCCGCTGAAGCAAGATCGTCCCAGTTCTGGATACCACCTTCTTTCAACAGGGTTTCAATTTTAGGACCAATGCCTTCCACGATTTTCAAATCGTCAGGCTTCGGTGCTTTTTTAGCAGTTGCCTTTGCTTTCGGTTCTTCTGCAACCGGTGCAGCAACTTCAGCAATGGTTTCAGTAACTTCTTCCGTTACTGGAGCAGCAACTTCAGCAACGATTTCTGCTGTTTCCTCCGCAACCACCACGGGTGGTACAACTTCGGCAACCGGAGCCGCAACCTCAGCAACTACTTCCGCTTTTGGCGCTTTTGGCGCTTTGGCTGGTTTAGCCGCTGGTTCTGCAACTGGCGCTTTGGTTTCGTTGCCGGTTTGGGTACCCGCTTTGGTTGGAACCTGTGCAGGTGCTACCATTTCAAGCGGCAATACGTTTACATAACTGCGGTCGTTCTTCGTTTTGCGGAAGGTAACAACACCGTCAATGTATGCATGCAACGTGTGGTCACGTCCCATGTACACGTTTTCGCCCGGATGGAAACGGGTTCCACGCTGACGAACAAGAATATTGCCGGCTTTCGCGATTTCGCCGCCGAACAATTTTACACCAAGACGTTTACTTTTACTGTCCCGGCCGTTATCTGTACTACCTACACCTTTTTTATGTGCCATGACTCAAAACAAGGATGAATGAGTGAATGATTGATTGTGAATATTAAAAGTAGAAAGCGCTTCAACACAACTCGCCACTTTACCAAATCTTAGCCTTTGATCGCGTCAATCTGGATTTTAGTGAATTGCTGACGGTGACCGTTTTTCTTGCGGTGACCTTTACGGCGTTTCTTATGAAATACGACGATTTTATCACCTTGAACGTGACTGAGCACACTGGCACTAATGCTGGCACCGCCAACATAAGGAGCACCGATGTTGACGTTACCGTCATGCTCGATGAGATGCACGGCATCGAAAGAGAGCGCGTCTCCTTCCTGTGCTGCCAGCCGGTGGACGAAGATCTGCTGACCTTCCTCAACTTTAAATTGTTGACCGGCGATGGAAACAATTGCGAACATATTGTTAGACAATTTTTTAGTTAAAAAATACCCTTTTTTCCAAAAGGACTGCAAAGGTACTACGAGCGTACCAAACCGCCAAACAAAATCGTGATTAATACGCGCATATCCCGACACTTTATCGTTCCTTTGTGCTTCATTTTGAACAGAATGCGCTATAAACTCACGATAGAATACGACGGCTCCCGCTACGCCGGCTGGCAAGTACAAAAAGAAGACCGTACGGTACAAGGCGAACTCATGCAGGCCACCTTTAAAGTGTTCAATTCCCTGCAAATGGAACTTTACGGCGCGGGTCGCACGGACGCAGGCGTACACGCACGCGGACAAGTGGCCCACCTGGAGGTGCCTGTGGAAGGTGTTTCGCCCGAACAACTGCAAATGCGCATGAACGATGTGTTGCCCCACGACATCAATATCTTAAAAGCGGAAAAGGCTAATCCCAAGTTTCATGCGCGCTACGATGCCCAATCCCGGCATTATGTGTACCAGATTTCCAAGCGCCGCGATGCTTTTGGCAAAAAATACGTGTGGTGGGTACGTGATCCGCTCAATTTGGCCGATATGCGCAAAGCAGCCGCGATGCTCCAGGGCTTCCACGATTTCCGTTCTTTTGGCGATACCGAGAAAGAAGGTCAGTCTACCATGGTCGATTTAACTAAAGTAGAAATCATCGACGATGCCCAGCGCATCTATATTCACTTTATTGGCTCGCATTTTTTGTGGAAAATGGTGCGCCGCCTCACCGGGGTACTGGTGGAAGTGGGCCGCGGCCGCATGTCGCTCGAAACTTTGCAGGGGTATATGGAAACTTATACCAAAGAGCCATCTAAGTATACGGCACCGCCTTCTGGGTTGTTTTTGGAGAAGGTGGCGTATTGATCAGTCCGCTTGCTAATTTGCCATTTTGCCCCTACTTTTGTAAATGCTTGTCATATGACAGGTTCAATGTACAATGCAACCAGTAGTCTTAACAAGTTCTAAGCATCTTTTACCTATGCAAGCGGATCTTATAAAAGAAATGGACGCAATTCAAATAAGCGTAAACAAGCAATTGGATGGTTATACGTTCAGCATAAGCCCATCTATTCGTGCTTTAATTAAAACGTGGTTTCCGGATGCACATCCAGCGAATATCATCTTTGTTTCTTACGATATAAAGAGTGATTTTGAAAATTATTATAATAAACTAGAGGCATCCATTTATCCGGCCTTATTGGGCATTGAAAAACAATCGGATCTTAACCAAAAGATTCATGAGGTGAGGTTTGTAGACACTCAAACTGGTAAAGTTTTACATATCCACAAGATTGGTGCGTGAAGAAAAATTATCATCTTTATTTGGGTAAAGCGGGGCATCTCACCGTAATGTCAGAGTTTTTAACGCTTGGCTGGAATGTTGCCATCCCGGAGGTTGATATTGGTGACGACATATTTGTAGTTCAAGATGATAGTGGAACTTTAAGACGGGTTCAGGTTAAAACCTCCACTGGCACGCCCCGTCAAAATGGGTTCAGTGGGCAGTTTAAAGTTTCAATAACTCAACTGAAAAACATCGCAAATATCCCAGTCCATTATGTTTTCATTGTCAGATTCAACAATCAATGGACGAAACCGATTATCATTCGTCAGGATTATTTACTCAATCATTGGCAAAATGACAATATTGGCTCTGTTCATGAAGAAAAATTGAATTTGTATTTTTCTTATGCACTGGACTTTGTTGAATGTTCAGGCGTTGATCTAACCAACTACATTTCCGATTTTTCAGACTTCCCACTGGTTGAAGCGTGATATAATATCGGAGGTGTGTAAAGTCTAGGTTGATTATTTAACCTTGAAAGGTTTATCTAGAAAGGTTTATGAAAGGGACATCATAAATATACGGCACCGCATTCTAAGTTGTTTTTAGAGAAGGTTGCGTATTGATGAGTCTTCCCAATATATATGCTACTTTTACAAGGCAGCACGCTTTTTATACTTTACTATGCGATACATGCCACTCATTTTCCTATTGTTATTTTCATATACATGCCTGCAAGCCCAAAACGAAGATCGCATCTGGGTGTTTGGATATAAATATTCAGAACAACCCTTGGCAAATGGAATTTATTTT
>JBBAVI010000066.1:19180-31102 GCA_040397785.1 Saprospiraceae bacterium | reverse complement strand
ATTGAACCAGGCACTTTACAAGGAATTGCACGGTATAAATCGCGGATTAATATTATTTCGAAGGAACGGATTGCCACCGAACTGGAAAAAATCCTTGCTACGCCTAAGCCGTCCGTGGGCTTTAACCTGTTGTTCGATACCGGGTTGTTGCAATTAATCATGCCAGAAGTTGCAGCCCTGCAAGGCGTGGAAGACCGCAATGGCCGCGCACACAAAGACAATTTTTACCACACCCTCGAGGTGTTGGACAATTTGTGCAAACGCAGCAACAACATCTGGTTGCGCTGGTCGGCCTTGTTGCACGATATTGCCAAACCAGCCACTAAACGGTATGACAAAGAACATGGGTGGACTTTTCATGGACATGAATGGTTGGGCGCAAACATGGTTCCAAAAATTTTCCGCAACCTGCGCCTCCCGCTGGATACGAAAATGGAATATGTGCAAAAAATGGTGCGCCTGCATTTGCGCCCGATCTCCCTCACCAAAGAACAGGTGACTGCAAGTGCTGTCCGCCGACTCTTATTTGATGCCGGGCCGGAAATTGAGGATTTGATGCACTTATGCGAATCGGACATTACGACCAAAAATCCAAAAAAAATGCAACGATACCTGGAGGGCTACCATTACCTCAAGGATCGAATGGCCGAAGTAAGCGCAGAGGATCGCCTACGCCTGTGGCAACCCCCCATCACGGGAGAAGTCATAATGGAAACATTTGGCATACCCCCATCCAAAACAGTGGGTATTGTAAAAACGGCCGTGCGTGAAGCCATTCTGGACGGGGTTATTCCAAACGATTTTGAAGCTGCGTTTGGGTTTATGTTGGAAGAGGGCAAACGGATGGGGCTGGAAAATGGGAAGCAGTTTGCCGACTTTTTATAAAATCGGCAAATTATAGCCGGTTTTTTTCAATCAATTCCAGCAATTCATCCCGATAATTTTTACCGATTGGCAAAAGTTTTGGTATGTTTTTTTCCGACACCTCTACCATGTTTCCTTCAATGGCCGTGATTTTATCCAGTGCAACGATATAAGAACGGTGAATACGTTTGAAACGGCCATTCGGCAGCCGGTCTTCAAGCGACTTCATGGTTTGCAGGGTAATCACGCGGCCATTGATCAAGCGGATGATCACATAGTCTTTCAGACCTTCGATATAAATAATGTCTTCGAAGTTAACCTTAACCAGCTTTTTATCGGCTTTGACAAAAAAGAAATCAAGCGCATCGTTGGCAGGAGTTGTAGCCGCCAGACCATTTGTAGCGGGCAATTCACGGTGTTGCAAATCCGATTGTTCTACCGCTTTGTTAACCGCTTTCATGAAGCGCTCCAGCGAAATGGGCTTCAACAGGTAGTCAAGCGCGTTCAAGTCAAAGCCTTGAATAGCGTAATTTGGATACGCCGTGGTAAAAACAATCATAGGTGGCCGTACCAATGTTTTCACAAAGTCAATGCCCGTCAATTGTGGCATTTGAATATCCAGAAACATCAGATCAATATTATGGGCCTTTAATGCTTCATTGGCTTCAATGGCATTACTACAACGTTTCACCAACGTTAAATCGGGCATTTGGGAGATATACGTTTCCAAAACGTCGAGCGCAAGCGGCTCATCATCAACGATTAATACATTTAGCATACGCAAGCTGTGGGTTTCAATTAATGGGCTGTTGGTTGGCTCTAAGGTAATATTTCCGGGATATTAAACCGCGAAGAAAAAAAAATTTCACTCAAATCATTTTGAGGTGCAAAGTTACCGAATAACAATTGGGTTCATCCGATACCGTAAGTGTGTGGTTTTCAGGGTATAACAAATCAAGTCTTTGACGCACATTTGCCAGGCCGATACCACCACTCCGCGGATGATTTTGGCGTGGTACACTTTCCATGGCCTTGCTGTTTTCTATCCGAAATTCGAGGTCTTCACCTTGTACATGCAAATGTAAACGCACAAATCCGCCGCCCTGTAAATAGTGGTTTAAACCATGTTTGAAACTATTTTCCAAAAAAGGGACAAACAAGAGGGGGGCCACCATTTGTTCACTCATTGCACCCGCCGTTGTAAACCGAATATCGGCCTCTCTGGGCTGACGCAATCTTTCCAGGTCTAAATAGTTATGAATATACTGAATTTCTTTGGTTAGCAATACCCGTCTTTCGTTACACTCGTACAACATGTAACGCATAATTTCTGAAAGTTTCAATACGATTTCAGGTGCCTGATCGCTCTTTTTAAGGGTAAGCGCATAAAGATTATTCAGCGTGTTGAATAAAAAATGCGGATTTATCTGACTTTTTAAAAACCTTAGTTCCGACTGAATGGTTTGGGTAAGCAACATCTGTTTTTCATTCTGATAGCGCCACCAATCCATGACAAGGCGCATCATCGTTGAAAGTAGTACAACAAACAAATTGCCCAGAAAGAAATCAAATTGTTCTTCTACCAAATGGTTGCGGTAAACGGGCAAATTGAATAATTTCAAATACAGCGTGAGTACTTCAATGGGCGTAATAAGCGCACAAGCCAAAATGACTATGCCAAAATAGGATAAAACATGGCGGGCCAGGTAGTTCGGGATCAAAAAGTACAGGTTAAAATATACCAAAATGGCATAAAAAAATAAGCCGATCAACTCATTTGAAATTGTAAACCACCAATTATTGCCCTTTTGAAGCCCGTCGAGCATCATTACGCCAAATAGCACCAGCCAGAACAGTGCGTGATACACTGGCCGCAGGTTTAGAAAACGATAAATGCGATCTAGGAAATTGCGGGATTTCATGCCAAGCCCTCTTAAATTGTTTTTGCAAATAAACACAAACATCCACCGATGGATGTTATTTTTAGATAAACCGGGAACACAAAGGGACTAAATGCCTGTTAAAATACAACCAAAGGATTTGAGGAAAGCAGGCTTTTCACGCTTTTCGCTGTAAATTTGAGCCCACTTTTGCGCGTACACCATTTATACGCATTTTATTGACAAAAAAACACTCGAATGGTTTATATCACCCGAATTGAACGTTTCAACGCAGCCCATAAATTGTGGGTCGAATCGTGGAGCGAAGCAGAAAACCGCGATGTATTTGGCAAATGTTCCAATAAAAACTGGCACGGCCACAACTACAACCTGCATGTAACCGTAAAAGGCATGCCCGATCCAATTACCGGATTTATCATCGATGTAAAAAAACTCAGCCTGATCATCAAAGTAGAAGTGATTGATCATCTGGACCATAGCAACCTCAACCTGGATGTTGACTTTATTCCAAAAGGAATGCAACCAACCACTGAAAATCTTGTTATATTGATTTGGGAACGTCTCGAAAAAGCCTTGGAGGGCGATACCAGTAAACTCCATGCCATTAAATTGTGGGAAACGGAGACCATTTATGCTGAATATTATGGCGAATAAATTTTCATAAAACGCTGTATTCCAGACAAAACGAAATCTTAAATGAGCTATACCAAAAGCGATTCGTACGATGATGCGCTTACTGAGCAAATGCGCGTGCATTATGAGGAGATTTTAAAAGGGGTAGGAGAGGATACCGCCCGAGATGGCCTGCTTAAAACGCCTGAACGCGCCGCAAAAGCGATGCAGTTTCTTACCCAGGGTTATGACCAGGATCCAGCAGCAATTTTATTGGGTGCAATGTTTAAGGAAGACTACAATGAGATGGTCATTGTAAAGGATATTGAGGTCTATTCTCTATGCGAGCACCATATTTTACCTTTTTTCGGTAAAGCCCACGTGGCCTACATTCCAAACGGTTATATTGTCGGTTTGAGCAAAATCCCGCGGGTGGTAGATGTTTTTGCCCGACGCTTGCAGGTTCAGGAGCGGCTTACTATCGAAATTCGCGATGTTATTCAAAATACCTTGCACCCGCTTGGGGTGGCTGTAGTGGTCGAAGCTTGTCATATGTGCATGATGATGCGCGGTGTACAAAAGCAAAACAGCATTACAACAACCTCTTCCTTTACGGGTGAGTTTGGAAAGGCCGAAACCAGGGCCGAATTTCTTCGGTTAATTGAATCCAAAGGACGCTAACGATATTGCCCGTTGGTTGCGGGATACTTGTTGTGCAATGCCTACCTTTGCGCCGTGCGCGCATTTTTATATTTTCGACTTTTACCATTTTACCTATATGCTGCAGGGATGACCTGGGTGGTGCGGAATGATCCTTTTTTTTGGGACACCGTGCAGTTGGCATCCAAGCATGCCCACTTTTTTTACCAGCACCACCTCCAATGGGCCGTATTGCCCTCGCTGATTGACAGTGGCCACCCGCCTTTTTTAGGCTATTATTTGGCCACCATGTGGACTTTTTTTGGCTACAATTTGCCGGTCAGCCATTTTTCCATGCTTCCATTTTTATGCTTGCTCGTTTGGGGCCTTTATCGATTGGCTTCTCGTCTGGGTACCCCTTATTGGGCATTTTGGCTGTTGCCTTTGGTGTTGCTTGATCCGGTGGTAGCAGGGCAAATGGTCCTGGTTAGTCCAGACATTATTTTGTTGAGCTTTTTTGTGCTTGCGCTCGAAGGCATCCTGGGTAATCGTTTGGTTTACATAGCCTTCGGTGTATTTGGATTGAGTTTGGTCAGTATGCGCGGTATGATGACCGCCGCTGGATTGGGCATTTTTCTGAGTGTTCGTTGTTGGCAGTTGCGGACAGGATTTCGGTATTTTTGGCATCAGGCCTGGTGTTTTTTGCCGGGTATTGCAGGTGCGACAGCCTTTTTAGCCTGGCATTGGGCTCAAACGGGTTGGATTGGTTACCACGCACAATCGGCCTGGGCACCGGCGTTTCAACGGGTAGCAGGGAGGGGGATTTTGCGCAATGTTGCGGTGCTTATTTGGCGCTGGCTAGATTTCGGACGCGTGTTTGAATGGCTTACCCTTTTGATTTTGGGTGTGTTATGGTGGAAGAAACGATTACGCGCACCTGATACCGTACTGCTGCTTTTGTTCGGATGCATCTGCTTTTTTTTAAGCATTTCCGCTGTTTTATACCAAAACCTGTCTGCGCACCGTTATTTTTTACCTGCCTATTGTGCCTTGCATCTCTTGGTATATCAATGGGTGATTCAAAGTAATCAAAAGCAACACATTATCCGCTTTACGTTTTTAGCATTGAGCATCGGTTTTGCTACCGGTAACTTGTGGATTTATCCGCGTGGTATTTCCATGGATTGGGATGCAACCCTTGCGCATCAACCCTACCACGCCCTGCGCGCACAGGCGCTTACCTACCTCGACCAACAAGGAATTGATTATCAATCGGTCGGATCGGCCTTCCCCAACCTCAATACAGGTATTGATTTAATGTTAAACGACGATAAGCGTCGCTTTTCCGACATTCGGTTTGACCAAAATCAGCTTATTTTTGTTTCTAATGTAATGAATGATCTGCAAGCATCCGATTTTCATCAATTAGAGACAGCATGGATCCCTCGAAAACGTTTTGCGTATTCCGGTGTATGGATTGTGCTTTACCAACCCGCCCATTCAACCACCCAATAGTGTAAATCAATCATAATCATGCGAATCATAAACAATATTGCACTCGTTTTCCTTGCCTTGCTTGTTTGGCAATGCAACCAACCCGCTTCCGCTGAACCTGCTTCCAATGCCAAAGCCCTTCCAACCGCCCAGGCAGCACCTTTGCCCCTTGCCAATGGTTTTGCACAATACTGGTATCAGGGCAAAGCCGAACTAAACACCTTCCAAGTTACACAAGAACGTTATGGTGAACTGCGCGATGCCGAACAAGTCAGCGTATTTGTAACAGAAGATTTTTCTAAATCGAAACAGGTAAAACTCGATGATGCTGCCAATGCTGGGGCAGACCGAGCGCCCATCCTTAAATTGAACACCATTCGCCGTTTTCATACGGGTATTTATGATTATTCGATCATGCAATCTGTGTTTAGTCCGATCGATGGCGGTATGGCAATGAAGTCTACCTCGACAGTCCAAGATTGGTGTGGACAAGTTTTTTCGCAGTTAAATCTGCAAAACACGGGTTATGAGGCTAAAATATTTTCTTATTTTGAAACGGAAGGCGATCAAAAAATTGCACTCAGCAAAGCACTCCTGGAGGAAGAATTGATGCTCCGAATCCGTATGAACCCATCCGCCGTACCTATAGGCGCCGTAAAAGTAATCCCCGATCTTGCCTATATCCGGATGCGACATAAGCCCTTGAAAGTTGAAGATGCTACAATTTCGATCGGTGTTGAACCGAAATCAAGTGTGCTGACCTTGCAATACACCAACATTCCCAGACAATTGGTGGTGCGGTTTGAAAGCGATTTTCCGCATAAAATTTTGGGTTGGGAAGAGCTCGTGGAGGGCAAATTGATGAGCCGCGGTGTTTTAAAGGCAAGTATCCTGTCTCCGTATTGGATGCAACATGGACTTGAATTCAATAACATGCGTGATTCACTTAAACTTACTTTCTAAGTTTTTTTTGGCTTTTTCAAAAAAAAATTCGGTCATTTGTGGCAAATTGTACCTTTTGATTTGGTGAAAATTGCAGCGCCTTACAATTGAGGCGTATGCATGCAAAAAAAAGTATAAATTGCCGCGCATTTTAAAATCCACGCTAATACCCTGTGTATGATACAATCATCCTCTAAATTCATTTCTTTTTTTTGTTTGTTGCTGCTAGTAAGTTGCATGCCGCACTTGTTGATGGCGCAGGACTGTAGCGGTGCCATCAAAGAAAACAAAAAAATATCGGGCGTCCAGATTGCGAATTCAGTGCAGCTCACGGTTGTCGTTCGAGGCAGTTATAATTACGCAATCAACTTTTTTACCGATGAAAAAGGTATTTTTGCACGCATGACCTCGGTTGGCGGCATTGAATTCAACCAAGACGACCAAGTGGTTTTCATTGATGAAAAGGGACAGGAACGCAGCTATAAGTTCATTGGCATGGGCGAATTGGTTGCGGGTGCCGTTCCTACCCACCGCAACAACTTGCTGCTCGACTTGGATGCAGTACAATGGCTTGCAGAAGGCAATATAACCGGCATCAATTTTATCAATTTTGTAGACCGGCAGAAGTACAAATTTACCACCAACAAGGACCGACAGGTAGAGTTTAAAAAAATCAGCAGCTGTTTTTATTCGATTTTAGAAAAAGGATCGGTTGTTGACAATCCTGGTGCCGAAGTGGTAAAACCCGTTGCAGCTACTGCCACACCGGCAGCAGGCGGCAAACCAGGGACTACAACATCGACCAAACCAGCAGCAGGATCTGGTACAAGTAAAGCAGCAATATCGGCAGACCCGGAGGTTACAGCCTTGCGTTCTGATCTTGAAAAGACAAAAGAAAAGTTGCGCGCCGAAATAAAACTCGAAAAAGACCGCACCGAAGCAGTAAAATCACAATTGGCCCAGGAAGTAGCTGCCGCCCGTGATGCAGCCAATGCCAAAAAACTGGAGTATTCCAATGAAGTGTTGGAGGCACGTAAAGCCAGCTTGGCAGAAATCGAAAAGTCGAAAGCCGAAGCACAACAATATATTGTCGCAAATAAATCAAAGGCCGATTCTGCGGTAACGAAAATTTCGATGGCGGTAGAAGATGCACGGCGTCAGGCTGGGGAAGATATTCAAAAAGCCCGGGTCGTTTCTGCCGAAGAAGTGCAAAAAGCCCGCGAAAATGCCGCAAAAGAACTGCTTGTTGTCCGTGAAAAACTGGAACAATCGAAACTGCAATACGCCGATGAAATTTCAACAGCGCGTGGTAATGCTGATGATGAACTGAAACGGATCCGAGACGAAAGCACTAAAATTGTGGAAGACGCCCGCAATAAAGCCAAAACAGAACAAAATCGCACCCAGGATGACGTGGTGACGGCCAAAAAAACAGCATCCGAACAAATTCTTAAAATTCGGGAAGATTCCGCGGAAGAAATTGCCCTCTCCCGTGAAAATAGCGTGCTGGAAAAACAAAAACTGGCCGTTGACCTAGCAGAATACCGTCGGAAAGCAGCCGAAGAAAAGGCGCTGCTGCAACAAAACAGCGCTGCTGAAATGGCCGATATTAAGGAAAATGTGGCCAAACAGAAGGAAAATAGCGCCCTGGAGGTTGTGGAAGCCAAAAAACGCGCCGCAGAAGAAATTGAAAGAACCCGTTTAGGCGTTGCCGAACAGCAGAAAAAAGCAGAAGGCGAAAAGGCTGAAATCGCCAAACAAGTAGTCGATAGCAAGCAAAAAGCGGCACAGACGGTTCAACAGGTACAAGAAGAAGCGACCAAAGCGGTGACGGAAGCACAACTGCGCTCCAAAAACCAACGCGACTCGATTGCCATTGAGGTAGCCGCCTCCCGCAAAAAAGCCGAAACGGAGATCACCAAAATTCAGGAAGAACTGGCCAAATCGATCGCGGCTGCCAAGGATCAGGAAAGTAATGTAAAGCAACAAAGTGCCACAGAAGTGCAAAAAGCCCGTGAACGCGCTGCTGTTGAAGCACAAAAAGCAGCAGATGAGGCCCGCGCGAAAGTAATGGAAGCCAATGCAAAGGCAGACCAGGCCCAGAAACAATACGCCGATGAAATGATGACGGCGAAACAAACAGTGGATGAAAAACTGAAGCAAATTCAGGCTGAAACCGCCTCAACCATCGCCGATGCCAAGAAAAAGCAACAAGAAACCCTCACGGCTTCTGCTTCGGATGTGGTGATGGCCCGCGAAAAGGCCGCTGCCGAAATTGCGGCTGCGCGTGAAAAAGCGGCCAATGAAGTAGCAACCGTAAGAGAAAATCAGGTGCGCGCTGTACAAGAATCGGCCAATGCAGTAGCAGAAGCAAAACGCCAAAGTGCGCAAAATATCAATGCAATTAAAGCCGCAGAAGCCGATAGTATTAAAGTCGGACGTGAAAATGCTGCCAAAGAACGCCAACGCCTGGCCAGTGAAGTAGGCGCCGCGCGCGAAAAAGCCGCAACAGAAATCGCCACGACCGCCCAACAGGCTGCCCAAGAAGTGAAAACGGCGCGTGAAAATGCAGCGAAAGCCCGGCAGGAAGCCGCCGAAAATGTGGCCAAAGCACGGGATGAAGCGGCTGTTTTAATTGCGAATACCCGCGAAAATGCTGCAAAAGAGGTTGCTACGATGAAACAGCAAGCCATTGAGGCCGTTGCGCTGGCAAAAAAGGAAAGCGACGATAAAAAAGCCGCGATTGCCAAAGAAACGCTTGAAGCCAAGGAAAAAGCAGCCAAGGAAATTGCCGATACTCGCACCAATGTAGCGGAAGAGATCGCAACGGCACGAAAAGACTCAGAATCTAAGCGCCAACAATACGCCAAAGAAACGGAAGAGGCCCGCAAACGCACCAATGATGAAATAGCGGCTGCACAAAAAGCTTCTACGGATGCGGTGTACAAAGCCAAACAAGAATCGGCTGCCAACATCGCTAAAACACGCGAATCGGAAGCTGCCGGGGTGGCTGAAATCAAACAACAAGCCGCTACGGCCATCGCGGAAGCAAAAGCCGCAACTGCCGCTGAACTTGAACGAAACAAGGCCGAAACAACACGCCTGGTAGGGGAGGATACGAAAAAACGGGAAGAGTCGGCCGCTCAATTGGCTGCTTTACAAGCCCAAATAAAAGCTGCGGAAGAACAACTGCGTAAATTGAAGGAAGAAGCCGAAAAAGTGAGGAAAAAGGAGTAATTGCCTTGATTGTGCCTTCCATATAAACATGCGTCATCCCGAATTTTGGTGAAATCCAAAATTCGGGATTTTTATAAAATCTTGCTCGCGCGCGGTTCTACCGCGTGTGTCGATCTGTCGGGTTCTACCCGTGGGGCAGAGCCCCAATGATCGACACACGCGGTAGAACCGCGCGCGAGCGAGTTGGTCTTCCCAAGATTTGCAATCGTTTACTATCTCCACATGGCACATAAAAAAACGCCCCGCTGAATCAACAGCAGGGCGTTTTTTATTCCATCTATGATCCTTTCGGATCTTACTCTTTGTCGAGTTGTTCTTTCAATTGAGCCAAAGCAGCCAGGTCACCGAAGGTTTCCTTTTCTACTTTTTTCTGTACATCAGCGATTACTGATTGTTGCTCGCCATCTTCTTTCGCGCGCTCTGCTTTCACTGCTGCTTCTGCTTTGTATTTCAAATCCTCTAAGTAGCGGGTGTGAGAAACCAGGATCCGGCGGTCGTCTTTGTTGAATTCGATCACTTTCACGGTTACCACGTCGCCTGGGTTAACAGGCTGTCCGTCGTCTTTGCGGATATGTTTGGCAGGTGCGAACGCTTCCAGGCCGTGTGGCAATTGGAACGTAGCCCCTTTGTCGTCGCGTTTGATCGCGGTTGCTTCGTGGTACGATCCAACAGGGAACATGCTTTCGAAGCCGTCCCATGGATTGTCTTGCGTTTGTTTGTGGCCGAGGCTGATTTGACGTTTGTCTTTATCGATGTCCAACACCAACACTTCCAGGCTGTTACCTACTTTGGTAAATTCGCTTGGGTGTGCGTAGCGTTTGGTCCAGCTCAAGTCGCTGATATGCACCATACCACCAACACCTTCCGACAGTTCTACGAAAATACCGTAGTTCGTGATATTTTTCACGGTACCGTTGTGGTGGCTGTTGATTGGGAAGCGACCTTCGATTTCGCTCCAAGGGTCAGCAGTCAATTGTTTGATGGACAGGGACATTTTGCGGTCAGAACGGTCGATGGTTACGACGCGCGCTTCCACTTCCTGGCCCATTTTGAAGAATTCTTTAGCGTTGATGCTCTGATTGCCCCAGCTGATTTCGCTGATGTGGATCAGGCCTTCTACGCCCGGTTGAATTTCAACAAATGCGCCGTAATCTTCGATGTTAACGATTTTGCCTTTAACGATCGAACCTTCTGTAACCTCTGCAGTGAGTACTTCCCATGGGTGGGGTGTAAGTTGCTTGAGGCCGAGGCTGATCCGTTTTTTGTTTTCGTCGAAATCGAGTACCACCACGTTGATACGCTGGTTGAGCGCCAATACTTCGCTTGGGTGTGCAATACGGCCCCAGCTGATATCGGTGATGTACAACAGACCGTCGACGCCGCCCAAATCAAGGAACGCACCGAAGTCGGTGATATTTTTAACGATACCTTCCAATACCTGGCCTTTTTCGAGGCTGGCAAGGATTTGCTCGCGCTGTTCAGCCAAATCGCTTTCAATGAGGGCTTTGTGCGAAACAACGGCATTTTTGATTTGCTCGTTTACTTTCACTACTTTAAACTCCATCACTTTACCAACGTATTGATCGTAGTCAATAACCGGTTTGATGTCGATTTGTGAACCTGGCAAGAACGTTTCAAGACCATTACAGTCAACGATCAAACCACCTTTGGTTTTGCTAATTACAGAACCGCGGATGATGGTGCCATTTTTGAAAGAGTCAACGATGCTTTCCCAAGCGCGCAAGATTTTTGCTTTGCGGCGAGAAAGGCCCAATTGTCCCTGGCTGTCTTCCTGGCTTTCCACGTACACTTCCACTTCATCGCCTGGTTTGATATCAGGCGTGTCGCGGAATTCGTTCATTGGAACCAGACCATCACTTTTGTAATTGATATCCAGGACAACGTCGCCGCCGCTGATCGAGCTAACCCGACCGCGGATAATTTCATTTTCGGTAACATTGCTCAGGGTAGCATCGTACAATTTGAGCAACGATGATTTGTCGGCAACTGAATACGCGATCGCGCCGCGTTTGTCCATGGCCCAGTTAAAATCATCATGTGCACTACCGCCAGCAGCAACCAGATCAAAAATTGGAAGTTCAACTTCTTCTTCCTCTTCTTCTGTTGCAGCAGCAACTGGAGCAGGAGCAACCGCTTCTGCAACGACAGGAGCAACCGCTTCTTCCACAACTGGAGCAACTTCTTCTGTAACGACAGGGGCAACCACTTCTTC
>JBBAVI010000066.1:2810-19080 GCA_040397785.1 Saprospiraceae bacterium | reverse complement strand
CTTCTTCCACAACTGGAGCAACTTCTTCTGTAACGACAGGGGCAACCACTTCTTCTACAACTGGAGCAACTTCTTCTGCAACTACAGGAGCAACTTCTTCCACAACAGCAACTTCAGGAATTTCAGCCACCACGGCTGGAGCCGCTTCAGTGGCTTCTTCGATGGTTTCGGCAACTACTGCCGGGGTTTCTTCTACTGCCTCAACCGGGGTGGTTTCTTCAGTAGAAGGGATTTCCTGTTCAGATTGGGGTTCTTTTTCTTCTTCTAATAACATGAGCGTAACGGGTCGTTCAGGGCACTTTAGATATTGGTAAAACAGATGCGGATTTCACATTGGGACGAAACCCTTGTCCCTGCTTTTTTCGAAAGCGGGCGCAAAGGTAACCTTATTTCGTCAATGTACAAACTATTGATCTGAATTGTTTTCTGAATCAAATTTGGCTCCTACCGGCGGACGATAGGTTTGAAACGGGATTTTGAGCAGGTTGCCGATGTTGGAATGTTCTGCACTGTCTAAGTAGGTATCAATCCCGAAAATCAATTGCGCATTGGGCAACTGCGCGTATGTACCAAACAGGTGGTCCCAAACGGAAAAAATATTGCCAAAATTGGAATCGGTGTACGGCAATACATAATGATGGTGTACCCGGTGCATGGAGGGTGTCACCAATACCCAACGCAATATTTGCTCCAAACGCTTTGGAAACTGAATATTGGCATGGTTAAACTGCGAAAGCGCCGCAGATAAGGATTGATATAAAAACACCAAATAAATCGGCGCGCCGGCAACCAAAACGCCTAGGGTGGTAAAAACAAAGCGAAATACACTTTCGCCCGGATGATGCCGGTTGGCCGTGGTGGTATCCACATGCGGGTCGGTATGGTGCACCAAATGAAAGCGCCACATCCATTTTACTTTATGCTCGGCCCAATGCACAAAGTACGCGCCAATCAAATCCAGCAACAACAAGCCCAAAATGGTGTACCAAAGTAAGCCCATCGAAGGCAACCATTGCAAGATGCCAACGTGATGCGCTACCACCCAATCG
The DNA here is from genome assembly GCA_040397785.1 of Saprospiraceae bacterium. Lineage (GTDB taxonomy): Bacteria > Bacteroidota > Bacteroidia > Chitinophagales > Saprospiraceae > M3007. Next base: position 18,031 of record JBBAVI010000066.1, on the reverse strand, counting down.
CAGGTAAACAACAAAATGGAAGCCATTAAAAAATTGACCAGCACCGTGGTAAACGTAAAGAACAGATTGATTCCCAGGTGTTTCCACTTATTATATTGCCAAAGAAACAACGGAACAATCGATTCCAATGAAAGGAAGAGGGTAAGTCCTCCGATCAAAATTGCGCTGCGGTGCGACGATGGGATGTTTTCAAAATACTGTACGATGGATTCCATATTCAACGGATTTGAAGGCCTAAAGAAAACAACTTTAAAGATAAGTTCCCCGCTCAAAAGCAAAATTTCTTTTTAGGCAACAAACAAGGAAGATGCGGCATTTAAACGTAAATCAGGGTATCTAATCGAAGATTGCATTTAAATGCCAAATATTATTCGATTTTTCGCCCTCAAAACGTTTACCTAACTTTCTACAACTTATGAAAAAATCCATCCTTTCCCTGTTGCTGCTATGTGCTGTCATGGTCCGGCTTACGGCACAAGAACTTCCAACGGCCCTGAACGAATACAAATTTTCAGTGGTGAAAAAAGCCGGCGTTACCGATGTGAAAAACCAGTTCAAATCGGGCACTTGCTGGGTTTATTCGGCCAATTCTTTTTTTGAAAGCGAATTGCTGCGTATGGGAAAACCGGCGGTAGACCTGAGCGAAATGTATGTCGTGCGCGCAGGTTATATTGATCGGGCCGAAAATTATGTGCGTCGCCAGGGCGCGACCGCCTTTGGTCAGGGTGCGGAAACACACGATGCGATCAATTTGGTGCGCAAATACGGTATCGTCCCGCAATCGGCGTACGCTGGTTTTCCGACCGGACAAGACAAACCCGTACATGGTGAAATGGAAGCCGTGTTGAAATCAATCCTCGAAGCGGTGAATAAAATGCCCGATGGGAAATTGAGCACCCAATGGAAAAATGCCTACATCGGCGCAATGGATGGCTATATGGGCACGCCGCCAGTGCAATTTGAGGTAAATGGTAAATCTTATACGCCACAAAGCTATTTCCAAAGCCTGGGCATCAAATTAGAAGATTATGTGCCGCTTACTTCCTATTCCCACCACCCGTTTTACAAATCTTTTGTGCTGGAAGTGTCGGACAACTGGTCGAATGGCCAATTTTACAACCTGCCAATTGATGAGTTTGTACAAGTGGCCGACAATGCTGTGGAAAAGGGATTTTCGATTGTGTGGGCCAGCGATGTGAGTGAAAAGTCGTTTTCGGCAAAAGAAGGCCTGGCGTTGTGGCCCGAAAAAGCCTGGGAGGACTTAAGTGCCGGCCAGCGCGATTCCCTTTGGAAAGTTCCGGGCCGCGAAAAAATAGTCAATCAAGAAGACCGCCAGCGCGGCTTTGATGAGCTGAGCACGACGGATGATCATGGCATGCATATCACCGGGTTGGTGAAAGATCAGGCAGGAACGAAATATTATATTGTGAAAAACTCTTGGGGTACGGTAAAAAAGGAAATGAACGGCTATCTATACGTTTCTCAGCCTTACTTCCGGGCTAAAACTATGTCTATTTTGGTGCATAAAGATGCCATTCCGGCGGCAATTCGTCAAAAACTAGGCCTTTAATAGCATTTATCTTTTTGAAATTTTATTGTGCGTTACGGTGCGTTGCATCCTCGATTTGAAGCGATCGATGCCCGTAACGCGCAATTTTTCGTGTTTGGTTGTTTGGCCATTGGTGCGCTTGCGCCATAAGTTAAAACTGGTGCGCTTCAAATGCCGGCGCATAAGTTTGATGACATCCTTTTCTTTGATGCCAAATTGCCGTTCAATCGCTTCAAACGGCGTTCGGTCTTCCCAGGCCATTTCAATGATACGATCGAGTTCCCGCTCCGTGTAAGGCAGTTTTTTATCGGGTAATTCGGGGGGTGGCAAAGGCTGTTCGGGCGGCTTTGCATAACTCAGCACCGAGGGCAGATCGCTGTAATAACACCAAAGGGCATCATTCGGAGCATTTTTTATATTTTCTGACATATCAATTTTAATTTAAGCAGCGCATTGCGCGCAGTTACGCGCGGCGTGCGCCTACCTGAATCTAAACCAAGGTAAATCAGCCCGGAAACAAGCAAAACGGCAAGAAGGTTTTGAAAATGCAGATTTGGGTGTTTGGGCAGGCTGTGGAATATAACCAAGCGGCTTATTTCCATTTTAATCGCAATGTATTACCTTACCATTTTCTTGTTTTTTTTACCGTTTTCTGAATACCGTACACCGTTGCTCTTGCGTTATGGCTTCAAAACTACACAACGTACCCTCCATGCGTTTTTCCTGCTTTACCTTCCTGTTGGCGATTGCATTTACCGCCCAATTACCTGCGCAATGTGGCGCACTTATTAGCACTTTCCCATACAATGAAAATTTTGAAATCAGCCAGGGCGGCTGGGTAGCTGGTGGCAATGCCAGCGACTGGGCCTGGGGCACCCCCACAAAAACCGTCATTAATGGGGCTGGTACGGGAACCCGTTGCTGGATCGTGGGTGGACTTACGACGGCTTTTTATAACCTTGGGCAGCGCTCTTTTGTAGAAAGCCCCTGTTTTGATTTTACCAACCTCCCAAACCCTTATATTCATTTTAAAATATGGTGGGAAACGGAACGCCGCTTTGATGGGAGCAATTTGCAATATTCCCTGGACCAAGGGGCTACCTGGAACAACGTAGGGACCAATACCGATCCAGTGGACTGCCTGAACGACAACTGGTATAATTTTGCTACGATTACCAATTTGACGAATCTGGTTACTGTACGACAAGGGTGGACCGGAAATATACAGCCAACCGCCGGTAGTTGTCAGGGTGGTTTTGGCAGTGGCGGTTGGCTGGTGGCCAAACACTGCATGCCGTATTTGGCCGGGGTGCCCTCCGTAAAATTCCGCTTTACTTTTGGCGCCGGCACGACCTGCAATGATTACGATGGTTTTGCTTTTGATGACTTAACGATTGAAAATGCACCCGCCATTGTTCCCGATTTTACGGCGGTATGTAATGGAAACAATACCTACGACTTTACTGATATTTCTACCAATTGCCCGGACACCTGGAGTTGGGATTTTGGCGACCCGGGCTCAGGCACTGCGAATACCAGTACGCTCCAAAACCCCAACCACACCTATAATACACCAGGCACTTATATAGTCAGTTTGACAGCAGGAAGCGTGTGCAGTGGCATGACCGTATTTACCAAAACGGTTACCATATTGGGCGTCACGACCAGTGCTACCCCTGTAAGTTGTGGTGGTGGATCCGATGGTAGCGCGAGCATTGTGGTGTCGCCTGCGGGCGGCAATCCGGGTTTTCAATGGAATACCACCCCGGTACAAACCGGCAGTTCGGCAACCAATTTACCCGCCGGGAATTATACCGTTATTGTTACGCAACCCGGTTCCTGCCCTTTAACGACGGTGGTATTTGTTACTGAAGCGCCTGCGTTAACCGGCTCCATCGCTACCGTACCCGCCACTTGTGGCCAAACGAATGGATCGGCTACGGCTTCCGTGAGCGGAGGCACCCCAAATTATACCTTTAATTGGGCTTTAGGCGTTGGAACGAACACGACTGCGGTCAATTTGGCGCCTGCTGCTTATGATGTTACGGTAACCGATAGCAAAGGTTGCACCCTAATTTTGCCCTTTACGGTTACCAGTGCTGGCGGGGTGCAAGTGGCTGGCAATACTGCTCAAAATGTCCAGTGTTTTGGCGGTTCCGATGGCAGCGCGACCATTAATCCGCCGGTCGGAAACGGACCATTTACCTACAACTGGCCTGCCGGAATCGCCAATGGAAACACGGCAACCGGCTTATCAGCAGGCACTTATGTCATAACCATCACGGATGCAAATCAATGTACTGTCACCACGCCTATTGTAATTGATGCGCCCAGCGATATTTTACTCCAAAGTACGACCCTTGCGGCCAGTTGCGGGCAAAACAACGGCAGCCTTTCCGTGACTGCCAGTGGTGGCACCCCTGGGTACTCGTATAGTTGGACGCCCAATGTAGCGAATGGGCCAACCGCGGCCAATTTGCCCCCGGGCGATTATATTGTGGTCGTAACAGACCAAAACAGCTGCGGTAAAATTATTGACCTAAATGTAGGGGTAACTGCGCCGCCTGTTTTAAGCGTGCTGGATATTACGAACATCAGTTGTGCAGGTGCCCGGGATGGCGGGATTACCTTATCCGTACAAGGGACCGCACCCTTTACGTTTCAATGGAGTCCAAGCGTTTCAGATACCGCTATTGCCGTAGGGCTCATGACCGGCACCTATTATATAACGGTCAGTGATGCTTCTGAATGTTCCGATTCGATTTCCGTGACGCTGGTGCCGCCCAAACCGGTGGTAACCTCGGCGTATAGTTTGGGAGTGAAATGTCCGGGCGAAAGCAATGGTCAAATAATTGTGCAGCAAACCAGTGGTGGCACGGGGCCGTACCTGTACACCCTCAACCAGGGTGCTTTTGTGCCAGATACCGCGTTTATAAATTTGGCAAGTGGCATGTATGTGCTGGAGGCCCAGGATGCCCTTGGGTGCACCGATTCGGTCAAATTAACTGTAAATAACGCTGTCCAGAATGCCGTAAATATTGGAGCAGATACTGTTTTAACCTCCGGCGCCAGTATTTTATTGAACGCTTCGGTGCTGAATCCGGGTGCTGTAGCAGACTATCAATGGCAACCGCCGCTTGGGTTGGCGTGTGATACTTGTCAAACGACCCTGGCCACGCCGTCAGACGATATTACGTACACCGTGTTTGTGACCGATACCAACGGATGTGTGGTCAGTGACATGCGCAGAATTACGATCCGGCAGGGGAAAATTTATATTCCAAACGTGATTGCGCCGGCATCAAACTTAGAAAACGACCGCTTTACCCTGTATACCGAATCGGGTGTGGACGAAATTTTGTTGTTGCAAGTATTTGATCGTTGGGGCGACCTGGTTTTTGAAAATAGAAACTTTGCGCCCAATGATGCACAAATGGGTTGGGACGGCCGTTTCCGGGACAAAGCCGTGAATCCAGGCGTTTTTACCTATTTATTTAAATTGAAGTTTGTGGACGGTATGCAAAATGCGCTCACGGGTACCGTCACGGTGGTGCGGTAAAATCAGCTTTCCCGCTGCAATTCGATGACCGTAATTTCTGGCCAAATACCCACGCGACCTCGGAAACCCAGGAAACCAAAGCCGCGGTTGACATTCAGGGTACGCCCGTTGGCTTCGTACACACCTGCCCAGCGCGGGTAGCGGAGTTTACTTGGGCTCCAGCGGATAAACCCTGGAATTTCGATGCCCATTTGCATGCCGTGCGTGTGGCCCGACAAGGTAAGGTGGATGTGTTGTGGGTGGTCTTTTACCTGATATTCGAAATGCGAAGGATCGTGGGAGAGCAGGATTTTAAACGTATCCTGATCTGTATTTGAAAGTGCCTTTTCAAAATCGCCGTATTGGCTGAATCCATGGCCCCAGTTTTGGATACCGATTAATTGAATTTTTTGGCCGTCTTTTTCAATATCCACATGTTCATCGAGCAGTAGGCGGTATCCGGCTTCGGCCTGAAGGCGTTTTAGGTCTTCCAGGTTTTGTCGCTTTGCTTCTGGTGATGGGAACGGAGCATAATCACCATAATCATGGTTGCCCAACACCGAAAACTGTCCATAAGGTGCCTTGATTGCACCAAACATTTCCTTCCAGGGCTCAAACTCAACCGCTTCATTGTTGACCAAATCGCCTGTAAATAAAAACAGATCCGATTTTTGTGCTTTGATCATATCCACACCACGCTGCACGGGTGTAGGATCGTCAAAACTGCCCGCATGCACGTCTGAAATCTGGGTGATGGTAAATCCGTGAAACGCCTCCGGTAAGTCCTTGAATTTCAAGACATACCGATGCACCGTATAGTCGTATTTGCCTTTTAAAATTCCGTAAACAAAAGACACAAATGGAACGCTGGCCGTGAGTAAGGCAATTTGTGCCACAAACTTGCGGCGCTCGGGCATAAATGGCTGTTTTTCAAGCGTTGCGGTGCCCCGTGTTTGTATCCAATGAAAAACGCCGGAGCAAAAGCGCAATATATCTGCTCCAAACAACACCAACACAAAAACGAGTTGTGCAATGAGAATCGTTATCAGGGTATTGCCCGCCATCACGCCGAGGGTGCTCATTTTGTGCGTCTTTTGCATCTGGAAAGCACTCAAAGCCAACAAAACAGGCAAAACAAGGTGCATACCCCAGAAAAGCGTATGTACGATGAGTCGAAGTGTTTCATTGTCCCAGCCCGATGTCAGGGTGCGAATGCCTTGAAAAGCATACCAATCGAACAAAAAGAGGAAGGCAAATAAGAAAAGAATGGCGATCATTGCTGCTGTCGGAACTTAATCCGAGTCTGTTGAATAACAAAAGGTACATTTCAAAAAAACTACCAAATACCGCTGCCAACCGTACGGAATGGCACAAAACGGGTAAATAGTTCCTCTTTGTACCAGCCCAGTTCCCTGGTTTTTTTGATTACAGCGCGATGGTCGTCGCGCTGGTAGGCAAAATCCATCATTTGAACGCCTGTTTGCCACAAGCTAAAAGTCGCTTGTTGCACAAAAGGTAATTCGCCAATGCCGATGGCAAACAGCAATCCGGGTTTGTCGGTCACGTCCCGACTTACGCCGGGCACATCTCGCCAAAACCGCCACAAATATCGTTTTCGGATGGTTGCGCGTGTGAGCACCGCCAGGGAGGCATTGGGATCAAATTTTACACTGGGATGAAAGGGTGTGCCGCCATCCCAGGATCCGTGCACCATGGAAGTGCGCAAAAATACGGTTTGCACGGCGCTTGCATGCCTTTCGTAAGATTTAAATACTGGATGATGTTGAAAAAAATGATCGGCGCTTTGTTCGTCATCCCATACATTTAGTATGCCGTACAGTTCAAAGTTGGGCCAAAGCCCAAATCCATTTGCCGCACCGCTGCCTACTAATTTTTGAAACTGCAAACCGGGCACTTTTCCCATCCGACGTGGCGCAAGGCCCATTTGCGCAAAAGCCCACATTTTCGCCTTAAACCCTGAAAAGCGAAAAAGTGAAAGCGTACTAACTTGTCCTTCCTTCATGTAAAACTGGATTCTATTGATTTTCAGGGTGTAGGCGTCTGCATAATATCCCTATAATCAACCTTGCAAACAAATATTTGATTTGCTTGTTTCGACATCCGAGCAATAAGCGGAATTTTGTATAAAAATTTGACATGAAAATAGGAATTATCGGTGCTGGAATTGCTGGAATCGCCACTGCGATCCGTTTAGCGGCACGTGGGCATGAGGTGACGGTATTTGAGGCCAATGCCTATCCCGGGGGCAAACTTTCTGCATTTGAATTGGAAGGTTATCGTTTTGATGCAGGCCCATCGTTATTTACCATGCCCCAATACGTAGAAGCCCTGTTTGAGGCTGCTGGCGAACCCATCGAAGCCTACTTCCGGTACCAGCGTGTTCCTTGCACCTGTAATTATTTCTGGCCCGATGGCACTACGTTGCGTGCCTGGGCCGAACCTGCCGCATTTGCCCAAGAGGCAGAACAAAAATTGGGGGTACCTGCAGCAACGGTGGAGGCCTTTTTAGCGAAAAGTGCGCGCAAATATGCCCTTGCGGGTAATATTTTCCTTGAAAAATCGCTACACCGGCTGGCTACGTGGCTCAATTGGAAAGCCTTGAAAGCGACCTTTTACCTACCTTATTTCGACTTGTTTACGAGCATGCACCGTGTACATACACAGTGGTTTCGCTCCGCAAAAATGGTTCAGTTATTTGATCGCTTTGCCACGTACAATGGTTCCAATCCATACAAAGCACCGGGAATGCTCACCATTATTCCGCATTTTGAACATAATATTGGGGTGTTTTATCCAGAAGGCGGCATGCACTCCATTACGCAAAGCCTGTACGCATTGTCTTTAAAAAAAGGCGTAATTTACCATTTTAACAGTCCGGTGGAAGCCATTTTAACAGAAAATGGCCGTGTAAATGGCTTAAAAACAACCCAGGCAACGTTTGCGTTCGACTGTGTGGTGAGCAATATGGATGTATTTTACACGTACCGAAAATTACTCCCGGAGCAGCCCGCCCCCGAACGCATACTTGGACAACCCAAAAGCAGTTCAGCCTTGATTTTTTATTGGGGGGTGAAACAGGCATTTCCGCAAATGGATTTGCACAATATCTTTTTTACAGAAAATTATCAGGCAGAGTTTGAGGCTATAGAACAGGGCAGTATTACCGACGATCCGACGATATATGTGAACATTACCTCCAAATATACGGCAACCGATGCACCTGAAGGCGCTGAAAGTTGGTTTGTGATGGTCAATGTACCGTGTAACAGCGGGCAGGATTGGGACGCACTCATTCCTGGGATTCGCCAAAAAACGATTGATAAACTCAGTAAAGCACTTGGTGCCGATCTTTCGACCCTTATTGCCTGCGAATCGATCCTGGATCCTCGGGGTATTGAGCAAAAAACGGCTTCCCACCAGGGGGCATTGTATGGCTACAGTTCAAACAACCAGATGGCTGCATTTTTACGGCATCCGAACTTCAGCGGTCGGCTTAAAAATCTGTATTTTGTGGGCGGAAGCGTGCATCCGGGCGGCGGCATTCCATTGTGTTTATTGTCGGCGCAAATTACGGAAGCCTTGATTCAGGAAGCTCGTTCCATTTAATTTCAGAAAACACCGCTTAGTGGCATGAGTCAGACTATTGAAACCTGGAAAATACGCGCCATACTGCCTTGGAATTGGACATCGCGTTTTCGGTTGCGTGTCAGCATCGTATCCTTATTACTGGTGTATGGCTTTGGCATCCTGGGCATGTTTACCCCATATAAGCCGTGGTTTGTGTCGATGACGCCCGTAAGTTTATTGCTTTCATACGGCTTGTTGTGGTGGAACCATCCATATGGCAACGCGGGTAGCTGGATTTTTGGGCTGCTGGCATTTTGTATTGGGTATTTTGCGGAAGTATTGGGGGTAAATACGGGATTTCCTTTTGGTGAGTATCAATATGGGCAGGTATTGGGGCTTCGATTGTGGAACACCCCGCTGTTAATTGGCTTCAATTGGACCATTGTGTGTTATACTTCCAACGAATTGATAGACCGTTTGGCACCCAAAGGAACCCGTACAGCATTGTTGTTGCTGGGTGCGGCACTGTTGCCTACTTTACTGGATGTATTAATAGAACCGGTTGCCATTGACCTTGGATATTGGTCGTGGGCGCAGGGAATTCCACCTTTGCAGAATTACCTTGGCTGGTTTGCGGTATCCTGGCTAATCGCCGTGAGTTATCGCAACTGGATGCCCGAAGGCCTGCGCAACCCACTATCTTTGTGGTTATTAGGTTTGCAATGGGTCTTTTTTATTGCTTTGAATATGTAACGGCACTGTTATTCACCTGATTCCCTTATGTTGATTCAAAAAATACTATTTCCGTTTGCACGTCAGAGGTCTGTTGTAGGCACTTATGCGGAACTTAATTCGGCTTCTATACTAAAGACAATTGGTATGCTGGAGCAACGGATTTTTAGCCGTTTTCCTGAATCGGGTTTGTCGCGGGTATGCGCCGATTTTTTACAGGAAGCACAGTCTGCGGAGATCTTGGCCTTGCGCTTACAAACCCCCATTTGGCCCGTTCGTATTGCGGCGGGTTGTGCGGGCACCATGCTCCTTGGGCTGTTTTTTTGGGCTGTTTTTCAAGTTTTTGGCAGTTTTTCTAATGCTGTATCGGGCATTTCGGATTTGGTACAAGCCGCAGAATCAGCGATCAATGAGTTAATTTTTCTTGGTTTGGCCCTGTATTTTCTGACCAACCTGGAGGCTCGACTTAAGCGTCAAAGTGCCCTCAAATCCCTGCATCGGTTGCGCAGCATTGCCCATGTGGTGGACATGCATCAATTGACAAAAGACCCGGCATTTGTGCTTTCGAACATTAAAGATACAGCGGTATCGCCCAAGCGCACACTTACCCGTGCAGAGTTGACGCGATATTTAGACTATTGTTCGGAATTATTGGCCTTGGTGAGTAAAATTGCGGCCCTTTTTGCCCAAAACATGGAAGACCCTGTGGTTTTAGGTGCGGTAAACGACCTCGAATCGCTCACGCAAGGATTGTCGGGAAAGATTTGGCAAAAAATAATGATTCTTGATTTAGCAGACGCAGAAAATTAGGCATAATATATGCTCCAATTGTTAAAGTCTGTCTTTTTGTAGCAAAGTTGAAAGGATTTTATTTGTTTTGCCCTCTCTCAAATGCAAGCAAGCGTTTGATATGAACAATTAAGCAAACATTTTAGTGTGTCGTAGTGGTTTAAATGGAAGTTTTAGGTCTGATTGTGGCGATTTAAAACATTTAAATTTACACCATATTACGATTTTTAGCAAAATGTTTTGTAGATGTTAAACAGAATGCTACATTTGTGCGCCTAACCCAAGAAATTTTTAATATCACGCAGCTTCATTTTTACATTATCCGGGTAAGCGCGGCGCATGATTATGGTTCATTTTTTTAATCCATTACCTTCATTCGCCGCAAGATTCAGTAATTCATAGAGGCATCATAGTTACCTGATTCGCCTGGTAAACCACTTACATATGGGCAGGAAAGAAAAGTTTGTTTACAACATTCAAACTTTAACCTACGAGAAAGTAGTTGTTCCCTTCAAAACCAAAATTTTACAAGTCTTCGGATTATTCTCCGTTGTTCTTGTCACTTCTTTTGCATTGCTTACCTTGTTGTACACGATTTTCCCTTCTCCACGTGAAAAGGAATTGAAAGGTGAAATCGATCAAATGCGACATAAATATACCCAATTGGGGGACCAACTGGACATGATGTCTAAAGTACTCCAAAATATTCAGGAACGCGATGCCAACGTACATCGTGCTGTTTTCGGGATGGACCCTATTGATGAGGACATTTGGATTGCCGGGGTTGGCGGCCATGAAGCCCACCCGGAACTTTCTGCATTTAAATTCGGTCAGAAAGACATTCGCTCTGTCGTTGAGAAGGTCGATCTATTGAGTCGACAAATGACCCTTCAAAGCAAATCGCTCGATACCATCCAACGCCTTGCAAACAACCAGCAAAATATGCTCGCGTCGCTACCCAGCATCAAACCGGTACGCGAAGACAAATTGCAAAAAAGCATCGGTACCCTGTCTGGATTTGGTTATCGAATTCACCCTGTGTATAAAGTGAAAAAGTTCCATGCCGGACTTGACTTTCCCGCCCGCATTGGCACCGCCATCCAGGCATCTGGAGACGGGGTTGTGGTGGAAACCGGATGGCATCAGGGGTATGGCAACTGTGTGAAAATAAGCCATGGATACGGTTATGAAACCCTGTATGGCCACATGAATAAAATTAATGTACGGGCTGGGGAGCATATCAAGAAAGGTACCAAGATCGGAGAAGTTGGCGATACCGGACTATCCACCGCCCCCCATTTACACTATGAAGTACATTATAAAGGCAACCCGATTAACCCAATTAACTTCTGTATGGACAATTTGACACCGCAGGAGTACCAGGAAATGGTGAATGTGGCCACGACAGCCAACCAATCCCTGGATTAATCGTTTTTCCTTTTTTTGGAATGACGGGGAGAGAACAAAGAACAATATGAACAACCTCGGATTGTAGCAAACAACAATCCAACCCTCGAACTCCGTTGTGTAGAAAAGAATAACAGCCAAAACGTTGAACTTCAGCGTTTTGGCTGTGTTTGTATAAGGATATGGATTTTAAACTGAATTCCGAATATGTGCCGACCGGCGATCAGCCCCAGGCGATCCGCCAATTAGTGGAAGGTATCCGTGCCGGTGACCGGGCGCAGGTGCTCCTGGGCGTAACCGGCTCTGGTAAAACCTTTACCATGGCCAATGTGCTCGCCCAACTCAACCGGCCCACGCTCGTGCTCACCCACAACAAAACGCTGACCGCACAACTATACGGCGAGTTACAAACGTTTTTTCCCGACAATGCGGTGGAGTATTTCGTGTCCTACTACGACTATTACCAGCCTGAGGCTTATGTGGCCGTGTCGGATACCTACATCGAGAAAGACCTGCAAATCAATGAGTTGGTAGACAAACTCCGACTCAAAGCCACCAGTACCCTGCTTTCGGGTCGCCGCGATATTATTATTGTGGCCTCGGTTTCCTGTATTTATGGTATGGGCAATCCGGAAGATTACAAAAGCGGTATTATTCGACTGTTTAGAGGCCAGGTTATTTCACGCACCCAGTTTTTGTACCAGTTGGTAGAAAGCTTGTACGCGCGTACGGAAACCGACTTTTCGCGCGGCACCTTCCGGGTGAAAGGCGATACGGTGGATATCAACCTGCCCTATGCCGATTGGGGCTATCGTGTTACCTTTTTTGGCGATGAAATTGAAAGCATCGAAAGTATTGACAATGAAGTAGGTAAGCGCATCGAAGTGATGGATAATGCCGCTATTTTTCCGGCCAACTTATATGTGGCGCCTAAAGACAGGCTGAACATCGTGATGAATGAAATTCAGGACGAAATGATGGCCCAGGAAAAATATTTCACCGAAGATGGCCGAATTCAGGAGGCGCGTCGGATCAAAGAACGCACTTCTTTCGACCTCGAAATGATCAAAGAATTGGGGTATTGCAGTGGGATTGAGAACTACTCGCGCTTTTTCGACCGCCGCGAACCGGGGACCAGGCCATTCTGTTTGCTGGATTATTTTCCGGACGATTACATCATGATTATTGACGAGAGCCACGTAACCCTGCCGCAATTGCGCGGTATGTGGGGTGGCGACCGTTCGCGCAAGCAAATGTTGGTCAATTATGGGTTCCGCCTGCCCTCGGCGATGGACAACCGGCCTTTGAGTTTTGATGAATTTCAGACCTTGATCAATCAGGTCGTGTTTGTGAGTGCCACCCCGGGCGATTTTGAACTGGAAAAAACCGAAGGCGTGTTGGTAGAACAATTGATTCGTCCGACTGGCTTGCTGGATCCGCCGATTGAAGTGCGTCCTTCCATCAACCAGGTTGATGATTTGTTGGAAGAAATTCGGAAACGCAACGAACTGAATGAGCGCGCTTTGGTGACTACCCTGACCAAGCGCATGGCGGAAGAACTGGCCGCTTACATGGCCAAAGTGGGCGTTCGTTGCCGGTACATTCACTCCGAAGTAGAAACCCTGGAGCGTGTAGAGATTCTGCGGGATCTGCGTTTGGGTGAATATGATGTAGTGATTGGGGTTAACTTGTTGCGGGAAGGTCTGGATTTGCCCGAAGTTTCGCTGGTGGCGATCTTGGATGCAGACAAAGAAGGTTTCCTGCGCAACATGCGTTCGCTCACGCAAACGGCTGGTCGCGCAGCGCGTAACTCGAACGGCTTAGTTATTTTTTATGCCGATAAAATGACCGATTCGATGCGCAACACCATTGACGAAACCAACCGCCGTCGATCGGTACAGATTGCTTACAACGACCTGCACGGCATTACCCCGCGCACGGTAGGCAAAACCCGCGAACAGATCCTGGCACAACGCAGTATTCTCGATATCCGGGGCGTAGAAGCGACCAAGTATTATGTAGAGAACGACAGCAACAACCTTGCAGCAGAGCCGATTGTAGCGCTCGCCAACCGCAGCCAATTGGAAAAAATGATTGCTGAAGTAGAAAACAAGATGAAAAAAGCGGCGAAAGACCTGGATTTTATCACAGCCGCGCAGTTCCGGGATGAGATGATGTCTTTAAAGAAGACGTTTCGGGAGAAGTTTGGGGGGGAGTGATGTGTCTTAAACGATCGTGTTTAACCAATGCATTTATTTCAGTGTTGAGTTCAATGTCTGCAGGCCCCCCCATTGACAAGCAAAGAAATATTTGTACATTTGGACTATGGAAAGAATATATTTAGATACTTCTGTTTTTGGTGGATATTTTGAGCCAGAGTTTGATCTTTGGACAAAGGTGCTATTTGACAGAATTTCTAAAGGAGAATTTAAAGTTCTTATTTCAAGACTTACTGACATTGAGCTTGAAAATGCACCAAGACAAGTACAAGATTTAGCTAATTCACTACCGCAAGACGGTGTTGAATGGCTTGACATTACAATACAAGCTGTTCAATTGGCTGACAAATATATTGATGAAAAAGTGGTTGGACAGACAAGCCATTCTGACTGTATTCACATTGCAATTGCAACATTGAATTATGCAGATGTTTTAGTAAGTTGGAACTTCAAACACATCGTGAATCATTTAAGAATAAGAGGCTACAACGCCGTAAATTTCAAGTATGGACACAAAATACTTGACATTCGTTCACCAAGAGAAATATTAGAATATGAAGACTGAAGAAATTAAAGAAAACAAATCAATACTTACTGATCTTCGTTCAATACGGGACAAGATTAGTGAAGAATTGAAAGGAATGACAACAGAACAAATCGTTGAATACTTGAAAAAGAAAAAAACGCTACACCAAACATCAGTTTGGCCTTAGGGCGTCTATTGTAGTTATTCGCAGATTGACATTCGTTCACCCAAAGAAATTGTGTATTATGAAGACGACAAATAAAAAGGAAAAAACTTTTGACACCGTAAAAGTTTTCCGAGAAATTAAAGAAAAGATTGCAAAAGAAACCGAAAATATGACTTTTGAAGCGTTCAAAGAATACTTGAACAAAAACAAGTTACAGCCTGCGAAGTAGCAAGTAACAAAAAATTAAAAAATGCGGACAGTACAGATCAGCATAAGCGAAAACGACTTTCAAAAATATAACTTTGGAAGTGGTGAAATCAAATTTACCGACTTGGTAGCATTGATTAGCCGTGAATATGCTAAAAAAGCCCTTTTGGAGAGCAATGAAATTGCGGAACAAGTGGGACTTTCAAAAATGACAATGGACGAAATCAATGCTGAAATAAAAGCGGTACGGGATGCAAAAATCTAATTTTGAACCACGTGCATACTGGGAAATTGTAACGCACGAATAGTAAATGTAACGAACTTGCAATTTTTGCCGCAGGCGGTCTTCACGCTTGATATATGCGGAATAAAGATAAGCATGTGGAAAACGGCAGAGCCGATTGTAGCGCTCGCCAACCGCAGCCAATTGGAAAAAATGATTGCGGAAGTAGAAAACAAGATGAAAAAAGCGGCGAAAGACCTGGATTTTATCACAGCCG
>JBBAVI010000066.1:0-2710 GCA_040397785.1 Saprospiraceae bacterium | reverse complement strand
GAGATGATGTCTTTAAAGAAGACGTTTCGGGAGAAGTTTGGGGGGGAGTGATGTGGGGAATGACATTCCTTGAAGATTTTGTGCGGGTGATCTATCTTGGCTTGTGCCGTACGATAAGTGTGTATATTTACACGTTATGCATAAGATCAATACGACCAAGTAAAACTTGAAAGTCGACAAATGTCTTTGAAATATTTTTGTAACTTTGACAAATGAAAGAACGAATTTATCTTGACACCTCTGTTTTTGGAGGATACTTTGACGAAGAGTTCTCTGAACACACCATTCCGTTGTTCGACAGACTTACAAATAATGATTTTACACTGTTGTTCTCAACGGTAACTCAAGATGAACTGGAGAATGCACCAGAAAAAGTTAGGAATTTAGTTAAAAGCATTAGAACTGACAGCACTGAGTTTCTTGAGACAACGGAAGAATCTATTGATCTCGCGACGGAATACATAACAGAAAAAGTAGTTGGACAAACAAGTTTTGCCGATTGCTTGCACATTGCACTTGCTACAATAAATCGGGCAGACTTTTTAGTAAGTTGGAACTATAAACACATCGTAAACATTCAACGGATTCGTGGGTATAACTCCATCAACATAAAAAATGGCTATAAACAATTAGAAATACGTTCACCAAGAGAATTTGAAAAATATGAAGACGACTGAAAAACAATTTGACGCAGTTGGTTTTATGCGTCAGCAACGAGAAAAATTAAGCGATAAGTTATCCAAAATGACAAAATCTGAAATTTTGGATTACTTCAAAAAACGTGAGGCAGAGATGACCATAAAGCCCAGTGCATAACCTCGCTTACAAACTATACCAATGATAGACTACGAATTTAAAAGTATCGACCTAGCAGACATTGAAGACTTACTTATAAGCATTGAGACTTCGTTTGACATCAAGTTCGTTGGGGACGAGTTAGTTCATATCATGACCTTCGACCAACTTTGCGACCACCTTGCAAACAAAATTCATCTTGACAATTCAGCCGATTGTACAAGCCAACAGGCTTTTTACAAATTACGTGACGCAATTACAACGACCATAAAAATCGACCATAAAAAAACAATCTCGACAGATTCTCTGCTTGTAGACCTTTTACCAAGACAAAACAGACGTGCACAGACCAAAAAATTGGAAGCACAGTTATAGTCAACGTAGAGTGGTTATGAAAAACGTTGGATATTAATCCATTAAAATCAATTTTTTTATATATTATCCTTCAAATCCATTTAAATCTGTGTATAGTATATGTCAGAAATATACACCACCCGTGCTTTTGAAGACAAGCAAGGGATTAAGCGCTATGTGACCGAAATTGTCGGCGAACGAGTGCTGATGCTGGACAAAAAGGAATCGTAGCTTGGGTACGCATTTTGTATTGTCCAAAATGGGCTCCTTAAATATTGCGTACTTCGCATTTTGTATTGTTTCGAAAGTAGTGGGGCTGCCTATCTACGAGTAATCTATTCATTATCAGGTTGATAAAATTAGAAATCGTGGACCCTTGGAAAGTAAGCGCTCGTGATTTATCTTTGTAGCGCCTACATGAAAAGTACGCATATTTACGCGTTAGCGGTCATTGTAGAACGATAGGACGAATTCAATAACTTAATACTACAAATCATAAAATGAAGAAAAGAACAATTTGACTTAAAAACTAAAGCTGATAAAAATGGATACAATGACAAAGAAAGAAATAGTAGAAGCGTTTTCAGGCGGACAATTTGATAAATGTTTTGACTACTTGACAGACCAAACTATTTGGAATACACCTGGAGAGCAATTCTTGAAAGGTAGAAAAGAAATAGAGCCCTTTTGTAAAAAAATATCTGCTTATTTTAGCAGTGTAACAACAAATTTCAAGCAATTGAATTTAATAGAGGATGACTTTTGCATTGCAATCAATGGGACGGCAGAATTTATTAAAGAAGGTAAAAGAGTTGCATTTGTTTCCTCCTGTGACGTTTACGAATTTGACTCTGACAACAAGATAAATAGTATATATTCATATTGTATAACAGAACGATCAGAAAAATAATAACAAACAACGACACGCAAACCGTTAGCGGTCATTGTAGTTCAACACTCTAAAAATTTGAAAGAAATGAAAAATATACCAACACTTTATGAATGGGCAGGCGATATGCAGACCTTTGAAACTTTGTTTACAAAGTTCTACGACAAAGTTTTAAAAGACGACTTATTAGGCGAAGTTTTCAAAAATATGTCTTCTGAACATATCAAACAAGTCTCCCATTTTGTAGCCGAAGTTTTTGGTGGTGATAAATTGTACACCACAAAGGACAAAGGAAGTCACTCCATAATGATTGGCAAACATATTGGTAAAATGCTAACCGAAGAAAAACGGCAGCGTTGGGTGCATCTTTTACTTCAAACAGCAGACGAAGTAGGTTTAAAAAGCGACCCTGAATTTCGCTCTGCATTTGTTGGTTACATCGAATGGGGAACCCGACTTGCAGTTATTAATTCTCAACTTACCGAAAACCCAATGGCTGCAAGTGAACCGATGCCTAAATGGGGTTGGGGAGAAACAGGCGGACCTTATATTTTAAATTGAAATTAAATATTGACAGAAACATCGAACCGCTAACAGAATAAATAGTGTCTGTCCATAGGGGTGTGACCCCGCTGTGATGTAAGATTAATTTGTACTAGAATAACCGAATCG
>JBBAVI010000065.1:0-31475 GCA_040397785.1 Saprospiraceae bacterium | reverse complement strand
AAGGGTCCCCCCCCAGGTCGGAAGCGTCTGGGACGCTTCCGACCTGGGGGGGGACCCTTCCGACATCTACCGGGACAACGCAGGTTACAAACTTTCCGGATAAACGCCCGTAGTACCCATCGCAGCCAAAGCGCCCTGCACCGTTTCTTTGTCTTCCGGGTAAGTCACGCCGTACCACTGGCTGTCGCTGGTCATCACCGAGCAAGCCACTTTGCCGTTTTCGATCAGCGTGTTCACTACTTTGGGAATGTAAAATTCTGCTTTGGGTTTATCCATGTTTTCCTGTACAAACGCACGAAATTGTTCCTCCAATTCTTGAAAGACGGTCGGATGAAAACCCCAAAAATTCATCGAAACCGGGGTTTTATCGGCCAATGGATTGCGTGCACCTGTTTCGTCTACATAAAAAATGCCTTCTTCAAAACGTTCAATTTTAGTGCGCTCGGTCACATCAGTCAGCAATCCCTCGGCATTTACTTCGCATACCCCGCGCGAAACAGCACCATTTTCAGAAAGTGTATTGCCCAATTGATAAGCCACCATGCCATAACGATCGGGCGCACAATCGGTCCGCAAGAAATCGCCCATCAATTGAAAGGCCGAATGTCCATAAAAATCATCGGCATTAATGGCCACGAATGGCTCGTGTACCACGTCTTTTGCCGATAAAATAGCATGGCCGGTGCCCCAGGGCTTTTCCCGATGCGGTTTTGTTTCCAACCACTCCAAGGCGGTATCGGCTTCTTGAAAAGCATAGGCTACTTCAATTTTACCTTCCACTTTGCTGCCCACTTTTTCACGGAAGGCTTCCTCAATATCTTTACGAATTACAAAAACGACTTTGCCAAAACCAGCGCGGATGGCGTCATACACGGAATATTCCAAAATGGCTGCACCGCCCGGGCCCATACCGTCTACTTGTTTGAGGCCGCCGTACCGGGAGCCTATGCCTGCTGCTAAAATTAAAAGAGTGGGTTGCATGTGTGATGATTGTTAGAGAACTGGATTTTTGTGTAGAATTTAAATGAAAAAGTGGCTTCATTGGCAGGAGTTTATACATTTGCCAGCGCACTCGGTGCAAAAATCGGAAAGCCTGCGTGAAACCCAAGCAATTTTGTAAAATATCCACTGCTGAGAAAAGATGAACACATCTACCACGACCAACCCTAAATACCTTTATCAGATCATTATTATTGGTTTGTTGTTTTTTATTTTCGGATTTGTCACCTGGTTGAATGGCTCGCTTATTCCCTTTTTGAAACTGGCCTGCCAACTCAATACCATGCAGGCGCTGTTTGTTACGTTTGCCTTCTACATCAGTTATTTCTTTTTGGCGTTGCCCAGTTCGGAAATTTTAAAAAGGGTCGGCTTTAAAAATGGCATGGCGCTCGGGTTGGTGGTGATGGCGCTGGGATGCCTGGTTTTTATTCCGGCGGCTCAAATGCGTAGTTTTCCGCTCTTTTTAATGGGTTTGTTCGTGCAGGGCATGGGTTTGGCCTTGTTGCAAACCGCCTCCAATCCGTATATCAGTATTCTCGGACCGATTGAAAGCGCCGCACAACGGATCAGTATCATGGGGATTTGCAATAAAGTGGCAGGTATTTTGAGTCCGCTCATTTTGAGCAGCATTGTGTTAAAAGGCGCTACTGCCCTTGAACAACAAGTGCTCACGATGGATGATCCGTTGGAAAAAGCGCGTTTGTTGGATGCCTTGGCCTTGCGCGTCATTGCGCCTTATGTGGTCATGAGCGTTGTGTTGGCGCTACTCGCCATAATGATTCGCAAATCTGCCCTACCAGAAATTAATCTGGAAGCGGGTGTTGATGCCGCTGGCGATGAAGCAAGTAGTACGAAAACAAGTATTTGGCAATTCCCGAATTTATTACTGGGCGCCCTGGGTATTTTCTTTTATGTAGGCGCCGAGGTAATGGCTGGGGATGGCATTGGGATTTATGGAAAATCGCTCGGGTTTGCACTCGATCAAACCAAATACTTTACCGCATTTACCTTGGTGGGTATGTTGTCGGGCTATATTATGAGCATCATTCTGATTCCCAAGTATATTTCACAACAGGCTTACTTAAAGTTTTCAGCCATCCTGGCCATTGTTATCACCATATCCGTGTATTTCTTTTCTGGCACAGCGGCGGTTGGTTGTATTGCCGCGCTGGGATTTTCCAATGCAGTAATGTGGCCCGCAATTTTTCCATTGGCCATACGGGGATTGGGCCGTTTCACCCAGACCGGTTCGGCCTTTCTGATTATGGGTATTGCCGGTGGGGCCATTATGCCCCAAATTTATGGCCTATTGGAAGCATCGATGGGGTATCAGGCCGCGTTTCAAATTGTAATGCTGCCCTGTTACGCCTATATCTTGTATTACTCGGAACGGTTTAAATAATAGTCTAGGCCCGTTTGGCTTTTTCCCACAGCACCGATTGTCGTCCGCGCATAAACCGCAAAAAACCGGCATACATGGAGTAGTTCATCATGCAGAAATAGTAGGGCACGAAGAATATTTTTACCTTCATTTTGCGCTGTTCGAAGAGGTAGCCCGCTAAAGCAGCGACGTAAAATAGCACTTGTGCCACCAAAATTATTTGGTAAAACAGGCTGTTTTGTGCTAATAAAATATTCAATACCAATAGAATAGGTAAAAACAAAGGCGCCAGCGTCCAACGCAATACCCGGTGCGACACATATTGAAAGCTCAATACACCGTACTTGAAAATATTGAGCAAGGGTGCCAAACGCACCACTGCCTGAATTCCACCCGCAGCGATGCGAATTTTGCGCTTGCGCTCTTCTGCCACGGAGGCAGAGGAGGATTCAACGGCATAAGCATCAGGTGCATACGCCACGCGGTAGCCTTTTTGGGCGATGCGCATGGTGAGGTAAAAATCTTCAACAATGGTATCGGTGGGTACATGCTCGTACACACTGGTCCGGAACGAAAACAACTCGCCAGCCGCGCCTACCACCGACCATAATTCGGCATCCCATTTTTTCAAGGCGCTTTCGTATTTCCAGTATATACCTTCTCCGGCACTGTTGGCAGCGTCTTTATTGCCCATGGAAATGCGTTTTTCACCCGCAACAGCCCCGACTGCCGGATCGCTGTAATGCGCCACAATGCTTTTCACCGCTTCGGTATTTACCAACGTATTCGCATCAGTGCTGATCACGATAGGCGTTTTCACAAAAGTCATGGCGCGTTGGAAGGCCGCAATTTTACCCCGACGTTCGGGTTGATGCAGCAATTGCCATTGAATACCCGGTGGATATGGGTAGTTTTGAACGAGTTCGGCAGTTTTGTCATCGGAACCGTCCGTTACAAAAAAGAACTGGATACGGTCACTCGGATAATCGAGCGCAATGGAGTTAGCAATTTTCTCCTCAATCCAGTCTTCCTCATTATAAGCACACACCACAAATGTTACCGCTTCCCAAGTAGGCGCAGGTACGGCGGGCGTTTTTTGAAAACGGCGCTTCCACCAAACCAATGCGTACAGAACAATGCCATACCCGACGTAAGCATAAAAAACAATCGATAAGCCAATCCAGAATAGAAGCGCGTTCATGAGCATGTGTAATCATAAATTGATATGCAAAGATATACCAGTATTTGAACACATAGAAAACTATGCCGTAACGCCCATGCAGGGGGTTTAAAAATGGCGGTTTGCCGACACAATTATAAACTACGCAGTGGAAGTATTGCGCTTTAAAGGAATACCTGTATCTTTGTGTCGAGGAGTAGCATTCTCTTAAGCGTTTTTTTCTTTGTTCGGTCTGCACGAACACCCCGGTATGTACAATTTGGTAATCTCTGCTACTCCCCGCGCTATCCTTGCGATACGCGTGTATATTTTTTAAAGCATTGACTTGTTTTCAAAGGTGAAAACAGGCAATACTTCCAACGCGTCCTTTCTCTGCCGGGTTTCCATAGAAAGGTTCATTTCACCACATCTTGCCAATTTTTTAACGTCTTTTACGCATAAGGCATTTTATTCCCTTTTGCAAAAAAAAGACCTAATCCAGGTTTTAATCCCGCCCTCAAGCAATAATGATAGTCTGAATTGCACAAACAAACACTTAATAGTCCGCAGCAGGCGGAAAACACGCTAACAGAACAATATCATGAAAAGAAGGGTTTTAATCGTGGACGACCACGATGGTTTCCGGAACTTGATAGGTAATTTCCTGTCGAAAAAATTTGAGGTGATCAGTGCCAAAAATGGATTGGATGCAATGGCCGTGCTCAACAAAGGTTTGATCCCGGATATCATTGTAACCGATACCCGCATGCCTGAAATTAATGGCGAGCAGTTGTTGCACAACCTGCGTTGCAGCGGCATGTACGGCGATATCCCTGTTTGGGTAATGAGCGAACACGGAAGGGAAGAAGAAGAATTGTACTTCAGAAACCTGGGTGCATCGGGCTATTTGCGCAAACCATTCAACCCCATTGTTTTACAGGAACAATTAAGCAAAATTGGTCGTGCTGACCAATTGGCATGAAACCCTATATTCCCAAACCGACAACAAACACTTTAATCGATATGAATCGTCCTTTGTTACAATCTGAGCCTTCGCTTGCGACCAGGGAACTACTGTTTATTGGTTTTGAAGGCGATTTTGATGCAAACATCCGGAACTTCCCTTATGAAGGCACAGCGTATCGGTATGCGGTAAAAAACGACGCAGTTGAGGCTTTTGCATGGTTGGAACAACGGGTTGACCGCTTGGAAACGTTTCAAATGCCTTATGCCATTTTGTGTAAACTGCAATGGCTGCAAACGCATCAATTTGGCCTTTGCGCTCAGTTGATGACACATCCTTTTTTGCGGTATATTCCGCTGATTGCCTTAACGGAACAGGGAGAAATGATTTCGACCCCTGTTCTGGCAAAAAATGGCATCGACGACTGCTATACCGTACCTGTAGAATGGGAAATGTTGGAAGAACGCCTGATTTTTTTAAATCAATACAAACCCAAAATCCTAGATGCCGCTCTAATTGCGCGCTTACCCAAAAACTACCAATATAAATTGCCGTTGGGCAAACGCATATTTGACATTATTGCCGCCAGTTTGGGTATTTTATTGTCGATCCCCGTGTGGTTGCCCATTGCCCTTGCCATCCGCTTAGAGTCGAAAGGTCCGGTTATTTACCGTTCTAAAAGGGTAGGTTCGGGTTATCATATTTTTGATTTTTTCAAATTTCGGTCGATGTACTTAGATGCCGACCAACGATTGCATGAATTACAACATTTGAATCAATACCGGCACAATAACAACGGTTCTGGACCGGTATTTGTAAAGTTAGGCAAAGACCCTCGGGTTACCAGGGTTGGGCGTTTTATCCGAAAATACAGCCTCGACGAGTTGCCGCAGTTTATCAATGTACTGCGCGGCGATATGTCGCTGGTGGGCAACCGTCCGCTGCCGCTGTATGAAGCCGAAATGCTGGTGAATGAAGCTTGGTGCGAACGCTTTCTGGCTCCTGCCGGACTTACGGGTTTGTGGCAGGTTTCCAAACGCAGCCAGGCGGCGATGAGCATGGAGGAACGGATCGCGCTGGATATTAAGTACGCTAAAAGTACGTCTATTTGGACGGATTTTGCGATCATAATCAAAACATTCGGCGCGTTTGTGCAAAAAGATAACGCCTAATCAAAACATGCAATGGTTTCAATTATTACAGTGAATTACAACCAGGCGGCGGTAACGTTTGCCCTGCTTGACAGCATTCGTCGACAAGATTACAAAGACATTGAAGTATTTGTGGTGGACAATGCCAGTAAAGAAAATCCGCAAACTGCCTTTGAAACGCAGTACCCGGAAGTTCATTTTATCCGCAGTGAAGTGAATTTGGGCTTTGCAGGGGGAAATAATCTGGCGGTTCGGGCGGCGAAAGGCGATTATTTGTTTTTTATCAACAATGACGCCGAGCTGACCGACCATTGCCTGGAACGCCTGGTGGCCATGTTTGAAAACAACCCAAAACTGGGGCTGGTCAGTCCGCTGATTTGTTACTACCCGCAGGAAAAGTGGACCGAAGATTTTATACAATATGCGGGTATGACGCCGATTCATCCGCTGACGGCCCGCAACGAAACTATTGGTAAAAAAACCTGGGAGCGCGGACAATACACCGAACCCCGCGCGACCGCGTACGCACACGGGGCGGCCATGATGTGCTCGAAGGCCGTAATTGAGCGGGCGGGCATGATGGATGAAGACTTTTTCCTATATTACGAGGAATTAGACTGGGGTGAGCGGGTGCGCAAAAGTGGTTTTGAAATATGGGTAGAGCCCCGTGCGCGGGTGTACCACAAAGAAAGTTTAACCGTGGGCAAATTGGGTTCGTTGAAAACCTATTATTTGAACCGCAACCGCGTTTGGTTTATGCGCCGCAATTATGGTGGCTGGAAAATAGCGGGCTTTTATTTATTTTTGTTTTTGGTAACCATTCCAAAAAACACCTTACAAATGCTGTTAAAAGGCGAAAAAGACAATTTGATAGCTTTTTGGCGCGGCATTTTTTGGAATTTTAGCCTGAAAGACCCTGAAAAGCGGATGAGCTTTAAGCCAGCTTAACGCGGGTAAATGTGAAGCATTTTTTAATAATCAAGCACCATGATCGATTTACTTTTTATCCTTTTTTATGTTGCATCTGGCTGGATTTTTTTCCAGTTGGTGTTTCCATTTTTGACGGTTGCGGCGGCACGGGTGTTTGGCCAACGCGCAGAGGCGCATTTGGGGGCAAGAATCCAGGATAAATTTGCCGATGCCAGCACAGCAACGTTGGATACGGATTTTGCCTGTATTATCACGGCCTATAAAAACAGTGAAATCGCCAAGCCCTTGGTAGCCAGCTTGTTGCAACAATCGCATCCCAATTTGATGGTTTATTTAGTGGCTGATGAATGCCCTGAAACGGAGTTCAATATTTCGGATCCGCGTTTGGTGTTGTTAAAGCCTGAAAATCCGCTGCGTTTAAAGATAAAAAGCATCCTGTACGCGCATACCCGCTTTGTACGTACGCACGATTTTACCGTCATTTTTGACGCGGATAACCTGGCGCATCCCGATTTTTTGCATCAAATCAACCAATACATTGCCCGCGGATTTCAGTGTGTGCAAGGGCAACGCACGGCTAAAAATTTGGACAGTAAATATGCGGCCGCCGATTCCTTGGGCGAGTTGTACAAAAATTATATCGAGCGGTATGCGCCGTATTTGTTGGGCGGATCTTCGGTGATCAGTGGTTCGGGTATGGCTACTAAAAGTAGTTTGTACCAACAATATTTGGAGAGCAAAGAAGTCCTGGAAGGGCAGCATATGGGCAAAAAGATGTTGCAGGAAGATAAAATACTGCAAAATTTTCTGTTGCGCCGCAATGTGCGCATTGCCTTTGCCTGGGATGCCGTTTGTTACGATGAAAAAGTAAGTACCGGCGAAGATGTGCAGACGCAACGGGGGCGCTGGTTGTTTTCCTATTTCCAAAATATTCCCAACGCGCTCGGTATTTTGTTGCGCGGGTTGGTGCGTTTTAGTCCCAATCAGTTCTTTTTTGGCGTTGTGACGCTTGCCTTGCCAATGTTTATCCAGTTGGCAGTAGCCTTTATGCTGGCAGTGGCAGGGTTATTGATTCAGCCGTGGGTAACGCTTGCGCTGGTGGGTGCGGTGGGTATTTTCGGCATGAATGTGCTTTGGACCTTAAAATTGTCGGAAGCACCTCCTTCTGTTTGGAATGCCGTGTATGCCATCCCCAAATTTATACTCCGGCAAGCGCGGGGTTTATTCAAAATGGTGAACCCGGAAAAACATTTCAAACATTCCGAGCACAGGCACCTGGTGCATGTAGACGAGGTAATAAAAAAGCAATAAATGACGCGTTCGTCCGGGAAAATCGACTTTTTGGATTTTGCAAAAGGGTATGCAATTTTTACCATTGTTTGTTACCACACCTTGCAGCGGGTGCCACTGGCGCCCATTTTACAAAAAGCGATCATTTTTGGCGGTTCGGGGGTGCATTTATTCTTTTTATTGTCGGGTTTTGGCCTGGGTTTATCGACCTGGGGCGGTGATACCCTCAAATTTTATCAGCGGCGGGCGAGCAAGGTTTGGTTGCCGTATGTGTTGGCCTTGAGTTTGAGTTGGATTTTGGCGCTTACCCTGCATTTGTTTTCGGACGGTTGGGATGCCTGGCTGGCGGGTGTGGCCTTGTACCAAATGTTTTTTGAGCCGTACATCCACAGCTTTGGCGGGCATTATTGGTTTATCAGTGCAATTATTCAGTTTTACCTGGCATTTCCCTTGCTGGTTTGGTTGAAAGGGCGGTTTAGCAACCCGTGGAATTACTTTTGGATTTGCCTGATTATTTCGATGGTTTGGTGGCTGGTGGTGTACTTTATGGGTACGGGTGATATGCGGACTTGGAACAGTTTTTTCCTTCAATTTTTGTGGGAATTTGCGCTCGGACAGGTGCTGGCAGGTGCATACAAGGCTGGGAAAGGGGCCGACAAACCGTATGTGTTGCGGGCTGATTTTTGGAATTACAAGTGGGGGTATTATTTGCCGACTGGCGTCCTTTTTACGGGCATAATGATTGCCATGATTTTAAAAATGGGCGCTGCGGGCAAAATATTCAATGATATTCCGGCTTTGATTGGCTACACGGCGATTTGCATTTTTGTCTATCATGTAGGCGAGCGCTTTATACCCGTGTTGAAGCGTTTGTTTTTGTGGATCGGCGGGTTTTCGTATTCCTTGTATTTGGTACACATTATGGTGCTGGAGTTATATTTGTTGGGCTTGCGGAGTATGGGAGTGGGTGTTAGTTTGCCCGTTTTACTGGCGTATTTGCCTTTGGCGGTATTGGGCGGTTGGGCATTTGAGCCTTTGAGCCGCCGTTGGGTCGGCCTTTTTGAAACAAACCTAAATATATAAATTCCATGCGCCGTTGGGCCACCGGATTTTCCTTGCTGCTGAACCTTTTGCTCCTCAGCGCATTTTTTTCACTGATACAACGCCTGGGAGGGTTTCGGTACACGATGTACCGTGCGTACCACTCCGAGGCAGGTTTGTATGCCCACCGTAAAAGTTTATTTGCCCTTTTCCCGGATCGGCCCGGCGCAATAGTGATGCTAGGCGATTCCCAAATAGAGCAATGTGAATGGCGCGAATTGCTGGGCGATAGCCTCCAGGTACTCAATCGCGGCATTACCGGCGACCAGACCGCCGGCGTTTTGGACCGTCTGGAAGATATCATGCGCAACCGGCCCAACATGGTGGTTTTGTGTGTGGGCATCAATGATTTGTTGTTGGGAAAACCAGTTGCCGATGTTGCTGAAACTTACCGCAACATTGTTCAGCAATTGCGCAAACCCGGTTCCGCCCCGCAAGTCGTGCTCATAAGCGTATTACCCATCAACAATCAGATCAAAAACACAGGCCTTGATCCGCGCTTAATTCCTGCCTTAAACCTTGAAATTCAGCAAATTGCCCGGTCTTTTGCGCTGCCTTATCTTGATTTGTACACCGAACTAAGCGATGCGCAAGGACAATTGTTGCCAACCTGCACCGAAGACGGGTTGCATTTAAATGGGCAAGGCTATTTGGTGTGGAAAAAGCAATTGGATAAAATACTGCTCGGAACATGATTTTCAACTCGCTCGTATTCCTCGTATTTGTGCTGTGTTTCTTTTCAGTGTATTTTTTCCTGAAAGGTCGGTTGCGCCTGGGCTGGATCCTGGTAGCGAGTTATGTTTTTTATGGCTGGTGGGATTGGCGTTTTCTGGCGCTGATCATTTTTACCACCTTAATGGATTATCTTTTTGGCATTTACTTGGAAGATACCCATGCGCCGCGGCAGAAAAAGCAGGTCATTATTGCCAGTGTGGTGATGAACCTGGGCTTTTTATCCATTTTTAAATATTTCAATTTTTTTGCGGCGTCTGCGGCAGCGGCGTTGCAGTATGTGGGCATGGAGGCGAGTTGGACGACCTTGCATATTATTTTGCCGGTGGGTATATCGTTTTACACCTTCCAGAGCATGTCGTACACCATCGAGATATACCGTGGGGAGATGAAAGCCGAGCGGGATTTGTTGAAATACGCCACATTTGTTGGGTTTTGGCCGCAATTGATGGCCGGACCGATTGTGCGGGCCAAAGATTTGTTGCCGCAATTCCATGTGGAGCGGCCTTTTGAATGGGATCGTTTTTACAGTGGAATGGGTCGGGTGTTGTGGGGATTTTTCAAAAAATGTGCCATTGCGGATTCGTTGGGGCCGTTTGCCGACCAATGTTTTCAGGCGCCCGAGACCTTTGGTTCGCTGCATTTGCTGATTGGCGTGGTGTTTTATTCGTTTCAGATATACTGTGATTTTAGCGGGTACTCCGATATCGCGATTGGCATGGCGCGCATCATGGGGTATCGTTTTCCCGAAAATTTTCGGTCGCCGTATTTTTCGAGCAGTTTCAGCGAATTTTGGACGCGCTGGCATATTTCCTTGTCATCGTGGCTGCGTGATTATTTGTACATTCCGTTGGGCGGTAACCGGCATGGCGTGTATATGACCTACCGCAACAACATGATTACCATGCTTTTAGGTGGTTTGTGGCATGGCGCCAATTGGGCCTTTGTGTTTTGGGGCTTTTTGCACGGATTGTACCTGATTTTGCAGCGTTTTGTGGCCCCACGTTGGGCCTGGGTGGTGCGGGTACTGCGACTTCCGCGTTTTGTAGATAAAGTTGTTGCGATTGCGGTGGTGTACAGTTTGACCTTATTGGCCTGGGTGTATTTCCGGGCGGGGAGCATGGGTGCGCACAGTTTTACCACCGCCAATGCTGTGTTGTCGGGTATTTTCAGCGGACGGCATTTTGCATGGTGGGCGGTGGTCAACAAATTTCAGGTGTTGAAGGGCTTTTTGCTGATCGGGCTGTTATATGGCGTAGAACTTTCAAATGCATGGGTAAATTGGAATGTGGTGCAAGTGCATCGTCCGGCATTGCGTTTGGCCTTATTTGCGGTTTTGCTTTGGTTCATTGCGTTTTTTGGCACCTTTGGAGCCAATGCGTTTATTTATTTTCAGTTTTAAAATATGAAACAACTTGGGTGGTTCCTGCTATTGTTGGGTACGGTGCTCGTGGGCGACCGTGCGGGTGGGTACGTATTGCAGCAGCAGGTAGCGCAAAGTCAGTTTCGGTACGCGCGCCTGTACGGCGGTGAGGCTGCTGCGGATATTTTGTTGGTAGGTAACTCACGGGGATTGATTTTTTACGAGCCATATATTGAGGAAAAAAGTGGTTCGAAGACTTTTAACCTCAGTTACAACGGTTTGCCCATGGATGCGGCCCGCGCTTTGGTCGAAGATTATTTGGACCGTTACCCGGCACCGCGTTTGATGTTGATCGAACTAACCACTTGCGACCGGACGAATGATGCATTATTAGCGGGTTTTCTCACGTTTAGTGGGCAATCGGCTCGGTTGGATGCCTTAATTCGAGAAAAATCCGTAGAAAACTGGCGAACCGGCCAGTTAAGCGCCTTGTATCGGTACAACAACGAACTCTTCCAGCGGGCACTTTTTCACCGTAAAAAAACGGATAAAGACTGGCTGCTGGACCGGGAGATTGACCCCGCTTTAGCCGCAAAAGTGCTGGAAAACAATTATCCCCTGGAAGTACACCCTTATTTATTGGATCAATTGCAAGCTTTGGTGGCTTATGCGCAAAAGAAAGGCGTGGCGGTTAAATTGGTGATCAGCCCATATTTCCCACAATTTACGGTGACACACCTGGACGATTTGAAGGCGGAGGCGACGCGTTTAACGGGTTTGCCCGTATACGATTACCGCAATGCCTTGAGCGATCCGGCTTTGTTCGGAGATTTTATGCATTTGAATAAGGCGGGGGCGGTGGAGTATCTGAATTTGTTGCGCACGGATGGAGTATTACCTTGATATCTGTAATTTATTGTACAATTGCACTACTTTCTACCACCATTTATCGCCCAATTATTTATGCCATTTCGTCACTTTCTATCTGCCTGTACAGTGCTCCTGTTGTGGAATGCCTGTACCAACCCTGCAAAACAAAATATGGCCAATCAGCCAGATGCTTTGGTATCACATATTGATTCCAGTATCCGGCCAGGCGACGATTTTTTCAAATTTGCCCACGGCGCCTGGTTCAAGGCCCATCCCATCCCTGAAAGTGAACAAAGCAATGGCACTTGGCAATTAATTCAGGATACTATCAATGCGCAAATCTTGCAAATTTGTCAGTCGGCTGCTGCGCGAACCAACGAACCAACCGGCAGCAACAAACAAAAAATTGGCGATTTCTACTTTAGCGGCATGGACAGTGTGTCGCTCAATCAGCGGGGCATTTCGGATATTCAACCCGATTTGGACCGGATTGATGCCATTCAGGATCTGCCGGGGCTGGTGCAGGAAGCCGCCGTTTTACATAAAGGCATTGGCGCCCCGCTGTTCAACTTATATGTAGCGCCCGACGATAAATTTAGTGCTAAAAATGCGGTTTTACTACAACAGGGCGGCTTGAGTATGCCAGATCGCAGTTTTTATTTTGGTACCGACGCCCGTACAACGGAACTGCGGACCAAATTTGTGCAACACCTGCAAAATATGTTTGGCATCCTGGGCTACGATGCGGCAAAGGCGCAAAAAGCGGCCAAACAAGTCATGCAACTCGAAACCGCCCTCGCCAAAAATACCCGGAAGCGCGAAGACACCCGCGATCCGATTGCTAATTATCATAAAATGGCCTTTGCGCAATTGCAACAGGCAGTACCCAATATCGATTGGCAGAGTTTTACCAAAACTGTTGGTTTCGCAACAGCCATTGATTCGGTGATTGTAGGACAGCCCGAATACTTTACAGGCTTGAATGCACAATTGAAATCAATACCGCTCCCTGTTTGGAAAGATTATCTTAAATACCAGTTAATCAAAGGATTGGCTACTTATTTAGATGATAAAACCTACCGCGAATATTTCAACTTTTATGCTGCAGCACTGCGGGGTGTAACCGAACCCAAACCCCGCTGGAAACGTGTGGTGCGCCAAACCGACAACGGATTGGGCGAACTGATCGGGCAAGTGTATGTAGCCGAATACCTGCCCAAAGGCGCAAAAGAAAAACTGCTCGAAATTGGCAATGCGATCAAAACGGTGTACGCCGAACGGATCAAAAACCTCGACTGGATGGGTGCCGAAACCAAAGAAAAGGCAATCAAAAAACTCAATACCATGATTATGAAGGTCGGTTATCCGGATAAATGGAAAGACCTGAGCAGCCTTACGATCAGCCGCAATTCCTATGTCCGCAATGTGATAGCTGTTGGAAATTGGAGCACACAATACAACATAAGCAAATATGGCAAACCGGTAGATCGCACCGAATGGGACATGCAACCCCAAACCTATAATGCTTATTACAACCCATCCAATAACGAGATTGTGGTGCCTGGCTGTAACATCATTGTACCCGGTTATGAACGTACCCTTGCCGATGATGCCCTGCTTTACTCGATCATTGGCGGTTCTACGTTTGGCCACGAAATGACCCATGGTTTCGACGATCAGGGTTGTCAATACAACGAAATGGGCAACCTGGAAAACTGGTGGACACCAGAAGACAGCATCCGATTTCACGAAAAAACAAAAATGATTGTCGCACAATTTAATGAATATGTTGCGGTAGATACCCTGCACATCAATGGTAAGCTGACCCAAGGCGAAAACATTGCCGACCTCGGTGGGGTGATGATGGGCTATGAGGCCTTTAAAAAAACAGCGCAATACCAAAACAAACAACTGGTGGCCGCTTGCACCCCCGATCAACGGTTTTTTCTGGGATATGCCTTGGCCTGGATGATCAATGAACGGCCCGAATCGATCACCAATCAGATCAAGAGTGATGTACATGCCCCTGCTAAATTTAGGGTAATTGGTCCACTCGCCAATATGCCTGCTTTTTACGCCACTTTTGGGATCAAAGAAGGCGATGCGATGTGGCGACCCGAAAACAAACGGGTACAAATCTGGTAAAAAACGGATCTATGTACTGCTTATGCAGCCAATTTTTAATGAACAGGAAATACTGGAACGTCTGCGCAACGACGATGACCAGGCGCTGGATGCCATTTTTCATCAGTATTATGATATGCTGTTGAACACCGCTTGGCGTATTGTGCGCGAAGAAGAGGCAGCCAAGGATCTGGCACAAGACGTATTGGCCGAAATATGGATACGCCGACACAAATTGAATATCCAAAGCACCTTGGGCGGCTATTTGCGCCGTGCCACGACCAACCGTAGCCTCGATTACCTGGAAAAACACAAACGCATGGTGTTTACAGGCGATGAGGATGCCCGAGAAAACCAATCAACCCAGTATGATGCGCCGGAATACACAGGAGATGCCCTTCAATTGGAACAAAAACTTCAGTTGGCCATTGACAATTTGCCCGACAAGTGCCGATTGGTATTTGTGATGAACCGTTTTGAAGCAATGTCGTACCGCAGTATTGCCGACCAACTTCAAATTTCGGTCAAAACCGTGGAAGCCCAGGTAAGTAAAGCGCTGCGCATTTTGCGTGCCGTTGCCGCCGAACATCAAGCCCTGGGCTTCATGCTGTTTTTTAATTTATTATAGAAGCGGCATAAGGGTTTTATCGCGGTCAACCGTCAATAAAATATCCAAAAGTGGGTTTCACCCCCTGCTTTTTTAATCAGCTAAAAATTAACCGTATTACCATGCCAGATCAAGCACATATAGATGCGCTGCTTATTCGTTCTTTCGCGACCGAGCTCGACGCCGCTGAACAAGCGACGCTGGACGCCTGGCTTAAAGCGACCGAACACAACGTGCACATTGCGCAACAACTGCGCGATGCCTGGGATAAAGCTGCTTTCGAAAAACCCTTTGTTGCCGATGCGGCGGCCGACTTGGCAGCGGTGCGCATAAAAGCGGGTTTACCTGCACGTAATCAGGCCCCCAAACAGCTAGCGGCAATTATTGAAATGCCGAACGAAACACCTTATATGCGTACACCTGGCTTCCGGTGGGTGCGTTACGCAGCAGCCGTAGCGGCCGTGCTGATCCTTGCGGGCGCACTTTGGTTTCAAAAAGGGCTGTTTTTCAAAGATACCAATTGGCAAGTTGCCGAAAACAACAGCACCGAAAAACAGGAAATTACCCTGCCAGATGGCTCGCAGGTGTGGCTCAAAAAAGGGGCGCAGTTGCGTTATCCAGTAACATTTGCGGCTGGAAAACGCGCTGTTTATTTGCGTGGCACCGCTTTTTTCTCCGTTACCCACAACCCCGCCCAGGTATTTGAAGTAAATAGCAATAGCGCGGAAAGGGTTACGGTGCTGGGTACTGCCTTTGAGGTACAATTTAATGAAAATCAGCCAGAATACAGCGTACAGGTGCAACAAGGCAAGGTGCGTTTTGAAGGAACTTCGGAAAAAAATATGCTGCTCACCGCCGGACAAAAAGCGGTATTCAACCGTCAAAGCGCCCAAATGCGGGCTGTACAAGCCGATGCCAATGCCTTGTTTTGGCAAAATGGAATGCTGGTGTTTGATCGAACCCCCTTAAAGAAGGTCTTTGCACAAATTGAACAGTTGTACCACGTAAAAATCAATGTAAAAAACCAGGAAATAGGCGATTGTTTGCTTTCTGCTACCTTTCCACAGCCCGATGCGGCTGCTTTGTTGCGGAGCATTGCCCAACTTTATCAGATGAAACTCGCTGAAATCGGCGACAATGCCTATCAGTTGGAAGGCGGCATCTGTACAGAATAAAGTAGTTTCACCTTTGCCCTATCTGTTTTTCGGTGCTGAAAATACGCATATTATTTCTTGGACTGTTATTGTTTGGGGTATCTGCACTGCAAGCCCAAAACTTGCTGCGCCGTACCGTTCAGTTTGCGTGCACGGACTGTTCTGCTACCGAAGCACTGGCCAAACTGAGTCAACAAGAAAATATCGCCATTTTATTTCCGGGCACTTTATTTGATGGCACTACGCGTTTGCGCATTTCAGCCCAAAAATATCGCCTTGGACAACTTTTAGATCAAATTGCGGCCAATGTACCACACGAAATCGTGGTATCAGATGGGCAAGTGCTGCTTCGTAGCAAAAAAGAACCCGTCAAACGTTTTACCCTAAGCGGTTACTTGCGCGATGCCGAAACAGGCGAGCGGCTCATCGGCGCAACCATTATGGATGCCCGGCGCCAAGGCGTTGTGAGCAACGAATTTGGGTTTTATAGTATGCCCCTGGAATCTGGCGAACATTTATTGCGTATTTCCTATATTGGATATGATGTTTCGGAGCAAAAAATACAAATTTGGTCCAACCAAATGCGCAATTTTGATTTAAAAACCCACAATGTATTAAGTGAAGTTACCATTATAGCGGCATCAAAGGCCTCTGACAGCTTACGCCTGCAAGTAATGCCCGCGCCTGTTCCATTACAAGACCTCAAATCCTTGCCCATGCCTGGCGGTATTCCCGATGTGATTCGTCAGGTTTCGCTGGGTACCGGTGTGCTTACTGGAGCGGATGGACTAGGTGGCCTAAACGTACGGGGAGGCAATGCGGATCAAAATTTGATTCTGCTCGATGATGTACCCGTGTATAATGCAAGCCATGCACTTGGACTCGTATCTGTTTTCAATGCAGATATAATCAGCACAGCCAAACTTTGGAAAGGCGATCAGCCCGCTCGTTTTGGTGCGCGCAGTTCGGCAGTGTTGGAGATACGTACCCGCGATGGCGACTTGTACCAACACCACCAACAGGCCAATTTTAGTCTTTATGCATTGGGTCTTTTGGCAGAAGGGCCCATTAAAAAAGGAAAATGTTCCTATATCGTTGGTGCGCGATTTTCGAGCCTGTTACCCATTGTGCGTATTTTATCCCAACGCGAAAACCTTGCCACTGGCGGAAAAGAGGGTTCGGCGTATTATCAATTTACTGATTTTAATGCTAAAGTTAATTATGTGCTTTCGCCGAACGACCGTTTTTACCTAAGTTATTACGCCGGGTTGGATACGTTTGGCAGTACCCGCCCAATTTACAACCAATTTGATACGGTCATCGAACGCAGTACCTTTTTAATCAAGGCAGTGTACGGTAATCAGGTGGCGGCCTTGCGCTGGAACCACCTTTGGGGCGATCGGCTGTTTTCTAATACCACGGCAACGTATAGTTTGTTTAATTACGCAGATGGAGTACAAACGGATACATCCAGCCTGATTCAGTATGCAGAAGGATCGCAAAGCCGCATAGAAGACATTGGCTTAAAAACCGATTTTACTTTTTTTGTCAACCGTACGTTCAACGTGCGCATGGGAATTTCGGCAACCCAACATTTTTTCCAACCTGGCATTTTTCAGGCCCAGGCAGGCTTAAATGCCGATACCATCCTTTTACGTCGACCCAAAACCTCCGCAATCAACGCGTTTGAGGGTAATGCCTATGTGCAGTCCGACTGGCAGATAAACGACCAAATTGCCCTGGAAACGGGGCTAAATAGTTCTTTATTTATTGTTTCTGGAAAAAACTACTTGCGCCCCGACCCTCGGTTACGCCTGCTGTGGAAACCAACGCCCCCCTTACAAATATTTTTCAGTTTTTCGGGACTTACCCAAAACCTACATCAAGTAGGTAGTTTCAGCGGAAGCTTACCTTTTGAATTATGGGCGCCAACAACAGCCAACAGCGCACCCGAGCGCGTATGGCAAAGTAGCATTGGGATGGAACTGCGGCAAGGGGGTTGGGTTTTGCGGGTTGAGGCCTATGATAAGGTGCTGCGGCGCTTGAGGGCTTTTCGCTCTACCGAACAAGGCATTTCGACTACCTTGTTTTTGGAAAATGACAATTGGCAACAACGCCTTATTTTGGGCAAAGGCCGTAGTCGTGGTCTCGAAATTGCCTTGTCCAAAACCGTCGAAAACACCAGTTTTGACATAGCCTATACCCTTTCGCGTACTTTTCGCCAATTTGAAGATGCCAATCTGGGCAATCCTTTTCCCGCCCGTTATGACCGGCCGCATGACCTAAAATTATCCATCATCCACCGTTTCAATCGACATTGGAATGCTTCCGTCTTATGGGTTTTCGGTAGCGGTAACCCCATCACGTTAGGAAGCTTTAAATTCAACTACACGGTACCTGGACAACCTGCAGGGCCAAACATCATCGCTTTCGAAAAAATAAATAATTATAGGCTGCCCGCTTATCATCGCTTAGACCTGGCAGTAACCGCCAATTTTGAGCGCAAACGCCTTAAACACAGCTTGCAATTCGGCATTTTCAATGTGTACAACCGCCAAAATCCCTTTTTTATAAGTTTTGACCCCTATTTAAAATCAGGTAATGCTAGCCAACTCACCTTGTTGCCTTTTTTGCCTTCTATTCGATATGCGCTTACCCGACGGTAAAAGGAGTTATAAAAAAACAAATGCCTCCCGCTGGTTTTGCAGCAGAAGGCATTTATGGGATATAAAAAAACGGCGTCTGATCTAAAAATGAACCAGACGCCAAAACCCTACTAGCGCATAATCGTTACATCACCACTTCGATTCAAATGAATCAACCGGCCACAATACCAAATGTCGGCCTTTAAGATCCAAACAAATACACCTGGATCAATTATTTTCGACTTCAGGGTGCCTTCCCAGCCCAAATCGGCTTGTTTGGTTTGAAAAATCAGACTCCCCCAGCGGTCATATATTTCTAAACGATACTGTTGTACCTGAATGCCTTCTACAAAAATGGGTCGGAAACTGGCATTGCGTACATCCTGCGCATCCGGCATAAAGATATTGGGCAGGTACGCATAAGAAAAATCGTCGGCCACATCGGCCCATTGTACTTGCGCTTCCACAAGTTTGGTTTCGCAAACGTTGCGTACATCCACCCAAACGATTCCGGCCTCGGTGGCACGGGTACTTGCCTCTGTTGCGCCATTCCACCACTTGTATTGTACCTGATTCAAGTTGCCTTGCACGATGGGCGTGAGCGCAATGCTGCTGCTATCACACGCAAGTATACCATTCGGCAAACTTGCAACCAGCGGCGGCAAAGCATCCACTTGAATAGAATCTTTGAAAATACAATTGTAACTGTCGCGCACCAGCACCGTAAACCATCCAGCATACTGCGCCGTAAACGCAGGTACATCCTGAAACTGAATTCCATCCAGCGAAAAAGCATAAGGCGCACTGTTGCCATTCAATTGCTGCACCGCAATACTACCACTGGCCTTGTTTGGACAAGAGGCCTCGGCCGATAAGGAGAAACTTAACGCCGGACTAGCGGTAATATTTAAGTAAACCGTAGAATCACAACCTTCATACCCCTTGAATTGATAGGTGTAATTGCCGGGCGAAAGCGCATTGCCCTGGTAATCGTAGGTTTCGCCCGGACAGAGTTGTACGGTTACCGTTTCAATGGTTGTTGGGATGGCTTGCACCGAAACCGTCACCAGCGAATCACAACCATGGATCGTTTGCAACACAAAATCCTGGGTGCTGCCCGCCGGAATATTTACCCCCTGATAACTGTAAAAACTGCCGGAACAAACTTTTACCCCAAGGGCGCTGCTGGCGTTGGAATAGGCTTTTACAACCAGGGTGACTATTGAATCACAACCATTTGCTGCTTTTAGGGTAAAATCTTGCGTCTGGCCTGCCTGCAAATTAGCGCCCTGATACGTATAAACTTCATTCGGACAAACAAACACCTCCAACGATTTGGTCAACACCGGCAACGCTTCCACCGAAACCGTCACCAGCGAATCACAGCCGTGGATCGTTTGCAACACAAAATCCTGGGTACTGCCCGCCGCAATATCGACGCCTTGATAACTGTAAAAACTGCCCGTACATACTTGTAACGAAAGGGTACTGCTAGCATTCGGGTAGGCTTTTACCGCCAAGGTGACAATCGAATCACAACCGTTTGCGGTTTTTAGGGTAAAATCTTGTGTTTGGCCAGCCTGCAAATTGGCGCCTTGGTACGTATAAACTTCATTTGGACAAACAAACACCTCCAACGATTTGCTTAACACGGGTAACGCAGCAACCGAAACCGTCACCACAGAATCGCAGCCATTGATCGTTTGCAACATAAAATCCTGTGCACTGCCCGCCGGAACATTTACCCCCTGATAACTGTAAAAACTGCCCGTACATACTTGTAACGAAAGGGTGCTGCTGGCATTGGGGTAGGCTTTTACCGCCAGGGTGACAATCGAATCGCAACCGTTTGCGGTTTTTAGGGTAAAATCCTGTGTTTGGCCAGCCTGCAAATTGGCGCCTTGATACGTATAAACTTCATTTGGACAAACAAATACCTCCAACGATTTGCTCAATACAGGCAATGCAGCAACCGAAACCGTCACCAGCGAATCGCAGCCGTGGACCGTTTGCAATACAAAATCCTCGGTACTGCCCGCCGGAACACTTACGCCCTGGTAACTGTAAAAACTGCCCGCACATAATTGTAACGAAAGGATACTGCTGGCATTCGGGTAGGCTTTTACCGCCAGGGTGACAATCGAATCACAACCGTTTGCTGCTTTTAAGGTAAAATCCTGCATTTGGCCAGCCTGCAAATTGGCGCCTTGATAGGTATAAACTTCATTCGGACAAACAAACACCCCCAACGCATTGCTCAACACGGGCAACGCAGCCACCGAAACCGTCACCAGCGAATCGCAGCCATGGATCGTTTGCAACACAAAATCCTGGGTATTACCCGCCGCAATATCGACGCCTTGATAATTGTAAAAACCACCCGCACACACTTGCGCCGCAACGCTACTGCCGGCATTCGGGTAGGCTTTTACCGCCAGGGTGACAATTGAATCGCAACCATTTGCTGCTTTTAGGGTAAAATCTTGCGTTTGGTCTGCCTGTAAATTGGTGCCCTGATAAGTATAAACCTCATTTGCACAAACAAACACCTCCAACGCATTGCTCAACAAGGGCAACGCTGCAACCGAAACCGTCACCAGCGAATCGCAACCAAATTGGGTTTTCAAATTAAAGGTTTGGCTATTGCCCGGCGCAAGGTTGTTGCCTTGGTAGGGATAGGTTTCGTTGGCACAAACTTGCACACTAAAACCGGAAGCAGTGGGCGCACAGTTTACCGGCTGAATCAACAGTCCGACCTGTTCCACATCGTCGCAGCCATATAAGTTTGCCGCATCCTGACCTATAATGATTTTCCAGCCTGCAGGCAAATTGGCCTGTTGTAAAGCAACCGTATAATCGATAGACAAAACATCCTGGAAAGCAAAATTACCACTGGCCGCCGAACTTGTGGTCCCAACCAGCACCGCGGTAGGATCAAGTAAATCGATCGGAATATTTTGAACCAGGGTATCGCCTGCATCTATGAGGCCATTGGTATTTACGTCCGACCAAACTTTACCATATATATTGCCTTTACCGGTATAAAGGGTCAGGTTGAGGGGCTCACTTTCCGCCGTACAACCATTTATATCCACCATTGCTACATGGTAACTACCGCTTTGGGTGGCGACTAAATTGGGCGTAACTGCACCGCTAAGGGCTGTTCCCTCCAAAAACCACTGCCAACTTACAATTTCTGGCAAAGGGGGAACACACAAGGTATCCGGGTCGCAACGCACATGACAACCGCCCGGAATTGCGCCTACATTGGGGCCTGGGAAAATGGTTACGGTTGGGCTTTGCCCGATGCAACCATATTCATTCACAACCCGTACAAAATAAAGTCCGGCATCTTCCGTGATAAAAGAAGTACCCACCGCACCATTGTTCCACAAATATTGCCATTGCGGATCCAAGGGGCCCGTATAGGAAATGGTTGTGGGGGTGCGTGCGCAGGTTTGGTCGCTCGCAACACTTAAATTGCCCGGTTTATCGTGGATCGTTACAAAAAACGGCGGGGTTATCGACTTACACCCCGTACCCGGATTGGTAATCGTTACGGAATAGGTATAACTACCCGGAGACAACAAGTTGTTGCGGATATCCGTAAACAAGAGTTCATCGTCGGTATTCGTCGTGCCACTCCATTGGTAATTGAAACTGCCATTATCGGATACAATCATGTGCACATTTTCGCCTTCACACAACTCCAGCCCTGATTTTACGATACCCGAAATTTGACCTACATTATTGTACAAATAGGCATTAATTGCGCCATCGGGCACCGGATTTACCTGTATTTCTTTGTTGGGTGTTACATACACACAACCATTGGCGTCGGTAAGGGTCACTTTATAAACGCCTTCATCGGTAATGTTGAGGGTAGCGCCGGTGGTGCCGTTCGACCACAAATACTGCACACCCGTTCCCGGAGCAGTAAGCACAATACTCTGCCCCTCACATATTTGGGATAATCCCCCCGGAAGAATAACGCCCGAAAGGTTATTTGCAGTAATAATGACTGATTGTGTACCCGTGTTGATACACCCCGCAACATTTTCCAAAGTAGCTGTGGCCGTATAGGTATCGGCGGCATTGTAGCTATGGTACACTTGGGCCCCCTCCACTGCATTTAAGGTACCACTGCCCGGATCGCCAAAATTCCAGGTAATTTTTGTCAAATCTGTTTTTGGAACGATACTCAAGGGCGTAGCATTCCCGGCACATACCGGCACAATCGGGTTAAAAATAACCGCCGGTTTCTCCGGAATCGTAATTTTTCTGGTAACGGACGCCGTACAACCGCTATTGGCGGTAACCGTCAGCCCCACCGTATAACTGCCTGGATTCGAAAAAGCAAATTTGGGTTCGCGCAAACTGGAAGCATTGCCTGCCCCCAAGTTCCATTGCCAATTGCTAATCGCCCCATCGGCCAAAAAGGTACTCAAATCATTAAAAGCAGTAGAATCACCCGGGCAACCCGGTATTTCATCAAATTGAGCCACGGCCTCTACCCTGACCGAATCCAATACTTTACACAAAGCACCATTGGTCAACCGGGCATATAACACCACAATGTATTTTCCTGCATTAGGAAATTGAAAACTCGGATCGTCGCTCGCTGCGGTACCCAACAAATTACTACCAGACTCCCCAAAATTCCAATACGCCGATCCTGCCTGATAATTCGGACTAGGCAACAAGTGAAACTGAAACGAATCGCAACGCGGCGTAGCATCAATGGCCAACCCAATGGTTCCTGGCGGACAAGTAACGGGATGGTTCGGATTATGACACACGCCGCCGCAATATTCAAATACAAGAATGGGCCCATCGCTGGCCTTACACCCAAATTGGTTGGTAGCCGTAGCCGAATACAGACCATATTGATTTGTACTATAAATGGAGTCATTTTCACCTAAGGGCAAACCATCCCGAAACCATTCATAATCATATGCTGCATCCTTGTTAGTGAGTGCAAACATGGTTACGGTTCGTTCATTGTTGCAAAAACCGGTTGGGTCGGCGGTGGTAATGGTAATATTGGGCTTGGGGTATGCTTCAATACTGAATTTCGTGGTTGCCGAACAACCATATTGATCCGTAACCGACAAGCCATAGGTACCCGGCAATAACGTCACGGTAGAACTACCCGAAAACAGGATGTCGCCCGATTCATTTAACCAATTATAAGCAATATACGTCCCGGCAATACTTACCTGCCCAGCCACGCCAGGGCATAAACCCGCCGGTGCAGTAGGAACCGGGTTCGGATTGGCTAAAATAGTCACGGTTTTATTGTGCACTTTGCCGCAAATGGTCAAGCGCAGGGTATGATTGCCGGGTTTTACCCAAAATACTTCTGCCTTAGATGTTCCTTTGCCTGCTTTAATGACACCTGCGTCGGAAGGTAAAATTTCCCAAACATAATCGACGCCAGAGAACAACGGCGCTTGATACACCCCTTCACTGCCTTCACACAAATCCGTCGGGCCATTAAAATTGAACGCAGGAATTTCTTTTACCTCAAACCGCGCGGTATCCGAAATACAACCTAAGGCATCGGCAGTAATTTGTGCAGCGGCAACCCACCGCGGCGTTCCAGTCGCAAAACTTACATTCACCGAACCTCCTTGGTCGGTAACCGGAGCGGCGTTGCTGTTTTTAATGGTCCACCGAATATTATTGAGTGGCGAATACCCCAGGGCTTTGTACGTCAGGGGCGTACCCGGACAAAATTCTGCCGGACCAGAAATACCCGTCGGTTTGGGCGGTTTGGGGGCTACCTGGATCTTCCATTCGGCACTGTCGGCGCAGGTGTTGAAAAGCCCGGCACCTACCGGCACTGCAATCAGGCGATAAGCACCTGGTCCGGCCGCAAACAACATCGTAGCATTGATACTGGCACTTGGAATATCGAATTTGCTGCCATCCGGTTGAAACAAAACCCAATTGCAAATAACGGGCAAACCACCCGAAATCACCTGATTGGCCTTAAAAGTACCCGCCAAACCATCGCATACCTCCAACGGACCATTGATCCCAAACGGCGGCAACACATTTACCCAAATGGTATCGCTGCCCGAACATCCCAAATAACAGTTTTCGTACTGCACCGCTACCCAACTGGCAGGATTTGCATCGGCACTCCAGTTTATTTTTACCTTACCTGTTCCCTGCCCTTCCAGCAACGCACCATTGGCCGAGGCCGTCCAGGTAAAATACGTACCCGCGCCATAAGCCTCTATTTCGTACACCCCGTCACTGCCCGGACAAACCCGTGTATCGCCTTCTATTTCAGCCACATCGGATATAATTGGAATGCGAATAAAGGCTGGTTGAGGGCAACTTGCACCCGCACAAGCTTGTACCGTCAAGCCAATTTGTCCGTAAGCCCCGCCGTTCCACAATACGGTTACATGATCATCGGCGGTTGTGCCGCCTTCCTGGATACTGCCGTTGGCCGAAACCGTCCAGTCGAAAATGCCACAATTTGCATCCGTGGTGTAGGTTACTTCTGTGCCAGGGCAAATGGTGCTTACACAATCCAGCAACGGAGTACCACTGTCTATTACTTCCACCAACAGCTCCGTGGTATCCGAACAAAGGCACAAGCTTCTGGCAATCAACAATACTTTGAAGGTGCCCGCGGCATTAAACGTGTGGGAAGGATCCTTTTCGTTTGAGTCCGACAAATCATCGGCAAACTTCCATTCATAAATATCGGCAAACAAACTTTGATTCTGAAACCAAACGGTTTGTCCTTTGCACACACTTAAAGTACCATTGGCTGTAACCGGCGGATCGGTGCTGAATTTTGCTTCCGGCGTTTCAATAATACTGATACACCTGCTCACCAGGGCATAACAATATACGTTGTTGGAGCCCGAAACGGATACCGAACCCGCCCCCGGGCCGCCCCAAACAACGGTGCATTCTTTTTTATCCGGACTGATCG
The DNA here is from genome assembly GCA_040397785.1 of Saprospiraceae bacterium. Classification (GTDB taxonomy): domain Bacteria; phylum Bacteroidota; class Bacteroidia; order Chitinophagales; family Saprospiraceae; genus M3007. The sequence continues at coordinate 6,047 of JBBAVI010000065.1, read as the reverse complement.
AAAAAGATTGCGCCCCAACAACCGTCCAGGTAAATTGAGGGGGACCTCCGCAACTGGCTGCTGCCGGATTGATCGAATACGTAACAGCCGTATTCGGACACACTTTTTCACAATTAGCGCTTTGTCCACCGTTGTCGCTGTTACAAAATCCGGGATTGGAACTTTGCAGGTTTAATGGAATCGACGCCGAACCGCCATTTACCAGATAGAAATAATTTGCCTCGTAGCCATTACTATCTATAATCTTTAAATTAAAGTAACCCGGACATAAATTGTTCAAGTTTTGCTGATTAGCGGTGTAACCATTTGGGCCCGTCCACAAAAAAGTATAATTTCCCTGTGTCTCAATGTTTATCGTGCCATTGCAGGCAGACCCGCAACTTGCGGCATTTACATAGGCATTAATAAAAATATTACTGTTGGCCGGCGGCTGGTTTACGACAAAATTATTGTTGTTGTACTCATAAACACAACCCGCAGCATCGGTCAAGGTCATGCTATAGGTTCCTGCCGTCAGGTTACTAATATCTTGGGTTGTTGAGCCGTTCGACCAAAGCGTGCTATATGGCGGTACGCCCCCACAAATGGTGACATTGATCGCGCCATCATTTCCGCCATAGGATGAAACCTGGGTTGTACTACTCAAGGCGTAAAGAATGGGCGGAGCTACTACTGAAGCCTGGGCAAATCCAACGCAGCTATTTTGCTCATCCGTAACAGTTACGGTGTAAGTGCCGGGAGTCACATTGTTAACCTCCGTATTGCTTGTAGTTACCCCATTTGACCATTGATAAGTGTAATCACCGCTTCCATTGTAGGCATTTACCACAATAGACCCATCGGGCGTATTGTAACAACTTGGTGGATACCCCGTAGCGGTTACACTCAAATTAAAGATATTTCCGGATATTGTAAAGGATTTGGTAGCCGTAGCACCTGTTGCATCCGTCACAATTAAAGTATAAGGCCCAGGAGGGAGATCATAAACCGTTGGGGCCTCTGAACTGGTAAAATTTCCAGGACCACTCCAACTATAGGTATAAGCCGGCGCCCCGCCAGTCACCGTGGCCGTAGCGGTACCCCAAACAGTACAATTGGCCGTAGTCGTCGTCAAATTAACCGTGATGGCCCACGCATCCGACTGTTTATTAAAGGTACTATCAACAGGATTTTCAGCATGGGCTGTAAAAGCAAAAAGGCTGAAACATAGGTTAAAAAGGAGTAGATGCTTAATCATACACTGCAATTTAAGATTAGGCGAAAGATGGTCTTAACGGAGAGATACAGCAGTTATACAATTCGCTCCCAACTTTTTTTGAAAAGAAATCAGGCCTGTCTGGGCAGCGAAATGCCATTTCCCTGTTAAAGAATCCCTAAACATGCCGTCTCCTCCTTGCCTATTTGACTTTGATGCGTTTATATTGGCGGTTATTCATAACAAATCAACACATGATCAAAAAAACACTCCTGCTACTCGTAGTACTATTGGCTACCATGCAGCTTGCGCAAGCGCAATTCGGAAAAGTATTGGATAAAGCTAAAAAAACAGTCGAATCGGCCAAAGACGGCGGATTAAGTTCCGACGAAATTGGCAGTGGCCTCAAGGAAGCCCTCAACCAAGGTGTCGGTGAAGCCGCCGATTTTCTGTCTGCCAAAGATGGCTACTACAAATCTGCTTACAAAATTTTATTGCCAGAAGAAGCACAAAAAGTAGTCACCAAACTGAAAGTAGTACCCGGCTTTAGCAATGTAGAAGCCGACCTCACCGAACGCATGAACCGCGCCGCCGAAGATGCCGCCGTAAAAGCAAAGCCTATTTTTATTGACGCTATCAAAAAAATGACGTTCCAGGATGCCATGAATATCCTTTCCGGCAACCCCGATGCTGCTACCCGCTATCTACAAAGCAGCACATACACCAACCTGTATGCATCGTTCAAACCAATTATTCAAACTGCACTTGACAAAGTGAATGCACGCGAATACTGGAAAAGCGCCGTAACCGCTTACAACAAATTGCCATTGGTCGCCAAAACCAACCCCGAACTCGACGATCATGTAACCAAAATGGCCCTGGTTGGTATGTTTGGCTTGGTCGAAAAAAAGGAAAAAGACATCCGCTCCAATGTCAGTTTGCGCAATACCGATTTATTGCGCAGGGTATTTGCAAAACAAGATAAAAAATAGCCACCCACGTACGGGCTATTTTAAAGCGGTTTCACTGTTTAACTCAGTGGAACCGCTTTTTTTGTAACTTTTTAGCACGAACATTTACTACTAATATTTATTCGTCGCTTTTTTTAGTGTTTTAGTCGCTGCTCCATCCGACTTGGTACTTGACACCGAACTGGATTGTTGTAACCAACCGTTATTTGCGGCATTCAATCCGTGTCAAAAAATTTTTACATTTGCACGGTACTCCAATACCCAAATCCTTTCACAACACTCTAATAAACAAATGGCACAGTCTGGTTTTTTCAATCGCCTAACTCCCGTTGGCCGCTTGGTCATCGCAATTTTATTTGTTTTCGCTTTATGGGGCCTTAAATGGCTGGTCATGGACAGCGGCTACATGCTCAAAAAACAAATCACCGCATCCACTGAAATCACCAGCCTTTCGCTGCCTGATGCCGCCAAAACCAGTGGCGTTTCTGTAGCAGCAGCCCCCATGCCAGGCAATAGCCCCGCCCGAGTAAGCGGACCCGAAGTGCGCTGGCTCTTGTGGGCCTGGAATGCACAAATGGGTTTGATGTTTGCCAATGGCGGCGCACAAACCACCGAAGGTTCTTTAATGGCCAAAAATGGCGTCAACCTCAACCTGCAGCGCCAGGATGATGTGCCGCAAATGCAGGCTTCCCTGATCAAATTTGCCAGTTCGTATAAAGACAACCCAAAAACCAAAGAAGGCGCGCAATTTGTGACCATCATGGGCGATGGTGCCGCTGCGTTTTTGGCCGGTATCAATCCCGAATTGCAACGCCTGGGCGATGAATACCGCGCTCAAATCATTTATACCTGCGGTAAATCGCTGGGTGAAGACAAATTTATGGGCCTGCCCGAATGGAAAGAAAATCCGCAAACGGCTCGCGGTGGCCTATGCGCAGCCGTACTGCGCGATGGCGACTGGAACATCGTGATCAAATGGTGCGCCGACAACAATATTAAGGTAAATCCCGACGAACGTACCTACGACCCCGAAGCGATGAACTTTGTGGCCGCCGATAACTACCTCGACGCCGCCGAAAAATACATCAACGGATACACCGAAACCCGCGATGTAGTGCGCAACGGCGCTGCTACTGGCGAAACCAAAAAAGTGGCGGTCAATGGTGTGGCCACCTGGACACCCGGCGATGTAAACGTTGCGGAGAAAAAAGGCGGCTTGGTCAGTATTGTTTCCACCAAAGAATACCGCAGCCAAATGCCTTGTGTGGTGATTGGTATCAAAAAATGGATGGAAGATAACCGCAAAACAGTAGAAAACATGATCCTGTCCATCGGGCAGGGCGGCGACCAGGTGAAAGCCTACCCGGCAGCATTGGACAAAGCCGGTGAAATTTCGGCGGCCGTGTACAATGAATCCGATAAAGCCTATTGGGTAAAATATTATAAAGGTGCAACCGTGGCCGATAAACGCAACATGGTGGTAGAACTCGGCGGCTCAGCGGTACACAACATGGCCGACAACCTCGAAATCTTCGGCCTGGCCCCCGGAAGTACCAATGTGGTAAAAATTGTGTACAAACTGTTCGGCGATATCGTCGTGAAATTGTACCCAAAATTGGTGCCTTCCATTCCGGATGCCGATCAGATCATCGACGTAAGTTACCTGCGCAACGTGGCCAGCGGACATAAATCGGATGTTACAGCAGCAGAAAAACCAAGTTTTAATGCCGATCAAACCGTAACCCAGCGCGTTTCCGAAAAATCCTGGAATATTGAGTTCGAAACCGGCAGCGCCACCTTGACCGGACCAGCCAAACAGGTACTCCAAAATCTGTTTAACGACCTGATCGTGGCGAGCGGTTTGAAAGTAGAGGTACACGGCCATACCGACAATGTGGGCGACCCTGCTACCAACATGACCTTATCGGAAAAACGCGCATTTGCCATCAAACAATGGCTCGAAACCAAATCGCCCAGCAACTTCCCGGATGGTCGTATCAATGTGTTTTCACATGGCCAAACGAATCCAGTTGCACCCAATGACAGTCCGGCTGGTCGCGCTAAAAACCGCCGCGTCGCCATCGTTTTAGGTAAATAACACCCCATCAAGCAATGATCCATCAACTAAAACGGGTTTTTCACCCCAATGCACGGCTCAGCCAGTCGCCTTACCTCCTGATGGTCGGTGCGCAGGTATTGATTGGCCTGTTGTTCTGGTCTTTCAATCAATCAGAACTCCTTCCAACACCCTTTGAAATTTTAGGCGCGCTAAATCGGCTCGTCACGGAGGATATTCTGTTGCAGGAATTGATCATGAGCACCTGGCTGAGCTTGGAGTCGATGCTCATTGCAACCATCATTTCCTTGCTGATTGCTTATGCTACCGTGATGCCATTTTTCCGGCCCCTTGGGTTTTTGGTATCCAAAATGCGCTTCCTCACCCTGGTGGGCTTGTCGCTGGTGTTTACCTTAATGACTTCTGGCGGACATCAATTAAAGGTGTCGTTGCTGGTATTTGGGATCACGGTATTTTTCGTCACGTCGATGGTGGCCATTATTCGGGCCATCCCGAAATACGAGTTTTACCATGCGCGTACCCTGGGTATGCGCGAGTGGCAAGTTGTTTGGGAGGTGATTATTTTGGGCAAATTCGATCAGGTATTTGAAGTGGTGCGCCAAAACTTTGCGATAGCTTGGATGATGCTGACCATGGTGGAAGGTATTTCCCGCACAGAAGGGGGGATCGGTACCATGCTGTTGAACCAAAACAAACACTTCCATTTAGATGCGGTTTTTGCCATTCAATTGGTCATTCTTTGCACCGGTATTTTGTTAGACTGGCTGTTGGGGAAAGCCAAACAACTGTTTTGTCCTTATGCCGACCTGCAAACGGAAGTTTCAAGTTCATAAAGCAAACCCCCACTTTTTTTAACGCAAGCAATCATGCAATATATCAAAGGCGATACCATCCTGAAAGTTGAAAACGTCAGCCTTGCGCTGGGCGGCAAAACGATTTTGCGGGATGTAAATGTTGAAATCAAGGATATAGTGCGGCCTGGCGGACCCGTACAAGGGCAAGTGGTCGGCTTTCTGGGGCCTTCCGGTATTGGCAAAACCAAATTTTTTGAGGTATTGTCCGGACTGATTCAACCCACCACCGGCACCGTGCAAATGGGATTTCCCTTGGCACCTGTACATGCTGGCAGGGTGGGTGTCGTACAACAAAACTATCCGCTGTTTAACCACCGCTCGGTGCGCAGCAACCTCGATATTGCAGCGCGGCGCATCACGCCCAATGCGACCGAACGCAACGACAAAATCAATCAAATTCTGGAGCGTTTTAATCTGACCGCGCAAAGCAACGCCTATCCGGCCCAATTGTCGGGTGGACAAAAACAGCGCGCAGCCATAGCCCAACAATTACTTTGTTCTGACCGGTTTTTGTTGTTCGACGAGCCTTTTAGTGGATTGGACATCAACATGGTTCAGGAAGTAAGCGATATGATTTGTGAAATTGCGGCCCAACATGAGCACAACACCGTTATTATTGTATCGCACGATATTGTTTCGACAGCGGCCATTTCCGATACACTGTGGATAATGGGTCGCGACCGCGATGAACAAAATAATATTGTACCCGGTGCGCGTATTAAATATGAGTTCGATTTGTGTGCCCGGGATTTGGCTTGGCACAAGGACATCCGGGAAAAACCGGGGTTTGTGGCATTGTTGAGTGAGATTCGGGGTTTGTTTAAAATCCTATAATATGAGTCATCCCGAATTTTGTTGATAACCAAAATTCAGGATGACTCATTTTTTTATACTCACCGCCCCACCCAAAACCGCCCAACCCAACGCTTTCCCGACCCACCCTGCACCAC